>CANPYJ010000010.1 GCA_947588275.1 uncultured Alphaproteobacteria bacterium | reverse complement strand
TTGTCAGGCAGCCTGATACCGGTGCCGACCTGATGCAAATTCAGGTGCCTTATTGGCGCGAACATCTCAAAATCGGAGCTATGGCCTATGACATGACGGGGCTTGGATATTTGGGCGCCGATATTGTGCTTGATGCCCGCAAAGGCCCCATGATGCTGGAACTGAACGCCCGTCCGGGGCTGGCTATTCAGATTGCCAACGGCTTCGGTCTGGTGGGCTGTCTTAAAGAAGTGGACAAACATTATCCTTGCGGCCTCAGCGCTGATGAGCGGGTGGATTTCGTGCTGAATTATCGGCGTGCAAAATAAATTTTTTGTACCTATATAAATATCAGAAGCAATATTTGAAAGGATATATCCATGGCAACAGAAACCAAACTGCTTAAAACTGCCAAGTCGGCGCAAAACAAAACTCCGAAGCTTGGCAAAACCGAAACTCCCAAGCTGGCCAAAAGCGAAACCAAAAGTCTTAAAAGCGCCGAGACGAAAAAACTGACGGTGAGCAAAACGCGCGCCAAAAAGATTAAACACTCGTATCCGGTGAAAGATGCCGAAAATACCCTCTTGCTGCGGCTGAAAGACGGTGACGTGATTATTGAAATGTTTGCCGACGATGCCCCGAACCATGTGGCGCGGATTAAAGAGTTGGCGCGCGCCGGATTTTACAACGGCCTCAAATTTCACCGTGTGATTGACGGTTTTATGGCTCAAACCGGTTGTCCCTACGGTACCGGAACCGGCGGCACCGGCAAAAAACTGAAAGCCGAGTTTAATCGCAATCCGCATAAACGCGGTACCGTGTCAATGGCGCGCTCGATGCTTCCGGATTCGGCCGACAGTCAATTTTTTATCTGCTTTGGCGACTGCGATTGGCTCAACGGCCAATATACCGTCTGGGGACAAGTCGTTTCGGGCATGGAGTATGTGGACGCCATCAAAAAAGGCGACGGCCCCAACGGCGCCGTGAGTAATCCGGACGAAATCATCAGTCTGAGCGTGATTGCCGACTTGTAAACTTTCTACAAAAAAACGCCCTCTAACCTCTAAGAGGGCGTTTTTCGTGGAGGAAGTAACAACGCTATGTTACTTAAAAAAAACTTATTCGAGCCAATATTCAATGGTTGAAACTACGCGTACCGTCTTGTCGATGGACTGGCTCTCCGAATTGTCGGAGGCTTGAACGCGCGGCAGAATGGAAAACACGCCCTGACTGGCACGGCGAATCCGTCCCACTCGGCTATCCGACGCTTTGGCAAACTCGGCGGCCGCGGCGGCGGCATTTTTGGTGGCCTGCTCCAACATCTGCGGTTTAATCTGATTAAGACCGGTGAAAATGTAGGAAACCGGTTGGCCATACTGGTTATCCAAAATAATGCCGGCGGCGACCAAATCGCCGTTTTGCCGCAAAGCTTTGTCAACCAAATCGACGTTTGCCGAACGAATGGTGATTGTCTGATTGACAATAAAACGGGCATTCATGTCGTTGTTGCTGCGATACGGATTAGCCATCAGATCCGTCGTTTCTATCCGGCCTTCGCTGATTTCAGATTGATTGAAACCCTGCTTGGCCAAAAAATTATATATTACCGTGCGCTGCTCGCTCAATTTTTGTTGAGCGGCCGGAAGTTCATTGGAAGTGACGACGTAGCGCAAATTCCATATGGCCAAATCGGCGCGCACGTCCATCTCGGCCAGACCTTTTACGGTGACAGAGTTGGCGTTGACTTTGGACTGATAATAATACCAGCCGGGGAAAAAGCCGCCCAGCGCCAAACCGGAGGCCACCAACACCGCCGCAACCAGCTTGCCGGCACAACAACGTCTGCCGTTGTCAGAAGAACATTCCATATTGCACCCCTTCTAAAAGGTTTGTTAGTATGTATGTGTTCATATTAAAACTTTTTTTTTAAAGTGCAACTATTTTTCAATCATCATCATCCAAATCGGTATCCGACGTGCTCAAAATCCGCCACAAAGGTTTGCGATACATCCACAGATTGAAAACGCCGAGCGCCACCGTAATCATGCCGAACAAAAACAAAATATAGTACCAATTCAGCTGATTGGCATCCATCATGACATCCTGACGGCTCACCCGCACAAATCCTATGGCCACGGCGGTGACGGCAAACGAAACAATAAACGCCACGGTCCAAATCTTGTACCGCAGATGCGACGGCACCATAAACGCAGTGATGAGATACAACAAAAGCAGTGCAAAAAACAGATATAATTCCATTGATTTTTCCTCCTTAAGATAAGCCGCTTATAAATATAAGCACGCGGCAGACGGTTTGGAGGGGCGGCGACTTAAAACGACAATATCCGTCTTGCTTTGGGCAAGGCGGATATTGTTTTTTTAATTTTTATCAGAGACAAACGCTCCGATAATAGCCAATCCTCCGACAATGAAGGTGGCAATTAAGGAAATTGGACGCAATCCAGGGACAAAGCTCTGTACCAAAACGTCAATTCCCCAAGCAACCAATCCTCCCAAAATCAGAAGGATAAAATTGCCGAATTTTTCTGTTGCCACCCACCAAATAACTCTGATAAGAGCAACAACAGCGGCACAGCCGATAAGAAATACAGATATCCAAAAAAGTATCCGTAATCCTTCTGCTATTATGCCGTCACCGAGATAAAATTCAACCGTATGGTTTTCTGCCATTTGAAACAGAAGAACATCTACGACGACAACAGCGACGATCGCCATTGCAATTTTTTTGAAATTTATCCCTTTTCTTAAAAATCCGTACAATATTGCAACCGTCAAAATGATGGCGCCTGCAAAAATAATGATATTTTCCATAATTTTATATAATAATTTGTTCTGTTTATTATAATAGCATATTTTGGAAGAAGCGTAAAGCAAAATCGTCAGTGCGGCAAAAGCGGCCACTCGTCGGCAGCCACTTGCGCCAACGTCGGTGTCGGCAGGCCGAAACGCATGGCATAAATCCAATAGTTGGCCATAACGCGCTCAATGTAAATACGCGTTTCAGCCGAAGGAATGGCCTCAATAAACAACAACGCATCTTGACCGGCATGCGCCTGTTTTTTCCACTTAAGCATATTTCCGGGACCGCCGTTATAGGCCGTGAGCATATAAAACAAATTGCCGTCGATATAGGGTTTGTCCAGCAGATAGCTGACATAACGCTGTCCGAGTTCCAAATTAAACGAGGCGTCTTTGAGCTTCTTTTTGTTGTTGCGCAAGGCGCGGTCGTTGGTAATCTGATAAGCCGTGCGCGGCATCAGCTGCATGAGTCCGCAGGCACCGGCCGCACTCTCGGCTTCCGGACGAAACGCCGATTCCTGACGCACCATTGCCAAAACCAACGCTTTGTCAATCTGCCAATTTCGCTGCGGCCACCATTGCGGCACCGGATAAGTCAATTCCTCATAACTGCGGTTGGCAGCGTTGTCACGGCAATCGTTTCCGGCAAATATCGCCAATGCGTGCAAATCGTATCGGGCGGCCAAAAACAGCACCGCCTCTTTTTGTTGCGGCGTCATGGCGTCATAACCGTGACGCAGTTCTTCTTCGGCCAGTTTAGGCTGCTTGGCATGAAGCAAAAGCACCGCACGGCGGATGCTCGGCGAAGCCACAAGCTCATGAATATAGTCCAGATTGTCAAAATCGTTGAGGTAGGAGATGGTTTCCCAGTTGTAATTGATGGTTTGTCCCAACTGGTAAGCGGCTAAAATGCCATAAAAAGTCTGCTTATAGCGAGCCGCTTCGGCAAGCATTTCCCGCGCTTTGTTGGGATGCAAAAGTCGCATATCGGCACGCCATGCCCAATATCCGCCGGCGGCCGTCAGCCATTCGTCGTTATTGCCGGAACGAGCCAACCTTTCAAAATAAAGCGCCGCGTTTTTATAATCTTTTTTTCGCCAAGCGGCCAGACCAGCCACCCACGGAGCCACGCCGGACGTGCGGCGGCGAGACGCCCTCACGCCCCATTGCCACGCCAACTGATTGTAACCGTCGACAAAATATTTGAGCGCCAAAGACGCCGCCAAATCGTCCCATACCGCGTCCGGCAGCAACTGCCGCAGTTTTGTCTGCTCCAACACCTGACGCGCGCGCTTGGTTTTGCCCTGACGCAAAAACTTGCGAAACCTTCCAACCTCTTTGTATAAATAAGCCTTGGTCTGCGCCGACATTTGACGACCGGCCAGAAAATCGGCGCCTTCGGGCAGCGGAGGCAACAGTTCGGCGGCCACGCCTTTGCGCCGCGCCAAACGCGAAATACGGCCGGCAGCCGGCAAATCGGCGTAGTGAACCAGCCATTGCGCCAGTTCCGGCGCCGTGCTCCGATATTTGGGATGCAGATACTTCTGCGCCAAAACGGTGCCCAGCAAAATATGATTGTCCAACTCGGCACTGAGTTCGTCAGCCTTGGCAAAATCAGCCTCGTCAATCGCGCGAAAGATTTTTTTGTAGAGCTGAACATCGTCCTGATTAATCAGCAGATAGCCCAAAATTTTTTGATAAGCCGCCGAATTGAGAATATCCGGCACCGCCGCCTCGCCTTGGCGCGGCAACAGCATAAACAGCGCCAGAAAGATATTCCGCCAAAATTTCATCATTGTTTCTGAGCCGACAGCCAGACAATCTTACCGGCGCATTCGGCCGCGCTGAGATTGCGAACGCGGCAACGATTGACCACGATGTTGGGCATCTTGTCCATGCTGTAGCAACCGTCGCCGACCAGCGTGTAGTCCATGTAGGTCGGGGTGTTAGGCATGATGTTGGCAAACGAAAGCGCGGTCGTCATCTCCGGCCACACCAGTTTGACGTCCAGATTAACCAGCTTGCGATCCAAATCTGTCAGCACAAAAAAGCGCATATCACAGGTGGTTGCGCCGCCCAAGGCACCGGAAATACGAAAATCTTCATAATACAAGAAGATTTTTGCCGCCCGTCGGGAATCGCCGTCTTGGTTGATTTCGACCATGGCCGCGTTGCCACGGACAGAACCGTCTTCCGTCGGGCGGTTTAAGACGTCAAGACCGCCGTTCGGAATAAAGAATTCATCAAGCTTGCGCTCTTTTTCCAACTGCGTCTGCTCTTCCGTCAGAGCCTTTTGCATTGTGGCATCGGTAATCTGCGGTTTGGGCGTTTCGGCCGCCGGCGGAGTCACGGAAGCGGCAGTCGGCGCGACACTCGAAGGCGCGGCACCCGAAACAGATTCCGGAAGACGTATGCCCGACTCTGCCGCCGGCGTTGCCGCAACCGAATCGCCGAACGATTGCGCCGCCGCGGACTTCATTCCGCCGAGCAGAAGCAAACATCCCAATATGGCCATACCGCGGTTCATGTTTTTTTCCTGTTAATCGCCTTTTGACGGACGGGTTTCAGTCATTTTTTTGCCCAACTCGGACAAAGACGAAACGGCTTCCTGATACAAGGTGTTGAGTTCTTGTCTCTGCAAATTGGTTTTGTCCGTTTCGGAAGCCATTTGCTCAGAATAAGAAATCGGCTTAAAATCAGAGTAGTATTCCGGCGTTCTGGGGCTGACAAAGCGCATCAGGCTTAAGCAGTCGGCGCCTTCGACAGTGGCATAAGTTCCGCAATTGGAAACGTTGACGTCCATTTCGTTGAGAAGCAAGAAACAACGTTCCGTATTCACTTTGGACTTGAGGGTAACCTGTTGCAGCGGTTTTAAGGGCGGCAGTTTTAAATTCAAAACGATGTCGGTACTGCTGTAGGCGGCGGTGCCGTTGCGGCGGCGCCTGTTATTGAGCTCCTGCCGTTGAGCGCGCTCTTCCTGAGCGATGGCATCGCTGACAACATCGTCTTTCCACACCAAGTCAAGGCTCAGATTGCTGATTTCGACCTGAGTGCGGTTATAGAACGTGGCGCCTATTTCGCAGGCGGTAACCAGCCCGTCGGCGTCTTTGACCGGCACAATATTATGGATTTTAAAAATAACGTTGTTTTCGGCCGCTGACGCCGCGTTGGCGAAGGCCATGGTTCCGGCCGCCAGACAACCCAAAAAAAGCTTGTGCATATTTTTCATCGGATGTTCCTTATTTTGCAACGACAAAACTCATTCTTTTGGATACATCATAACAACAAATAGTAAATCTTTTAATAACTTTCTGCATTTTTTCCAGAGGCAATTTCCTTATAAAGACGCAACAAATCTGCCCAAGCTTTGGCTTTTTGCCCCGGCGTGCGCAACAGGTAGGCCGGATGGAAACCGGCCAAGACCTTGGCCGTGCGACCGTTTGACTTGACATATTCGTACCAACGGCCGCGCATTTTGGAAATGGTTTCGGTGTTGTCCAGAAGCGTGTTGGCCGCGGCGGCGCCCATGACCAAAATATAATCGGGATCAACCAAATCAATCTGTTTTTTGAGAAACGGCAGGCAAACCGCAATTTCGGAATCGAGCGGCGTGCGGTTTCCCGGCGGACGCCATGGCAAAATATTGCAAATGTAGTATCTGGTGCGGTCGTATCCGATGGCCGCCATCATCTTATCCAAAAGCTGCCCCGAACGACCGACAAACGGCACGCCGATGCGGTCTTCATCGGCTCCGGGCGCTTCGCCTATAAGCAAAACGCCGGCTTGCGGATTGCCATCGCCAAACACCGTGTGTGCGGCGGTCAGCTTGAGTGCACAGCCCTCAAACTTCTCTACCGCGGCGCGCAATTCCTCAAGCGTGGAAACCTGAGCACAGATTTCCTGCGCGCTGCGAAAAGCCCCGCCGGTATCCTGCGCCAGATTGGTGGACGCCGCGCGCGCCGCAGGCATGACCAAAGACGGCGCCGATGGCCGCGGTGGCGGCGCAAACGGCTCAGAACCGCAGGTTTCATCCACTCCGGCCCACAGATACCATTCCAAAATTTGTTTTATGTCAATCTGTTCAGTCATCATCCCTAACTTAAATCATTTGCGCCGCTTTGCAAGTCAATTTACACAAATTTAACAATATGTTTAGAAGCCTATTGTATGATTGTAAAAAATATATCATATTAATAATCATTGAAAGCAATTAGGGATTGTAGATGAAAATGGCGCGTTGGACATTGGGAGCGGTTTTGGCGGGAGCTGCCATATTTATTTCCTGCACTTATACAGAGAAAAAAGCTGAAAACCCGCAGCCGATTGTTGCGGATGTTGCACCGACTCCGAACCAATCTTACGGCGCGTATCTGGCTGCCCGAGTCGCTCACCTGCGCCGCGACTTTGACAGAGCCTCCGATTACTACATCAAAGCCGCACAGGCCGATCCGGACAATAAAGAACTTATCAGTCGACTCTATCTTCTTCTGGTTTTTCAGAGCCGCGTGGACGAAGCCGCCACCTATGCCCGGCAAATTGTCAAACAGGAACGCAGCAACAATTTCGCCTATACCGTCATTGCCGTGCAAAATATGCACAACGGCCAATATCAGGACAGTATCGACGCCACCAAAAAGTTTGACAATCCGGCCTACCAAAACTTTATTGCTCCGCTGCTCAACGCTTGGAACTATGTCGGCCTCAACGATCCGGACAAAGCGCTGAAGGTTCTTGCCCCGCTCAAAAAAGAAGACGGTTTTCGCGCCATCTACCATTTTCATGCCGGTATGATTAACGACTACTTCAACCGCAGCCGCGAAGCACAGAAAAATTACGAAGTCTTGATTAACGAAGAAACAATGGAACTGTCTTTGCGCACATTGCAAGTGATTGCCAACTTTTATCTGCGCACCGACCAAAAAGACAAAGCCGAAGCCTTGGTTTCCGGTTTTGATCAGGAAAAAGCCGGCGCCGGCATTCTGGCCGAATATGCCGAGCGCATTCACAAAGCAACGCCCCAAACCGTCAAGCGGCTGATTACGACTCCTAACGAAGGCGCCGCCGAAGCGCTGTTTTCGATAGCCGCCACGTTCCGCTATGACGAAGTAATCGACGTGGCGCACATGTTTACCAGTTTGGCGATTTATCAGAATCCCGACTATGACCTGGCCAAACTTTTGCTGGCCGACATTTTGGAAAACCGCGAAATGTATACGGCTGCCAACGCCCTCTATGACACCATCTCCCGGGTTTCGCCGGTGTATGACGCCGCGCAGCTCAAAAAAGCCGACAATCTCATTAAAGAACAGGATTATGACAGCGCCGAGCTTCTGCTCAAATCGATGACGCTCGGACAGACAAATTCACAAATATTTTTGGATTTGGGCGATGTCCTGCGCATGAAAAACAATCCCGAGGAAGCCGTCAAATATTATAAGGCCGCGCTGCGCACCGCCGAAGACAAAGAAAACAGCTGGGTGCTCTATTATGCCATGGGCATTGCTTATGAGCAGTCGGGCGAATGGAATCAGGCCGAAAAAGCTTTGCTCAAGGCACTCGAACTGAGCCAAAACCATTATATGGTTCTGAACTATCTGGGTTACAGCTGGCTGAAACAGAAACACAACATCGACAAAGCCTTCACGATGATTGTCAACGCTTATAATCAGGCGCCGGAAGACGCCAACATCAGCGACAGTCTCGGCTGGGCGCTCTATAATTTCGGTTATTACGGCATGGCTGAGAAATATTTGGAAAAAGCCGCCGACGCGGCACCGGCCAATGCAGTTATCAGCGAGCATTTGGGCGACGTGTATTGGTTTACGGGTCGGCAAAACGAAGCTCGGTTTCAGTGGCAGCACGCGCTTGATCTCAAGGATGACAGCGGCGAAGTCGACCGGCGGCAGATTCAGGCCAAATTGGCCGGCGGAATTGCTCAGGAACCGTCCTATGCTTTTGACAAAGAAATAGTTGAAGCGCAGCTCAAAAACTTGCCCTCCGTTCGCCAGAGTGTTGATAGAAATAAGAAATAAGCCAAATTTCAGCAGACTTCGCGACGCAGGCTTTCTATGCGCGGCAAGACCGATTTCTCAATGATGAAAGCAATGGCTTTTTCAGTCATAATATCGATATAGTGCAACGCTTGCACGACTTCCGACGTCTTGGCGCCGGCAGCGGCCTTTTTGCCCAAAACGATGTACATGTCGGCCAGGTTTGAAAGCGAATCTATCATATCGGCAATCATCTGCGGAATTTTGACATCGGTGCGACCGCCCCAAAATCCCTCGACATACCCCTGCTCCACCTCGGCATAGCGGCGTTCGCAGTACGCGGCCACATCTTTGTCCGAGACCTTTTCCAAGTGGATTTTATTGGCTTTTACGGAGGCGAACATTTCGTCCCACAAACCCATAAAATATTTAAAAAACAAATCAGCTTCTTCTTTGGTTTGAAGCCGAGGTGACTGGCCTGACGGCCACAAAGACGAGATGACGTCGCTCGGCCGCAAGTCCATATTGGGACTGCACACCGCGCCGGCAAAACGCATGCGAACAACCTCAAGCGGAGTTGGACATGCATAATATTCAAGCATTTTAATCATTTTATCGTCGCCGATATATTGGTTTTGAGTTTCAATCATGTAAATTCGCCTTGCATTTTACGGTTGTTCGTTTATAGTACCACTACTTCCATATAGTTTAACGGAGATTTTTTAATTGTCCAGAACAAAAATCATAAATTATACACTATTGGCTGTTTTTTTGTGCGGGTGCACGCAGTTTGAACCTTTTGTCGACCGACGACGCGAAGCCGGTGCCAAAGATGCGGCGCATTTGTGGGTCGGTCAGTCCACGCCGCAACGTCCCGCCGTTTGCTACAACAGCTTGTACACTTCTTATGCCGAAGTGAAAAAACTGGCTGACGAAACCTGTATCAAAGAAAAAACCGGCACCCATGCCGTGCCTGACCGGCAAACTTATTTCAGCTGCCGGCTGCTGGTGCCGAATCACTTTTACTTTACCTGCAAAAAATAGGAAATACAATGTCTTTGTCTATAGAAAACTGTCTGAATCAAAAATTGTGCACCGTCTTCAAAAAACTCGGATTTGATGAAAAACTGGCCGCGGTCAAAGTTTCTGACCGGCCGGATTTGAGCGATTTTCAATGCAACGGCGCGCTGGCGCTGGCCAAAAGCGCACATAAAAACCCGCGCGAAATCGGCGCTCAGATTGCCGCCGAGCTGGAAAAAGACGCCGATTTTGCCAAAATATCGGTGGACGGCCCCGGATTCCTGAACCTGACGCTGGCGTCGGAATTTATCGGCCGCACCATGGACGCCGCCGCCGGCGATGAGCGTTTTGGCGCCGGAAAATCTGCCGCGCCGCGCAAAATCGTGATGGATTTCGGCGGGCCGAACGTGGCCAAAGCTCTGCATGTCGGACATTTGCGATCGGCCGCCATCGGCGAGAGTATCCGCCGGATTAAACTATTTATGGGACACGAAGTCATTTCCGACGTGCATTTCGGCGACTGGGGAACGCCGATGGGAATGATTTTGGCGCAGATTATTGCCGAAGACGGCAATCTGGCCAAAGCCGAAAGCTATGACATCGACCAAATATCGGCGATTTACAAGCGTGCCAACCTGAAGTGCAAAGAAGACGACGCGGCCAAAGAAACAGCGCGCCGCATTACCGCCGAACTGCAAAACGGCAACCCCGAATATCGCCGCGCATGGCAGCATTTGCGTGCCGTGTCGGTGGCGGCCGTCAAAAAAATTTATGACATTTTGGACGCGCATTTTGACCTTTGGCTCGGCGAAAGCGACGCTCACGAAACTTGCGGCAAAATTGTGGCGGCGGCCGCCGCGCAAAAAATCTCGGAGATCGACGACGGAGCGGCGATTATCCGCATGGACGACGAATCCAAACCGCCGCTTATCTTGGTTAAGAGCGACGGCGGATTCGGCTATCAGCTGACCGATGTGGCCACCATTAAAATGCGAGTCGACGACCTGCAGGCGCAGGAAATTATTTATGTGGTCGACAAACGGCAGGCATTGCATTTTGAGCAAGTGTTCGAAGCGGCGCAAAAACTTAATCTGGCGCCCAACGTCAATTTGCGGCACATCGGGTTTGGAACCGTCAACGGCGTTGACGGCAAACCTTTTAAAACGCGCGACGGCGGCGTGATGAATCTTTTGGATTTGCTTGAACTTTCCAAAAACAAAGTGCGCGAATCAATGCCCGCCGCCAATGAAGTTGAAGGCTATTCGGCAGACGAGATTGAAAAAATGGTCACGCAGATTGCCGTCGGCGCCGTCAAATTTCAGGATCTCAAAAACAACATTGCCTCCGGCTATGTGTTTGAAACAGACGATTTTGCACGTTTTGAAGGTCGGACGGGACCTTATATTCAGTATGCAATCGCCCGCCTCAATTCTATCTTGCGCAAAGCCGCAGCCGCCGGACTACAGCCCGCCGAAGTAATTGTCGGCAACCGCGAAGAACGCGATTTGGCGCTTAAAATCGCGCAGTTCGGCAATGTGGCCGCGCGAGCCGAAGAATCTTGCGAGCCGAGCGTTATTTCCGATTATGCCTATACTTTGGCGCAGGTCTTTTCAAGTTTTTACAACACTTCGCCGATTTTGAGCGAAACCGACGTCAAAATTGCGGCTTCGCGCCTGCGACTGGCCACGTTGACCCGCGATTTGCTCAAACTCAATCTGTATCTGCTGGGAATCGAAGCGCCGGAAGTTATGCTAAAAAAAGCCGCCTAGATAATTGGTCGAGGCTCCGTTGCCAGACGAACTTTGCGGACTATATCTATTGTGTTCACGATGTTGGTATATTGAAAAGGTTATTTTCTTTTGCCGGTATGAGTGAATGATAAAAAAATGTTCCTTCGGAGAAAACGGCAAAAGAAAATAATTTCATTTGTTGTTTGGAAGGTCAGGAAAGAGCGGAGTTATATCTCCGCTCTTTTTCCTTTGTGAGCAAAATAACGCTTGACAAATGAAGCAAACGGCGGCAAATTCAATCAACTGATTGAAAACATACGGAGAAATTTTATGGAACTTATGCAAGGCCTGCTGACGCGCCGCTCTGTCCGCCGCTATCAGAATAAACCCATTCCCAAACCGGTAATTGAAGAAATTATAAAGGCGGCGCAATATTCGCCAACTGCACACAATCGGCAGCCGTGGGAGTTTTTGGTGATTGAAGACAAAGAGTTTATGGCCGAATTGCGGCATATCCAGCGCTGGACCTCGTTTGCCAAAGACGCCGCCTGCGTGGTTATTGTCTGCGGCGACGTCGAAAAGTCATTCAGCCGCTTCAAAGAAGACGAAACCTGGAGCTTTATTGACGTGGACTGCGCCATTGCCACTCAAAGCCTGCTTTTGGCCGCTTGGGCCAAAGGAATCGGCAGCTGCTATTGCGGCGCGGCACCGATGCAACGCGTGGTCGATGCCCTGCGCACCCGCCTGAATCTGCCGAAAAACATCCGCCCGTTTGCAATTGTGCCGCTCGGATATCCGGACGAGACGCCCAAGCAGCCGGATGATCGCTACAAACCGGAGCGCATTCATTGGATTGAGAAAGTCGGAAAGGACTAATCTCGATGGCAAACATTGCCCGTTTTTCTTAAAACAAAAAAGCCCCGCGCAATCTGTCGGCGGGGCTTTTCATTTATACGGACTTTCGTCAGACGTCAGGCTGATTTTTTGACGTCTTTTTTCTCTTTGGAAGCCGTCTCTTTTTTGGCCGCAGACTTTTTGCCGGCCGGCGCGGCCGCGCCGTCGCCGAAGTTGTACAATTCTTCGACGCTGACCGTTTTGTCGGTCACTTTGGCCTGACTGATGATATAGTCAACGATTTTTTCCTCAAAAATCGGAGCCTTAAGACCATCTACCGCCGCTTTGTTTTTGAGGTAGTAGTCCAAAACGTTTTTTTCCTGCCCCGGATATTTTTTGGCTTCGTTCATGATGGCGGCGTTGATATCCTCGGGCTTGATGCTGATTTGCGCCGACTGTCCGACTTCAGACAGCAACAGGCCGAGTTTAACCCGACGTACGGCAATATCTTTATATTCCTTCAGAAGATCGGCCTCAGGCTTATTTTTCTCGGAAGCGTCAAGCTGTCCTGCCTTTTTGGCGCGTTCATACTGCTCGACAATCGCCTTATATTCGGCGTCGACCAGCGAAACCGGCGTTTCAAAGCTGTATTCCTTATCCAAAATATCCAGCAGCTGACGTTTGATTTTGAGCCTTGAAGCATTTTCATAATCGCCTTTGATGCGGGCTCTGATGTCTTCCTTGAGGCTGGACAAATCTTTGGCGCCGACCGACTTGGCAAACTCATCGTTAAGCTCGACTTTTTTGGGTTCGCGGACTTCTTTGACCTCAACCGCAAAAACAGCATCTTTGCCGGCCAAATCTTTGGCATGATAATCCTTGGGAAACTTGACTTTTACATCGACTTTGCTGCCGGCTTCGGCGCCCAAAAGCTGGTCTTCAAAACCGGGGATAAACGCTCCCGAACCGAGTTCCAGCGGATAGTTGCTGCCTTTGCCGCCCTTAAATTCGACGCCGTCTATCGAACCGACAAAGTCAATCATCACGACATCGCCCTTGGCGGCTTTTTTGCCGTCTACCTTTGTGGTTTCCTTGTGCGCCTCAGAGATATATTTGAGTGCTTTGTCGACTTCTTCGGCCGGCACTTCGGCCATGTAACGGTCGAGGCTGATTTTGCTGAAATCGCCGACCTTGATTTCCGGCAAGTTCTCAAGTTTTACTTCAAATTCCAAATCCTTGCCGTCGGCAAACGAGGTGATTTTGATGTCGGGCTGCATGGCCGGACGCAGTTTTTTGGAAACGATAACCTCGTTGGCGCCATCGCGAACCGCGCTTTCAACAACTTCGCCGATAACGCTGTCATGATATTTTTTCTTCAGCATCGCAAACGGCGCTTTGCCGGCGCGAAATCCCGGAAGTTTGGCGGTTTTGGCAATTTGTTTGATTTTGGCTTCGACTTTGGCCTCAAAATCGGCCGCGGGGACAACCACCTTGTATTCCTTGTTAAGGCCAGTGGATTTGGACTCGGTAATCTTCATCGTATTCTTTCCATATTTAAAGTTAGGATTGGCCGGCTGTCTGCAAAAGTGGTGCGGATGGGGAGACTCGAACTCCCATACCTTGCGGCACCAGAACCTAAATCTGGCGTGTCTACCAATTTCACCACATCCGCAGACATCTTGAATCCGGTTGATTTGCTTGAATACTACATAATTATTTCAAGAAATCAAGCACAAATTCACATAGCAAACAAAATTATTGTAATATTTGCGATTTTTTTATAAGATAGCCACAAGTTATGGATTTATATGAGGAGTGAACCCTTGTTTTGCGCGCGTTTTTCCAATGTTTTGCTGCTGACGACGGCGGCTTTGATGATATCCGGCTGCGCCGTATTTGATAAAAAAGACACCGCCGAAGAATCGAACTGGTTTGTCCGCCAGTTTGAAAAAAACGGCAACGCCGAAGCCTCTGACGCAACCGTTGCTTATTCGCAAGGCGATTTTGACAAAGCTCTCGAATACGTACTGGCCGCGCTCAAGGCCAACCCGCGCAATCAACAGGCTCTGCTGGTGGGAGCTCTGACCTCCGAAAAACTCGGCCGCCTCAACCGCGCACGCCAATACTATGAAGACTTGATTATCATCGACAGCAAAGACACCTCCATTTTGGGCAGCACCACCGGCGCTCCGATGCGTATTTCCGAGATTGCTCAAGCTCGCCTGCGCGCTCTTACCCTCAAGCAAAGCAATCTGGTGATTGAAGACAATGTTTTTAACATCTCGGAAGAAGCCGGCAACGCCCAAAGCAAGGCCACCATCTACAAAGCCTTGCGCAAACAGGCCGAAGCCAAGGAAAACAGCAAAAAAGACGATGAACCGCCGGCGATAGACGATCTCTTTACACAAGAAGAGCAAAACATTATCTCGCGCTTTTTGGTCATGAAAGAACTGGCCGAAAACGACTATATCAGCAAAGAAGAATTTCTCACTCGCCGCAATGCCAACATCGGCGGCCTTTTGCCGCTGACCAAGCAGTCTCCCGGAGTGGGGATAGACCGGCCGGTGCCCTCGCCCGATTTGATTGTCGAGCGCATCGGAATCCTTAAAGAAGGCGTCGAATCGCGGGCTATCTCGCCGCGTGAGTTTTCGGCCGAACGTGAAGTGATTATTGAGGCTCTGATGCCCCCTCATCCGCGCTCGCGCATGAAACCCAAAGCGCCGTCCAAAGATATTCTGGAGGCTGCCAAGGACCTGCGCAAACTTGAAGTCTTGTATGACTTGAACCTTATAACCAGCAGTGAAAAAGCCGCTGAAGAAAAAGCCGTGGAAAAATATCTCGGCATTGACCGACGCCGGCTCCCGCCGCAACTTCAACGGCTGAAGGTTCCGCCGTTTTGACACCGGCACCGGCTCTTGCCCCCGCGGCAGTCGCGCCGATAGAAGTTCAGGAAACGTCAATTTCAACCACGCAGGTTGAACAAGTCGTTCCGCCCGCACCACAAACGCTGCAGCCGGACGTCGTGGAAGTCAAAACCACGGTGCAGGAAAGCACTATTCCGCTCAAGACCGGCATGGACACCGTTACCAAAGGTGACGAATCGATTGCCGTGGTCACCACAACCGAAACCGTCAGCGGCCAACCGCAGAATCTGGTTCCTGACGTCAGTTCGCCGTTTTGATTGATCTCTCTGCCCGCTCATTGGGACTTGACTTGCCCTAAAATTTGCTCTACAAGAGGCGCAGATTTAACCTGCGGAATAAAGACATGCCTGAAAACACTCCCAATATTCGCAAAACTTTTGCCATTATCTCACACCCTGACGCCGGCAAAACCACCCTCACCGAAAAACTGCTTTTATTCGGCGGCGCCATTTTGCAGGCCGGCGCGGTCAAAGCCCGCGGAGAAAGCCGGCACGCCCGGTCAGACTGGATGAAAGTGGAACAGGAACGCGGAATCTCGGTGGCCTCGTCGGTTATGACTTTTGATTACAAGGGCATCACCTTTAATCTGCTGGACACTCCCGGACACGAGGATTTCTCGGAAGACACTTATCGGGTTTTGACGGCGGTCGACTCGGCCGTGATGGTTTTGGACTCGGCCAAAGGCATTGAGGCGCAAACCAAAAAGCTGTTTGAAGTCTGTCGCCTGCGCGACGTTCCTATCCTGACTTTTATCAATAAGCTGGACCGTGAAGGACAAGACCCTTTTGCGCTGTTGGATGATATTGAAAAAACGCTGGCTCTGGATGTGGCGCCGGCAAGCTGGCCGGTTGGCAGCGGCAAAGATTTTTTGGGATGCTACGACCTTTTGGGCGATCGTCTGATTCTGATGAACAAAACCGGCGACAAATCGCAGATTAACGCGACAATCGAAACTTGCAACGGGCTTGACGACACCAAACTCGACCGTCTGCTGCCGGCGCATCTGGCCACCAAACTGCGCGAAGACGTGGAAATGATTAAAGAACTCTGCCCGCCGTTTAAGATTGAAGATTATTTGGCCGGAACGCTGACACCGGTATTTTTTGGCAGCGCTATCAACAATTTTGGCGTGCATGAAGTGCTGGAAGGCCTGCACCAAATTGCCCCCGCACCGCGGCCGCATCCGTCCTTGGAGCGTCAGGTAGCGCCCGACGAACCCAAAGTCAGCGGATTTATTTTTAAGATTCAGGCCAATATGGATCCCAAGCATCGCGACCGCATCGCCTTTATGCGCATCTGCTCGGGACATTTCAAGCGTGGAATGAAACTGTTGCAAGTGCGCACCGGCAAAGAGATTAAGGTGCCGACGCCGGTAATGTTTTTGGCACAGGAGCGCGAACTGGCCGAAGACGCTTTCGCCGGCGACATCATCGGCATTCCCAACCATGGACAGCTGCGCATCGGCGATACTCTGACCGAGGGCGAAAAGTTTAATTTTACGGGTATTCCGGCCTTTGCGCCGGAGCTTTTGAAATCGGTGCGGGCGCTTGATCCGCTCAAATCCAAACATTTGGGCGATGCGCTCAGACAGATTGCCGAAGAAGGAGGCGCCAGTGTTTTCAAGCCGATAATCGGAGCCGAATGGATTGTCGGCGTGGTCGGCGTGCTGCAGTTTGAAGTAATGGCTGACCGAATCAAAAATGAATTCGGCCTGCCGGTCATGTTTGAACCAACGCAATATTTTACCGCGCGCTGGGTTTCGTGCGCCGACAAAACCGAGTGGAAACGTTTTGAAGATGCCAACCGCACCAATCTGGCCACGGACAATGACGGCGCAACCGTCTTTTTGGTGCGCAATGCCTGGCATCTCAACAAAACCACGGAAGATTTTCCCAAAATTACGTTTGCGCGCACACATGAGGTTCACTAAACAAAGCAAAACGCCCAAAGACCGCAACCTTTGGGCGTTTTTTTGTCTGTCAATCCTTAAACAGATTTTGCTTGGAAAGCGGAAACTCCTGCTCTTTGCCACAGCGAAGGCAACGGCATATGATACCGGGAAGCTCGCCGGACGGATCCGTGTCAGAATAAATCAGCCTCACACGTTTCCAATCGTGTGCGCAATGGGCTTGACGTTCACTCAGCAATCTGGCTCGTTGAGCAAGAATGCGCGTCAAACGCATCCGTCCCAATATCCGACCGCATATCATCTCCGTGCAGAACATCAGCAGCAAGCAGCCAATCAGAATCAATGCTCCCAGCCATAAATTCACTCCCAGCCGGGTAATGAAAAAGCCAAAAAAACAGCCGACAAGCATGCAAGCAAACCAGTGCCCTGATTTTTTGTAGACATCTGCATAAGCGAGCAAAATGCCGCAAACCACAAATACGATAACAATCAAAAAAATAATGAGTGTTTTCATTTGTTTAAAATTTTTAATGTTTAACAATAATTAACAAAGAAATATGTAATTGTGATTACTTTACTTTATTTTTAGACAAAAATCAAGTTATTTTTCTCGAACTGCAAGCTGAATAAAAATGGATTGCTTCGGACATAAATGTCCTCGCAATGACAAAGAGAGACCGGACAAGTTCCTCGCAATGACGTGTACTCTCTTCTTGTCATTGCGAGCGAAGCGAAGCAATCCATCTTAAAGAATTAGGCAACAAAGACAAAGGACGGAGTTGCCGGCTGAATAAAAATGGATTGCTTCGGACGCAAGCGTCCTCGCAATGACAAAGAGAGACCGGACAAGTTCCTCGCAATGACATAGGTTGTTAGATTGCTTCGGATGCAAGCATCTCGCAAAGACACGGAGATGCTGAACAAGAATAAGCATTGCATGAAAAAAGCCCGCAAACGCGGGCTTTTTTCATGCAATGGCGGGAGTGACGAGGCTCGAACTCGCGACCTCCTGCGTGACAGGCAGGCGCTCTAACCAACTGAGCTACACCCCCATAGGCGTTTTATCTTATAAACAACAAAAAACATAAAAGCAAGCACTTTTTTTAAATATTTAGATTTTTTTCATAACTTCATGTTATCATATGCAATTATGCACATAGCCGCCACAAAAAGCTTTATCCGCGGCCAAATTCGGTCTATAGTGACTGATATTCTTGCAACTCGCTGCCCTCGCGTTGTTTTTTTTCGGGGAGCCACAGGAAAATGATGCACATAAAAAATTGGTTTAAAACTGAACTGCGCTATAAAAACCGCCAAAAGGTCATTACAATGTGTTATGCCTTGGCGATCGGTGTCGCATTTGTCTTATCGCTTACCAACAACAACGCCGTTAAGGCTTCCGTTTCGCCCGAGGACGAGGCCAGCTATCTGCTGATTGAAAATAACGTTATCAATAACCTTGCCAGCACCGCAACAATCTATCCGAAAGACGCCGTCAACAACATCAACTCGCTGTTTGCGCTGGTCAATGATTTGGTGCAGCAAAAAGAAGTCGACAAACAAGTCGTCGTCCAAAGCGGCGATACTTTGATTTCGGCCTTGGAACGCTTCGGCATCAGCCGCAACGAGGCCAACACTTACTATAAGCTATTGCAAAACAAATTTGACCCGCGCAGCCTCAAAGCCGGCCAAAAACTCACCGCCGTGGCCGTGGTAGACAATCGTACCCAAAAAGTCGTGCGGCTGAACAGCCTGATTTTTTCTCCGACCGAAGGTCTGCACTACATCATCTCGCAAAATGACGCCGGAGTCTACCAGTTGTCTGAGTCCAAAGACGAACTGATTGAAGAAATCAACAGCGCCGCCGGAAGTATTGAGGGCACGCTTTCGGCTTCCATGAACAGTCAAGGCATTCCCAACCGCATTGTTCACAACTTTATCTCGGTTTTTGCCTATGCCGTGGATTTTCGGCGAGACGTCCGCCGCGGCGACAAATTTGAAATCATCTACGAAAACTATCTGGACACCGACGGCAAAACCGTGAAATCCGGCGATATTCTTTATGCCGCGCTTATCTTGCGCAACGACAAGATATCAATGTATCGTTTTAAGCGTGCCGACGGAACAGTCGATTTTTATACCGAAAAAGGCCAAGCCCTTAAAAAAACGCTTGACCGCAAACCGCTGGCATTTAAAAACGCGCGCATTTCCTCGCCTTTCGGCAAGCGCTATCACCCCATCCTGCATAAATACAAAATCCATTGGGGCGTTGACTACGCGGCACCTAAAGGCACTCACGTTTTTGCCGGCGGTGACGGCGTGGTGCAAGTGGCCAAATATAATGGCTCTTACGGTAATTATATCAAAATCCGCCATAACTCCGAGTTTTCTACCGCCTACGGCCATATGAGCGGCTTCGCCAAAGGCATCCGCCCCGGTGTCAGAGTCAAACAAGGACAACTCATCGGCTATGTCGGCAGCACTGGACGTTCTACCGGCCCGCACCTGCACTATGAAGTTGTGCAAAACGGCCGCCGCGTCAATCCGCGTACCATTCGCGCTTCAACCGGCGAAAATCTGGCCGGCAGAGACCTCGCCAACTTCAAAAAAATGGTGGCCAATCTGCACACTTCTTATAAGTCTGTGTTTGCAGCCAAAGAATCGCAAAAAATGGCGCAAAAATAACCCCGTATAAAAAAATCTTGCCTTTTGCCGCGCTATAGGCTAACCTTGCGCTAAAAGGAGATTGTAATGAGCGATGAACAAAACAAACCCAACCGCCTGAAAGCTGTTTTGCGGTGGATTTTGAAATCGCCGGTAACGGTGGTCTTGCTGCTGGCGTTCGCATATTTCGGATTTCAGGCCTATGTGGCAGGCAACCAGCCGCTGCTCAACAAGGCGGGTATGATTGCGGTGGCCGCAATTTGGATTTTGTGGTTTCTGCTTCGGCATATGTTTATGCTGCTGCTTATCTTGTTGGCCGCCGGCGGCGCATATTATATCTATTATACCAACCTGCCGCAAACCAAATGCGAAAAAAGCGGCGGCGTATGGAACGAAAAAACCAAAATCTGCGAGGAGAAAACCGGTTTTTGGGCACAAATCCAAAAACTGTGGAACGAATACAAAAAATAACGCCGTCTCCGGCTGGATTTTTGCCGCGACAGAATTATCTTAAGCAATAAATAATAACGAGGGCAGCAATGGTTGATACAGGCAGAAAAAAAGGCATCTTGAGCAAAATACGCTCGCTGGTCAGCAAAACCGGACGCAGTATTATCTGGCGCAACAGACCCAAAGACAACGACATATCCGAAAAAATCGCCCAAAAAATTCAAAAAAATTCTTATGACTTCAGCATGATGAAGCGTAAGGATACCTTTACGCCGCCCTATTTGTCGTTGGCCGAGCAGATGCAAGTTGATGATGACCAAATTTTTCGCGCCGCCGTCTACAATATGTCCAACATTGCGCTCGGACGTCCCAAATATGCGGCGGACATTATTCGGGCGTTCAACGAATATTTGCTGAAGCCCAATGCCCCTGAAGCGCGGCGGGCCTATGTTCGCACACGTCTGGAAATCATATCGCGACGCTGAAAATTTTTTTGACCGGACAACACCCGCAGGCCGAAACCCGCGGGTGTTTTTTTTCAGACATTAACGCACCATTTTCCGGTTTTGAGCAAAAAGGCAATCCGTTTGGCACGACGGATGTTGGTTCGGGCGTAGCGGCTGTCCAAACATTCAAGCGCTGCCTGCGCCCAATCGCCAATCCACAGCCAAGCAAGCATTTTTTTGAACTTCAGCAGACCGGATACGCCCAAATTAAACGCCATATCCAACAAAGCATACTGTCGTTCGTCATCAAGCCGGTTCCAAAAACTGATTTTTGCGCGCAGCTCTTTTTCTATCCGTTCAATATCGTGACGCAACAGATAAAACGCGCACTCGCGGGTTATGCCATGCTGCCAGTCGCCGGCGACTTTGCCTTCTTCTTTGGTCAGCGGATTGGCCTCAAGATTGCGCCCGATGCCGATTGTCAGCCGGCCGGCCGGACAGCGATAGGCCTGCAGACGCATGCCTTCGTGCAGAAGCAGGCGCTGACAGGCCTCATATTGGTCTATCACTTAACTTTCTCCTTCTTTTTGCAATTTTCTTCAAGCAACATATCGAGTTTGATTTTAATCTCGGCCAGCAACACGTTCTGTTGATTTTGCATTAAGGTCAAAGCCTCAGTGCGCGTGCTGTTGGTTTTGACGCTGTCGCGCAGATTGTCAACCTGCGCTTTCCATTCGCCGATTTTGATTAAAATGCCGATAAACCCGACAATGGCGGCAATTCCCGAAAAGCCGCCAATCATCAGCCATAGCTCCATAGTCGTTATCCTCCGCAGGCAGGCCAAATTATCCAACCTTGGCCTTGATGAAAAAGTTGACGGCCTGGTTGACAGGTGTGACATGCTCGGAAGCGCCATATATCTTATTGGCACGGGAGGCATCCAAAAACAAGCTTTGGGCACCGCTCGACACACTGCTGCTGTGAGTATGAGTCGAGCCGAAAGTGGCATAAAGAGCGGAATTTTCCGATGAGTTGCTAATCAGGTTTTGATTGAGGCCGATATTGCCCGTGATATTGGGCAGACCTTCATCCTGCGTGGTGTGCATGTCTTCGGCCGAAGCACCACCCAAGCCGCGCAAAAATTTACCGCGGTAATCCGGAATGTTAAATGTGTTTATGCCGTCGCCGGGACCAAAATCGGTGCCAATCAAGGCAAACAAATCGGCATAGTCCTCGCGGCTGACTTCTTGACCGTGGCACAACAGCCAGTTATCATGGTCGGCCGTTTGCAGCGAAACTTTGATGTCGCCCAATTTTGCCGAAGAGCCCAGCGCCGTTTTTATCAGTTCCTGCAATTCGCTCACGGTATCGATGAGCTGCTTGCGGGTGACGGCATCCTGCGCCAACACCCCGTCGGCCAAATTTTTGATTTTGAAGCCTGCGGCATTGATGTCGGCTTTCATGGGGGAACGACCGTCACGCAAAAAACACTGGTTCAGCGCTTCGGCAAAATTATCGTCTTCTTCATCGTGATGATCGGTTACAATATCAATATCGTTAATCCGATCGTCTTCCCAGTTGTGCATGCGGGTAAAATTACCCTCGCTGTCATAAGGCATTTGAGTATTCCTTTCCTATAAAAAAAATTAGCCTTAGCGGCAGAGTTCCAGCTCCTGCCGCAGTTTGTCAACGCGTCCGAGCCACTCCCAAGTGTGCCAAAAGCGGCGATAGTCCGCCTGCTCCAACTCCGCGGCCACTTGCGGACCGGCCACCGGATAAGCCGGACAATAGTCATAATTTGTTTTCGCGCATGAGCTTAAGCAGAGCAGCACGGTCAGCATGAGGGCGCGAATAAATGACCGCTTTTTGTTTTTCAACATTTTTAATGACCTCGACTTGCTGCGTAATATATTTTGTCTGCGCCTGCGAACGGCCGAGCAAATAGCACAAACCGCACAGGCCGATAACAATTAACGTTGGACGAAGGCTCATGAAACGCCTCCCCACAACAATAAAAACGCCCGCGCGACAATTTCTGCCGCCTCGGGCTTAACGACGGACACCACCGCCAAAACCGCCGTTGCCGTTATGAGCAGGACATAACGGTATTTGCGGACAAACGACATCGGAGTTCTCCTTGGCAAAAAAAGACTGCCGAGGATTAATCCTCGGCAGTCGCGTTGAGATTATCGGCGTTATTATTGCACAGCAATCAGAATCTGACCGGCAAACGCCACCAGAAAATCAACTGCCAGCAGCCAGACAAGGCCGCCGACAATTGTGCCGAAAATCAGCTTCCAGCCGGCCGGACGTTCCTGACGGCGCTGCTGAACATAGTCATAGACAAACCAGACTTGTTGTTGCAAAAGATATACAACAAATATGGCCGCAATACTGCCGCTCAAAAACGGCGTACCAATCAGCCGTGGCACCGCGCACAGCGTGCGCAGAAAGACAGTGGCCAGATTGGCGCTTTTCCAACGGTTTCGGCCGTCAACTTTTTTTGACAGATAAATCAAAATCGCGCGAATCATGCCGGCGAGAGCCAGTGTTCCCAAAAGCATTCCCAGTCGCAGCATTGTTTTTCCTTTCCAAACTGTTGTGCTTTTAGTATAATCCGCTTTTATTAGCTGTCAAACAATAAATCGACTGTTATCACAAACAAGCGGCAGCGTAGTTTACCCGCATATAACCCTGGGCGTCCACATAAACCGCCTCCGGCCGAACGCACGAGACTTCTTGAGCCAGCAAGCCGATACGCGGCGTTTTGTCACCGCGATAATTGTAGAGATAGACCGGCAGGCCGTTATACAGGCGTCCAACCTCAACAATATTTTCTTTGAGTTCTTCGTCTGAAAACAACGATGCCGCAGCGCCGGCCGCATTGCCCAAAAACGACATTCCGGCATTGTAACGGTCATTGGCATTCTGCGTGCGATTGGCGGCAATTCGGGTGTCCATGCCGCGGCCGATGGCGTATTTGTCCATGGCGACATCATAGCCGCTGCGAGAATTTTGCAACAGCCGCAAAATTTCGTTGACGGGCAACTGACGCGCATTGTTTTGAAAGTTGGCGGCGGCAATCTGATTGTTGAGACTGTTGCTGAAAGCGTTTTGGCCGGCCTGAATACTGTTGAATGCAGCCTGCGCATAGGCATCGTTCTGCTCGGTTTCCAAATTGTTCATAGCCTTTTGATAAGCCGCCGAATTGACCGACAAGCCCTGATTTTGCAATCTGGTTTCCAATTGTTGCCGACGGGCATCAAATTGCGGTGCCAGTTTGGAAACGGCACTTTGATAAACGGCGTTTTCCGCCCGCTTTGCCGCGGCATCGGAACCGTCTACCGAATAAACATATTCCGGACGGGAAGCCAACTGCGCACTCAGGCTGTTGCCCAGCGCCGCCATATTTTTATATGCGCTGTCGACTTGCGACGTGTCGTAGCCGTTCAGATAATTCAACGCCGCGGTTTCCGAAGCCAAAGGCTGCGTTCCAGAATTGCCGGCGCCAAACAGTTTTCCAATACTTTTTGACATTTTGTTCTCCTTAAAATTTTGTATTTTCTTTCAATAACCCCATGATAACGACATCTTTGCCGTCATCGCCGTAGCCGCGCAAACGGCCTTCGGTTTCAAATCCGAGCCGGAACGCCAATTTAAGACAGCGGACGTTGTCGGCGGCGGTCATTATGCTGATGCGGCGGCAATGATAGTAATCAAAGGCCACCGAAAACATAAACCGCAAATTTTTTCTGGTGCACCAACGTTTGTCCGTCGTATAAAGCGTCCACCAGACATCACGCCCCGGCCGGCAGTCATGATATATGAGACCGCCGATGAGCCTGTCATTTTGCACAAATCCTATGGTCTGATGCGGACCTAACCAATCGAGGCCGATGTTGAGCCCGGCGCAAACCCAGCGGGTGACAACGCCGCCGATATCGGCGACAACCTTACAAGACGCTGTTTCCCTGCTCATATCTGAACCCCGTGTCATACCATTCAATCAAATTGCCTCTGGTTTTGGTTTTGAAAACCACGCTGGCCTTAAAACCGGTGGCCGAATTGCCTATCCATTGCGACCGCACTTTGCCTTTCAGCGTTGCCCATTTGGTGCCGTTCGGCTTGGCCAGACAACTCCAACGGGCTTCATTCCATTTGGTGATGCCCGTGCTGCCGATATTTTCGGCATAAGCTTTGTCACGATTTTCAAAATCCATGTTGGTATAAACCACCAGCGCGTATTTGGTCGATGACTTGGTGCGCGGATTAATCAGCTGTATGCGTTTGAGATTAGGACTGCCCAAATCGCTGTAGGCTTGCTCGACAACACCGCAGATGTGCATGCCGTTGTCGGCGAAACCTTCGTCAAACAGAAAGACTTCGTTGTCAGAGCCGAAATACAGCCGGTTGCCAAACAATCCCCAGCAAAAAGACCGAATATTGGTAAATCGGCACCAAGCGCCGGTATTGACATTGACAACATGCTGCTCAAACTGCTGCGAGACCGGAACATTAAACAGCGCATAACCGCCGCGGCCATATATTACCGACTGCCAACCCGGCTTGCTGCGGCCGGCACGAGTGCGCTCCAAAACCAACCCTCTTATTCTGTCGGAAAACGAGACCTGCGACGCGTTGGCTCGATCTAATGACAAGGCTTTGGAAAGCGGGATATATCCGTCTTCGGAAATGACCACGATGTCTCCCTGATATTGCATGGTGCAACGATAACCTATCGGCCTGCTCATCTGATAAACGCCGCGCAGATACCAATCGTCGGCACTTGTCGGATTGTTGCCGCTGTATACCGCGACTTCGCCGTTTGTGGTGATGAACACGGTGAGGTCATCCATTCCCTGCCCGGCATCCTGTGTCCATGAAGCCACGGCCAAAAGCGCGCCGCCATTCCGAAAGACCGACGACATGTCAAACTTGACCAATGTTCCCTGAACTTCGCCGACGCCTTCGGAATACCATGCCGAAAGCGTTCCCTTTTCGACAAAGAACAGGCGTTGTTTGCTGACCGCCACGTTAATCAGTTTCGAAGGATCCAGACCCTCGCCGCTGAACGATGCCTCGCTCCAACGCGCCTCTTCGTCCGCGACATAATAAGTCTGCGGCGCATCATAGCCGTTAACGGCAATCAGACGATTGCGAAACTGGCACCACTGCCATTCATTGTTATTGAAACCCGAAGCGATTTTGGAGATGTTTTTTTTGCTGCTGATATCCCAGACGCAGCCGCCGCCAAAAGCAAAAAATCGCTCGTGACCGGGGTTTTGGTATTCGGCCAAAGTCAAAATCCGACAGCCCAAGCGGGCATAAGAGACATAACCGCGGCGCAGCATGAGCTTGGTTTCGGTCGGCAGATAATTGTCCATAACAATTGCATCGCCGGCTGCCATCGTATCTAAGCTGTCACGCACATTCAGGCCGCCGACGGGCGCCGGCAACGGCCACGGCGCCTCGCCCCAAGGCCAGCGAATCTTGATGCCGGTTAAGACAAAACTTCGACCCGACAAAAAAAGCCCCGAACCAAAAGCGGGGCATTTATTTTGCAATAAAAACATGGTGCCGGTTAGTAGACTTGAACTACCGACCCACGCATTACGAATGCGTTGCTCTACCAACTGAGCTAAACCGGCAACGTCCTATTTATTACAACAACAAAATAAATTTAGCAAGTTTTTTTATTGCCCAAATGCAAATTTATTGCAGACTTTTGACAATATGGATGAAATCTTCGCCGCGCTCCATGAAATTTTTATAATAACCGAAACTTGGCGCCGTCGGCGAAAACAACACAATTCCGCCGCCGGCCTGCCGCAATTCCTGATATGCGGCTTTGACGCCGGCCTCAAGACTATCGGCTTCAATCAGCTTGAAGCCCGGACGCTTGACTATGCGGCGCAAGGTTTCGGCTATTTGCGGCCCGCACTGAAACAGGGTGACCGCGGCTTTGACTTTCGGATTGTGTTCAATAAACATTGCATATTGCTGATAATCCTGATGGTTTTCTATGCCGCCGGAAATCACCGCCAGATTTTCGTCAAAACTCTGCATACCGCCGATGGCCGCTTCCGGTGCCGTCGAAATGCTGTCGTTGATAAACAAAACCCCGTTGACAACCGCCACTTTTTGCAGGCGGTGAGGCAGCGGTTCAAAGGTTTTGAGAGCTTCGGCCGCCTTGCGGAAATCAAGCCCCAGATATTTGAGAATCGTCATCACGCCGGCCAGATTTTCCATATTGTGATTGCCGCTGATGTGCAATTCGCTCAAACCGATGAGGCGCTCCGAACCAAAATACAAATCTTTGCCTGCCGCATGAAACCCGTCTGTCTGACCATAATAGACAACGGCCGGCAAACTGCGGCAATAATCACACAACTGCGCGTTGTTGGCATTAACCACGCAAATGTCGCCGGCTTTTCGATTGGCCGCCAAATGTACCTTGTCGCGGCAATAGGCTTCATGCCCGCCGTGCCAATCCGTGTGTACCGAAAACAAATTGGTAAACATTACAATCTGCGGCGAATGGCTCAAATCGCTGGCCTGATAGCTCGAAAACTCGCATACCGCATAGTCAAATTCCTTATCCAACAGCTCAATCAACGGCTTGCCGATGTTGCCGCCAAGCTCCACGCTCAGGCCCAAACGCCGCATCATATGATAGAGCATGCTGACGCTGGTGCTTTTGCCTTTAGAACCGGAAATGCCGATAACTTTGGTTTGCGGATGATTCTCCCGCATCTCATGCAAAAAAATATCGGAACATGACGTAATCTTAATCCCCGCGGCGCGCGCCTCTGCCAGCTCCGGCTTATAAATACTGACCCCGGGCGAACGGAGAATCACGTCGGCATTGGCCAAAACAGAGGCAAACTTTTCGGCGCCGTCGTCGTCATTGTAAACCACAATGTTGTTCGTAACGTGATGTTTTTCCAGATATTCTTTGGCGGAATGTCCTTCCGCGCCCGCCCCGTATATGGCAACATTGAGATTTTTTAAGTCCTTAATCAGCATCTTTTTTGACCTTTTTGCTTTTTGTTTCTTGAGAAGCCGACACCGTGGCATCGGCATTGTGTACAACCAGTTGATCAAACGGAATCTCAATTCCCTCTTCATTGAAACGGCGGTTTATCTCAAACCGCAAATCGCTCGGAATCGTCCAGCCGCTCCAGATGTCGCCGGTATAACAGCGCAACTCGAACTCCAATCCGCTGGCGCCGAAATCCTTAAATAAGACATACGGCTCAGGCTTGCGCAAGACTTTTTTGTGTTCGCGCGCGCACTCCAGCAAAATATCGCGGACTTTTTCCGTATCGCTGCCATAAGCCACGCTCACCGCCACTTTCTGGCGCGACCAATTGTTGCCGTGCGTCAGGTTGGTGATGGTGGTGGACAACAGATTGGCGTTGGGAATAATCAAGCTGGTGCGCGTAAACGTCTCGACCTCGGTAGAACGGATGTTTACTTGTTTGACCGTTCCTTCTTCGCCGTTAATCACAACCCAATCGCCCACCTTGACCGGCCGTTCGAACAGCAGAATGATGCCCGAGACAAAATTGTTGACCACGTTTTGCAAACCTAAACCGATACCAACGGAAAGAGCACCGGCAACCAAGGCCAGACTGGTAAGATTGCCGCCCATAATGACGACCGCCAACAGCGCCGAGGCCACATAACCGATGGACGAGAATCCGGCGGCCAGACTGTGACGCGTGCCGTCTTCCATTTCTATTCTGGCCAGCAGGCCGTCTTCCAACCGATGACGCAATGCCTTGACAATCGCAATCGCCACAAAGAAGACAATAATGCCCATGATGATTGACAGCAACGAAATCCTGATGCCGCCGATTGTAAACCCGATAAACGCCCGATAAACAATGTTGCGCAAAACGTCGGCCGGAACGCCCCACAGCGCCAGCAACAAGAAAAAGCCGATGACCGACAACAGCGGTTCAATCAGAAAGCTTGACCAAAAATCAAGCCGCCGCAAAACCCGCCGCCGCATCCGGAACGTTTTGAACCAAAACTTTAAAAACAGCAGCCGGTGCAAAGTTTCCTGAATGATTTTGCGCAGGCCAAGAAAGCTCAAAAACAACAAAATCGAAAAGATGATTCTGTCGGTAATAAAGGCAGCCAAATATGGGTATCCGAACAACGACAGCCCCAAAATGGACACCGCCGCCAACAGCGAAAACACAGTAAGTTTAACAACAAAACTGTCGGCGTCTTCGGTTTCGTCTTCGTCGGCCTCCGATACTTCGGCCGCTTCTTCTTCCGCCGGAACGGGAATATCTTCCCACAGCAGGCGGTGAATCACCCAGACTATGCAAAACGCCTCAACCGTAGCTTGAATGCCGACCAAAAAGACCAGCAATTCGTCCGGATAGTTTTGCAACCCCGCAACTTTGTTTAAGAAGGCCAAAACACCAACCACAAACACCGAAATATAAAGCGTCATCGTCACCCGTTTGGCGCGGTCGGTCGAAATGTTTATGAGACGCCAGCGCTCGTTGTACGGGGTGAAGACAACCCGACAAATGGCCTTGGCCATGATAACATAAAGCGAATAATACAAAAATATCTTGAGCACCGTGCCGAACAAGCCCAAAGTCAGAATCTTGCCGCTCACGCTCCAAGCCAGCAAACTGCCGATGATGAGCGCCGGAATCACGCCATAGGCCGTCCAGACGGCAATGGCGGCCAGCAACTTGCGCCCGAAGCGAGGATGTTCTATATCTGTCCGGTAGCCGAAATTGCGAATAATGAAACGTCGCAGAATAAATCCGATGAAACTGATGAAAACGATAACCAATAACACCGGAATCAAATTGGACTTAAGGGTTGCGCGCTCGTCGACGGTCAGTTTTTCAAACCAAGGCAACGGCGATTTGACAATATCAAGCACAAAGTTCAACAACTGGCGGCATGATGACAAAAAAACCGTCGGACGAATCAGCGGCTCGCCGGACACCAGCAGGTTACCCCACAATTCGCGGTTGCGCAGATTAAAAATTTTGACGTCCAGCTCGTCCATGCGGGCCAAGAGCAAATCGGCTTCGGACAAGCGCGCCCTCGCCTGCGCCAGTTCGGTTGTAAACTCCTTGCGTTTTTGCGCAATCAGCGGAACCTCATTGCCGGAAGCCGGCGCCTGACCTAAGGCCTCAAGCCTCTTTTCGGCTGAGCGGATGTCGCTTTCTATGCCCTGCTTGCTGCTCTCAAGCCGCAGGCGTTTTTCGTGAATATAATCAATATCCGTGCGCAACGCCTCGGAAGTAACGTCATCTTTATCGAGATTTTTGGAGATTTTGGTCAGGGCATCGCTGATTTCACTGTAATGCAGTTCGCCGCTGATGATGTTGACCGAACTGTTCAGGGCCGCGGCCGGACTGACAATTCCGCCCACCACCGCCGACATCAGCCATATGCCGAACAAAATAGCTTTTTTCATATACGCTTCCCCTGTCTTATTTGGTTGTCAGCAGTTTCCACACTTCAATAATGTTGCGGGCACCGGCCGCACGCTCGGCATCTGCCGCACACCAAAAACTTATGCCGTTGTCAACGCTTGTATCCTGACGCAGGCGGCTGACATAAACGCCGTCTTCTCCCTGCGTGTCGTGCAGGGTGACATATCCGCCGTCGGTCTGCTTGTCAAACACGACAACACCTTTGGTCTTTTTGATCTCGGCGCGGGCTTCGTCGGCGTCTATCTCGTGCTCGCATTCTACATTGACATACATGGCCATGCCGACAAACGCCGGAACCACGGCACAGTTGGCGTGAACTTTGACATCGCCGCCCAAAATCTGTTTGGTTTCGGCATTAAAAGCCCACTCGGCCGAAGTTTCTTCACCGATAAAATCGCCCAAATGCGGAATGACGTTAAAGGCAATTTGTTTGTGGAATACGGTCTGGTCATCGGCCAACGTTTCGTTCATAAAAATCTTGCGGGTCTGATTAAACAACTCGTCCATGCCGGCGCGACCATAGGCCGAAGCGGAAGCATAAGTCGAAACGACCAAACGTTTTATCCGATATTTTTGCGCCACTGCCCGCAGCGGCAACAAAAGCTGCGCGGTGCCGGCCGACGGAACAGCCGCCATGCCGTGGCTTTTGTCAAGGCAATCATCGTTGACGCCGGCCAAAATCATCGGCACGTCGGGATTGCCGATTGAGTATCCAGACGCATCAATGATTTTGACGCCGGCTTTTTGCGCCTGCGCCATGTAGCGTTTGGTCAGTTCGGCGCTGCCGGCAAAAACCACCGTTTTGACCTGAGCAAAGTCAAAATTATCAAGCCCCAAAACGTCAATTTCGTCTTCCTCGCCGTAAGAAAGCGTGTTGCCCAAAGCCGAGCGCGCCTCCAAAGCCGCCACGTCAGCCGAACCGACGCCTTGCTCTGCCAGCAGATTAAGCACCTCGCGGCCGATGCCGCCCTCAATTCCGACCACTGCAATTTTGCGCATTTTGATATCCTTTCTTCATTTGTTTCAAATGTTATCTTTTCCGCGGCAAAAAAACAAGACTTTATCCGTCGCGGGGGATAATTTTGCCGCCCGAACGAACGGGGTTTTGACTTGACAAGAACAGGGTTTTGATTCTAAATAGAGAAACTGTCTAAATTAACAAAAGGATTGAAAAAATGGCGGCACGAACTTTGCAGGGATTTATGGAACTCCTGCCGGAAGAACAGATTGTGATGGAACAGATGAAAGCCGTCATTGCCCATACTTACCGCCTGTTTGGCTTTGCCCCTTTGGATACGCCGGTTTTGGAGCTGGCCGAGGTGCTGCTGTCAAAATCCGGCGGCGAAACCGAAAAACAGATTTACGAGTTTAAAAAAGGCGACACCGATTTGGCATTGCGCTTTGATTTGACGGTGCCTCTGGCCAAATATGTGGCGCTCTACAACAACAATCTCAGTTTTCCATTCAAGCGCTATCAGATTGGCAAGGTCTATCGCGGCGAACGCCCGCAAAAGGGTCGTTTTCGGGAGTTTTATCAATGCGATATCGACATTATCGACCGCGATGAACTCAACATTGTTTACGATGCCGAAGTGCTTGCGGTTATTTACACGGTGTTCAGCCGACTTGAGCTGCCGGCTTTTAAGATTTATATCAATAACCGCCGGTTGATGTCAGGATTTTTGGAGAGTTTGGAGATTGCCGACAAAACAACCGATGTTTTGCGTCTGGTCGACAAAATCAAAAAAATTCCCGAAGAGGCTTTTTTGGGCGAACTTAATGAAATGGGACTGCCGGCCGATAAAAACCGCCGCCTGCTGGATTTTATAAAAATCAAAGGCTCAAACCGCGAAATTATTGCAAAGCTTGAAGATTTTAAGATTGACAACCTCAATTGGCAAAACGGTCTGGCTGAGCTTAAAACCGTGATTGCTCAAGCGCAAAATCTGGGACTGCCGGCGGAGGCCATTCAGATTGACCTCAGCATTACCCGTGGGCTGGATTACTATACCGGCACGGTCTACGAAACCTTTTTTGACGACTATCCGCAGTTCGGCTCGGTATGTTCCGGCGGCCGATATGACAATCTCTGCGGCACTTTTACCGATAAAAAATTCCCCGGGGTCGGCATATCCATCGGCCTTACCCGTTTGTTCGACCAGCTGCGCGCCAACGGTCTGCTCAAAATTGCCGGTCCGACGCCCAACCGCGCGCTTATCATTACCCAAAGTCCGGACTTTGCCGAACCGGCCCTCCGACTGGTCGGTCAACTGCGGCAACACGACATTGCCGCCGATGTCATGCTGCGTGACTGCAAATTTAAGAAAAAGATGGAATATGCCAACAAAATTAAAATTCCGTACCTGATTATCATCGGCGAAGATGAAGTCGCCAACCATACCTACACGCTCAAAAACATGGCCACCGGCGAGCAGACGTCCGTCGACCTTGCGGCCTTGGTGAGCGCCATAAAATAAATCTGCCGTTTACAAGAAAAAGCTCCGCTTTTGAGCGGAGCTTTTTTTACAGACCGTTTGAAAACTACTCGGCCGAAGCGTTGTCGGCATTATCCTTGGACTTGGACGAAGCGCTCAAATCATCGGCAATGCGTGCCGAACGGCCGCGCAAAGCGCGCAAGAAATACAGCTTGGCGCGACGAACTTTACCAATACGCGCCACCTCAATCTTGGCAACATTGGGCGAATACAGCGGAAACACACGTTCAACGCCTTCGCCGAACGAAATTTTGCGAACCGTAAACGATGAATTCAGACCATCGTTTTTGCGGGCGATGCAGACTCCTTCATAAATCTGAATACGCTCGCGGTCACCTTCTTTGACCTTGGTGTGAACTTTGAGCGTGTCGCCAGGCTTAAAGTCCGGAAGGTTTTTGCCCTCCAGCAGCTTCTTCATCTGCTCTTTTTCAACATTCTCTAAAATATTCATTGTTTTAACCCTTTTTCATAAGTTTGGTTTGCTTTTACACTAAATTCTTTTCAGAATCAAGATATTTTTTCCACAAATCGGGACGGCGCGCCTCAGTTACCTGTTTGGACTGCGCCAAACGCCAGTTTTTTATGTTCTGATGATGCCCGCTCAACAGCACCGCGGGCACTGCCCGCCCTTGCCACAGCTGTGGTTTGGTATATTGCGGATATTCCAACAGAAAGTTCTCAAAACTCTCCTCTGAGGCCGAATCGGCATTGCCCAGAACTCCGGGCAAAAGCCTGACAACGGCATCCAGCAATATTTGCGCCGCCTGTTCGCCGCCGGTGAGGACATAGTCGCCGATGGATATGTCTTCGGCGCCAAAAGCCTCCAGCACGCGTTCGTCAATTCCCTCAAACCGGCTGCAAATGAAAGTCAATTCATCTTCCATAGCCAGTTTGCGCACCAGTTTTTGCGTCAACGGCCGGCCGCGCGGGCTCATGTTTATCAGACGTCCGCCTGTATAATGAGCCTTCAGCGCCGCCCCCAAAACATCGGGACGCATAACCATTCCGGCGCCGCCGCCGGCGGGAGTGTCGTCCACAGAGCCGTGCTTGTCAAAAGCATAGTCGCGGATGTTGACGGTTTGCAGGGTCCATTTGCCCTCGTCCAAGGCTTTTCCGGTTAAGGAGTGTCCCAAAAATCCCGGAAACAACTCCGGAAATATGGTCAAAACCTTAACTTTCATGCGGCATTTCCTCATCATCGGGAGCAAACTGCATCATCTCAACAATAATAAACCCGTCCTTGAGGTTGACCGTCGGCACATAAGCCTTGGTAAACGGCAGCATTTCCAGCCGGTTTTCCGGCGTGCGTATCTCTATCAGGTCACCGGCGCCGAAATTATATAAGGCGTTGACGGTGCCGACCTTGTCGCCGGCCGGCGAAAGTGCCATCAGGCCGATCAAGTCAGAATGATAGAACTCTTCTTCCGGCAGCTCGGGCAAGAGACTGCGTTCCACATACAGTCCGGTGCCAATCAGGGTTGCGGCAAGATTGCGGTCATCCACTCCCTTGATTTTGACACGCAGCAATTCTTTGGAATGGCCGACAATTTTCAGCTCAAAGCGGCGCGTTCCGGCCTCGTCGGACAACGGGCCGTAGGCGGTGAGATTTTTTTCGGCGGAGGTAAAGCTCTTGACTTTGACTTCACCCCTGACGCCATGAACCCCGACAATCGCTCCCAAGCAGATTTTGGCGGCAGTCATTTGTTTGCTCCTCCAAAGACGGCAGGCAAATTAATTATTAGGCGTTGTTTTCAGCCGGCGCTTCTTCGGCCGCCGGTTGAGCAGACGCAGCAGCAGCGGCTTCAGCCGCGGCTTTGGCTTTTTCTTCCTTTTCCTTGATGCGCTCTAAGGCTTTGGCTTTGGGAGCCGATTTTTTAGGCTGCTGACGCAAAGCCGGAGCTGACATCAGACCAAGATTCGAGAGCATCTTTTGCAGTCTTTCGGTCGGCTGAGCACCAACAGAAAGCCAATATTTGACGCGTTCTTCATTGATAACGAAACGATCGGCATGATCCTGCGGCAGCATCGGATTATACGAGCCCAAACGCTCAATAAACCGGCCATCGCGCGGAGCGCGCTGATCGGCAGCCACAACACGGTAAAACGGACGTTTTTTGGATCCGCCACGAGACAGTCTGATACGTACTGACATTTAGTTTTTCCTTTCAATATTCAGTTTACTTAAACGGGAACTTTCCCAAGCCTCCGCCAAGCATTTTGCCAAGCGGAAAATTCTTTAGCGCGGTCGGAGCGGGCAATCCGCCCATCCGCCCCATTTTTTTCATCATGGCAGCCATTTGGTCAAACGATTTCAACAGTTTGTTGACCTCCTGAACTTCCACTCCGGAGCCGGCCGCAATTCTTTTTTTGCGTGAGGCCTTGATAATATCGGGATTTTTTCTTTCCTGCGGTGTCATTGAAAGAATAATCGCCTCTTGTTTTTTTATCAGATCATCGCCTACGCCTGCGGCTTCAATCTGACTTCTAAACTTGGACAACCCGGGAATCATCCCGATGATTCCGCCGAGACTGCCCAGTTTTTGAACTTGTTTCAGCTGCGCGAGCATCATATTCAGGTCAAAGCGGCCCTTCATCATCTGGGCGGCCAGTTTTTCGGTCTCGGCACGATCTACGTTTTCAATGGCTTTTTCCACCAGCGAAACAACGTCGCCCTGCCCCAAAATTCGACCGGCCAAACGGTCAGCATGAAACTCCTCAAACTCATCCAACTTTTCGCCGGTGCCCAAAAACTTAATCGGCACGCCGGCCACCATTTTCATTGATAGCGCCGCACCGGCTCTGGACGAACCGTCAATGCGTGTCAACACCAGCCCGCTGACGCCGACTTGCTCCTTGAATGCCTTGGCCACATTGCAGGCGTCTTGCCCAATCATGGCATCAGCCACCAGTAAGACTTCAGTCGGATTGGCAATTTTTTTGACTTCCACAACCTCGTCCATCAGTGCCTGATCTATGTGCAATCGGCCGGCCGAATCCAGAATCAGGACGTCAAAGCCGCCTTTTTTGGCATAGTCCAGCGCCCGACGGGTAATAGCGGCCGGTTTTTCGCCCGCCACCACTGGCAAAGTGTGTCCGCCTATCTGCGCCGCCAGCTGCGAAAGCTGCTCCTGCGCCGCAGGACGATAAATGTCAAGCGAGGCCAGCAGAACCTTTTTGCCGTTTTTGGTTGCCAGACGCTTGGCCAGCTTGGCCGCCGTCGTCGTTTTGCCCGAACCCTGCAAGCCGACCATCAACACGGCAACCGGCGGTACGGCGCGCAAATTGAGCGCAGCGTCGCCATCGTCCAGCAGGCGCAGCAACTCGTCATGAACAATCTTTATGACCATCTGACCGGGCTGAACGGAACGCACGACTTTTTCGCCCAAAGCCTGTTCTTTGACGCGGGCGATGAAATCTTTGACCACCGGCAACGCAACATCGGCCTCCAGCAACGCGATGCGGATTTCGCGCATGGTGTTGTTGACGTCTTCTTCGCTCAGCACGCCGCGCGAAGTGATTTTGTTGAAAATCGCGGTCAATTTGTCGGTCAGCGTTGCAAACACTCTGTCAAAACCCTCAATTTAAACCCATAACGCGCCAGTGTGCGAACCCTCGCTGACTGGCGGTGCTCCTCGGAGCAAATAAATTTTTCGTCATCAATTCGGAAAAATCTGCGCCTTTTATAATCGCAATATAATTAAAAGTCAAGCCTTTTTTCATATGTCGCCAAGGGGTTTAAAAACGCCAAATTGCCGATATTTGTTAGAAGCGGAGGAAAACAAAGATGAAAACAGTGATTATAGGCGGCGGCAGCGCCGGAACCGCGGCGGCAACCAGATTGCGCCGTCTGGATGAAAACGCCGAAATTGTAATTTTGGAAAAAAGCGGCGATTTTGCAATTGCAAGCTGCGGGCTTACTTATCTGCTCTCGGGACTGGTGCGCGACAAAGAAGATTTGACGGGAGCAACCGTTGAACAAATGAAACGGATTTTTCGCATTAAGGTCAAGCTTCATCACGAAGTCGTCAACATTGACCGCACGACCAAAACCCTCACCGTCAAAGGCCGACGGCCGGAAACTTACGACAAGCTGATTCTGGCCACCGGCGCCTTGCAGCTGCGGCCGGATATTGCCGGCATTTTGGGTGACAATATTTTTGCCCTGCGTACGCTCAAAAACATTGAGCGCGCCAACGACTATTATTTCGGCACCGGCGCCGCAAAAGTGCTGGTTGTCGGCGGCGGCGATGTCGGAATTGCGGCGACGGAAGCGTTTGTGCGGCTCAATGCCGATGTAACGTTGGTTGAAGCGCAAGACCATATTTTGCCGTTTTTGGATGCCGATATGACCGGTCGTCTGGAAACGGAACTGCAACGACAAGGCGTCTGCCTGTATCTCGGCTGCCGCATCACGATGTTTGAAGACCGTGCGGCGCGGCTTGAAGACGGCCGGCGGATAGAGTTTGACATGGCCATCATCGCCACCGGCATCAAACCTGATGTCAAACTGCCGATTATGGCCGATCTTGAACTCGGCAAAAGCGGCGGAATTCTAGTTAATCGCCACATGCAAACCAATGATCCCGACATTTATGCCTGCGGCGACAACGCAGAAGTGATCAACCACATTACCCAACAACCAGAATTGTGGTCAAACGCGGCCACGGCACTCCGGCAGGCACGGGCGGCGGCCGATCATATCTGCGGCAAAGACAGCCCGTTCGGCGACGTTATCGGCACCGAAATTTGCAAAGTTTTCGGCTACACGGCCGCAGCGACCGGATGTTCGGAAACCAAGCTCAAAGCCGCCGGAATCGATTTTCGAAGCATATATCTGCTGCAAAACAACCATGCCTCTTATTATCCGGCGGCCGAGCAGCTCCAGCTTAAACTGCTGTTTGCCGCCAACGGCCGCATTCTGGGCATGCAGATTGTCGGCCGCGCCGGCGTGGCGGAGCGCATTAATGCGGTGAGCGCCTTATTGCAAAATAATGCTACCGTCGAAGACCTGACATCTGAAGAAGTGGCCTATGCGCCGCCCTACAGCGTTGCCAAAGACGCGCTCAATAATATCGGTTCGTTGGCGCAAGAAGTCGTCAGCGGCAATCTGCGCTATCTGCGGCCGAACGAGCTGACGCCGGAGATACTTAAAATTGACGTGCGTTCACCCAAAGATTTTGCCGACGGACACCTGGACGGCGCCCTCAACTTTCCGCTGGCCTCGCTGCGGGATAACCTTGCTTCGCTGCCGCGCGACAGACAGATTGCCCTTTATTGCAACCGCGGATACGGAGCGTATCTGGCATATTGTATTTTGGCACAGCGCGGATTTGACAACGTTTATCTGCTGGGAAGTCCGGAAATCGGCGGCAAAATTTGACGATACCGTCTCATCCGGCAGCGGCGCGGACGCCGCTCGGCAAATTTTTGAAAAAACTTCTTGCAAGTTCAAAAATTTTAGATTATTAAGGGGGTGTTCTCCGGTCATGGTCCCATCGTCTAGTGGCCTAGGACACCGCCCTCTCACGGCGGTAACGCCAGTTCGAGTCTGGCTGGGATCACCATAATATAAACAGCAGGCTATTAGACGCCTGCTTTTTCTTTATTTTTCAAGGCTTTCAGCGAGTTCGAAAGTTTGATTCTTTAAAATTGCCTTTTTAAGCAGGTTCTCCGAACTCGTTTTGGATAATTCTGTTATTTTTCAATGAGTTAAACATGGTTCGCCCCTGGTTCGTAGTTGGGATATAAATTAAGCTCTTAAACGGACTTTGAGCCGGCGGGAGGGTACCCATAGCGCCCGAGGATACGGCTGCTCCAGGCTATCCCCAACCCAGGTACCGCCGGGATTCCTCCCTTCAGTTTTTTTGAGACCGAAATTTTGATTATTTTTCTTTGATGCCTGACAAGACTTGCCTAGCAACCTCCCTCAAGCCTTTACACACGAGACAATAGTTGACTTATCCGTGTTCAGTAGAAAGATAAATAAAAAAGAGCTGCCTTTTTTTTACAACACAACCTCTTACTCCACCTTAGGGCAAGAGGTTATTTTTTTCTTATTTAAAAAATTTTCTCATCAAATTTCGGAAAAAAAGTAATTCTAAAAAAGAAAGGAGAGTACTCATGCAAAAAAAACAGAAAATGAAATCCCAAAAACAAAATCAACGTGCTTTCAGAGGCTTTATTTTAAGGTTAAATCTTGGAAAGAGCCTGTTGATGCCTCGTTTTATATCAGTAATATATGTAAAAGTGAGGTCTATAGGAAAATACCAAACTAAAGCCCCAGTTGGCTATTTAAACGTCAATAAAGATATTATTATTGATGAAGAGCGAGCCCCTTAGTTAAAAGAATGTTTGAAATGTATGCAACAGGTAGACATTCAATAAAGAGTTTGCATAAATTTGCAGAACAGATGCATTTGTGTTCTTCTCATACAAAAACAAATAAACCTCTTGGGCGAGAAACAATATATGCAATGTTAAAAAATCCCTTTTATTATGGAGAAACGGTAATACGTGGTGAAAAAATGCCACATATGTATGAACCTCTTATTACAAAAACATTATATGATAAAGTGCAAGCCTTGTTATCGGGTAGCAAAATTCATACAAAAGCTCAAGAATATGCAACTTTTCCATTTGCATTTAGAAGACTGATAAAATGTGCTCACTGTGGATGCACGATTAGTCCTGATCCACATAATAATGGTGCAAATACATATTTACGTTGTTCGCATAGAAAAGGTAACTGCACTCAGGATTTAGTTGATGTAAATATTGCTCTCAAACAGTTAGATGATGAGGTTTTTAGTAAAATTAGCTTAAATAGTAAAATATTGGAACCATTAATAAAGTGCGCACAAAAGAAATTATTGGAAGAATCTGAAACACATGCCGTTATGAAACGCCAAATTACAAATCAATTAAATCATCTTGATGATAGAGAAAAATTTGTCAAAGAAGCTTTTTATAATAGAGATATAACAAGAGATAAATGGTTACAAGAAAAGGCAAATATTGCAACTAAACGAGAAGAGTTACAAAAAACGGCTGAAAAATATTCTGATATTAGCAAAGAAATACAATCAACTGTAAATGACGTTTTGGATTAGCGACTAGTGCATCTCAAATTATGAAAACAGCTAATCCAATACAACAAAATAAATTATTAAGCTTAGTTCTTGAAGACTGTTATTTAGACGAACAGCGTTTGATATATAAGCTACAAAAACCATTTGATAAGCTCGTTAACCTTAAGCTAGTTCATGGTTTGATTTTCAAAAAGAAGATATTAAAGAATATGAAAACTTAGCTGAAAAAGTACAGATGTATAAATGCCTGTAATAAGATGCAAGAAAAATTAAGCATTATGTAGTTTTCGTAACTATATATTCTAAAATTAAAATAATTTTTTCATAAGCAGTTTTAATATCAATTAATATTTGAGGGTAAAATTGTATGCTTAAAAAATTTTTCTTATTTGTATTTGTAACTAACATAGGTTGAAATACAACATATTGTTTTTGTTCTTCGTTTATTTGGGATATTGCTTCTTTCTTTTGAGTATAAAGTTCATCTTGCTTTTGTAATTCTGAGAATATATCATTCGTTGTGGGTATTTTATCGGAAGTATGTCTTGCGTTTGCTATGGCAAATAGTTCTTGAAAAAAATTATTTTCTATGTCCCATTTTTTCTGTTCTAAATTTTTCCATTTTTCTTGTTTTTCCATAATTACAGAATAAGGAGGTATATAGAAAGGCTCTTGATGAACTAATAAATCTCTTATATTTTTTATATGTTCAAACCATTTTCCATCCCCTACAAAAGTTACTCTGATATTATCAGGTAATGAGTTTAATAGTTTTTGTTTTTTACTAAAAAAGGACTTTTCATGTATGTTACCTTGAAAATCAGTGCATATAGCATATACCCAAGCAAGATTTTCCAAAACACCATATATATTTATAATAAAACATTGAAGATTTATAGTGATATCTGATAATTCAGTCCCCGATGGAATGGTATCTGAAGAAAAATCTCTTGCATGAAATATATTTTCAATACATCTATTTAATATTTTAATTCTACGAATAATACCATGATAAGCAAAGCTATATAGTGGCGTTTTATAAGTATTATTAGGAGCGATTATAGATATTAGTCTTGCAATCGTGGCATATTGACTTTTATTACGTTGGAAAAGCTTAAATTCCTTTTCTATGAGTTTTATTGCATCATCATTATAAAATGACATTATGAACAATCCTTTAAGCATATAATTATTAAATATAATAGGTAATAAGAAAAAAAAGTCAAAAGTTATTAGATAGTCAGTTATTTCAAAGTTAAAATTTATTCGTAAACCGTGAGATAAGCATCACCATAATATAAACAGCAGGCTATAAAATGCCTGCTTTTTCTTTATTTTTCAAGGCTTTCAGCGAGTTCGAAAGTTTGATTCAACCTAATCTCAATCCGGCGGAGACAATAAGTCAACATAAAAAAGACACCTCGGGGTTGTTTCCGAGGCATCTTTTCAAGGAGTTGTATGAAACTAAAACTTTTGTTATGATGTTTTCATCTGTAAAACCTTGAGATCCGTCTTTTTTTAAAAGGCGTAGCTCAGTCCTACACGCACACCGTTATAAAGCTGCGCTTTGGTTGAGTTATCCGGATGTTCGTTTCCGGAACCGTGGTTGTAGGTATGACGTTTAACATCAGCCGTGTTGCCGGAGAACTGATAAGCGGCGAAAAGACCGACATGCTGCGTCATTTCATAGCGAAGACCGAGTTCAGCCGAATAAGCGAATCCCGTATCTGTGTCACGAACCCTTGTATCATACAGCGGATCAGGTCCCTTCTCACCCATGGCATGGGACTGCTGCGACTTGTACTTCACGTGAGCGACACCGACATTCACGCCGGCAAAAGCTTTGAGGCTGTCGCCGTAAACCGGCATAGTGTAACGATATCCGGGCATCAACGTATACAAATCAACATCGTCTCTGATGCTGGTGGGACCGCCGTCAATTTTAACTTTTTCATGGCCGGTGCCAACCCCCACACGCAGGGTCAAGGCATGCTGATCATTTATGTTATACACACCGGTAAGATCTGCCGTGATAAGATCGACTTTAGGCATTGACCAGTTTGAACGAAAAGTTTTGGTACCATCACTGGCCATCGGTGAATTCTGAAATTCTCTTGTCGCAAATTGATAACCACCGGATACTTCCAGCGACCACGGACTTGCATTCACAGAATTAGCCCGCGCAGCTGCGGCAAAAGTGACACACGCCGCCAAAGCCGTTGTAAAGAAAAATTCTTTTTTCATATTAAAATCCCTATTCTAATTGCACATAAAGTTTATAGTCTAATCAAACTCAACGGGTTCATTATATACAATTAAATAAGAAAAGCAACAATTATAACCGGTTGTCAAAAATATTTTGCTCTCAAAATGTCGGCTCTTAAAGCAAAACGAGACCAGCCTTCTAATTCCTTATTTTTATTGCACATAAAGTTTGTATCTGACCAGACGCCTTTATTATATATATCTAAAAAAATAAAGTCAATAATTATTTATACCCGGTTGTCTAAAAATTGTTTGGCTCCGCGCAAAATAAACCAAGCTGCCGTTTTTACCGAAGTTTCCGGCTACAGAAAATATACTCAAAGCCTCGTTTTTTGTTCTGCGCACAAAACATATGAGCTTAGTCATCCGCCGGCCGATTGGACTTGACAAATTCGACACATTTATTTATTATAATTGTGAAAAATTATTATTAACCTACAATTTTATGTCATTGAGGATCCGGTCAAATAAAGCCTCTTTAAATATTCCGGTAAATTATGGTGTCAAATTTCTATGTATTTTGGGGAGTTATACTCGGTTGTCTGATTACTGTTACCTGCGTTTTTATCATGCTGATAAAAGTCATCAACAAAAACATCAGAGAAGAGCGAAAATGGCGCGAAGAATGGCGTCTCCTCTGTGAAGAGGCTCCTTTTTGGAAAAAGGCGTCGCTCATACTTAAACTAAAAAACCGTTTTGCTGCCGTTGACAAACCGCGTTATGTTTATGAGGACTTTACGGAAAGCACCGAATATCTGCCCAAGAACGGTCGTGTCATCGGATATCGTCTGGCCCCGAATTGGGTGTTGCATAGGGTTGTCATAAAAGACGTTAACCTGCCTCGCCTGATACAGATTCTGCAAACTTTGCACAGTAGGCTTCTTACGGAAGAAGAGCTTGCCTGTGTGCGGCAAAATTTGCATGACCTCAACGCGATGCGTGCTTTGTCCGATGCCGAACCTCTGAACGCCCCACTATATTGGGCGCAGTCCGAGTGGGGAACGCCTATGGCGGCGGATTTGGATTCGACATTGCGCGAATTCGTTACGGATTTTATGTGCGAATATCCCTTGATTATGAAATTTTGAACAAAACACCTGCCTGTCCGGCAGGTGTTTTTTTGTGCAAATCTGCCCTTATCGCTGAAATTTCCTCAGCTTTGTCTGATTGACAAACTTGGCATAATATTTGGTACCGGTTTTGTCCGGACAGATTAAAGACAACAATCTATACCTGATAAGTCTGGATAACGAATATTTGCCATATGCAAACGTATCATCTCGGACAATATATTCCTGCTGTTTATATTTGAAAGATATCGGCATTAAACCGGATTTCCGCCAATATTGATAAAAAAGAACCTCATTGCACCAAAAATCATTAGCATCGAGATATTCGTAAAATTTTTGATGATATGCTGTAGCCAAATCCATATTTTCCGGCGTCGCAAAACTTATGACATCACAGCCGCCGATAAAAATCGGGTCATTAATTTTGTTTCCTCGAGCAAATGAAGCATCTAAATAATAAAATGCGTCATCCGGCGCTTTAACTTTATACTTGTTATAGAACTCCAAAAACTCGTCTATCCGAAACGGAGCAGCAAACAGCACATCCGGACGGGTCAAAACGGTCCAATCATATTTGAGCTGTTTTTCATTTGCATATGAACGCCGCAATTCCGAACTTTTCATCATTGAATAAGACATATTATACGGTCCTTTGATTGAACTTTTGTTTCCGTAATGTGAGGTGAGCAAAACTTCTTCACAGGCACGCTGCGGTTCCACCAACATTTTGGCGGGCTTGTACAATTTTCTGGCATGATCGGAAACCTTCTCGGTCAAATCCGCCTCAAAAATACGCTTGCCATCCTGATTGTAATGGCAAATTGTATTAGTATTGAGTTGATTCCAAGTATGAATAAAGATATCAATTTCATAACCGTCATATTGATTGGCATCTAGCACGTTTTTTTTGAACAAATCAAATGTTTTTTCAAATGTTCTTAAGTGTCCGTATAATTGAATCGCTAAACGTTTTGACATATTTTTTTAAAATTGTTCCATAATTGCCTTAAAAAACCTTTTGAGGTTTTGCTCTTATCTATTTGAATCCTGAGCAAAATTTCTCTTCTTATGGGGGGGGGAGATGCTTTTCCGTATTCTTGGTAGCCAGAGGAAACGGAATAGTCTTATAATCATTGGAAACAAATTCGAGATTGCCGACGACGTCTTCGCAAAAACCGTAAGCAGCAGTTACACCTATGTTCTTGACGCGGAAACCCTGATAAAATATCAGATACAGCATATATATGTAGTAATCAAAATCTTTTCTACCCAGCGCCGCAATATCTTTGAATATTCCTGTTTGAGCAAAAAAGTCATTGAGATTATCCGTCTTATAGATACACAGCTGATTAAACCAAAGATAGAGCCGGTGATCAAAAGTTTCGGCCTTGCCTTGCGGAAAATATGACAAACATGAGTTGACTATGGTCAAGACATCTTTTCTTGCATAATTTCCGTATAAAATCTTGTCTTTAAAGTACCTTTCGCACAGGTCAAGCAAATTAAGACTGCGCAATATAATTGACTCGGCATCAATTACAATCAGATATTTAAAACGGTCTTTGAGTTCATTTATCGCATAAAGCTTCTTAACGTTTATGATGCCGCTGTCCCGTCTGAGACATTCATCCATAATATCCGCCGGCATCACAATTTTTTGCTCAGCTTCGGCAAACAACGCCGCTTCTTCTGCACTGGAAAACACAAAAAACAAATCTGCCTGCCGTGGCATTTGAAAACGACGCCAACTTTTGAGAAATGCGCGGGCATAGTCGTAATGCGGCGGATATATCGGCATAATAAAGGCTATTTTTTTATCGAACATTCGGTTCTCCCATGGAATTTTTAAAATTTTTATATTTTATATCACGCAGGCTGTCCAGATATTTTAGACAACAATCCACAACTTCGGCATTTTAAGAGATATTGAACAGGAAGCTGTGCGGAAACGGCCTCCGCAAATATCAAAAACATAAAAAAATGACCCTGCCAATTTGGGCATAAGTTGCAAATCTTGCTTGCTCGTCGGCTAATAGGATATGTTCTATTATCCCTATGTAAAAAAAAGGATTCAAAGGAACGCCGATGCCTGAGATTAGCATTATTGTCCCCATTTACAATGTTGAAAGATATCTGCCTCGTTGTTT
>CANPYJ010000009.1 GCA_947588275.1 uncultured Alphaproteobacteria bacterium | reverse complement strand
GATGACGGATTGTCCAAGGCTGAGTTAACTTTGTTTCCGGTGGCCAAACGCTCCTGCGTCCGGTCCATCAAGCTCTGTGTGTTCTGCAAAGACAGCAGATTCGATCTCATAGAGGCGGTAAGGGAAATATCTGACATGGTTTTTCTCCAAATACTGTGGACACTGCTTGTGGCGCAATTCTCGCGCTACAAGATTTATTTTATCACAAAATACCTCTTTCTGCAAGAAATATTTCATACATCACACTATATCGACAAAATGCTTAATTTTAAGTAAAATCTCAGAAAGTCAGGTTCATTGAAAGTCGTGAAACAAAACCGAACATTGAGTTGCTGACTAAATAAAGATGGATTGCTTCGTCATTTCGCATACGCTCCATTCCTCGCAATGACAAAGGAAGGAGAAAACTCCGCAATGACAAAGAGTGCACAATGACAAACAAAGGAATATATAATGACCAATAACCATTTGGCGATGACGCAGGAAAAAGAGCGGAAAATAGTGCAGACAGAATGAAAAACAAAGCGGTCAAAATTTAGTGTACATATATGTACATGGATTTTGACCGTTCTTTGCTCCAGATTATATGCCTTTTTTACCAGAACCTTTTTTAGTTGCGCTCTTCCCGCTCACCTTTTTATTCATCGAGTAAGCGTCTTATACCTCATTCTATGCGGCTTGACGGCATCTTCGCCCAGACGGCGGATTTTATCTTTTTCATAGTCTTCAAAATTGCCCTCAAACCACTCGACATGACCGTTGTCTTCATAAGCCAAAATATGCGTGGCCAAGCGATCCAAAAACCAGCGATCGTGTGAAGTGACCAACACACAACCGGGATAGTTCATTATTCCTTCTTCCAGAGAACGCAGCGTATCCACATCCAAATCATTGGTCGGCTCGTCAAGCAAGATGACGTTGGCGCCTTTTTTGAGCATTTTGGCCAAATGCACGCGGTTGCGTTCGCCGCCTGAGAGCTGCCCGACTTTTTTCTGTTGATCGGAACCCTTAAAGTTAAACTGCCCGACATAAGCCCGTGACGGCACTTCCTTTTTGCCCAACTGAATCATATCCAGTCCGTCCGAAATTTCTTCCCATACCGTCTTGTCGGCGCAGAGCTCGTCACGAGTTTGGTCAACATAGCCCAAATCCACGCTGTCGCCGATTCTGATTTCTCCGGCATCGGGTTTTTCTTGCCCCGTAATCATCCGAAACAGCGTCGTTTTGCCGGCACCGTTAGGACCGATGATACCGACAATTGCACCTTTGGGAATCTTAAACGACAAATCATCAATCAACACCTTGTCGCCATATGCCTTGCTGATATGACTGGCTTCGATAACCAAATCGCCGAGACGTTCGGTCATCGGAATGGTGATGTTGGCGGTACTGATTTTGTCTTTGGCAGCCTGCGCCAAAAGTTCATCATAAGCGTTGATACGCGCCTTAGACTTGGCTTGTCTGGCCTTGGGATTCTTTTGAATCCACTCCAATTCGTTGGCCAAAACCTTTTGCCGCGCCGATTCTTCGCGCGCTTCCTGCTCCAAACGTTTTTGCTTTTGCGCCAGCCAAGAAGAATAGTTTCCCTCATAGGGGATTCCCTGCCCGCGGTCAAGCTCCAAAATCCAACCGGTAACGTTGTCCAAGAAATAGCGGTCGTGCGTCACCATAACCACCGTTCCTTTATAATCCTTAAGATGATTTTCCAGCCACGCCACCGATTCGGCATCCAAATGATTGGTCGGCTCGTCCAAAAGCAGCATATCCGGCTTGGAGAGCAACAGCCGACACAAAGCCACACGACGTCTTTCGCCTCCTGAAAGTTTGGTCACATCGGCATCGGCCGGCGGACAACGCAGCGCATCCATGGCAATCTCGATTGTACGTTCCAGCTCCCAGCCGTTGCAGGCGTCTATTTTTTCTTGCAACTCGGCTTGTTCGTTAATCAGCTCGTTCATCTCGTCATCAGACATTTCTTCGCCGAAACGCATTGACACTTCCTCAAACCGACGCAACAAGTCTCGGGTTTCTTTCATCCCGTCCATAATATTTTCCATCACGTTTTTAGAGGCATCGAGCTGCGGCTCTTGTTCCAAATATCCGACGCGGATTCCTTCGGCGGCCCAAGCTTCGCCGTTAAACTCCTTATCCACGCCGGCCATAATTTTAAGCAACGTCGACTTGCCGGCGCCGTTAACGCCCAAAACGCCGATTTTTGCCCCCGGCAAGAACGACAGGGTGATTCCCTTAAACAATTCTTTTCCGCCGGGAAAAACCTTGCTCAGATTTTGCATCACAAACACATATTGGACTGCGGCCATTTATTCATCTCCTCATTGACAAAATTTGCTAAGACTATACAGGCAAAATTGCAAAAAGCAACTTTTTTAATTGCGGCGGCCAAACTGTTTGACCGCCGGCTCGGGCAATGCCCCGTTCATCCGCGCGATGGTCTCATCTTTGACATTAACCTTGGTAATGGTACCTTGGGCGCCGTTATAAATGGCCTGCGCCGCCTCACGATCCTTGTTGTTTTTATAAATCATGCGGGCATCATAAGGCTGGCGGGGGGTTAGGATTTGTCCGTCCGGCATTTTAATGGTGCCGTCGGCATACAGCACAGCCTTAAAAATATCCTGATTGTCAAACCGCCGATTAATTTCCGCACAGCCGTAAAAACCGTCCATTTCCTTGGAAATATAGACATTGGCTTTTTCTTCCGAATAAGCGTAGATGGCATCGGTCTGAAGTTTGTCGCTCGGCGACTTGGTAAGCAAAATAGCGCGCGCCAGCATTTCAAACGTATCATATTTGGAAGCGCCGCAAGCCAACCCTTGTCCGGAAATGGCGCCAAGGGCGCGAGCTTCTTCAATATACGGCATTTGAGCGGCCGCCGGCATTGCGGCCAGCCAAACAAAGGCGACAATCAAACATTTTAAACTTGCTTTCATAAGCGTGCATTATAAGCGCTTTGACACAAAAAGCAAAGGCATTATCCAATTTTTACCAAAGAATCTGAAAAATTAAGTTGACAAAGACGCAGATTTAGCTTAAGTTGCGGATAAATTTTGACTGTTTAAGGATAAAAGCGATGAAAATTTACAGCTCATTAAAAAGCAAAAAGACCCGTGACAAGGACTGCAAAGTCGTTCGTCGCAAAGGCCGCGTTTATGTGATTAACAAAAAGAATCCCAAGATGAAAGCCCGTCAGGGTTAATTTGCGTTCTTTCACAGAACCCCGTGGTTATCTGCCACGGGGTTTTTGTTTATGCGCGAATCCGTCAAATTCCGTTGCCGCATCAAAGTTTAGGCGCTTTAAAGAGACAATGATTGAAACTTGATAAAAAAAATGAAGCCCTTTATTCCATAGCAGAAGAACATAAGCGGTTTCACAGAGAATCAAAAAAGCACGGTTTCATAACCGTGCTTTTTTGGTTAAAGCCTTTCTAAAAAGCTGTCATATGGCCGAAATACGCACTCGGCACTTCGTATCAGCTTTTTGCCGGACGTATACGGAGTAATCTTGCCTTCAAAATTCGGAACAATCAGTCCGTTGGTAACCAAACAGACAAGCCTGTGCTCACCCGCCAAAGCCGTCCAGCACAACCTCTCCGCATAATGCAGTTCAGCAAATGCCAAACTTAAAGGCGACAAGTTTTTTCGCCAGGATGCGTCTGTTTCCGCCCGCAGTTGCACAATTTGCGCAAACGCTTTTTTGACAGCTTCTCTTTGCAACCATTCATCGTTGTCCAAAATAACAACCGGTTCGCTTTTTACCAGATAAGTCTGAGCAAAAAATATCCTCGGAAACGTAGTGCCTCTTGATGGATTTGCCAAAACCTGACACCACCATGAGCGTCTGGTTTCGGGCTTGTCTTCGATATCAGAACCGAAATAGTCACAAATCGCGGTTAGCAGAGTTCCTCGTTCGCACTCACGATCCTTTGTGTAATCTTTAAGTGCTTCAGCAGTTTTTTTCCTGTGCGTCAACTGTTTTTCCGTTGAATTGAACCTTGTAAAACCCTCATCGATTTGCGGTCCCGAAATGTTAACTCCCGAATTAGTTTTCATAATTGTAGTAGTTTAGTTAATAATAAATAGCTGTCTTCACATATAGCAAAAATAGACAAAAACGTCAACAAAAAATTTGGCTGCGACAAAAAAAATCTATGCCCCGTATTTGAGGGGCATAGACAATTTCACAATCAACCAGTCAACAGAATGTCGGGCTTTGCATCTCCCGCCAAGGCAGAACAACCGCCGCCCGACAATCCGTATGTGGTTTTTACGCCGACTTCTTGCAGCAGCAGTTGCCATCGCTGACTTTCTCGCCTTTGTGGCGGACAGCGGCCTGTGCCGCAGCTAAACGCGCAACCGGCACACGGTACGGCGAGCACGAAACATAGTTCATGCCGCAAGTCTGGAAGAAGTCAATAGACGCCGGATCTCCGCCGTGCTCGCCACAGACGCCAAGCCAAATCTTCGGATTGGAGCTGCGAGCTTTCTGGCAGGCCATCTTAACCAGACAACCGACGCCTTCGACGTCAATCGAAGCAAACGGATCAGCCACATACACGCCGCGTGCACGATATTCGTCCAAAATCGCGCCCGTGTCATCGCGGCTCATGCCCAAAGTTGTCTGCGTCAGGTCATTGGTACCAAAGCCGAAGAATTCAGCCGATTGCGCCAGTTCGTCAGCCTTAAGGGCGGCGCGCGGCAACTCAATCATTGAACCGACTTCGTACTTGGTGCTCTTGCCTTTTTCGGCAAAAACCTTGGCCGCGGTCGAATCAATGATGTCTTTAACGATATCCAGTTCTTTCTTGGAACCGGTCAACGGAACTTCGATTTCCGGCAAAACCTTAATGCCTTCGGCCTCGCATTCCAAAGCCGCTTCCAAAATCGCCCGAGTCTGCATCTCGCAGATTTCCGGATAGGTAATCGGCAGACGGCAGCCGCGATGGCCAAGCATCGGGTTGGCCTCATGCAAAGAGTTGGCACGCTGTTTAACCTTCTCCAGCGTTATACCCATTTTATTGGCCAATTCCTGCATTTCGGCATCGGTGTTCGGCAAGAACTCATGCAACGGAGGATCCAACAAACGGATAACCACCGGCAGTCCTTCCATAATTTTGAACAAGTCTTTGAAGTCTTGCTTCTGATAGGGCAACAGGCGAGCCAGCGCGGCGCGGCGCCCTTCCTCGTTGTCGGCCAAAATCATCGCCCGCATGTCCGGAATACGATCAGCATCAAAAAACATGTGTTCGGTGCGCGCCAGACCAATACCCTGAGCGCCGAAGTCACGTGCCGTCTGAGCATCTTTCGGAGTCTCGGCGTTGGCGCGAACTTCCAGCGTACGGATTTCATCAACCCAGCCCATCAGTTTACCGAAGTTTCCGCTGTTGGTATCAGCTTTGACAGTCGGAACCTGGCCTTCGATAATCTGACCTTTGGCTCCGTCCAAAGAAACCCAATCGCCTTCCTTGACCACGGTCCCTTTATCGGTCGTCATGGTCTTGCTGGCATAGTCAATGTGAATTTCGTGAGAACCGGAAACGCAGGGGGTGCCCATTCCGCGAGCCACAACCGCCGCATGCGAAGTCATACCGCCGCGCGCCGTAATCACGCCCTGAGCAGCATGCATACCGCCGATGTCTTCCGGCGAGGTTTCGTTGCGGATAAGAATGACTTTTTCGCCTCTGGCGGCCCAAGCCTCGGCATCTTCGGCGTTGAACACCGCGCGGCCGACAGCGGCTCCCGGGCTGGCCGGCAAACCGGTGGCAATAACCGTCTTCTTGGCTTTGGGATCAAGCATCGGGTGCAAAAGCTGGTCAAGCTGGTCGGCACCGACGCGCATGATGGCTTCTTCCTTATTAATCAGGCCTTCTTCAACCATTTCGACAGCCATCCGCACGGCCGCGGCAGCGGTACGCTTGCCGTTGCGGCACTGCAACATCCACAATTTGCCGTGTTCAATGGTAAACTCCATGTCCTGCATATCTTTGTAGTGATTTTCCAGATTATTGCGGACATCGACCAATTCTTTATACAGATTCGGCCATTTTTCTTCCAGCGAATTGCCGTCGCCCTTGGAAGCCATCGGCTGCGGCGTACGAATACCGGCCACCACGTCTTCGCCTTGGGCATTGACCAAATATTCGCCGTAATAAACGTTTTCACCGGTAGCCGGATCGCGCGAGAAACATACGCCGGTAGCGCAGTCATCGCCGGCATTGCCGAAGACCATGGTCTGAACGTTAACGGCCGTACCCCAATCGCCCGGAATATTATTGAGCTTGCGGTAAGTAATGGCACGGGCAGCCATCCACGAACCGAACACGGCGCCGATACCGGCCCACAATTGCTCCCAAGGATCCTGCGGCACGACTTTGCCGATTTTTTGGCCGATAGCTTTGTACTGCTTGACCAATTCTTTCAAATCTTCGGCCGTCAAATCGGTATCCGACTTGTAGCCTTTGGATTTCTTCATATTTTCCAGCGCTTCTTCATAAAGCTCGATATCCGCGCCCAAAACCACGTCAGAAAACATCTGCAGGAAACGACGATAAGAATCGTAGGCAAAACGCTCGCTGCCGGAAGCTTTGGCCAAAGCCTGAACGGTCTGGTCATTCAAACCGAGGTTCAAAACCGTATCCATCATGCCCGGCATGGAAACGCGGGCGCCGGAACGAACGGAAAACAGCAGCGGGTTATTTGCGTCGGCAAACTTTTTGCCCATAACTTTCTCGACTCCGGCAACAGCCTCACGAACCTGCTCTTTCAGGTCGGCCGGATAAGTTTTGTTATTGTTGTAATAATAGGTACAAACTTCCGTTGTAACCGTAAATCCCGGAGGCACCGGCAAACCGACCTTGTTCATCTCAGCCAGGTTAGCGCCTTTGCCGCCGAGGAGATTACGCATGGTGGCATCGCCTTCGGCTTTGCCGTTTCCAAATGTATAAACCCATTTACTCATGGTTTTTCATCGCTCCTCATCAAGCACTGGTTAAAACAAATCAGACGGATTTCTCCGTTTGATGAACTTATATTCGTCACTAACCTATACCAACAATTCCGATTCTACAAGCAAAAAGTAAAATATATCAATAGCCGCGCTTAATTTGACAAAAAGTATACAAATTTTTACAGATGCTGTTTTTTGTATTGATTTTAGCAGAATTTATGCTATAATATTCTTGCTTTAAGTCATTAATAAATTATTGTCAACTCTGCCAAATCCCTAAGCTTAGCATAGTTATCGGATTGTTCGGCAGTCAGATAGATTTATTCGACAAAAGAAAGCAAAAACTTGGTAAATAAATTAATAACAATAACAAATTTATATTATTTATGAAAGCTTATAACTTTCTTGCAGTTGCAGCCATGACATTGGCTCTCTGCGCTTGCAGCAAAGATGGTGAAGAACTTTTCTTGTCGGGAAGTGCTTCTGGTTCTGGAACGGGTGGTTCAACCGATCCCGTCTTAAAAACGGCTCATGTGGCAGGCTCGTTTACCGCTGCGGATTCAACTGCATACGAAGTCAACAAACCGTACGCAACCGCCATGCACGAAGCTTGGCTTGAAAATCCTGACGGCAAAATCCTGACAGCTACAGAGTTGTACAAAGTCAAAACCGTATTTGAATTGTCCAGATACTTGGCCAATATTGAAGCCAATCAGTTCAAAACGGTTGAAGAACAATCTGGTAAAATCGTCAACGGTGAATTTTCCATCGGTAAAAATGCTTATGTGTTGAGCAACGCCACTCCGGAATGCGGCAGCGTCACCCTTTACGGGACGACCTACAGCTATCCCGAACTCGGCGTTTGTCAGCCTCAGGGCATTGAGTTCCGAACCGGCCGTATCGTCGAGGATAAGCTTCCGCTGTTTGTCACGGTTGCCATCGGCAATTCTGACGCAGATGCGGAGACACCCCTTGAAACGGCGGAAATCCGGTTTGAACTCACCGTTGTCTCCGGTGATGAAGTTACGGTAAACTATACGCCGGCGCGCGTAGTTGCCCGCAACATGGCCAAATTGCAGAAACAAACGCTTATCAACGGCAATGTTTCGTCCAGTCGCGACATTTTCATCGAAAATATCGAGTTTGCGCTCGAATGCGGTGAAATGCTGACCATTTCAAACCTCAAAAAATTGGATTATGGGCAGTCAATCATCAGCGAAAATGTCGCTGTAATCGAGATGAACATCATCAGCTTTTCGGCAACGGTTACAACCGTCAACGAAGTATCGTTTGTTGATGAAGAAACTGACGAAACCGTAAAAGTGCCTCTGGTTTGGGACACTCTGACGGTAGAAAAGAACGGCGTTATTACGGTGGAAGACAATTCGACCGAACAAGAAACCGATCTCGTCAATACCGCGTATTTCAAACTGGTTTGCGACGGCATAGATATGGCTGAAGATACCAAACTTATCCGCCAAACGGACAAGAAAGATATCTCCGTCAACACCTACACCGACGCAACCGTTACCGAGGAAGGCAAACTTGAGGTCACCAAAGTGGTAACGGTCAACGACGAAATCACTTCGACGAAGACCTTTACTTTTGACCTTAACGCTCTGCTGGAATGCGGCGATCCGACCATTGTCGGCGGCGATTTGACACCTCTGGCTTATGGCGAACCGACAACGGCTCAAAACGGTTCGGTGACGGTTTCTATGAACATCACCAACTTTACCGCGGTTGTCGGAATGCCGACCAAAGTGTCTTTCACCGACGAAGAAACGGGAGAAACCATTGTGAAACCTGTGGTTTATGAAACGCTGACCATTGAAAGCAATGGCGAAATCACCACCGAAGACAACTCGACGGACGCCTTCCGCAACATCAAAAACACAGCTCATTTCAAGCTGGTTTGCGATGGCGTAAAGGTAGCTGAAGACGACAAAATCATCTTCCAGAGAAAATCCGGCGACAAACGCGAAGTTGAGTACGGCAACGCTCATGTAACCCCAACCGGCGGCTTGGAAATCACCAAAACCGTTTTTGTCAATCAGGAACAAACCGCGCAGTCAACTCTGAATGCAACGTTAAAAGTCCTGTTTGAATGCGGCGATGTTCAAAACACTTCCAATCTCAGTCCTCTGGGTTATGGCAGCGCAGTCACCGCTCACAACGGTAATAACGAAGTCGCAATGAACATTGTTACTTTCACCGCTGTGGTCGGCATGCCTTTAACCGTCACATTCTTTGACGAAGAAGAAGGCAACGACGTGACCGTTCCCATCGACTTCACGACTCTGACCATTGAAAGCAACGGCAACATTAACACTGTGGACAACACTTCGGGTGAATATCACGACATTATGAACACGGCTTATTTCAAGCTGTTGTGCGATGGCGTGAAAGTTGCGGAAGATGACAAGAAAATTCATCAGTCTCTTGGCAACGGCCATGTAGGCTATGAATGGGACATCTACCCGACAATTTCCCAAGGTGAAAACGGTTCTCTAAAGGCCACCTTAACCGAGTATGAAACCAAAGACGGCAACCGCACGGGCGTTACCAAACAGCTTGAGACGACTTTCACCGGCAGCCTCAGCGCCGGCGAAGCGATAATCAAGCAGTCTGACAACTCTCCTTCTCTGGCTTCGGTTACTCCCGGCATCACCGGCAACAAGGCATCGTTTATTTATTTGCTGGACAATCAAACGTTCGGCGACGAATGGACGATAACCGTGCCTTCCGAGATTACGTTTACGGGCAGTGACGGAACGGCAGTCAAGCGCCGCCTGAAAGATAGATGGATTGTAAAATCGGTAAGTTTTACCAACAGTTCAAACATCTATTCCAACAAGGCGGAATTATCCATTGCCGGATTCGTTGTCAGCTCGGCCACGCAGCAAATCATCATTCAACCGGCTCCGCATACTCCGGGGTGGGAATTTGACGATTATGCCAAGTGGAGCGGCGGCAGCGAAGTCACTCTCAAAGCCCACAAAACCGTTGATGGTCACCGCACGGGTGAAAGTGTTGACTTAAAGAAAACCGTAACCGCCTCTTTGCAAGCTGGTCCGAGAATCACAAAACAGTCGAGCAAAACGTTGTCACTGAGCGCTTCCAACGCCGACTACGCAAGCTCTTCGGCACAGTTCAGTTACACGCTGGGCGGCCACAGTTTTAAGGATTCGTGGACGGTTAGCGTTCCGACCGAAGCGCAGTTTGAAACTTCTGACGGAACGACTGTCACCAAGCCGATCAGCGCTGTTTATTCCGTTCGGTCAAAGCACTTCAGCTCTACCGAAGAAGGACTTTACAGCAATGAGGCCGCTCTCTACGCCGACGCCATTGAAATTGCCACCGGCACGCAGGAAATTAAGGTTGAAAAGCCCGAAACTCCGACGTACCCCGGCTATACATTGACGGAAACGGAACTGAGCCAAGCCGCGACAACCATGATTTTGGACCGTACGGGCCATAGTTGGTTGGTTGTTTTCACAGCGCGGCTCACCAGCAAATCAGGCGGCGACGGCATTATGATTCACCATGCTTTCAATGTTGGCAACGGTGATCGTTCGAAACTTCCGCAAGATAAGGAAACTGTGGGCAAACAGACCTCCAACTCTCCTTATTCGATGGAATATTCGACCATCACGGACAAATGGACATACGGTTACCAAGTCGGTACCAAAAAAGGCACCAAACAGGAAACCGATTATGCCTATGCTTGCTATGACGGTTCACGCACGCAGCTTGTGTCTACGACTTTCCTAACGGACAAAGGCGGACAAGTTGTATGGTTTGACGACTCTCGCAAAATAGAACGTTATAAAAACGGTGAAATAAAGAAAATCACCGTCAGCTATAACGGAGAATCTTTCAGCTTTGTCCCCGACAACACTGTCGAATAACTCTGTTTGCAACCGCCGCGCTCCTTCATGGACCGCGGCGGTTGTTTTTTATAACCCGAATAAAAAACTGGAAATCTTTTTTAATGATTATATAATGAATAGGAAAATTTTTTACGGAGGTTCGCAATGATACGGATTTTGGCTCTATTGATAACCCTGGCCGGAACATTTGTTCCGTATTCGGTCGCCGCGCAGGCTGAACCGGCGCCGGCTTGGCAGCCTAATCCCGAACATACGACAATCTTGGAAGAAATTTCTTCGGCCGCCGGCCCCGTCGCCATAGCCAACATATCCGGCGCCGAACAAGTCTTTTGCTATCAGATTGCCAACCGTCCCGAAAACTACACCGGTTATACGCTCGACGGCATGGCTCTGGTTGGATTTTGCGGTGTTATCAACAAAGAATTGCAAACTATGGTAACTTCCGAATTGATGATGAATCCGGACAACATTATTTTTGATGTAACCGAAAACTGCGTTATTCGTCCGCAAATTATGCTGCGTTTTGTCCGCGGCGTTGACTATACAGATGTTTTGCTATCTTCGCCCTGCCATGCGTTTGCCATCTTTTACGGCGGCAAAGTCAGCGCCTTCAATGCCAAACCGGCGGCACCGATTATTGACGCGTTGATAAATCCTCTGATTAGCGGTAAGGTCGATTTTGCTTCGCCGGCGCTGCTAAACCAGCTGCTGCCCATCGGCATTGCTCAAACCGAAGAACAGCAAAAACTTTTGGAACAAAAAAACGCGCCCGTACGCAATTGGGCCAAAGAGCAGACCGCGGCCAAAGAAAAGGCCGACAACGCCCGCAAAGGCTGGAATAAACTTAAGATGAATATGTAATCTAATCTGAAACTAAAATTTGGTTTGCGCCAAACGCTTTATGGATTCGTCAATCAATCGGCTTTGCGCTTTGGAGTCAAGCTTTTGCTCCAACAGGGTTTCTACGATGCTGATTGTGCGTTCCACGGTTTTGGCGGTAATTTCCCTGGCCGCTTGTTCCTGTGCGGACTTCACCCGCGCTTTGGCTTCTTTTTCCTTGGCCGCCATTTCGTTCTCGAGTTTGGCCATATTGTCTTTGCGCAACAAATTGATTTCGCGTTCCGAGCGTGACAAAATTTCCTGAGCTTCCTGCTTGGCGTGACGATATTTGCGCTCATATTCGGCAAGCAGTTTCTGGGCGTCAAGTTTCAGATTCGAAGCATCGGACAAACGTTTGCTGATGTCGTTGGCACGTTTGTAAAGCATATGCCGCACTACTTTATAAACCGGACGTGCCAACAGCACGACAGCCAGCACAAAAGACACCGCCACCCAAAATTCCGCGCTCTGCAACAGCGGTTCATGATGTTCGGCCAGCTCCTGAGTGGTATTTTCAAAAGCCAAAGCCATACTTTCAGCCGCGTTCAAAACAGCATCCTGCGCCGAGTCAATAAGTTCATTGTTGGGCGAACCTATCATTTTTTGAGTTCTCCCGTAGCCTTAACGACAGCCTGCAATTCGGCCGATGGGAATTTGTCGAAGTCAAGCTTTTTCCAGACAATCGGCGCCAATTTGGCCGCAATTCCGTCAACTTCGGACAATGCTTTTTGACGTGCCTTTTCAATCTTTTTTTCAGCGGCGAGAATTTGTCGGCCGATTTCGGCGGCCAATTCTGCCTCCCGGCGTTCCATAAGGGCATTAAGTTCTTCTTTGGTCTTGAGCACGGACGCATTGGCCTCTTCCGAAGCATTGCTCAGAGCCTCATTATATTTTTCAAGCGTTTTTTCGACCTTTTGCTTGAGTTCGGCGGCGGCCGCCAAATCAGCATCGATCTTAGCCTTACGCAAGTTAATCATTTCCGCGGTCAGCGGAACGATAAATTTGCCCATTATAAACAGCATGACAAAAAAGCTTATGCACAGCCAAAAAAACTGCGACGGAAAAATACTGAAATCAAGTTGTGGCATACCCAAACTCCCATCAAAAACGGTTAATCAAAGACAATTATATTTTGCAAGACAAGCGGAACTCATGTTGTCCGAGCAATTTGCGAATTACCGGGGCAAGTTCGAATGCTCCGCCCGTCTGACATATATTTCCAATTAATTTCCGGTAAGCATTACCAAAGCAACAACCAGAGCATACAGCGCCACCGCTTCAACAGCGGCAAAGCCTGCCCAACCGTAAATATCAACGTCTTTCTTAACCTGCGGATTGCGGCCGACGGTCGAAATAATGGTTGTCCACACCTGAGAAACGCCCCAAGCGGCGGCCATCATCGACAGAGCGCACATTCCAGCGCCAATATAAGCTAACGGTTCCATTGTCTTTCCTTTCCTAATTATAACACCAGCCTTTAGGGCAGGCTCCGGCCCAAATTAATGCTCATGCAACGCATCACCCAGATAAATGCAGCTCAGCACCGTATATATAAAGGCTTGCAGCAGAGCAATAAAAATCTCGAAACAGACGATACAGCTGTTAAACAGTATCGGCACAAAACCCAGCACCCCGAGCGCCGCCACAAAACCGGCAATAATCTTGAGCATAATATGCCCCACGGTCATATTGGCGACCAAACGAACAGTCAGGCTGAAAGGTTTTGATAAAAACGAAATCATCTCAATCGGCACAATCAAAGGCGCCAGCGCCAGAGGGATTCCTTTAGGCAAAAAGGTTCGCAGCCAGCCGATTTTTTTCTTTTTGATACCGATAATAATGTTAAATGCCAGCGCAATCAGCGACAAACTGCCCACGGCCGTCAAATGCGACGTAAACGTAAAGGCATACGGCAGCAGTCCAAGCAGATTGCCAAACGCCACAAACAAAAACATCGAAAAAATGAACGGAAAATATTTCAGCCCTTCGGCACCGACGTTTTCCCTGAGCAGCGAGGCCACAAACTCATATATGGTTTCGGGAACGGACTGCGCCAGATTCGGAACCAATGACCGCCGTCTGAGACACCAAGCCAACAGCAAGGTTGAGGTTGCAACCGCCAAAACCATAAACAACGCCGAATTGGTAAACGAAATATCTATTCCTCCGACCTTAATCGGGATAATCGGCTTAACGACAAATTGTTCCATCGGACTGGACACGGGCTACTCCTTCTGCCTGCTTTTTTCCTCGTTTTTTGCAAAACGATACACATTCAAAACACCTGCGGCACCGCCTAAAAACATAAACCCGACCAAAAGCCAAGGTCTGGTGCCGAACACTTTGTCCAACACATGTCCCAGCGCAGCTCCGACCAATACACCCGACAACAATTCGATTCCAATCCGAAAACCGGTTTTGGCCGCGAACGAAAACTCAGACTCAGGCTTATCGCGGCGAGATTCGGTTTCCCGAGATTTCAGTTCGGAGATTCGCTCTTCAAGTTGCCGAATGTCCTCAGGTGTTTTCTTCATTATCAAACTCTACATTAAAAATGATTAAGCAGTTATTAAAAAACGAAGTTCCGACGATTATTTTTTGGCAGATTTTGATTCGCCGCCCTCTTCAGACTTGCGCGCGGCCAGTCTGGCATCAATAATTTCCGCAAAACCGTCAAACGAACGCGCCCCCGAAATCAGTTCATTGTGCCCGTCCATGCTGACCACAAAAGACGGCGTCCCCTGTATGCCCAGCTGTTTAAGTCCGTTTTGCCGATTTGTCAAAAGCTCGGTCGCCGTCCGATCATTTTTGAGGCAGGCATCGGCTTTTTCTGCCGCCACGCCGCTAAGCGCCGCATATTGTTTCAGCACTTTAAGGGGATTGCGCGCCAAACCCCATTCGCGCTGTTTTTTGAACAACAATTCGACATAGGCAAAATATTTGTCATCCGGCACGCATTCGGCCAGCAACGCCGCGTTCATTGATGTTTTGTCAATCGGAAAGGGCACAAAAACCACGCGCAGCAGGCCTTTGTCGACATAAGCTTCCTTAAGCTCGGGCAAAATTTCCAAATGAAAATCGGCACAATGGGAACACCCGAAGGACGAATACTCATAAATGGTTATCGGCGCATTTTGGGAGCCCATGCTGTGATTATCGGGCAAAACGATGTTGTCGGGAATAACCGGCAACTCTTTGGCCGTTTCGTCATCTTCGGCGTAGGCGGAGCGCACCAAAACGATGGAGCCGTCATCCTGCATGACAAAACCTTTGGACGACAGATACAAACCGCCGGCCATAAAAAAGACTATAACGGCGGCGACAATACCGCTGATGGTTTTAATGATTTGGTTCAAATTCATCTTGCTTTTCATCCTTGTTGCTGCTGACGACCCATCGGCCGAGACTTTGGAGTCTGGAGCGCAGATTTTTGTTTTGTATACCCTCGCTTAGTTCTCTAATATAAGATTCTTCTTCCGCGGTTACAAGCATTTTTTGCGTCTTCCCCACATCGTCTGCCGGCAGCGAAAAATCCGCATTCTGCACGATGGATATTCGCCCGGCCGCCGGATACCCGAAATAAGCGTTCACCCGCGCCAAAACATATTGTTCGCGATGTTGCAGCTCCAGCGCAAACGCGCCGCTCGGAACTTCAATCCGCAAGACGCCGCCGCTGCGTTCGCCGCGTTTGAAAACCAACCGCTGCGGACGCGTATAAGCTGCCAAATCGTCGCCGACGATGTCTGCCCACTCGGCCAGCAAGTCGGTCTCAACCAGCGCTTTTTTGCCCAATATTTTTTTCACCAGCGGCGGCAGCAGCCCCGACAGGGCCCGCAAATCCGAACTGCGGCGCTCACTGCTGATAATATCGATTGTTTTGCTGTTTTTGCTCATAAATCCAACTTACCAGACAATATCAACAAGGGCAAGCCTTTTGTTGACGATTGCCGGCCTTTGAGAATATAATCTTCGGTAAACAAACCGGAGGCGACTATGGAATGGACTCAGATTGTGCAGGCGGCGGCAGCGCTGATTTTTGTAATCGGACTGCTGTTGGTTTGTCTGTGGATATTTAAGGTATGCGAGCAAAAAAGCCTGAACTGCAAATTGTTTTGCGGCCTGAATGCCGACCGGCGCCTGAAGGTAGTAGACAAACGGCAGCTCGACGCCAAAAACCAAGTTGTGCTGCTGCAAGACGGCCAGACCGAATATTTGCTGCTGCTCGGCACTTCCGGAAATCTTGTGTTGACCTCCAGACCCATCGAAAGAACTGCCAATGACTAAAAAACTGCTCTGTTTCCTATTTCTCATAGCTGCGCTTGTCTTGCTTTCGGATTCTGCGGCGGCACAAAGCGTCAGTCTGAATCTGACCGACGCTCCGACCGGCAGCGCCACCGGACGTATCTTGGGCATTTTGGCGATGATAACCGTCTTGTCGCTGGCCCCGTCGATTCTGATTATGATGACTTCGTTTGTCCGCATTGCCGTTGTCTTTTCCATTACGCGCAGCGCTTTGGCCACCAACACCACCCCGCCCAACATGGTTTTGGTATCGCTGGCCTTGTTTTTGACCCTGTTTATCATGACGCCGACCTTTGACAAGGCTTGGGAAGAAGGCATTGAACCGATTGTAAACGAAAAAGTTGAGGTTATGGAAGGGCTTGACCGAGCCGTTGTTCCGTTCAAAGAGTTTATGGTGCGCAACACGCGCGAAAAAGATTTGATGTTGTTTGCCGAGCTGGCTCCGGATGCCAAAACCGATTCGGTTGAAGCCACACCGCTCAAAATCATTATTCCGGCCTTTATGATCAGTGAACTGAGGCGGGCATTTGAAATCGGTTTTCTGATTTTTGTGCCGTTTCTCATTATCGACATGGTCATCGCCTCGGTTCTGATGTCAATGGGTATGATGATGCTGCCGCCGTCCGTTTTGGCTTTGCCGTTTAAGGTCATCTTTTTTGTTTTGATTGACGGATGGTATATGCTGGCCGGCAGCCTGATAAACAGTTTCCAATAACCTCCGCATGAATCTTGGCCAAGGCTGGTAATAAGTGGAAGATTTGCATTTATTTATAAAAATAATGCTGTAAAATAAGTTAAACGCTGGTGAAATAACCAAAACTCCGGAGGGTTTATGCTTGACCAGGACGAAGATTTAGACAAGGAAGAGGAAGAGCTTGCGGCCAAAAACAAATCGAGTCGCAAAAAATTGCTGATTCTCATTTTGCCGATATTGATTGTTATCGGCTTGTCCGTCGGCTTTTATTATGTTTTTAACCGCGAATACAAAAGTTCTGACGCCATCTACAGCATCATCCGCAAACCGGGCGCCGACGGAGCTGAAAGTATTACGGTTTTTTATGACCTTCCGGAAATAGCCGTGCCTCTGCACAACTCCGGACCGGATCAGGAACGCCTGCTGTTGCGTCTCAATTTGGAGCTTTCGGCTATTGAAGACGTGGCATCGGTCGAAACCATGACCGCGCGCATCAATGATACCGTCATATCGCACATCATTGAGCTCACTCCGGCCGAGCTTGAGGGAAGCAATGGCCTGTACTGGCTTAAAGAAGAACTGTTTTACCGCCTCAACCTGGTTGTGGCACCGGTGAAACTGAGCGGCTTAAACATTAAGTCTTTTGAGATTCAAAGAGAAGATAATAAATAGGGAACAAAAACGTGGCAGAAGAAAACCAAACGCAACCGACAGCCCCTGATTCGAAAATTCTCAATCAGGAAGAGATTGACACTCTGTTAGGCTACGGCGCCAACACCGATGCCGATTACGGCGCCCAAAAAACCGGCGTGCACGCCATCCTCAACTCCAGCATGGTTTCGTATGAACGCCTGCCGATGCTGGAAATTGTCTTTGACCGTCTGATTCGGCTCATGGCAACTTCTTTGCGCAACTTCACGCAAGACAACGTTGAAGTCTCTCTCGACAGTATTGAATCGATGCGTTTCGGCGAATACATAGATTCGCTGACGCTGCCGACTTTGCTTAACGTTTTCAAAGCAGAAGAATGGGACAACTACGGGCTGATGTCTTTAGACAGTTCTCTCATCTATTCAATGGTCGATGTTCTGCTCGGCGGCCGGCGCGGCACCGCGGCCATGCGGATTGAAGGGCGCCCTTACACCACCATAGAACTGAACATCGTCAAAGATATGATTCAGCGTATTTTGTCTGACCTTTCCACGGCTTTTGACCCGATTACGTCGGTCACCTTTGCCTTTGACCGGCTGGAAACCAACCCGCGTTTTGCCACCATTTCGCGCTTGTCAAATGCCGTCATTGTGGCGCATCTGCGCGTAGATATGGAAGACCGCGGAGGCAAAATCGACCTGATGATTCCGTATGCTACTCTGGAACCCGTGCGCGAACTTTTGCTTCAAATGTTTATGGGAGAGCGTTTCGGCCGCGATACGATATGGGAAAACCACCTCATGTTGCAGCTATGGGAAACCGAAGTCGAGATACAAGCCGTACTAAAAGAAAAAAACATCTGCCTTTCAGAAATCTCTCAATGGGAGGTCGGATCGTTTGTTCCGTTGGAAATCACCCCGCACGAACAAATCACCGTAGTCTGCGGAGACGTCCCGTTGTTTAAGGGAACAATGGGGCGCAAGTCTGATCAGATTGTCATCAAAATTGACGGAAAGGCTGAAGTCGATGGATAATTTGGAGCTGGTCATCAACATCATCATAATCGCACTGTTGATTCCGACAATCATATACGCTTATCGGCTGAACAACAGTCTCAAAATTTTACGCCAAAATCAAGACAGCCTGGCACAGCTTGTAAACGCGCTTAATGACGCGACATTCAAGGCCGAAAACAGCATTCCGAAAATAAAGTCCGTTACCGAGCACTCCTCGGAAGGCCTCAAAGAAGTGGTTGACTGCGCCAAGGGACTCAAAGATGATTTGCTGTTCATCAACGAGCGTGCCGACACGCTCGCCGACCGTCTTGAGAACGTTATTAATACCGGCCGCAGCATTCGGCCGACACCGGTCGACAACAAAGAACCGGACACTGCCAAGGAACCGGCCGACGAAAAAACTGCAGATTCCAGAGCGGAAGCGGAGCTGGAGCTTCTGAAAGCGTTGCGCTCAATAAAATAAACCGAGAGAAACAATGAACCTGACCAAAACCAAAATTCGCCTTCTGCCCGTTTTTATCTTTATGGCCGTTTTGACTTTAAGTATCAGAGTCAACAACATCTTTGACTTCTACAATCATGAGATAAGACAGCGGCTTACCGTATCGGCGGCAAGAGTGGAAGCGCAGGAAAAACTCAGCAATGCTTCTGCCGAACTCACGAACGTTTTACAAAACGGTTCGACATCGACCGATGCCGCCGAGCCGGAAAGCAACACCTTTACTCAATCGGAGATTATGATTCTGCAAGAGCTGGCCGAACGCCGCGAGATATTGGATTTGCGCGCACAAGAAATCGACAAACGGGCCATCCAGCTCAAAGTGACCGAAGAAGAAATTGACAAGAAACTGCGCCAGCTTAAAGACTATGAACAACGCCTGCAAAAACTGGTTCAGGCTTATTCGGAAAAAGAAAAAGCCAATATTGAGGCTATGGTCAAAATGTATTCGTCCATGAAGCCCAAAGACGCCGCCCGCATATTTAACAATCTGGACATGAATATTTTGGTAGCGTTGCTGCGCGGAATGAAACCGACGAGTTCTTCGGCCATCCTGTCGCAAATGGATTCGCAAAAAGCCCAAGCCGTCACTGCGGAGCTGATTGGCAACAACCTCAATAATTAAGGGATTCCGTAATTGTTGACGATTAAACGCAACATACTGTTACTTTTGGCACTGACGCCGTTTTGGTTTGGAAACGGCATTACCGATGCGCGAGCGCAAAACGAAATCATTGTAGAAAACCTGCCTGCCGCCGAGAAGCTTGCACCGACAGAGCGGCTGCAGCCGGAACAAACGAACACCGAGATGACGGAAACCCCGCTTTCAACGCCGCAGCAAAACTCCCGACGAGTAGCCACCCTGAGTTTTGCGTGGAACACGCCGGTCAATCTGGCGGCGTTTGAGCGCAACGGTAAATTGTGGCTCATTTTTGACCATCTGCAAAAAATTGATATTGAAGGTCTCAAGAAAACGGCCGGAGATCTGGCCGAAAACATTTTGCAGTTTCCCCATCCGCTGGCGACCCTCATCCAAATCACGCCGGCCGACGGCATCAAATATTCCGTCCGCAAGGAAGGCCTTCTCTGGGTGGTTGACTTGCACAACGATGATTTGCCGCAGCCGCCTTTTCGGGAAATGACGATATTTACGCAATATGACAGCCTCAAACATCCCTATTTGTTCATTCCGACCGAACACGCAGGTAACGTGATTTCCATCATTGATCCTGAGATTGGTGACATCATCAGCATTGCGCCGTCTTCGCAGCCTTATATGGGAACATCCGAAATGTATCGTTATCCGGAATTTGACATCTTAAAAACCATGCAAGGTCTGGCTTTTGTCATAAACTCGCCGGATATTGTTTTAAACCGCAGCAATTCCGGCCTGACGCTGCGTGCCAGAGGCCGCGGTCTGAATATTACCGGCGACTTGGAAAACCTCAAAGAACAGCAGATGGCTGAAAAAAATGTCAAAGCCTTTAATCTGCAAATTCCGCAAAAACTGGCAGACTTAAAGTTTCCGGACGCCATTGATCAGCTCAAAAAAAACATCATTGACGCCAAACCGGACGACAAAAATGCCTTGCGCATTGAATTGGCGCGCTATTATGTGCATAACGGTCTGGGAACGGAGGCTCTGTATATTCTCAACCAGATGAAACACGCCAATCTTCCCGAGGCTCAAACCGATGACTTCCACTCGCTGAGCGGTATTGCCAACTTTTTGGCGCGGCGTTACAAAGAAGCCGAAGAAGACTTTTCCGCTGGTCATCTGCCTGACCTGACCGAAGGCATTTTTTGGCGGACTTTGGCGCAAAGCGCCTATCAGTTCAAAGAAACCAACAACGCCGTTATCTTTGCCCATATTTCGCTGATTCGCGACTACCCGCAGGAGATTAAAGATCAGGTTGCCCTTGTTGCCACCGAAAACGCGCTCAAAACCGGCGACGACTTATCCTCACAAAGTTTCATAGACATCTTGCGCTCGGTTCCCGACAGACTGCGCAATCTGGATCCGCAGATAAATTATCTGGCTGCAAAAAAACTTGAGCTTCAGGGTTATCCCCGCAACGCCATTAAGGAATATCGCAATCTTCTTTACAGCGATTCGACCAAATACTCGGCTCTGGCGCGCTATGATAACGCTGTTTTAAGTCAGCGGATTAACGCCATGCCCCTCAAAGACGCCATCGCGGAACTCGAAAAATTGCGTTATGCTTGGAGTGAAAGAGAATTTAAGCTTAAGCTGATGGAACAGTTGTCCAAACTGTACTTAAAAGATTTTGATTATTACAATGCGCTGCGCACACTGGATGAATCGCTTCATCTGGTGCAGACGCGGGAACAGCGGCAATCGATTAATCATCAAATGGTAAAAGTGTTTGAAGAAATCTTCTTAAGCAATCAGGCCGACAGCAAGCTCTCGCCGGTCAAAGCTTTGGCGCTATATCACGACTTCAAATATCTGGCTGATTCCAGCAACAGAAAAAACGAGATTATTCAACGGTTGGCTGATCGGTTGGTCGCCGTAGATCTGCTGGCACGCGCCACCGAGTTGCTGACCGAACTTCTGGAACACAAAGACCTCACGCCTGAAAACCGCGCCCGCATCGGCTCGCGTTTGGCCATAATTCGCCTGTTTAACAATCAGCCGCTGCTGGCGCTTGAGATTCTGGACGAAACCGAGTTTCCGAACCTTCTTCCGGCCACCACCAATCCGCGACGGGTAATTCGCGCCCGCGCCTTATCGGCTCTGGGCAAAACGGACGAAGCCTTGGCTCTGCTGGCCAATGACTATGGCAAAACCGCCCTCCTTCACAAGTTTGAGCTTTATTGGAATGCCGAGCGGTGGGCAGATGCGGCCGACACCATCAAATACCTGATCAACGAACCCAAAGCCGACGAGCCTTTGCCGGAAGAACAGATTGAATATATTTTGGACTGGGCCACGACACTCAAAAAAGCCGGCAAAGAAACCGTTTTGGTTCGCCTGCGCAACAAATTTATGCCCTACTTCGTTAATACAAAGCATTATAGTATATTTAACATCTTAACAAACCATATGGAAAAAGATAAAATCGACATAAACCAAATCAACTCCATCGTAAACGATGTTCAGGCATTTACCAGTTATGCCAAATTTTATGACGATTCTCTCAAAGACGACAGTTTGGAAGCGCAATGAGCAACCTGTTTCAATTGGTAAGTCCCTTTGAGCCTGCGGGTGACCAGCCGCAGGCTATAAAAGAACTGTGTGAAGGCATCAAAAGCGGTCAAAGAAATCAGGTCTTGCTCGGCGTCACCGGCAGCGGCAAAACTTATACCATGGCCAAAGTCATAGAACAATGCGAGCGGCCGGCGCTGATTATGGCGCCCAACAAGATTTTGGCAGCACAGCTTTACAGCGAGATGAAAGAGTTTTTTCCCAACAACCACGTTGAATATTTTGTCTCCTATTACGATTATTATCAACCGGAAGCCTATGTTCCCAAAACCGATACTTATATTGAAAAAGATTCGGCGCAAAACGAACAAATCGACCGCATGCGCAACGCCGCCACCCGCGATATTTTGGAAAACCGCGACGTTATTATCGTGGCTTCGGTTTCGTGCATATACGGCCTTGGCGACGTGGAGGCCTATTCGGCAATGACTCTGCCGTTGCACAAAGGACAAGAAATCAGCATTCAGGAAATCTGCCGCCGCTTGTCTGACTTGCAGTATGAACGCAATCAACAAAATTTTGTGCGTTCAACTTTTCGCGTTCAGGGTGATGTGGTGGATATTTTTCCGGCCCACTATGAAGACCGTGCCTGGCGGGTGTCGTTTTTTGGCGACGAGATTGACGAGATTTCGGAGTTCGATTCGCTCACCGGCAAACGCACTTCCTCTTTGTCGGAAATCACCATTTATCCCGCCAATCATTATGTAACGCCGCGGCCGGCCATTTCTCAGGCAATTATCGGCATCAAAAAAGAACTGTCGGAGGTCGTCGCCGACTTTCAGCAAAACAACAAATTGCTTGAAGCGCAGCGAATTGAACAACGCACGCGCTTTGATCTTGAAATGCTGGAAGCCACCGGACACTGCAAAGGCATTGAAAACTATTCGCGATACCTCACCGGCCGCAAAGCCGGCGAACCGCCACCGACGCTGTTTGAATATTTGCCGCCGGATGCTTTGATATTTATTGATGAAAGCCATGTTTCAGTGCCCCAAATCGGTGGCATGTTCCGCGGAGACTTCAACCGCAAATCCACCTTGGCACAATACGGCTTTCGCCTGCCTTCTTGCGTAGACAACCGCCCGCTTAAGTTTGACGAATGGAATAACATGCGCGGCCAGACTATTTTTGTCTCGGCCACCCCCGGAGACTGGGAACTGCAACAAAGCAAAGGCGTGTTTTCTGAACAGGTTATTCGGCCGACCGGTTTGACCGATCCGCTATGTATCGTTCGTCCGGTGGAAAATCAGATTGACGACTTAATGAACGAATGCCGCCGCACCGCCGCCAAAGGCGAACGCGTGCTGGTAACAACCCTCACCAAAAAAATGGCCGAAGATCTCACCGAATATCTGGCAGATAACGGAATCAAAGTGCGCTACCTGCACTCTGACATTGATACTTTGGAGCGTATTGAGATTATTCGTGATTTGCGCTTGGGCGCCTTTGATGTTTTGGTCGGAATCAACCTTTTGCGCGAGGGGCTTGATATTCCGGAATGTTCGTTGGTGGCCATTTTGGACGCCGACAAAGAAGGCTTTCTGCGCTCAGAGCGTTCCCTTATTCAAACCATCGGCCGCGCCGCCCGCAATGCCGAAGGGCGGGTGATTCTTTATGCCGACAATATGACGCATTCACTTGAAAGCGCTCTCAACGAAACCGACCGCCGCCGTCAAAAACAGCTTCAATACAATGCCGCCAACGGAATTACGCCGAAAACGATCAAAAAGAAAATTTCCGATTCCTTAAGCGAAATGACCGCCAAAGATTATGTTGAAACACCGCTGGAAGACAGCGAAAAAATCAAAGACATCGACAAGACTTTGCGCGAATACAAAAAGAAAATGCAAGAAGCCGCAGCCGACCTCGAGTTCGAAACGGCAATGGTCTATCGTGACAAAATCAAAGAGCTGGAGCAAATTTATCTGCGCCGCTAAGTATAGGTAAAATAGCGCACGCTTTCATAAATTGTGATTTTCTCGATATTGTGGAATTCCGCCTGCAATTCCCCATAGCATATAACTCCGTCTGCGGCCGGAAGCCCACCGTTGCGCAACTGGTATTCGCGCGCGTCCCGCAGACTCATAATCGTTCCGTCGGCAAACTTAATCAGCCAGCCGTAGGTGTCAAAACCGACATTCACATGGATAATACGGCAGTTTTCGTCGCCGTTAAAGACTTGCGAAATCGATTCCTTAGACAGCTCAAATTGCTTGTCTTCGCGGCTGCCGCTATACCAGCTGACAAAGCTGCGGGGCTCCGGCGCTTCCGATACGCCTTCCGGCGCAGAAAATTCTTCTTTCTCCGTTGAAGAAAGTTCTGTCTCTGCCGGACTGACAAGTGCAGTTTCATCTTCCAAAATATCCGAAAAATCAATTTTTTCTATTTCCGGCGTTTCCGAAAAGACAGTCACCTCCGGTGCAGCGGAAGACAACTCTTCCGCGCTCTCCTGCTCGACGGCCGTCGGCCCGGCCTCTGCCGAAGTTTCTTCAAAGAATGCTTCGGATGCCGGTTCATCGGCAGTCGATTCTGCCATGTCCGATTTTTCCATCGGCGTCTCAGACAAAACCGCCCTGTTTTCAAAAACATCCATCCCGGCGTTTTGGTCAATCTGTTGACCTTCGGCATCAGATTCGACATCATCGTCAAAAGAAAATTCCTTCAAAAAATCTTCATCATCCGAAACCGAAAGGACATCGGCATTGTCAACTTCAGACACTTCGGGCAATTCTGATGTTTTGTCTTCTTCTGCCATTTTTTTACCTTTACAACGGTATTGTAATCAAAACCTTCAGGCCGCCAAGCTCACTGTCTCCGAGCTCAATCGTGCCGCCGTGAGACGAAATAATGTCTTTGGCAATCGAAAGGCCGAGCCCGACGCCGCCGGTCTCTTTGTTGCGCGAGTTTTCCAAACGGTAAAACGCCTTAAACACGTCTTCGCGCTTATCGGCGGGAATCCCCGGTCCGTCATCTTCAACCGACACGCTCAAGTTCTTATCATAACTTTCAAGTTTGACCGCTATTGTTTTTCCGTAGCGGAAAGCATTGGATATAATGTTGCTCAAGGCCCGCTTCAAGGCTTGTTCGCGTCCCTGAATGGCGCTCACTTCGTCATTGGTAGAGTAGCGAATCAACGCTTTGGTGTTGCGGAATTTGTTAATGACGCTGAGGATAAGCTCATTCATATCGACAAACGATGACTTTTCTCCGCCCTCGCCGCTGACAAACGACAAATAACCGTCGAGCATTTTCTCCATTTCATCGATGTCCGACAAGAAGTCCTTCTTATCCTGTCCGTCCGGCATCATAGAAGTTTGCAGTTTCATTCTGGTGAGTGGTGTGCGTAAATCATGCGAAACACCGGCCAGCATTTGCGTGCGTTCGCTGATTTGACGCTGGATTCTTTCTTTCATTTTAATAAACGCTATTGCCGCGCGGCGCACTTCCGAAGAGCCATAGGGCTTAAAGCTTTTGTTGTCTATACCCTTGCCGAAATCTTCCGCCACTTGTGCCAGCTCGGCGATGGAGCGCACCTGTATTCTCAAGAACAAAACCGCCACGATAAACAACAACAATGACGTTCCGGCCATCCATATCACAAACATAAAGATTGAAGAGCTGAAGATTTTTTTCTTGGACGTCACAAACTTAAACAGTCCGTCTTTGTTATCAATAAGAACGATTAATTTGTCATCGTTTTTGCTCAGATAAATCTCGCGCTTGTCTTCCGGAAAAGCGGTTTTCAAAGAGTTTTCCAGATAACCGACGACCAACGGACTGCCGCGGTGAAGTTTATTCATAACCTGATATTTTTCGTCATTGTCGTAATATTCGGTTTCAATATCAAAAATTTCCGACGACATTTTTTGAATCTCATCCATCTTGTCCGGCGCGGTCTCTGCCAGTTTGGTCACGAACAGCATATCCGAGGCCAGACTCTCCGACAAGCGGCGCCCCATACGACTCCAGCTTCCGTCAAAAAACATCACCACCGAAACAATCTGCACCACAATCAGCGGCACAAAAATCAACAGCATCGTCCTGAAGAACAAAGTTCTCGGCAAAAATTTCAGTCGCAGATAACGCAGTTTTTCCTCGACTTTAGGAGAAAGATTAAGATGCATGAGTCATGTCCTTTCCAACAAAAATTATTCCGGCAGCAGCATATATCCCTTGCCGCGAACCGTTTGCAGATAGCGGGGATTCTTGGAGTCCCGCTCAATTTTTTTGCGCAGGCGCGTAATCTGTACGTCTATTGAACGCGGACTTTGGCCGGCGCCCAAAAGTTCGGACAGTTTCTCGCGGGTAAACACCTGTCCCGTTTTGGCTCCCAAAACGCCAAGCAACGCCTGTTCTACCGGCGTAATATGCACAACGTTGCCCTGCCGCGTAAGCAGTTCCTTCTTTTGCAGATCATAAACACAAAGCCCCAAATCGAGCTTTTCGCTTTCAGACTTTTTGACTGCCGGCGCCCGCTTCAAAATATTTTTGATGCGCAAAACCAGTTCTTTGGGTTCAAAAGGTTTAGGCAGATAATCATCGGCGCCTTCTTCCAAACCGGCAATCCGGTCGGCCGTTTCTCCCATGGCCGTCAGCAGGATAACCGGCACCATATTGTCTTGCCGCAGTTTAGCCAAAAATTCCAGTCCGCTTTCTCCGGGCATCATAATATCGACAATCAGCAAATCAAATCGATACTGCTCCAAAAAACGTCTGGCTTCCGCAGCGTCTTTAGCCACCGAAACCAAAAAATCGTTTTCTCGCAAAAAACGCTGCAACAGAGACCGCAGACGCGTATCATCGTCAACCACCAAAATATGTTTGACTTCGCTGCTCATTCGACACCGTTTATGCTTTTTTGGGTTTACGAACCGGAGATTTACGTTTGGATTTTGCAGATGCGACTTTGGCTTTGGCCGTCTGTCTGCCTTTCTGCTTAGGTGCAACTGTCGCAGACGGACGCTGCACGTCTATTTCGCGAATATAATCCAGACTTTTTTGAAAATATTGATATCCGGTAATAAACGTCAACACACCGGCAATCCACAACAACAACTCGCCGATTCCGCCCCAGAACCAAAAACCCTTAAGCATCATCATTGACAGCGCCGTCATCTGAAAACCGGTTTTCCATTTGGCCAATTTGGTCACCGGCATGCCGACGTTTACCTCGCGCAAAAACTCCCGCAGTCCGGAGACCAGAAGCTCCCGACACAATATAACGATAATCGGAATAAAGCTGAGTCTGGATACCAGCATCCCCGGCTTAGCCAGCAAAACAACCAGCGCCGAAGTTACCAGCAGCTTGTCGGCAATCGGATCCAACAGTCGCCCCAAAGCCGAAACCTCGCCCCTGGCACGCGCCAGATAGCCGTCAAAATAATCGGTAATCGAAGCCACGATAAACAGAATGGCGGCAAACAAACTCCACCATGTTACCGTAATATAAACCGAAAGAAAAATGACCGGAATAACCACGATTCGGGAAATGGTCAGCAAATTAGGCAAACTATACACGCTCTACCTCTCTTTGGCAAACAATTAAACTGTATCAATTATACTAAGTTAGATTTTCTAATTATGGAAGTACTTATAAATCTTTTCCGCCGTTTTTTTGCTGATTCCGCTGACTTTTTGCAAATCTTTGACATCTGCCTGCGCGACTTCTTCCGCCGAACCGAAATAGCTCAGCAAATCCCGCTTGCGCTTTGCGCCGATTCCCTCAATTTCATCGATTCTGGACTTATAAACCGACTTGGCGCGTTTTTGCCGATGCGCGCCAATGACAAACCGATGCGCTTCGTCGCGCAAATTTTGCAAATAGAACGCCAGCGGCGAACGATATTCCAGCTCAAAACTCTCATATCCTTGCTGATGATAAAATTCTCTTCCCGCGTTTCTGTCCGGACCTTTAGAAATGGCGATAATGCGAATGCCGTCCAAATCAAAATCCTTAAGGCTTTCATGCACGGCGTTAAGCTGTCCGCGACCGCCGTCCAGCAAGATGACGTCAGGCTTGTTTTCCGGCGTCATCCGCGCAAAACGGCGCCGCAAAACCTCCTGCATCATGGCAAAATCATCTCGGGTTTCATCTGTATATTTTATGTTGAAGGTCCGATAACTTTTCTTGTCAAAACCCTCCGGCGTCGCCACCACCATCGCGCCTACCGCAAAACTTCCTTGATTGTGCGAATTGTCATAAATTTCAATACGCTGCGGCAGTCGCGGCAGATTAAACACGCGGCAAAACTCTTCCAAATTGCTTTTGACGCCGGCCATCATCGCTACTCTGCGGTCGATTGAGGCCTGCGCGTTGACTTCGGCCATCTTCAAAAGCGCCGCTTTGTTGCCTTTTTTATAATTGTTGATTTTGCACCCCAGCGCCTGTTCCAAAAAAGCCTTATTTTCCAACTCTATCGGCACTGCAATTTCCTGCGGCGGAATGTGAGACGTATAAAAGCCGCTCAAAAAAGCCTCCAAAATTTCACTTTCGTCGGCATCTTCGGCCTGCTCGGGAAAATAAGGCGTGTTGCCGCAGTTTTGTCCCGAACGAATAAAAAATATCTGAAGGCACGTTATGCCTTTGTCACGCTTAAACCCGATAATATCCGCCGATTTTATGCCCGCGTATTCAACATTTTGCTTGGACTGCACCGCGGTCAACGCCCGAATGCGATCGCGCAAAACCAAAGCCGTTTCATAATCTTCCGCAGCGCTGGCCGCATTCATTTTTTGCGACAATTCCTCTTGCAAACGAGTGTTTCGCCCTTCCAAAAAAGCGATGGCTTCATTAACCAGCCGCCGATAATCCGCAGCCGAAATCTTGCCGACGCAAGGCCCCGAACAACGTTTTATCTGATACATCAGACACGGACGCTGTCGATTCTTAAACACGTTGTCGCGGCAGGAGCGCAGCAAAAACGCCTTTTGCATAATGTCAGACACGCTGTTCACCGCCAACACGCTGGCAAACGGTCCGAAATATTTGTTTTTGTCCTTGCGGATGCCGCGATATTTGCGCAGACATGGGAACTCTGCCTCCACGTCAATCATTAAATGCGGAAATGTTTTGTCGTCTTTCAACAGAATGTTGTAGCGCGGCTTATACTTTTTGATAAGTTCATTTTCAACCAACAGCGCGCGCGCCTCGTTTTCAACAATAATAAACTCCATCCGCACGATTTGCGCAACCATTTGCTGCAGCCGCACCGGAAGTTTGTTAAGATGTGAATACGCAGTTATCCTCTTGCGAATATTTTTGGCCTTGCCGACATACAAAACTTCTTCATGTTCTCCGATCATCCGATAAACGCCGGGTGCTTCGGGAGCAATGCGGATATGTTTCAGCAGATTGTTAAGCCCTTGCTTGATGTCAAACACTTATTTCTCCTGCCGTTTATAATAAACCGTCGGAATCAAAAATCAACCCGGCAGCAATTCGCCCCGCACAATCAGAATCTGCGCATATAAATAAGCGACATAGCCCATCAACATCAACCCGCCCTCAATGCGGGTAATTTTGTCTTTAAACATCAGCATCGGCACCAATACGAAAGCCGCCGCAATCATCACCCACAAATCAAATGCGGCAAATTGCGGCGCCACGTTAACCGTTGTAATCGCCGCGGTTGTACCCATAATGCATACGATATTCCAAATATTTGAGCCGATGACATTGCCAATGGCAATTCCGTTTTGGTGCCGATATGCCGCCACACAACTGGTTGCCAACTCAGGCAAAGACGTTCCCACGGCAATAACCGTAAGTCCTATCATCTCTTTGGATACTCCGAACAATTCGGCCGCGCGAACGGCACCGTCAATCAAAAAATCGGTGCCAAACATAATGGCCGTCAAGCCGCCGGCCGAAACTGCCAAAACTGTCAACCAGCCTTTGTTCACCAATTGTGAAGGCAAATCTTCGTCACAACTCGAGTTCTTGCTGTTTTTATAATTGTACAATACAAACAAAACCAACATTGTCAGCAATATCCAGCCATTCCAATACACCAGCTTTTTTTGCAGCACAAAAACGCCGAAAACCAGCGTGGCGAAAAACATAAACAAAAAATCCCGCAGCAAAACCCTGCGTTTGCAGACAATCGGATAAATCAACGCCGAAGCTCCCAACACCAGAAGAATATTGGCAATGTTCGAGCCGATAACATTGCCGACCGAAATTTCGGCATTGCCGCCCAGAGCCGCCTCCACGCTCACCACCAATTCCGGAACCGACGTTCCGAAAGCTACAATGGTCAGACCGATAATCAACGACGGTATTTTGAGTTTGCTGGCAATGGCAACCGCGCCACGCACCAAAAACTCCGCGCCGCCCATCAACATAATAAAACCGATTAAAATCGCAGCAATGGCCGATAACATAAATTCATCCTCCCGTTTAAAATCGAATAATAAGTCAGAAAAAACTCCAGAGCAACCTCCGGAGTTTATTTTCAATACAAGTCTTCGTCTCGGTCTGAGGCTCGTTTGCGCCAGAACAAATGCTTCAGCCGGCTTAGACCGTTTCTTCCCCTGAGTCCTTTCAAACCTTTGCGACTTGAATGTCTGCGCAGCTCTTCTTCCGTAATGGCTTGCAGCTTGAACACCAACTCGTCCTCCTGACTTTCGGTAATATACCAAGCCTTTTTCAGACACTGATATTCCCGCGCCAGCTGTTCGGATGTCATTGACTTCAAACCGGCGACCCAGTCCGAAAACTTTCGATGAAAATCTTCCTCGGCTGACTTGCGGGTTTTGCACAAACAAGCAAATATGGAGCTGAAAACACTCATTAATGCTAATAAAACAATAATTATTATCATAGTCAAAGTCGTTTAAATTTCTGTTCTGTATACGGAATTGGCTGACATCCGGCGCCGAGCCATTTCTTGTTTTATCAACGCAATTGCCTCATCCTTAAACTCGCCGATGGTTTTGCGCTGATCTTTGTAAAAAAGACGCAGTTCCAGATTGGACATTTTTTCAAGCCTTGTCCTGCATTGCAGAACAAACTGTTCTCTCTGCAAACGTGTTTTTTCTTTTCTATGGCGAACCCACAGCCATTCGCAGGCAAAAACCGCCAAAACGGCCATGAATACTGCCAAAACGCAAAAACAGGTCTGCCAGCCCCAAAAAGTAAAACAACTTTTCATATAATTTAGGTTTAAATTAAGATTTATAATTATGTGCTAAAAATACTTACCTATTTTTGTTGTATAATAACCCCAATTACAATGCAAGCACTTTGTAACTTTTCCATCGGTCATAAAAAAAGCCCCACATGGCGGAGCTTTTTTTGGCAATAATTAGTTTTATTTCTTGGCCGGAGCTTTTTTAGCTGCCGGTTTCTTGGCCGGAGCTTTTTTTGCCGCAGGTTTCTTGGCCGCTGCCGGTTTCTTGGCCGGAGCTTTCTTTACCGCAGGTTTCTTGGCTGCTGTGGGCTTTTTGGCCGGAACTTTCTTTACCGCCGGCTTTTTGGCCGCTGCCGTTTTTTTGACCGGAGCTTTCTTTACCGCGGGTTTCTTGGCTGCTGCGGGCTTTTTGGCCGGAGCTTTCTTTGCCGCCGGCTTTTTGGCAGCTGCGGGCTTTTTGGCCGGAGCTTTCTTTACTGCCGGTTTCTTGGCTGGTTCTGCTGTCTTGGTAACAGGCTTCTTAGCTGTAGTGGTCATCGTTTTTTTCCTCCTTGTTTTCACTTTTTTCGTTTTCACGAGTTTGGGCTGAGCGGCAACAAGTGCCTTCTCAATATCCTGCTCAGTGCACAAACCGACCGTAACCGGATTCTTCGGGCGGATAACAGCCATATCCTTATGCGTCCCGTTGCGAATAGCTTCAATCGTTGTTTTTGTTGTGCCAATGAGCTTGCAGATTTGGCTGTCTTTAAGCTGCGGATAATTTTTAATCACCCAAGCAACCGCATTGGGCTTCTCTTGCCGCTGTGAGGGCGACAAAACTTTTTTCGCTTTCAAATTACGCTCTTTAACATTGCGTTCCATTTGATTGGCCTGCAGATTAGCCTTGGCGTCAGCCTCGCAACGACGAATTTCGTCCCAGCTCAGCTGACCGTTGTCAACCGGCGACAAACCGCGAATATTGCCCGAAACGTCGCCATCGGCAATAGCCTGAATTTCCAATTCGTGAATTTCACAAAAAACCGAAATCTGCCGAAACGTCAGCGTCGTGTTTTCAACCAGCCAAACCGCCGTTGCCCGAGGCATAAGAGGAGCTGTCATCAAAAAATCCTTTCACATAAAAAAAGAAAAACTATCTTTAGGATAGTTTTTCTTTTGCAAATATACAAGTATTTTTTAAGTACCTGTTTCTATCTGTTAAAATTTGCTGTTTCGATTGAGAATATTGGCCATGTTCAAATAACCCACTTGCAACATTTGGGCCGTCGCCTGATAGCGCATAGCCTGAATTTGCAAGGCATTGACAGCCGACAGCGCTCCGTTGGCATTAGTCAGCGGCACGCGCGACGTTTTGTCATTTTTGGTGTCGTCGGATTTACTTTCAATCGCCACATAATCGTGTTTATATCCCTTGCCCATCGTAATTTGCACAGCATAAGGCATTTCTTCGTCGGCATCAATGCTTTCATCACGGCTGACCCTAATGTAGTAGTCTCCTTTCGAAGCCTCATAACTTCCTTCAAGCAGCGCCATCATATTTTGATATTCTTTGCTGTCTTCGTCGGCGGCGCTGTCGGCAATCAAAACCTGCCGGCCGTAACGATCGGTGCCGTAGACTTCAATCCGTACCCCCGGAGCCGTCAATTCCAATGGCTTCATATCTTTACTGTCAGCCAACTTTTCCGCCTGTTCTTTAGCATATTCTTCCGGCGAAAATTGCTGTTTCAATTCATTCAGGTAATCCTCATACTTGGAGAGATCCAAAACTTTGTCCTGCTCGCCTTTGGTATTGCGTACCGAAAGTGCCAGCTTGCCGCGCGGGCTGACAACCTTGGTCTTATAAATATCTACACTGTCACGTTTTGAGAGTTCGCCCACCGCCGTAATGCGCGAATAGTTCAACCGCGTATGACCGAGATCTCGGGCATTGGCAAAAGTCTCGTCAACATCGTTCATATCCGTCACGGTTTTTTCCCATGACCGCGCGGTGCTGCTATCCAGAACACTGTTTTTAAGGCTGTCAATTGCGGACATTCTGTACCTCCTTGCACTACTTTTTTATTATATCATACAAACCGGCAAAAGACAAGGATTGTTTTTATAAGTTATTCCAATAACTTATACAATTCTTCTTCCACCTTCAAATTCTTAAAGTTTTTTTCGCCCAAAAAGTCCAAATGATAATCCTGTTCGTTCAGATTCTCTTTGATTTCTTTATTCAACACGATTTCATTGTTGTAGATATGTTCAAACATATCGTTCAGATACAGATTCTGATTGGTTTCTTCGTTCTGCTTATACGGAATAACCGCGCAGCAATTGCGCATAATCAGATTATCATTGCCAAGTTCATCATAATAGACCGAAATGTCTTTCAGACACTCCGAGGCAAATTTCAACGCGTGATTGAGTTTTAAAAACCGCACCGACGTAATTCCGTCGGCTTCGACGACGTCAAATCCCTGATATTTTTCCATCAAATTGTTAACAATATTGCGGATTTGAGCGCTGATTTCCGCGGCGGTCTGCTCCTTATCAGGCATAGCGCTGTCCATAAATTTAAGTCCGCTTTTAAGGCTGACCAGCGTAGTCATATAAATGTCGCCGGGCATTTTGGATTGTTCGGCCGATTCTTCCGACTGCGGCACCGGATTGCTGACTTCCGGACTGCTGTTCTGCGCTTCCCATTTGTCAAAGGCCAGATTCAACAGCTCGGTAGAAATCGGAATTCCGCCGATAACCTGCGACATCAGATGCGCCCCGACACCGGTCAGATAAATGGCCACTTTATTGTCCTTATAAGTCTGTTTGGCTTCATAAAAAGCCTCCAAATCTGTCTGATCGCCGTCGGTAATTTTGAACGCGTCATAAAGAATCGAGTTGGCTTCGGGCAAATTAAGTCCGCAATAACGCGCCAACTCCAGACAGGCTCCGTAAACCAGCAATTTAACGCCCAACCGCGAAAAACTGTTTTTCATCACCGTTCGTGACTGCAGCTGCGAAACAATCTCGCTCAAAAACGACACCACATATTGCTTATATTCAAGCGGCGCTTCCGGATAAGCCGCGGCCGTTATCGGTTCTTTGTTTGAATTAATGTTATATGCCTGAATCAGTGTATCGGCCTTGGTATAAAACTTTTCTTCCTTAACCGGCTTGGCCTTGGTGCCGGCAAACACGTACCACGGAATATTTTTCAACAAAAGCGGAATGGCCATGGCCAAAAAGATAACGAAAAAAACGCCGAACAAAATCGGGCGGCTGTTTTCCTCCGGCACAAAAATCTCCAGCAGCGGAAACAGCAGACCAACGAACAAATTGGCAAAGACCAAACTGACGGCGGTCAGGACAATGAGTTTGACCACTGCCCCCGGCAAACTGGTGCGCGACAACAGTGTCTTGACCTTGGGCAACGCTTCCGCCGCTCCGTCCGCCGACAAATTGTGGCTGACATAACCGTTTCCGCCGGCTCTTTTGCGGTTTAGGTTGCTGATATACTCCACGCTCTCTTGATAACTGTTGTCTTCCACGTCAAAAATTTCTTTGATAATCTTCACCTTGAGATTATCCGCCTCTTTTTCTTTGGCCAGATTAAAAGCTTCCGAACGCTGTTCGGCGGCGAATCTCTCCAGAAGCTGCCAGCCGGATCCTTTGTCCGTATAAACTTCGTAATGCGCAATTTTAATCATCGTTGTGTCCAGAGCATAAAAAACCTGCGCCTATAATATAACAGGCGCAGGTTACTAAATCGTAAATCCGCAATTATCGAAATTAATTCTCACCGGTCTTAAGGCCAAAAGCACCAAACTTGCTTTTGAATTTAGACAGCTGACCGCCCGTATCGACCAAACGGCGAACCCCCGTCCATGCCGGATGCGATTTCGGATCGACTTCCAGATTGATAACGTCGCCGGCTTTGCCCAAAGTAGAGCGCACCTTGACTTTTTCTCCGTCTGTCATCACATAGGTAATCTCGTGATAATCGGGATGAATACCTTTTTTCATTATACTAAACTCCTCAAATTAAACTTGCGTAGGCATTTTGGTGTCCTTATACATTAATCATTCTAAGAACGCAAGCAAAATTTATATATTTTTTTAATTTATTTCAGTTCTTCCAGCACAACGGTATTGCCTTTGTCCGATTCGGCATCGACATTAATGACCTTAATGCTGAAATTCTTATATCCCTTCGGCAGCAGATATCCGCGCACTTCCACCGCACGATTCAGGCTCAGCCGTTTTTTTCTGAATGTATCGACTCCGTCGTCAAGATTATAAGAATAGATGGCAATCTTGTTGTGAACGGCATCGCTGAACGATGCAAGCGCCATGTCGATAGCCGCTTTGTGCTCGTCCGTCAATTCGTCAGAATCCGCTTCAAAAACCAGTTTGCCCAAATCTGCCGCCGGCGGAACGACTTTTTCCGCTGCCGGCGCAGCCGCATCATCCACCAGCAGCTTAGCCTTGGAAGCCGAAACGGCGGTCTCTGCCAGAGCGGCAGCTTCATCTGCGGACGCCGTCTGAGCCGAGATCTCCTCGGACGGTGCGCCGCCTGCAAGAGTTTCATCGACCGGAGTCTCAGTCTCCGAAACATCGGCCGGCCGTATTTCTGCCGCCGGAGTCGGAGCAATCGGCTCAACGTCGACCACTACAACCGCCTCATTGCTTTCGACATACGGTATTTCCTGCAATGTGCCTGCCTGTGGTTCCACAGCCGCCGAAGCCTCGGCCGTCGGCTTTTCAAGCGCCGGCATATTTATTTCCGGCGATTTTTTAGGCATTGCAATTTTTGCCTCAGGCTGTTTGGGAGCATTTTTGTGCGCCGGCCTTGACGATTTGGCCCGTCCGGCTTTTTGGGCTTTGACGGCTTTTTGCCGGCTTATCACCGGAAACAAAGGCTCGGTAGAAGACAAAACGCTCCCCTGCGAATTATCCAAAGCGTCCAGCGCCGATAGATTCACATACACCGAATCTTCCTGTGCTTCCGCGCTCAGAGTCAAACTGCAAATCGCGACACATACGGCCAATCCGGATTTCATGCGTTTTGTCATCTGTTTTCTCCCCTTGTCTTTAATTTACTTGTGCAACGCGGTAAACAACTTTGCACCGACCGCTGCATTACCGGCAACCAGGCATCCGCTCTGCAAGACGGCCGCCTGATCATCCGTGCGAATATCCTTTTGATTATATTCATAAACATACCCGCCGGCCTCTTTCACCAAGAGCATTCCGGCAGCCAGTTCTCCGGCCATGGCTCCTTGGCAGACGACCCCGTCATAGCGTCCGGCTGCCAAACCGGCCAAATCCAAGCTGAGCGAACCGTTGTTGCGAAAGTCGGCGATTCCGTCCACCGACGCCGATGCCGCCAGCAAACAATTTTTCAACTCTTTACGCGCTGAAACCCGCAGTCTTTCCTGACTGCGATAGCCTTCCTTAAACGCGCCTTTGCCCTTCTCGGCAAAATACAAATCTCCGGTCGCCGGATTATAGACCACGCCGGCCGTAATCTCCCCTCTTTCGGCAATCGCCGCGGCAACGGCAAAATACGGTATCCCGTGCATAAAGTTGAGAACGCCGTCCAGCGGGGCAATCACAAAGCACGGGATTTCCGGAAGTTGGCCGGCATCGCTCATCACCGCATAATTGGGACGCCCTTTCTGCAACTCCACGCGCAGCGCCTTGCTCACGCGTTCCAGAGCCGCCCGCACAAACTCCTGATGCCCGCGCACCGAATTCTGCAGTTTTTCAATCTCGTTAAAATCGCGTGTCAGCGGATTCGCAGCCTTTTTGACCACGCCGATTAAAAAATTGAGCGTCAATGAAAGATATGCCATTATTTTGCTCTCTCGACATAAGACGCATCGGCAGTTGCCACCACAATTTTATCTCCGGTACCGACGAACGGCGGCACGGTCGTGCGGACACCGTTGTCCAAAATTGCCGGCTTATATGAAGAAGACACGGTCTGTCCTTTAATAACCGGCTCGGTTTCGGTCACCGTGCAAATAACCTGCAACGGCAGTTCTATGGAAATCGGCTTGCCGTCGATAACGCTGGCCTTAACCTCCATGCCATCGGTCAAAAACGGACGAGAATCTCCCAGCACGTCCGCCGGCATCGCAAACTGCTCAAAAGTCTCGCTTTCCATAAAGTTTAGGCCGTTGCCGTCTTCAAACAAAAATTGGCAGTCTTTGGTCTCGACCATCATTTTCTCGACCATGTCCTCGGTACGAAAACGCTCGTTGGTTTTGGTTCCCTCTTCCACCGACTTCATTTCCACCTGCATAAAAGCACCGCCTTTGCCGGGCTTGACAAAATTGGTTTTGGTAACTGTCCACGGTTTGTTTTTATATTCGATAACCCAGCCGATACGGATGGAGCCTGCTTGTTGTTTCATTTATTTTCTCCTTCAAAAAAATCTCTTTTATTGGCAAACTAATATAAACTTTGCCATTTAGCAACTAAAATCTTTATATTCGGCGGAATTTAAAATCACAAAATCCGCTGCCGGCAGTTTGTCGGCCGCAATCTTCCCCTCCGGCGCCAGCGCTGACTGTATCAGAAAAAACTCATTGTACCAATCGACCGTTTCCCGCACTTTTTCCAGATTCTCCGGCGTACAGGCAAAGGCTACGAATTCCGGTTCGGTTTCGGCCGCCAGCATGGCCTCGTGACGGCTAGGCGCGACAATCACGCCCAAGGCTTTCTTGGCCCCCATTCTTTCGCGCTGCGGACGAATTTGTGCTTTGAGCGGCTTGGCGGAATCTGTCTTTATAACTATTCCGTCAAGCTTAAGCGCAAGCGCCTTTTCAACCGCCCGTTCGCCGCTTGCCAAAACCATTTTTCCGGTAGCTTTGAGCTTTTCAAACACCGCGTCCGGCAAAGATGTTTCTCCCACATAGCAACAGATTCCGTCCGCTTCATAAATAACATCGTCAATATCGTTAATTTTGAGGATAATATCTGGCATTGGCTTGTAAAACCCGTTAAGTTGTTTATTATATCTGGAATAATATGTGAAGTTTTTGGAATTAGAAAGAAAAATTTACAATGGACAACAAGTTTTTTGCCTTGCCGCAGACGACGCAGGCGCTCTCTGAAATGAGCGCCACTCTTGCCGTGCTGTCTGCCGCCGTGCAAAACGCCGGCCAGCGCGGACAAACGGCCGCGGCCGCCGCTCAAGCCGAGATTGCGGCCAAAGCGGAGGCGTTGGAAAACCTGCGGCAAAGCTCGGCAACAACGCTTGATTCATTAACTCAGATTATTGCTCAAATAGACAACATGCTGGAAAACAATGGCACAGGTAACCATCACAATTAACTCGCGCGAATATGCCGTGGCCTGCGAAGACGGACAGGAACTTCGCATTATGCAGCTGGCGCGCATTCTTGATGAAAAAGCTTCTGCCCTGACCGAAGACGCCACTCAGCAGGTCAACGAAAATATGTTGCTGGCCATGGTCGGACTGGTGCTGGCCGACGAATTGACCGAAATCAAAAAAAATCCCGCTGCCGTATCGGCGCCGATGCCGGATTTGAGCCAAATTGACACTTCCTTGGCCGCCCAAATAAAAGTTCTGAATGAAAAGTTGAATTTGCTTGCCAACGAATTAAATTTAAAATAAACTGTAACCATAAAAGCTAGAAACTGCGTAGTTCGTATTTCCGCAGATCTTCCGAGCCAACATTATTATTTAGGGAGCGGTCACTGAATAAATCGTGGTTTATTTACATTGCACCCACTTGGTCATAAGCGGTTCGATAAGAATGTATCCATACGGCTAAACGGTTTCTGCCGGTTTTTATAATCCCGTTGACTTCAACGGGATTTTCTTTTATAAAATTTGACATACTGAAAGGCACTTATTTGAAAATCGTTTATCTCGGCGACATCGTTGCTCGCGCCGGACGCGAGGCCGTTTATAACAATATTGAGAACCTCCGCGCGCAATATAAATTTGATGCGTTGATTGTCAATGCCGACAACGCGGCGCACGGATTCGGCGTAACTCCGGGAATTTGCCGCGACATGCTGGAAAAAGGCGTGAGCGCCATTGTCACCGGCGACCATGTTTGGAATCAACGCGACATCGTGCCTTTTTTGGACGAATGTAAACAAATCGCCCGCCCGCTGAACTATCCTGATACGGCGCCCGGCTGCGGCTCCCGTGAAATTCTTCTGCCCAACGGTCAAAAACTTCTGGTGGCGGAAGTTGTCGGCCGCATATTTATGGACGCCGCAGATTGTCCGGCGCAGACAATGGACAAACTGCTCAGAACCTACACGCTGGGACGTAACATTGATGCGATATTCGTAGATTTTCATGCCGAGGCTACCGGTGAAAAACAGGCTTTCGGACACTATCTTGACGGTCGGGTTTCGGCGGTAATCGGCTCGCACACCCATGTTCCCACAAGCGATGCCGTCATTCTGCCCAAAGGAACGGCTTATCAAAGCGATGCCGGCATGTGCGGCGACTACGGCGGAGTCATCGGTTTTGACATCGCAGCTCCCATTGATCATCTTTGCCGCCGCGGTTATTCCGGCAGTCGGCTGACGCCGCTCAACGGCCGTGGCACCGTCTGCGGAACCTTCATCGAAACCGATGACCAAACCGGTCTGGCAGTCAAAATTGCAACCATTCGCATTAATCCAAAATAACCACTAAAAAAGCCTTTCGCTTCTGCAAAAGGCTTTTTTTACTCATTCAAGAGCTTATTCGTTAGCTGGCGTTTCCAGTTGAGATTCGGCTTTAAGCGCTTGGATTTCCTTATCATTCTGCGCCGCCACTTTCTTGAGCGCCCGCAAAACCGTACCCGTTCCGGCCGGAATCAGACGGCCGACGATAACGTTTTCTTTGAGGCCTCTCAAGGTATCAACTTTGCCTTCAACCGCCGCTTCGGTCAGGACACGCGTGGTCTCCTGGAACGAAGCCGCCGAGATAAACGACTTGGTTTGCAACGAAGCCTTGGTAATACCCAGCAGCACCGGATCAGCCGTTGCAGGTTCTTCGCCATTGGCAATAACCTTGGCATTTTCGGCTTCAAAGACATCGCGGTCAACTTGTTCGCCAACCAGGAACGTCGTGCTGCCCGGAGCCGTAATCTCGACCTTGCGCAACATTTGCGAAACGATGACTTCAATATGCTTATCGTTAATCTTCACACCTTGCAGACGATAAACATCCTGAACTTCTTTCACCAGATATTCCGCCAGTTTTTCGACACCAAGCACGCGCAAAATGTCGTGCGGTGCCGGAATACCGTCCACCAGCGCATCGCCTTTCTTGACGAGGTCGCCGTCCTGAACCGCCAGATGACGGCCTTTCGGAATCAGATATTCAATCGGCTGCCCCTTGGTCGGAATAACCGTAATCCGCTGTTTAGCCTTGTAGTCTTTGCCAAACTCGACCATACCGTCAATATCGGAGATAATGGCCGGATCTTTTGGACGACGTGCTTCAAACAACTCGGCCACCCGCGGCAGACCACCGGTAATATCTTTTGTTTTGGAGCTTTCCCGCGGAATACGGGCAATAACGTCACCGACTTTGACTTCATCACCGTTGTCAACCGACAAAATCGCATCCGCCGACATATAATAGCAAATCTCTTTGCCATTGTCGCCGACAATCCGTTTGCCTTTGGCATCTTTCAGCACGATGCTCGGCTTAAGGCCGGCACTGGCAGAAGAAGAACGCCAGTCAATAACGACTTTGGAAACGATACCGGTGGTTTCATCAACATTTTCGCGAACCGAAACATTGTTAATCAAGTCAACCAGCTCAACCTTACCGGCTTTTTCGCTGATAACCGGAACCGTAAACGGATCCCACTCGGCGACTTTCTGTCCTTTTTTGACCTTTGCCCCTTCGGCAACCAAAATCTTGGTGCCATACGGAACATGATGGCGCGATTTTTCGCGATCCTGAGCATCGGTAATCACAATCTCGCAGTTGCGCGACAACACGATCAAATGGCCGTCGGAGTTAACAACCGTGCGGTTATTTTCAAGTTTCAACACACCGGCAAACGGAACTTCGACCGAAGCCTGCTCGGCGCCTTTTTGCGCCGCACCGCCGATGTGGAAAGTTCTCATCGTCAGCTGAGTACCGGGCTCACCGATTGACTGAGCGGCAATAACACCGACTGCTTCGCCGATATTAACCGGCGTACCGCGCGCCAAGTCGCGTCCATAGCAAGCCGCACAGACGCCGTCTTTGGTATCGCAGGTCAAAACCGAACGGATCTTAACCTGTTCGACGCCGGCCGCTTCGACCGCTTCAACATCGTTTTCATCAACCAATTTGCCTTTGGGAATCAGAACCGCGCCGGTTTCCGGATGCAAGACGTCTTCTTGCACCGTACGGCCGAGGATTCTCTCGCCGATCGAAACGACGACATTGCCGCCGTCAACCACCGGACGCACGATAATACCGCGTTCGGTGCAACAATCGGCTTCGGTGATGACAACGTCTTGCGCCACATCAACCAAACGACGTGTCAGATAACCGGAGTTAGCGGTTTTCAAAGCCGTATCGGCCAAACCTTTGCGCGCACCGTGAGTAGAATTAAAGTATTCCAACACGGTCAGACCTTCTTTAAAGTTGGAGATAATCGGCTGCTCAATAATCTCGCCTGACGGTTTGGCCATCAAACCTCGCATACCGGCCAATTGGCGCATTTGCGCGGCCGAACCGCGGGCACCGGAGTGAGCCATCATATACACAGAGTTGATATAGCCATGCTCTGTCTTGGAGATGTTTTTCATCATCTCATCAGCAATCTTGTCGGTGCAAGCCGCCCAAATATCAACCACCTTATTGTACTTTTCGCCTTTGGTAATCAGACCGTTCTGATACTGCTCCTCAAACTCTTTAACCTGTTTTTCTGTCTCTTCAATAAGAGTTTTCTTGGCTTCCGGCACAATCAAATCGTCTTTGCCGAACGAAATGCCGGCCTTGCAGGCGTTTTGGAAACCGAGTGTCATAATCTTGTCGACAAACAAACAGGTTTCCTTCTGACCGCAATGACGATAAATCGTATCAATGATTTCGCCAATTTCCTTCTTGCGCAGCAGGCGGTTAACCAAAGAGAACGGAACATTCTCGTGCTTGGGCAGGGTTTCCGAAACGATAATGCGTCCCGGCGTGGTCTCAACCAGACCTTTCACCAGCTTGCCCTGATCATTCACATATTCCATCCGGCATTTGATTTTGGCGTGCAAATCGACGACCTTTTCGTTCAACGCCAACTGGACTTCGTTGAAATCGCTGAAAATCATACCCTCGCCGGCCATTCCCTCAGCGTCATAAGTCAGATAGTAGATACCCAAAACCATATCTTGAGTCGGCACGATAATCGGCTTGCCCGATGCCGGCGACAGGATATTGTTGGTTGACATCATCAAAACGCGGGCTTCCAGCTGCGCTTCAATAGACAAAGGAACGTGAACCGCCATTTGGTCGCCGTCGAAGTCGGCATTAAACGCCGTACAAACCAACGGGTGCAGATGAATAGCCTTGCCTTCGACCAAAACCGGTTCAAAAGCCTGAATACCCAAGCGGTGCAATGTCGGCGCGCGGTTCAACAGCACCGGATGCTCGCGGATAACTTCTTCCAAAATATCCCAAACTTCCGGACGCTCTTTTTCAACCATGCGCTTGGCCGCCTTAATGGTGGTGGCGTGGCCGTAGAGTTCCAGTTTGGCATAAACGAACGGCTTAAACAATTCCAGAGCCATCTTCTTGGGCAGACCGCATTGATGCAGTTTGAGCTCCGGTCCCACCGTAATAACCGAACGTCCGGAATAGTCAACGCGTTTACCCAACAGGTTTTGACGGAAACGCCCTTGTTTGCCTTTCAGCATGTCTGACAAAGATTTCAGCGGACGCTTGTTGGTACCGGTAATCGCACGGGCACGGCGGCCGTTGTCAAACAAAGCGTCGACCGACTCCTGCAACATGCGTTTTTCATTGCGGATAATAATGTCCGGCGCATGCAACTCGATCAGGCGTTTCAAACGATTGTTGCGGTTAATCACGCGGCGATACAAATCATTCAAATCCGACGTTGCAAACCGTCCGCCGTCCAACGGCACCAACGGGCGCAGCTCAGGCGGAATAACCGGCAGGACGGTCAAAATCATCCATTCCGGCTTTGTATTCGATTCGATGAAAGATTCGATAATCTTCAGCCGTTTCACCAGCTTTTTGCGCTTGGCTTCCGAAGCATTGTCCTTGAGCTCGGCGCGGATAGCCGTTCTTTCGGCTTCCAAATCTATTGATGCCAAAATCTCGCGGATAGCCTCGGCGCCGATACCGGCCCGGAAAGAATCTTCGCCATATTCGTCAATGGCTTCCTGATATTGTTCTTCGGTCAGGAGTTCGTTAACGCCAAGCGGAGTAAGCCCCGGCTCAATAACGATATAGTTTTCAAAATACAACACTCTTTCCAAAGACTTCATCGGAATATCGGTAATCATCGAAATCCGGCTTGGCAAAGATTTCAAAAACCAAATATGAGCCACCGGCGCCGCCAGTTCAATATGCCCCATGCGTTCGCGGCGCACTTTGGCCAGCGTAACCTCAACGCCGCACTTCTCGCAGACAACGCCGCGATATTTCATGCGTTTATATTTGCCGCACAAGCATTCATAGTCCTTGGTCGGACCAAAAATGCGAGCACAGAACAAACCGTCGCGCTCCGGCTTAAACGTGCGGTAGTTGATAGTCTCGGGTTTTTTGACTTCGCCATAAGACCACGAGCGGATTTGCTCAGGAGAGGCGATGGAAATTTTGATTTGGTCAAAAGATTCGCCAGATACTTGCTGACCAAAATATTTTGCTAATTCATTCATATTCTGCATCTCCTCTGCCTAAACTTCTTCGTTCAACAACTCAACATTCAGACACAAAGACTTGATTTCTTTGGTCAGAACATTAAACGATTCTGGAATGCCGGCCTCAAAGCTGTCTTCACCGCGGACAATAGCCTCATAGACCTTGGTGCGGCCGTTCACGTCATCGGACTTAACCGTCAGCATTTCCTGCAGCGTATAAGCCGCGCCGTAAGCCTGCAAAGCCCAAACCTCCATTTCGCCGAAACGTTGTCCGCCGAATTGCGCCTTACCACCCAACGGCTGCTGCGTCACCAGACTGTACGGACCGACCGAACGAGCGTGCATTTTCTCGTCAACGATGTGGTGCAACTTAATCATGTAGATAATGCCGACAGTAACCTTGCGGTCAAACTTCTCGCCGGTACGTCCGTCATAGAGGTCAATCTGACCGGAAGTCGGCAAACCGGCTTTGGACAGCATCTCGTTGATATCGTCGCCGGTAGCGCCATCGAAGACCGGCGTAGCCATCGGCACACCGTTTTTGAGATTCGGAATCATCAATTCCAAATCTTCCAAACTCATTCCCTCCAAATCGCGCTTATACTGCTTTTCGCCGTACACGTCTTTGAGCTTGGCACGCAAGTCTTTTTCGGTCTTGGTTCCGGCTTTGTACTGTTCCAGCAGTTCATTGAGTTGCTGTCCGAGTTTTTGCGCCGCCCAACCGAGGTGCGTTTCCAAAATTTGCCCCACATTCATACGCGACGGCACGCCGAGCGGGTTAAGCACGATGTCAACCGGCGTTCCGTCTTCCATATAAGGCATATCCTGCAGCGGCAAAACACGCGAGATGGTACCTTTGTTACCGTGGCGTCCGGCAATCTTATCACCGGATTGAATCTTACGCTTGGTGGCAATGAAGACCTTAACCATCTTCAGAACGCCCGGCAACAAATCATCACCGCGCTGCACCTTCTCGACTTTGTCGTCAAAGTGCTTCTGAATCTTCTGCAAACGCTGGTCATAAGCGGTAAGCAGTTCTTCAATGTTAGCCATAACCGTTTCGTCCTTGACCACAATTTCGCGCCATTGCGCCGAAGGAATTTCGGCCAGCTTTTGCTCGCTGACAACCGCATTTTTGGCAAACGTTCCTTTCGGAGCGGACACGACTTTCTGCCCGACCAGCATGCTCTTCAAACGCGCTTCCACATTGCGACGGATAATTGCGATTTCGTCATTGCGATCCTTGGCCAACTGCGAGATTTCTTCCTGCTCGATAGAAAGCGCGCGCTCGTCTTTCTCCACCCCTCGGCGAGAAAAGACATGAACGTCGACGACAATTCCCTCGATGCCCGGCTGCACGCGCAAAGACGTATCGCGGACGTCGCTGGCTTTCTCGCCAAAAATTGCCCGCAAAAGTTTTTCTTCCGGCGTCACCGGAGATTCGCCTTTCGGCGTCACCTTGCCGACCAGAATATCGCCGGCCTTGACCTCGGCACCGATATACACGATACCGGCCTCGTCAAGGTTGCGCAGCCCTTCTTCGCCGACATTCGGAATATCGCGGGTAATTTCTTCCTGACCGAGTTTAGTGTCACGTGCCATTACCTCAAATTCTTCAATATGCAGAGAAGTAAACACGTCATCGCGCGAAATTCTCTCCGAGAGCAAAATGGCATCTTCGTAGTTAAGACCGTTCCACGGCATAAAAGCCACCAAGACGTTCTTGCCCAGCGCCAGCTCGCCCAAATCGGTGCATTGGCCGTCGGCCATAATGTCGCCGGCTTTGACTTCATCGCCCACTTTGACCAGCGGTACCTGATTGATGCAGGTATTTTGGTTAGAGCGGCGGAACTTGGCCAGACGATAGATTTCCACACCGGCATCGGCAGCATGCTCGTCTTTGGAGCGAACCACTATTCGGTTGGCATCGACCGCGTCGACAATACCGTCAGCCTTGCACACGACGGTAGCGCCGGAATCTTTGGCAACCACGCCTTCCACGCCGGTACCCACCAGCGGCGCCTCAGAACGCAGCAAAGGCACGCCTTGGCGTTGCATGTTAGATCCCATCAGCGCGCGGTTGGCGTCATCGTTTTCCAAAAACGGAATAAGTGCGGTAGCCACCGAAACCAGCTGCTTCGGCGAGACGTCAATAAAGTCAATCTCTTCCGGATGCGCAAACTCAAATTCGCCGGCTTTGCGACAAGCAATCAAATCATTGACAAAGTGTCCGTTGTCCTTGACTTTAGCGTTGGCCTCGGCGATTTTGAACTTGCCCTCCTCGTTGGCCGACAAATAAACCACCTCATTGGTAACCACGCCCTTAACCACTTTGCGATACGGGCACTCGATAAAGCCGTATTTGTTAATCCGCGCATAAGTAGACAACGAGTTAATCAAGCCGATGTTGGGGCCTTCCGGCGTCTCAATCGGGCAGATGCGTCCATAATGCGTCGGATGCACGTCGCGCACCTCAAAACCGGCGCGGTCACGGCTCAAACCACCGGGTCCCAAAGCCGACAGACGACGCTTGTGCGTAATTTCCGACAACGGATTGTTTTGATCCATAAACTGCGACAACTGCGAAGAACCGAAAAACTCGCGGATAACCGACGCAATTGGCTTGGCATTGACCAAATCCTGCGGTTTGACGTTGTTCAGATTCTCCGAGCTCATCCGCTCGCGGATAGCGCGTTCCATACGCAAAAGACCCATACGATATTGATTCTCCATCAACTCGCCGACAGAACGCACGCGGCGGTTGCCGAGATGGTCAATATCATCGACTTCGCCCTTGCCGTCGCGCAATTCGCACAGACGTTTGACAATGCGCAAAATATCGTCTTTGCGCAGCGTGCCGAGCGTATCAGGCGCCTCGCTGAACGGAATATCCAGCGCCACGTTCATCTTCACGCGGCCGACCGACGACAAATCATAACGGTCTTTGTCAAAGAACAAAGTCTTAAACAGCTGATCTGCCGTTTCGTAGGTCGGAGGATCGCCGGGACGCATAACGCGATAAATATCCAAAAGCGCTTCCTCGCGGCAGCTGTTTTTGTCGGCGGCCAGCGTATTGCGGATATACGGACCGACATTCACGCCGTCAATAAACAAGGTCTTGATTTCGCTTATTTTACTTGTGGCAAACTTTTCCAGCATTTCGGCCGTAATTTCATCTCCGGCCTCTGCCAGAACTTCGCCCGTCTTGGCCACGCAGACATTATTGGCCAAAAACTTGCCGATCATCTGCTCTGCCGTAACTCTATAAAACTCCAGCCCGTCGTCAGCCAGTTTTTGAGCGGCACGAGGCGACAGCTTTTTGCCGCGCTCAAGCACCGTTTTGCCGTTGGCGGCGTTGACAAGGTCAAATTCAAACTTGACACCTTTCATGCGTTCCGGTACAAACTTGACTTTCCATGCCTTTTTGTCGGCGGTATAAGTATCGGCTTCATAGAAATAATTAAGAATTTCTTCTTTATCCATGCCTTTGATTTCGGCAGGATCAATCGTCTTGCCTTTTTTGGCCAAGGCGGCGATTTTCTTCTCGGTTTCGGCCGAATAAAGCGAATACAGCACCGAGGTGACCGGCAGTTTGCGGCGACGGTCGATGCGTGCATAAACCAAATCTTTGGCATCAAACTCAAAGTCCAACCACGAACCGCGATAAGGAATCACTCGCGCCGCAAACAAATATTTGCCGCTGGCCATTGTCTTACCTTTGTCGTGGTCAAAAAACACGCCCGGCGAACGGTGCATTTGCGAAACCACAACGCGCTCCGTGCCGTTAAAAATAAAGGTGCCTTTGTCGGTCATCAGCGGAATGTCGCCCATATAGACATCTTGCTCTTTAATGTCATGAATCGATTTGGCGCCGGTGGCATCATCGGTATCCCACACGACCAATCGCAGAGTAGCTTTGACCGGCGCGGCATAAGTCATGTCGCGTTTGATGCATTCGTCCACATCATATTTGGGTTCTTCCAGCTCATAAGACACAAACTCCAATTCGCCGTTGCCCGAAAAATCTTTGATGGGGAAAATGGATTTAAACACTTCTTCCAAACCGAACTCGCATTTCTCGGCGCCTTTGGCCTGAATAAAACTGTTGTATGAGCCGGTCTGGACTTCAATCAAATTCGGCATGTCGGCAACCGCGTCGATTCGGCCGAAATTTCTCCTTACACGTCTTTTGTCCGTATAAGATTCCTTCATAATGCAATATCCTTTTAGTGGTTAGACTCTGCGGCCATTCCGTCAAACAAATTGAGCCCCGCGCGCAGAGGGTTTAAGTGTAACGTTACAAAAAAAATAAAAAACAGGCTGAAACCGGCGGCTACCCGAGCATTGCGCCCAATCATCGCGCCGATTCGTAAAAATAATTTCCGAAAATTCGCTTCCTTGTACAACCAACCGACTCAAATTGCAACATTTTTTTTTAAAAAATATAACATTTCCCGTCAGCCCGCAAAATGCTCTTTTTTCAAAGGAAATGCATCCTAACGGTTTCTGGTTTGCCATTTATTCCTTTAGTTCTTATAATTGTTGTCATTGAACTAGCGGTCGCCGTTCTCTGTTACTATGTCACCTATTCCAC
>CANPYJ010000008.1 GCA_947588275.1 uncultured Alphaproteobacteria bacterium | reverse complement strand
CCGCCTCCATAAAAGACTTTTCTTTTATTTTAGCAGAAATGTTATTATGTGTCAATGCCTTATTTTACGCCGCAGACAAAATACCTTATCAAAAATTTTCTATTTTTCAAAAATTTTGCTGCCATACGGAATTTCTTTGCCTATTCCCGCCGCCAGCGCATCTGAATGCACAAAGCCCATTTCGCCGTTGTCAATCATCACCCGCGACCAGATTTGGTCCGGACTGATGCCGGTAAGGCGCACCGTGGTGGCGGCCGGAAGTTTTTTGAGAATGTCAAAACCGTCGCCGGGACCATACATAACTTCCGTTTCCGCTTTAAGATGATAAAGCCTAGAAACGTCGCGGCGATCAACCGGAATATTCAAAATCTTGCCAACCACCACATCGTCAACGCCGCGATTGCGGTTTTGAAAACGAACTTCCTGATAATAATTTATCTCATTTTTGCCGGCAAACCACTGCCATAACTCGCCCTCGCTCACATAGACGGACCCCAGTGACGCCAAAGCCGCCAAACCCAGCAACATCGGCACCGCCAGCTGTACCAACCGCAGCCGCCATTCGCTCCACACCATCGGTTTGGCCACCCGCAAGTTTTGCGCCCGAATGAATTCTTGCAACAATTCCGCAGTGTCGGCATCGGCGTACGGCAATGCCCGCACCGCCGAAGCAACCGCCAAATCCGCCTTGTCTTCAAAAAAATAGGCCACCGTATTGTGAATCAATACGCGCAAACTCTCTGCCGCCGACACCGGCTGCCGAAAATTGCCAAGCAAAGCTTTGACGTTTTGTCCCAAGGCCTGCGGGCTCCACCACCCGAGCAACCAGTTGGCCGCCGCGGTTTTGAAATGTTTGGCCAAGGCCGGACGATAAGCGCACACTTCTATTTCCGTTTGGCAGCGGCTCTTCCAAATCTGCCCCCGAACTTTGCACAGCGACAACGCCCGTATATCAAGCTCGCCGTCATTATATGGGCGAATGTTGTCCAAATCAGGGTAATTGTCGGCTTCATACACTGCCGAAAGTATATCGTAAATCAGACGGTTGTCGTCATCTTGCAGCACATTCCATGCCTCGGACAATTTTTGAAACTTCTCCATAGACTCCGGCGCAGCATTGCGGTCAGGATGCCAAAACTTGGCCAAATCCCGATAATTGCTCTTTATCTGCTCTATGTCCGCCCGAGAATCAACATTCAAAATCCGATAGTATCCCAAGACATCGCGGCTCATTACACAAACACTCCCTGACGCGGTTGTGCAGAAGGCTCAGACAACCGAATGAACGCTTCGCGCTGATTAATTTTGATGCTGCCAGTATACTCGACCTCTTGTAAAGATTTCTTAAACAAACTCATGATTTGAGCGCAAAAATCGCGATTTTGAGCGGCCGACGTGCGCACAATAAGATCAAAACGCCGTTCTTTGGCCGCAGCAAAACCGTCAAACTGAAATGCGCCGAGTTTGGAAAACTCCGTCGTAACCATAAATCGCAGGCCGCTTTTTTGGGCCGCCGGCTCTGACGGCTCCGCCTCACGGTCTTTTTTGAACGCCACTTGCAGCGGAACAATCTGCATTCCGTTGAAAAACGGAATGTCGGCCACCCTCCACAACGGCGTTTCGCGCAAAGCCGAAGTCAGTATTGTTTCAACCTGCGCCAATGTCTCGGCACCGCGCGGCGCAGACGCAATTTTGGCCGTGAGATCCGTGCCCAGCCAGTCAGACGCCTTGCCGCTGCGCGCCGCCTTCAAAAAACTATAGGTATTGCTCAAAACATCAGGCTTAAGCCCCGGCAGATTCTGCAAAATTTCCGCCGCCAATCGCGGCTCGGCTCCTTTGCCCACAACCAGAGGAACAAAGATTTTTAAAATGTCGGCAACCTGTGAATCGTTTTTTTGCAATGCTGTCAGCAGAGTTTGCGGCTGCAAGGCAAAGGACTCGTCAGCCGCCACAGGCAGAAGCTCGCTCAAAAGCACTGCCGCCGTCTTTAGCAACGATGCGGAAACCTGCGGAACAACCGAAGGCATATCAGGAATTTGGCTGATTTCAAATTGAAGCGGAATTTCCGACGGAATCCGAATCGGCAGCTCCGTCCACAAACGTCCCAACGGCGATGTCAAGGCGGTTTGGGTTTCACGCGACAATGCCGGCAATATCCGCGCCGTAAATTGTTTGCCGACCAATTGCTGCACACTTTGCGCCAGCTCTTGGCGCAAAGATTCCGGCAACGGCTGCCGGACGTCCGTTGAACGTATTTGTGTCAAAACCTCTTTCAGCGGCCGCAACAAATTTTGGTTATCCTGAACGTCGCCGCCGATGTCTTTGAGAGTTAGCAACAGCCCACCCTGCGGCAGGGCGGCAAAAACGTTTTCTTGCAGCTGCGGCGGAAACTCCAACTCCGCCATCAGACGGCCGATGACATCTGCCACACGCACCGAAACAATGCTGACGGCCGGCATTTTGACGGCAGTCGGCATCACAATCGCCGGCTGGGTCGATGACGATGATGACGCTGACGCCAATCCGGCAGACGGCAAATCCGGCGAACGAACACTATTTTCGGACGGTAAAGAGCCGGTTTTGGGCAAAATTTGCAAACTGCCGTCAGCCATTACTTTGGCACTAAATTCCTGCACCTGTCCGACCGCAACTTCCGCGCGCAACGGCGCCGATAGCCGAACTTCCACCGGAACCGGCGTCGAATCGACCAGAATATTGAGCTTGAACAAACTCCCGCCCTCCAGCAAAGGCGCCGGCATAACGGCCTTTAACTGCACAACCGTACCGGCAACCAAACCTTCCGGCAACGGCGTCTGCGGCACCAGCGTCTGCGAACGAGCGGCGATTGAAACATTGGTTCCCGTCAATAATCCGGCGGCATTGACAATACTGCTATCCATCGGCTGATAACCTTTCGGCAAGATTTATGACATCAGACGCCGCCTCCGAGGTGGGATAACGGCTTAAAATCGTGTTTTGGCTGCGAATGGCGTCACGCACGCGGGTATCGCGGCGAATGATGCCCATCAACGGCGGCGAAAGCCGCAGAAACTCCACGCAAGCCTTGTTTACCGTCTCATAAGTCCGCCGGCCTTCAGCCAGAGAATCTGCCTGATTTACCACTATCCCCAGCCGGCTGTGCGGATATTGCGCCGCCATAATTTTGATAAACCCGTATGCTTCGGTCTGCGCTGACGGTTCATCAGTGCAGATGACCAATATCTGCGCGGCCAGTCCCGCCAAAGCACGCATCGATTTTTTGACGCCGGCACCGGTATCCAAAACAACCGTGTCATAAGCTTCGGCAATCGTACTTAAATCTTCGCCTAAAATCTGTAGACGGCCGATGGGCATTTCCGACAGTTTCATCAAACCAGAACCACCGGAAATAATGTCAAAGCGGCCTTTGTCATAAGAATATACAATCTGGTTAAGGCTCTTTTGCGCATTAATCACGCTTTCCAGCCCCTCAATGTCCGTCAGACCAATCTGTGCCGCCGTATTGGCCAACCCCAAATCGGCGTCAAACAGCAGCGTTTTTTTGCGGAGCAAACTCAGCGCATGAGCCAAACTTACCGCCAACCACGTCTTGCCCAGCCCGCTTTTGCCCGAGGCAATGGCAATTATGTTGCGCCTTTTGCGCGGCACCGCCGCCGAATATGGCCGGCGGAATTCTTCTGCTTGCGTATTATCCATCGTCTTCCCTCCGCGGCAGCCTAAATCTGACCAACGGTCTTAATTTTGGCTTTCGGATGAATCTCGTTTTGCGACATAACAACGGTCAATGGCCGGAAGCGCTCGATTATGGAGCGCACAAACGGCCGAATCCCCGGACTGGTCAACAATACTGCGGTCTCGCCCTTGCCGGCCAATTCTTCCAGCACCGTACGCACTTTGTTAATAAAGCTTTGCAACGCGCTCGGCGCCATGGCCAGCTGCCGCTCATCGCCCTCTCCGACAATAGCCTCGGCAAACGCCTGTTCCCACTCCGGCGACAGCGTTACCAAGGGAATAACGCCAAACTCATTGGCATAGACATTCGAAAGCTGACGGCTCAGACGGGCGCGAACGTGTTCAGTTATCATCATCAGGCTACGGGTGCTGGTGACAGCTTCGGAAATCCCTTCCAAAATGGTCGGCAAATCCCGAATGGAAACACGCTCCTGCAACAAATTCTGCAAAACTCTCTGCAACGCACCGAGGCTGATTTTTCCGGGGATAAGCTCCTTGACCAGTTTCTGATGCTCTTTGTCCATTTCATCAAGCAGTTTCTGCGTTTCGGCATAAGACAGAAGTTCCGGCATATTGTCTTTGACCAACTCGGTGATGTGCGTGGTGACCACGGTGGCCGGATCGACAACCGTATAGCCGCGAAACATGGCTTCTTCACGGTATGACGGGTCAACCCACATTGCCTTGAGGCCGAACGTCGGCTCGTAAGTGTTTTCACCGGGCAGCGTTATCGGCTCGCCGTGCGGATCCATGACCAGCAGTTGAGTCGGTCGCAGTTCGCCTTTGCCAGACAGCACTTCTTTGATAAAGATATGATATTCGTTGGCCTCCAACTGCATATTGTCTTGAATGCGGATGGAGGGCATCACAAACCCGAGCTCGGAGGCCAACGCGCGGCGTAAGGCCTTGATTTGGTCGGTCAGCTTGCGGTTGGTTTCTTCATTGATGAGCGGCAACAGCCCATAGCCGATTTCAAGACGAATCAAGTCCACCCGCAGAGCATTGGCTATCGGCTCGTCGGCCGCCTTGAGGCCTTTGCCCTGTTTCTGTTCTTGCTCCATAACCGCCTGCGCGGCCGCGGCAGCCTCCTGCTGGCGTTTGTCAAGATAATAAGCCGTGGCGCCGGTAAGCGCGGCCAGCAAGAAAAACGGCACCGCCGGCGTACCCGGAATCATTCCCAGCGCCACTGCCAAAAAGGAACTCATGCCCAAGGCCTTGGGATAACTGGCCACTTGCTCAAACAAAACTTTGTCGGTGGAATCGGTCATGCCCGCCTTGGAAACCAAAATACCAGCCGCCACCGAAACAATCAGCGCCGGCACCTGACTCACCAAGCCATCACCGACGGTCAGGCGCGTATAAGTTTCGGCCGCGGCAGAAAAGCTCAAATCGTTTTGCACCATGCCGATGATGATGCCGGCGACGATATTTATCAGAGTGATGAGCAGACCGGCAATCGCATCGCCGCGCACAAACTTTGAGGCACCATCCATAGCGCCGTAAAAAGAACTCTCTTTAGACAAATCTTCACGCCGCTTCCGCGCCTCGTCCTCACTAATCAGCCCCGAGGACAAATCGGCGTCAATGGCCATTTGTTTACCGGGCATGGCATCCAAAGCAAAACGCGCCGCCACCTCGGCAATGCGGCCCGAACCTTTCGTGATGACGATAAAGTTGACCAAAATCAAAATCGCAAACACAATCACGCCGATGACAAAGCTGTTGCCCATAATAAACCCGCCAAAAGCCTTGATGACCTCGCCGGCGGCGTCAGGCCCCTGATAGCCGCGCGACAAAATCAGACGGGTAGAAGCCAGATTGAGCGCCAAACGATACATCGTGGTAATCAGCAAGACCAGCGGAAAGGCGCTGAACTCTATGGGTTTTTCAATAAATATGGCCATCATCAGAACAATGCATGACAATACGATTGAAAACGCCAAGGCAATATCCAACAGCCACGCCGGCATCGGCATAATCAAAATGACCAGCATCAAAACAATGGCCAGCGCAAAGAATATATCGCCCCTTTTAACGGAGCCGATTATCATGTCTTTAAATGATTTTCCAAACATATTTGTCTGCGGCGCGGCCATTCAGTTCGTCATCCCATAGAAGCGGGCGGGACGTCAAAGCCCTCGTCCTGATATTGTTTGAGTTTGTTGCGCAAGGTGCGAATCGAAATTCCCAAAATCTGTGCCGCCGTGGTTCGATTGCCCAGAGTATGTTTGAGCGTGTCCATAATCAGCTGGCGTTCCATGCCGGCCATCGTTTGCCCGACCATCGGCGCCGAAGATTCGGCCGACGGAGCCTGCGGCAAGCGGATGGCGGCGGTGTCGATCTCATCGCCAGTTGAAAGCAGAACCGCGCGGTGCATGGTATTTTCAAGTTCACGCACATTTCCGGGCCAAGCATATTCTTCCAGCGCTTTTCGGGCAGAATCGGAAAGGTCTTTCATCGGCAAGCCGTTGAGCTCGGAATATTTTTTGATAAAATGTTTGGCCAAAACCAAAATATCGCCCGGACGATCTTTCAAATCCGGAATATTGAGACTGATGACATTCAGGCGATAATACAAATCCTGCCGAAATGTGCCGGCAGCCACGGCTTGTTCCAAATTGCGGTTGGAAGTGGCAATAATGCGCGTGTTGACCTTAATCGGCGCTTTGCCGCCGATGCGGTCAATTTCTTTTTCTTGAATGGCACGCAGCAGTTTAGCTTGAATGCCGATATCCATTTCCGAGATTTCGTCCAACAGCAGAGTGCCTTCCGAAGCCTCCTCAAATTTGCCGATGCGGCGCGCCACGGCGCCGGTGAAGGCGCCTTTTTCATATCCGAAAAGTTCCGATTCCAGCAGGGTTTCCGGTATGGCGGCGCAGTTGACGGCCACAAACCGCTTGTTGGCACGTTTGGAATTGTCATGAATAAAGCGCGAAAACACCTCTTTGCCGGTTCCGGACGATCCGGTGAGCAGGACGCTGGCTTCCGAAGGGGCAATCTGTTTGGCAACTTTCAATATTTCTTCAGTTTTCTTGTCACCGTAAATCAGGGCGTGATTTTCCCTTGTGGCAGCGGCTAAAACCGCGCCGATCAGTTCCGGATCGGGCGGCAGAGGAATATACTCCTTGGCGCCGGCCTTGATGGCCTTGACAGCCAGAGAGGTATCGTTGGCAACGCCGCAAGCCACCACCAAAACATTTATCCGCGCTTCGTCCAAAGCCGCTATAAAACGGGCAATATCCAGCTTGACATCCATCATCACCAGCTCGACGCTCTTGCCGCTGCGCAGAATTTCAAGCGCTTTTTCAGCCTGGTCGGCAAGCAGAACCTGCCCTCCCTGCTCCATGGCAATCCGGCTGGCCGCGCCGATTTGTCCGTTTAATGTGCCGACAATGAGGATTTCCATTGAATTTTTCTCTATTTGTTGACGGTTTTGACGATTTCGGTCATGGTGATGCCAAGCTTGCCGTCCACCACCACGACTTCGCCGCGCGCCACCAGATTGCTGTTGACATAGATGTCGATGGCTTCGCCGACTTTGCGGTCAAGCTCGATGATGGCGCCTTTATTCAATTTCATCAGCTGGCTGACTGTCATTTTGGTCTTGCCCAAAATCGCCGAAACCTTAACCGGAATGTTGTATACCGCCTCCAAATCGCTGCTGGAAGTCGGAATATCAAAATCTTCCATGCCGGTATCTTTGCGCAGTATGGGCTCATCGTCCATAGCCTGCGTTTCGCTCATTTCATCTAATTCCAAATTGTTGTTGTCGTCCATTGTTCCTCTCTTTTACTGTGCAATCAAGGTTTCCATTTTATCCAATAATTTTTCGGCGTTTTTTTCCACGCCGCCGTCTTTCCATTCCACGCGACAATCGGTCAAACCCAGACCAGCCTCTTTGTGCACCGCAATTTTGCCCTCAAAATCGTTTTTTTCGGCCAGTTTAGACAGGATAGGCGCAATTTCGGCAGCCATATCCGGATGAAAACTGAACGACAGGCTCTTTTCGCCGCGAAATTTGGCAAAATTGCCGCTTAAAAAGGCTTCAAGCTCTTTTTTGGCGGCCGCCGCTTCAAACGAGGGCAAAAGTTTGCGCACCGCGGCCAAGGCAATCCTAAAGGCTTCTTGTTCGCCGGCCTGCAAAGCTTCGGTTCGCAAGGCTATAAGCTCCTGCAAACGAGCTTCGACGCTCTTAAGCGTTTGCTCGCGGGCGGCGGCGTTTTCAGCCTGAGCGGCCGCAAACCCTTGTTGATACCCCCGCTGCTCAGCTTCGACAGCGGCAGCGTCAAGTTCCTGTTGGCTGAAAGTCGGCTCGGGCGGCAGAAGAGGTTCGGGTTCGGGATCAAGAACGGGCTGTGCCGCAGTCTCCGGCACGACAGGCACCGGCTCCGCCGCGGCGGTTTCAACCTCGGCATCTGCCATGGTTTCGGACAACTGGACGGCCTCCGGTTCAGGTTCGGGCTTGGGTGCAGCCGAAACTTTCTCCCGCTTGAGGGGAAGAACAAAGTTATCAAACATATATTTTTGATATTCAGCCACCCTTTGTACTCTCCGCCTAATAAACCAACTCGTCGCTGTCTTTGCCTTCGCTTACGATAATTTCGCCGCTGTTGGCCAAATCTTTGGCCGAAGTCACGATATACTGCTGGGCATCTTCAACATCGCGCAGACGCACCGGCCCCATAGCGTCCATATCTTCTTTGATGATTTTGCCGGCACGCGACGACATATTGTTAAAGAACAGGTTCTTGATGGTGTCGGAAGCGCCTTTAAGGGCAATGGCCAGTTTGTCTTTGTCGATGTTGCGCAACAAGACCTGAATACCCTGATTGTCAATGCGGCTCAAGTCTTCAAACGTAAACATCAACGATTTGACGCGATCGGCGCTCTCGCGGTTGCGCTCTTCCAAGGCTTCCATAAAGCGCGCCTCGGTGTTGCGATCCAGCGAGTTGAAAATATCGGCAATCAATTCGTGGGCATCGCGGCGCGTCGACTTTGAAAGGTTGCTCATAAACTCTTTGCGCAACGTTTTCTCAAGCCCGTCAAGAACTTCTTTTTGGACCGATTCCATGCGCAACATGCGCATCACGATTTCCATGGCAAAGTTTTCGGGAAACAGCGCCAGCACTTTGGCGGCGTGTTCGGCCTTGATTTTGGACAAGATGACGGCAATGGTCTGCGGATATTCGTTTTTGAGATAGTTGGCCAACACATGTTCATTAACGTTGCCAAGCTTATCCCACATCGTGCGACCCGCGGGACCGCGAATTTCTTCCATAATGATTGAAACCCGATCTTTGTCCAAAGCCTTGGAAAGCAGGCGTTCGGTGCTCTCATAGGTACCGACCAAATTGCCGGTGCTGGAGATTTTGTCATTGAACTCCATAACCAGCTGTTCGACAACATTGGAGTTTACCTTGCCTAAGCTGGCCATAATGACCGACAACTCCTTAATTTCTTCGTCATCCAACAGCGAAAACAGCGAGGCCGAGCGTTCCTCGTCAAGCGAGAGCATAAGCACCGCGGCCTTTTGCTGACCGGACAGGACATTGTAGTCGTCTATAACATTCGGTTTCATATCAGGCTCCCATTACATATCGTTGTTATACAGCCATGAGCGCAGTACATTGACCGCGGCATCCGGATTTTTTTCAACCAGATTATTAAGTTTTTTGAGCGACGAAACCTTAACCCGCCCGTCCACTTTGTTGAGGTTGACCAATTCGTCGGAATTTTCGTCGGCGTCATTCAGGAAGTTTGACAACAACAGGTTGTCATCACTGCCGGCGCCCAAGAGTTTGTCGGTTTCGCCTTTGGACGAGGGCTCAAACGCGTTGTTGATGAGCGGACGAACAACCAGCAAGATAACCAATATTGCGATGATTGCAACCCCCACCCCTTCGACAATGCGCAAAAGTTCACTCTTGGTAAAGCCCATATAGAGGATTTCGGCGGTTTCCTCGACCTGCGGCGCAGTCGTGGCAAAACGCATATTTTCAACCTCGACCATATCGCCGCGGTTGGCATCAAACCCGACGGCCGAGCGTACCAGCGCGCTGATTTTTTCCATTTCTTCCTCGGTGCGCGGGCGATAGACTTCTTCGCCATCAGCGTTTTTTTCATAAACGCCGTCGACAATCACGGCCACGGTCAGACGTTTGATTATGCCGGTGTTTTTAACTTTGTTGCGGATAATCTTGGAAATTTCGTAATTAACGGTTTCTTCGACCTTGGATTTTTGCTCAAAAAGGCCGCTGTTGGTGGTGATAGTGTCACCGTTGGGAATATTTTGCGCCACGGTCACCGGCTGCGACTGCTCGCCCGAGGTTCCCTGCTCGGTAACGGTGGCCTGAGAGCGGACAACCTGCCCATCCGGATCATAGATTTCTTCGTTGGTGACGACTTCGTCAAAGTCCATTTCAATGGTCACCTGCGCCTGCGCGCGCCCGGGGCCGACATTTTTTTCGAGCAGTTCTTCGACCTTGGCGGCCAGTTTGCGTTCCTGTTCAAGGCGCGCGGCCTCATTGCGGGCATTTTTGAGGTCGGCACTCTCGTCTTCATCAAAATCGGTGAGCAAATTGCCCGCGGCGTCGACTATAGACACATTTTTGACCTCAAGCTTGGGCACGGCCGCCGCCACCAGTTTTTGAACAGACTGCACCGCCGCCGCATCCAGCCGGCCGTTGACCGTTTTGATGACGACCGAAGCACTCGGGGTTTGCTCCTCGTGCGAAAAAAGCTCGCGTTTGGGCATCACCAAATGCACGCGGGCCGAACGAATATTGTCAACCGAGCGAATGGTGCGCGCCAGCTCGCCCTCAAGAGCGCGAATCAGATTGACGTTTTGCACAAAATTGGTGGTGCCGAGCGTATCGGCGTTGTCAAAAACCTCGTAACCGACGTTGGACCCTTTGGAAGACAGCGCCAAAGCCGCGGTATTAACCCGCATGCGGTTGACGTCTTCCGCCGGCACCTGAATCTCCGTGCCGTTTTTGGTCAGCTTATAGCGCACATTCTGCGACTCGAGCTCAGCCACGATTTGCTTGGCGTCTTCAAGCTCCAAATCGGTGTACAAAACGCCATAATCGGTGCTGTTTATCTGCACACCCAAATAAACAAAAAAACTAATCAGAAAGACCAAGATGGCGGCGATTGAAACCAACCGGCCAAGTGACATATTCCTTAAGGTCTGAAACAAATTATTCACCGGATTCCCCAATCAAGCATATTCGGCGCCTGCTTTGGGCAGGCACAGTTTTCCCCTATTTATGGTTTAACTTAAAAATCCGGTTTAGTGAAATCTTATTTCAAGATATCAACAGCCCGCGCGTCAATCGGCCGTTTAAGGCTTGTTTGCGTCCGGCCGCGGCGTCGCTCAAAAAAAGAAGGGCAAAACTGCCCTTCTTTTGCTTTTTTTGCGTTTTTTCCAAAGATTACCAGACATCGTCGTAGCCCAGCGTCGGATCGTTCAGGCGATTGGTATAGGCGCTGTTGGCTTTGGACGAGTTGTCTATTCCGGAGCGGAAAGAGGTCAACTGATCTTTGGTATCGACCAAGGCCGAGTTCCAGTTCAGGCCATCGACGAAGTTCGGACGCACCCCCGACGGACGGCGCTCAAAATAACAATAGACATTGGCAATGGCCGACAATTCCTGTTGATAGACGGGAAACAGATTCCATATAATCTTGCCCGCGGCGCCGGAATATACCGACGAATATAAATTGCCGTCGTACAAAAAGCCCATAATGGCGCTCCAGCCTTTAAACACGCCGCCGTTGCTGATTTTGTCAACCGTAGTGTTGAGCCACGTGTTGGTCTGATAAGTCAGCATCGTGCCAAAGCTTTTCACTTCGTGCGTGTGCGTGCCCACAGTGCCGTCCGCATATTCCAGTTCAAATCCGGAAAAAGCGTCTCTCGGATCATACACCGGTTCAAAATAATTTCTGAACTTTTCACCATAACTTCCGCTTGTTGGCGGTTCGCCGACTTTGGCATGGAACGTGTCAGCCATTTTCCAACGCACTGGGTTGATGGTGATGACTTTTGAATATCCGGGAGGACAAAGCGGCGTCGGCACCACGCCGAGCCAAGGCGATGCGGTGCAATAGCCGTCTGAAGAGGAGCATTCACCGGGCAGACCCGTACCGACAGGAGTACCGTTGGATCCGATGTTGGTTACGTTGCCGCCCCAATCCCAGCCGGTCTCCTTATAAGTATTATCCAACACATAGATGCCTTTATTGATGAAGTCCGGCAAAATGTCGCTCAGACGCGCGCCGCCGCGGGTAGTGAGCTTGATGTCGTGCATCACCGAAGTATAGGCCGGATTAACCTGATAAGCATCATATTTTTTGGACGGCGCAGACGGCAAAGCGTCACTTTCCAACTCTTTATTGGACAAAATACGATCTAACTTGGCATAGCCCGCCGTTTCTTGCTTGCCGACCGTGTTGTCGCCGCTGTTGTAAGTTCCGCGCGGCAACTGGACAATGCCGCGGCGATTTACCCGAACTCCGGAAGTTCGAATCTCTTTTTTGACTTCGTTGTTCCAGTCTGTGGTGCCGATTTCAGGCAAATCTTGCCCAAAGATGAGGTTTTCTTCATCCGCGCCAATGTTCTTGCTGCTCATTTTAATCAAGTTGGTGAGTTCTATAAAAGATCTGGCGGTACTTCTGGACGGTTTGGCTCCAAGCTGCAGTTTGGTGTCGTCCAAATAGACTTCCGCAGTTGGGTTGCCGCCGGCATTGTTTTGCAAAGTCATCTTGTTCTTGTCTATAAACAAGCCTGACTTATCACCCGATTCATACAAATTAACGGTCGGCGCATAGGCCTCAATGTTTTTACTGCCGACAATTTCGGTCTCATCAGTAGTAACCGAAACTTTAGACGAACCGTTTCTCATGTAAGTTTCACTGCTGGTCACACCCAAGCGTCCGCTTGCGACATCTGTCGAACCGACCACAAAGTTCGGATTTTTGACATGAACGATACTGTCTGTCGCCCAAAAGTTGAAATTGCCACCATCAGTGCGACGGCTGGCATCATTCATATTGCCGCCGCCGGCACCCAAACCGCGGTGAGCGTGTATATAGTCGGCATGAAAACCTGTCGGGTCTCCGGGTTTTTCAGGCTGTAAGACAACTTCACCTCCGGGCGGCAAAACAATATCGCCTTCGTTGGTAATGTGAACATCGTTGATATTGACGTCCCCGTTCGGCGTCGTCATGTAAATATCGCCGTTTTCGCTTTTCATATGCAGGTCATTTTGCGCGGTTACGTTAACATTGTCGCCGTACATATTAAGGTCGCCGTGAGGCGCTTCAACGTAAACATCGCCGTTTTCGCTTTTCATGTGCAGGTCATTTTGCGCGGTTACGTTAACGTTGTCGCCGGACATATTGAGATTGTTTTGCGCATTAATATCTACATTGTTGCCGTCTATCTTGACATTGTGACTGCTGTCACCAAGCTGAATATCGCCGCCGTCAATCGTGGCGCCGCCATGTACCTCCAGTTTCTTCGCCACCGTCAGGTTGCCGTCCATTGTGGTATCGCCGCCGACGTGCAAATCCTGTAAAATATTGGCCGCGCCGGCCGTCAAAGTGCCGGTGATGTTGGCGTCTTTGTCAACGTTAAGGTTATTTTTGATATTGGCATCGCCCCATACATACAAGTCTTGCGGCGCGCCGGATTTACCAACGTTGGTGGTGCCGTTGAGCAAATACATGTTGCCTTCTTTGGCTATCAAATTGGTCACGTCGGCCAAATCTTCACCGCCCATATACAGCGTGGTAGACATCGTGTTGAAGTTGATGCCACGGCTGTTGTCGCGAAACAGAACATGGCTCAAGTCGGCAACACCCGCCGTGGTGACGGCATGAACCGACGACATGGCCAACGAACCGTCATCGACATTGCCGCCGAGGTTGAACTCAGACAAAGGCGATTTCCACCCGCCCTGAACACCCTGAACGACGCCGTTTTGCACCACGCCGCCGTTGGCGCCGACCATAGAGGCAATTTTGGAAGCGCGAATCATCGGCAGTTCACCGAGCGTGGGCGCCAAAACCAAACCGGTGATAGCCGAGTGTCTGGTATCGCCCTCACCGATAACCCGATTATGGAGGGCAAATTTGTATTGGTCAAACAATTTTGAGGCGTTGAGGTTGAAATTGTACGGCAGATAAGGCTCAATGTCCGAGCTGCTCACCGACTGAACGGCCGCACCTTCAGAAATGGTGCCGTAGTTGTCTTTGATATAACTGTCCAGAGCGCCGGAAAGTGTGCGCAGTTGGGTTGCGGCATTGATGTCCTGCAACTCGGTGGTGCGCTCGGCCGCTTTTTTGTACAAAATCGGCGTCACCATCGTAATCAGCCCCAGCATAGCCAAGGCTTCAACCATCATACTACCCTGCTCTGAAAGCTTTTTCATCTTGTTTTTCATGAGCATTCCCCCTAAATAGTACTGACATAAACCAAACAACCTTTGCCGGAGTCCAGATTGCACACAGACCGAAAATCATTGTCATTAACAATCGGTGCCGGCAAATAATGATGAACAATCTCATTGGTATCGTCATGATAAACCAACAGACTGTTGTTGACAATCTGCACGGACGAACCGGACGGATTGTACGGATCAGAAGTCTTATCGGTTCGCGCTATATACCCAAACCCTTCAGACGACGCAACCAAACGTCCCATGGCATTGAGCAAATCGGTGGACGGAACCGTGGTATCATTGAGACTCAGCCAACGCTGCGGGATGGCGCCATAGGTCACCATCATGTTTTGCTCGTTGTCATCGCACGGATTGCTGCCTCCGGGCGACATTGTAAGCGAAGTCTTATAATCGGTGCTGAGACAGAAAATTTTGGACCGGTAGGTGTTGTCGAGATTATAGCCGATCGGCATTTCCGGCTGCAATTCGGCATCCGACAACAACCCCGGCACATATTCTACGGTGCGGTAATTGTGATGCGTCATGTGCGGATAACGATGATAAAGGGCATATCTTTCGGCGGCTTTGTGTTGCGCCACAATCCGCCCCAATGCCGCCTCGGCCAGCGGTTCAATCGTAATCTCGCGGGCATCCGGACGAATAGTCAGCGTGTAGGACGCAATCATCGCCAAAAAAGTTGCCAATATTACCCAAACATACATCTGCACGTATCCTGAATCTGTTACGTATAGCTTCAGTATAGCACAAAAAAAGTTTCTAATCTATTAAATCCGGCAGATTACGCAAAATTTTCACATTTTTGCAACATATATTAATTGCTTTTTCGAGTCCGATTTTATTACGTTAGTGATATTTTTTGAACTCGTATATTGAGCTTGAAGAGCGTTCGGACAACGCATCCTCTTTGAACTTTTCGCCTTCTTCGCCCGCAAACATGCTGTCTTGCATGGCGTTTTTGACATAGCCGCCGCGTTTGCTTTGAACAAAGCTCTCATAATATGCGCTCAATGCGGACGCGGAACGAACGCTCTTTTGGTCAATCTGGCCGCCGGCGGTACCGTCAGCCGTCCGGAAGGTCTTTTTGGCATTTACGATACCATCGGATTGGAGTTCGACACCGCGGCCGTTCTTATCAACGGTCATAAACGAGGTCATGACGCGACGGCGACCTCTGTTGTTGGCGGCGCCAATCTGTATTTGCGAACGGGTAACGGTGCCGTCCATACCGATTTCTTCGTAACCGACGGCATTGCCGTTGCCGTCACGGAGCAGCCTTTGCTCCTTGATATTGCGGCCGGAACGGATTTTGCCGCCGATGTTTTCCATCCGCTGAGCGTTGAGCGTTTTCAGAATCATAATCTGTGTCAGCTCGTCGTCCTTATATTTGTTAAGCAGATTGGTCATTTTTTCGCCGTTGAGAGAACCGTCTTCGTTCAGCAGCTCCTTGGCAGCGCTGCTGTTAAAACTGAAATCCTGATCAAATCCGATGACATTGCCGTTGGCATCGCGTTTTTCGGACATGGTGATGGTAAAGTCTTCATTGCGGATTTTGTTCTTGACGCTCTGAGACCCGTCTTTGTTGGCCTTGACTTTGGACTTCTCAACATGCATTTTGCCATCGGCCGACTTGCGCGCCTTAATTATCTTGTTGCCCTGCTGATAGGTATAAAGTCCGGTGGCCGCGTCAAACGTGCCTTTTTCCATAGCGCGCCGCCCCTGACGGTTAGCTATGGCACGGCGGGCATAGTGCACCGGCACCACCGCCGCCGCTTTGGTAAGACGCCAACTCTCCGACGCCGCGGCCGAGACAACCGGCTTGGCTATCTTGGTAGCCATACCTTTGCTGGCCGAAGCGGCCATAGTGCCGATATTGGAACCAATGGAGGTGGAACTGATCGAACTGGCAAACTCGCCTGAAAACTGAAGCGACGCCTTGAGCACGGACCATACCAAAATCATCACGAACACCAGTTCCAAAAATTTGACCGAAAACCACGGAAGTTCAACCAAAATCTCCGATATGTTATAGTCTTCGGACAAGGCGTCAATATGTCCGGTGTTTGCAAGCAATATGTTTTCAAAAGCCACCACCAGCATCAGCGCGGTGAGAGTGACAAAGACAAAGGCAATGGTCGAGTTGAGGAAAGTCTCCCAAATTTTGCCGGAATACTTGCGGGTGACTTTAAACGCGTAGGAACCAATGCCAAACGGCAGCAACGCGCCGGCCACCGCCAATTGGAAGATTGAATCCACCATCGTAAACGGAATCGACACCATCATGACTACGGCGCCCACCCACAACCCGAGGCCAATGAAAAAATACGCCAAATGCGGAATGATGAAAAACCCTCTGTCCCAAGAATAGCACAAGCTCGCCGACCCCAGCGCTTTGACCTTGGCAATACGGTTTTGCATCAGCGTCATGGTGCAAATGATGTTGTCACCCATAGATTTGGGCAAACCGGACGCGATTTCCAGCACGCCGGTTTGGCCGGTGCATGCCTGAATGGCGGCAGGATTTTTATCATCAATTTGGATGTTTTGCAAACCGCTGGCGCCGACGGCCACTTTTTCAGGCATAATTATAGTTTGCGCCAAGCGTTGTCCGGTGTTGTAGACCGGCGCCAATGCAAGATTATAAAAACTCAGGACGCCGCCGCTTAAGAGGGCAACCACAATCGCCACAACAAAGCCCTGTACCAGAAGCTCCTGCACCAAATCTTTGAGATCGCGCACTTCTATTGAGGAAACAAAGGCTAACACCTTGAACGCCAACCACAACGCAAATCCGATAATCACCACTTTGTTTATGGAGCCGGAAAAAGTATTGACAGCCAGCGCGGTTACGTTGCTGGCGGCATTGAAAACCGTGGCCATCAACGGGCAAAACGTGCAGTTTTCGACTTCCTTATAATAGCACGATACGCCGCATTTGACATGACACCCGCTCAATTCGTTGCTGGTGCTGTTGCTATGGCTATTAAGGCTACTATACCTATACGAGGGGACATAGCCGCTGTTCTGCGCGTGCACGGAAACGGCAGGAAGACACAAGCCGCCGACCAAAATCAGCAACACCACGCTTCGGGCGCCGATTTGGCAAATTGTTTTGAGAATGTTGCTTGCTTTTGTCATATCCGCACGCTTACCCTATTCGCCTTCGTTGATAGTGGCCTCAGGCGAGTTTGGAGCTTCGCCTTCGTTCAAAACAGCGCCGCCGGAGTTTTCTTCCTGACCGCCGGATGACGCGCCTTCTTTTTTGCCGTCGGATGACGCGCCGGCTTTTGGGCCGCCGTCTTTTTTGCCGCCAAATGCGCTGCGCAACTTGCCCATGCCTTTGCCGATTCCGCTTTTGAGTTTTTGACCGCCCTGATATAAGGCCACGTCGCGTCCCCATTTGACCGGAGCCATCGCCTTGTCGCCCGCCCATTTGGTGGCAGCACGCGCCCAATTGTGCATCGGCGACTGACCGCCAAGCGCTTTGTCGCTGAAAAACTTGTCTACAATCTGACTGCTGGTGTTTTCAACCAGTTTGTACGAATAGAGGAACGCGAACAGCAGCAAAATGAACGTTACGCTGAAAAATTCCATTTTTTGGTTGATATACTCAATGTCATCTTCATTTTTGACACCGGATGCAGCACTGTCCGCTGCCTCGTACAATCTGGCCAATCCGCTCGGAGCATCAGGACTTTGCTTCACGACTTCGCCGGTTTCGCTTTCAATGTCTTCATAGCTGAAGACCGCGTCGGTCAGCATCACCGTATAAGTCGTGGTCATGGCCAAGAAGGCAAAGAGCGCGGCGCCGCGGGCAATCATGCTGATGCAAACGGACAGTTTGTCTTTGGTCAGCTCAAACGGCCACAGCCCCATGCAAATCGGCAGGGCAACCACCGCAATACCGATTTTGAACGACAAATCGAGCAGATAGTAACAAAACGAGAGGGTGAGAAGCATACCGGTAACCCAAATAAAGGCACCTTTCATCCACATCCAAAAGTTGGTGATGACTATTCCGCCGAAGTTAGCCCATGCGCCGCCGTTTGCAAGCCCGGCATAACACATAATCACATCGCCCAAAACCATATTCTCAGAAGTAATGTCGCCGATGGCCGCAGTGGCACCCAAAATAGAGTTCATGACTTCTTTGGACATGATGTCGGTGGGACCGGAATAAGCGATTTTTTCGATAGTGACCATTGGCACCGAACTGTTGCCGCCGGTACCAAAATCACCACTGATATTGCTATTGCTGTACACGCTGCCGTTGTAATTGCGCAAGGTAAAGTTACCATAACCTTGGGCAAGGCTTTTCAAGCCGCTCTGATTGATTCCTTTGGCCAAAGCCGGATTCTTTTTGAGTTTATCGCGAATCAGGCAGCTGACGCACAATACACGACCTTCAACATTGTAGTAATAACTGTTGCACACGCTGCCTTCAGAGTCACCGTTAAAACTAATGGCTTGGCCGCCGCCTGCATAGGTTACGGCGTGGTAACCGGAGGTCGCGCCCATTTTTTGGCTTGAACCCTCGCTGGTAGTGACTTTATGATAATAAATCGTATCGCCGACATTGAGGGTTTGGGGAACCAGTTTTCCGTTGCGACACAACGTTACGTTGCCGCCGTCAATCGATGATACGGTAAAGGCATTCTTTTTGACGCCCAAATTCAGACCGGCCGCGCAATTGGCCCCGACACCGCTCAAAACCGTGGTTGCATCGCCGCCAATCATTTCCGTCAGCTTGTTCATGCCGGCAACGATGGCGGCCTGACAATATGCCGTGTTGCCGCCAAACCCGGATTTTGCCGCTTTGTGAATACTGCTCACATAGCTTTGGTGTCCGGCATTTTTACAACTTGCGTATCGACATGAACCGCAGCTTCCTCCGCAGCTGTTTTTAATTTCGCCCAATTGTTTTCGCAAAACCGTAATCAGCGCCTTTTGAATGTCTTGCACCAATTCTTCGGTTGAATCATAGGCGTAAGGCTGCGGTTGCACCAATAGCTCGGCTTTGCCGGAGCCGCTGCCGGGGACGACAACCGCCGCTTGACCGGAGCCGCCGGTTTTGTTGTTTTCTAACAATTTTTTATTGTTTTCCGCAATCTGTGCCGTCATTGCCGCTTCTTGCGCAGCGGTGACAACCTCGTCTTCCCAAATGTATTCTTCCGTATACGGGGCGATCTTTTCAGGTTCCCAGAAGACCTCGGCGATTTTGGCACCCATACCCATCATCGGATTGATGAAATAGGTGCCGACGACTTTCATGCCCAAAGCAATTCCGATATAGGCCAGCGCCACCTTGAAACCGAATTTTATAAGTTCGTTCAAGATGTTGCCCGGTTCCAGCTGCGCCAAAGACGAAACATTGCGCAATCCCCACAACAAAAGCCAGAGAACCGAGCCCAATCCCAGTACAACTAATCCGGCCTTTTGCGCCAGACCGTATGCGCCTGAAGCCGCGCGCAAAAACGACGAAGTCAGTTTTTCAACCACCAGACACGACCAACAACCGGCCTGATATTTGGCGCGCACAATGTCGCTTGTCGGACACTCCGAGCCATACAAATTGGCCGCAACATCTAACTGAACTTCGTTTGTCTTTCTGGCTTCGTCTTTGCGTTCTATTTCATTTAATGATTCTTCAAGATTGTTCAGATTTTCGGACAACATCTTATCTGCGTATTGCACCAGTTTGTCGCGTTCGGCTTCGTTTATCGCGCCCTTTTGCAAAAGGTCATCGGTCCACTTCCGCACATCTTTGGCTTTGTCATCTGACCTGCTTGAGGCTTGGGTCAGGTTTTCCGGATCAGACCAATCCGACATTTTTTCGAAGGTGCTTTTGAGGTTTTTGGCTTCCTGTTTACCGGAGGGTTTGTGTTCCTTCCCGAACCGGTCTTTAAACCAATTTACAGAAGCATAGTCTGTACGATTTTTGATATCTTCAAGCAGAGACTCGATTTCGGGATCAATTTCCTGTTTTTCCCAACCCTGCTCTTTGGCATATTTAGCAACGGCGTCTTTTTTGGCCAAATTCGTCATGGGTTTGTCGTTGCTGCATGAATAATTCGTGTGGGAATATTGACTTTGGTCGGTGGCAGGGGAGAGCTTAAGTATGCAATATTGACCAACTTCACAAACGCCTCCGGCGTGTTTCCAATCATCACCCCTAAGGTATGTCGTGAGCTCATCTTTACCGCATTGGCAGCGTTGAGACACAGGCGTCGGTTTTTGAATGCTTGCCTCAGGACACTGCGGCAAATCGGCGGCTTGAGAAACAGAAGATGTCAAAAATAACATCGCGGCCGAGAAGAAAACGGCGGTTTTGAACGCAGACAGATTCGACAGCGTATGTTGCAACGCTGATTTCAGGCTTTCGGTTATCGTCTCACGTTCCATCGGTTCCGCCTGTCAGTCTGGTTTTGCGCACACTTATCCCTATGATAAGCCGCCTCCTTATTTTACTTTACCATACTATTTACTTAAAAAGTGTTACACTTTTTTGATTTTTTTCTTTTCCTTGTTTTGGAATCTATTTTTCTGCAAAAGCCATAATTTTTTCTTACTCCTTAGGCAGAAGAGAAGTCAGGCTTGGCGTCTAAAGGCAAAAAAAGGGAGCGATGCCGCTCCCCTTTGCCATCATAAAATCAGCCACGTTGAACCGACGAGCGTATATTGTTGTTGACGCGCGAATCCGCAGTGCGATCCAAAGGCGGTTCGATTTTTTGGGCAACCACCGGTTTGTTGCGCTCCAGCATCTGTCTGGCTTTGTCCAAATGCGCCCGTGTATCATAAGTGTTGCTGTTTGAAGCCAAATCCATACTTGGCGCAAAAGAACTTATTGTTGTCCCGTTCACATTGCTGTTCGAATTTTTGTCATTAGCTATGTAATCGGTAAAAAAGGCACCCATCGGTTTGGAGAAATCTTTAATCTCTTCCTTGGAAATTCCAACCATGGCAAATAACTTAGACGCATCGTTTTCGCACTTGTCAAGTGCCTTTTGCACAATAAATTTCCCAAATTCCTCGGTGGTAAAACGGCTGTCATCGGTCGTATAAAACGCAGCCGTATCGCCATAGCGGCTGCCCATTTTATTTAAGCCCCAAAGTTTGTCCATGCGGCCGTCGCTCACATCGCTGTGTTTGTCTTGCCAACCGATGTGACCGGCCGGCTGGCTGCCGCGCCCTTTGCCGCCGGCAATCTGACGCAGGCCGCCGCTGAAGTTTTCGGCGGCTTCACGGCTGATATTGCCGCTGCCGTCAAGGTTATATTGGCCAATCGCCACAAATCCTGCCTGCCCGTCAATCTCCGCTTTGGCCGCCGTATTGTCAGACGAAGCAAACCAAAAGGTTTTTGTTCTGACGCCATGCAGACATTTGCCCCCGCAGTCGCCGTTGACGTGGGCAAATCTTTTGGCGTATTTTTGGGCGGTGGCGCCAAGCTCCATCGTTTCAAAATCCGCAGGTTTAAACTGATAGTCCTGCAAATCGTCAGATGTCAGAATCCCTTTCTCTATAAGCTGGCCGATATTCATCTGCGACAACGAATCTTTCAGCTTGTCCATATCGACCGTTGCCAACGGTCTGTACTCATCGGAACCAAACCTTAAGGTCGATTGCCATTTGCTGTCCAAAGTGTGAGCCACCGTTTCAGTCGGCGTGGGCATTTTGTCTGACGTCGGGCTGGCCGTGGCCGGTCGCGACGAACCGACGCCGACGAACATACTCAAAAACGTGGTGGTCATAACCGCCTTTTTGGCAATCCAGTTATAACTTTCTTTAACCTTCTTTTTGAGTTTCTCCCGCCAAGTCATTTCACACCTCGAAAAAACTTTTCCTTCTGTTCTTACAATAATTATATCACTATCGGACAGAAAATTCAACACATTTTGTCCATAAGTTTATAAAAGGCACCTGCCGACCGGAAGAGTGCCCATAAATCGAGGAGTTGAACGGCAGCCAATCTAAGCGTTTTGAAACATGGCGCCAAACGCCTCGTCTTCTTTTTCCAGCAATTTGGCCGCCGCTTTAATCGCGCCGTAGTAGTCTGACTTGAGTACGGCTTCGTTAATCGGTGTGATGTACGGAATCAGACTCGGCGCCGCGTTTTGCAAATCCCGCACATAGGTCAGATAAAGTTTCTGCAAATTAATGTCGCCGCGCGACAAATACATCTGCTGCACCACAAAATACACCCGCCGGCTCGGCGTGTTGGCTTCTCTCTCGCGCAAAATAAACTTCTCGCGCAGAATCGGAACATTGCCTTCAATGTAAAAACGCGTGCGCTCGCCGTCATTGGTTATCAGCGACTCACCGATTATGATGCTCTCATGCGGTTTAAGCTCAATTTTCAAAGGCATTGCTCTTCTCCCTGCCAAAATTATTACCGTGTTTATCATATAGGCATTTTTTTATTTTGCAAATCTTTATTTTTTTATATATAACTGATTTTGATAAACTCACAGGGGCTAATCTCGGATGAACGGCACATACAAAAAAAATCTGACCAACGAACAAAAAATTATCTATCTCAAGGCGTTGAGCTATGTCATGAGCAACAGTTTTGCGTCTAAACGGCCGCCGCAGCTCCTGCGCGAACAAGCTGAAGCCGTCGGCCTGCCGGTGACGGTTTTGAATACCCTGCCCCAAATTAAGCGGCCCGAAACAATCTCCAACGAGCTCATCAAAATTCAGGATCGCACGCTGCGCCGCTATATCGTGCGCGAAATGATTATGCTGGCCGTTACCGACCACGAAATCAGCGATGCCGAAATGTGCAATTTATATAAAATCGGCGCCGCTCTCGGTATCAGAGAGGGCAAAATCAACGACTTTTTCCTGTGGGCGGCACAAGGGATCGAATGGCAGATTGAAGGCGAGCGGCTGGTGGAGGACGACGTATAGCCCTATGCAAGAGCCGCCGATTTATACTCTCAAAGAAGTCGCCCTTGCGTTCGGCGACAACCGTTTGTTTACAAACGTCGATCTGACCGTCAGCCGCGGCGACAAAATTTCGCTGGTCGGCCGTAACGGCTCGGGAAAATCTACCCTGCTCAAGGTAATTGCCGGACTTTTGGAACCCGATGCCGGCGAAATTTTTGTGCAGCCCGGAATCAAAATCGCCTATATGCCGCAGGAACCCGACGCAAACGGATTGGCAACCCTGCGCGATGTCATTCGCTCCGGCCTGCCCGACGCAACACCGGATATGGAATATAAAATTGACATTCTGACCGATTTGCTCCATATCAACGATTCTGTTCAAACCGCCAAGGCCTCCGGCGGCGAGCTGCGCAAAGCGGCCCTTGCCAAGGCGCTGGTTAACGAACCCGACATTCTGCTCTTGGACGAACCGACCAACCATCTGGACATTGCCGCCATTGAAACGCTGGAAAACATTATCCGCGATTTTAAAGGTGCGGTCATTCTCATCTCGCATGACCGGATGTTTTTGTCCAATACCTCACAAATCACGTTTTGGCTCGACCGCGGAACAATGCACCGCAACAACAAAGGCTTTAAATATTTTGAAGAATGGCAGGAACAGATTTTTAATCAGGAGCTTTTGGAACAACGCCGGCTTAATCGCAAAATTTCTGAAGAAACCGAATGGCTGCACAAGGGCGTGACCGCCCGGCGGCGCCGCAATATGGGACGTTTGCACCACCTGCAGCAGCTGCGGCGCGAAAGGCGCGAACAAATCCGCCAAATCGGCAATATCAATCTCAATATTGAGGAAACCGACTTTCGCTCCAAGCTGGTTATTGAGGCCAAACACATTTTCAAGAGTTTCGGCGAACGACAGATTATTAAAGATTTTTCTACCCGTATTATCAAAGGCAACAAAATCGGTATCGTGGGACCTAACGGCGCCGGCAAAACCACGCTGGTCAAACTTCTGACCAAACGCCTTGAACCCGACAGCGGCTTTGTGCGAATCGGAAAAAATCTGGAAGAGGCCTATTTTGATCAAAACCGCCTGTCTCTCGACCCCAAAAAGACATTATGGCAAACCCTGTGCGACAAAGGCGATCATATTATGGTGCAGGGGCATTTTCGGCACGTGGTGGCCTATCTCAAAGATTTTTTGTTTAAGCCCTCGCAGGCGCATTGTCCGGTTGCGGCGCTTTCCGGCGGTGAGAAAAACCGTCTGATGCTGGCCAAAGCCTTGGCGCAACCCTCAAACTTTCTGGTGCTGGACGAACCGACCAACGACCTTGATATGGACACTCTTGATCTTTTGCAGGAAGTGTTGAGCGACTATGGCGGCACAATCCTTATCGTGAGTCATGACCGCGACTTTTTGGATCGGGTGGTCAGCTCGGTCATCTATCTGCAGGGCGACGGCACGATTTGCGAAAATGCCGGAAGCTACAGCGACCTTTTGGCAAAACTTTCAGACCGCAAACCTGCCAAAACGACGGTCAAAGAAGCGGCCGCCGTGACCAAACCCGCTGTCCTTTCCACGGCCGTCGTGCGCAAAAAGCTGAGTTATAACCAACAACGCTTATTGAGCGTTTTGCCGGCCGAAATTGCCGAAATCGAGCGACAAATCGCGGACATCAGCACCGAACTATCCAATCCCGCGCTTTATACCGAACAACCCGAAAAATTTGACGAACTCAGCTGTCTGCTGCCACGCTTGCAGGAAGACAAAGAACAAAAAGAAAATCAATGGCTGGAATTGCAGCTTTTGGCCGAAAGTCTGGCCTAAACTCATGATGCGGCCGATTTGTCCATCACGTCTTTGACGGCGTCATAGCGTGTCCGCACAATCGCCAGCTCCTGCTGGTTGAGCCGGCCATGCAGCATTTTCAGGCTGCGACGGCTGTCTTCAATCATGGCTTCCATACCGCTGACGTTTCCCGCCAACTGTTCATAACCCTCAATCCGCCGTTCCAGTTCCACCGCCCGCATCAACTCCGGCAGCCGCCGCTCTATTCGGAAAAACCGACGCGCGTCCCAGCCGTTTTCGCTCAGCCATGCCTGTACTTCGGCGGGCATATTTTGAGTCTTGGAATCCGGCGAAGCCAGCGAAATCTGCTTGACCCGTGCGTTTAAATCGGTATGCAAAAACTTGCTCCATACCGGCAAAAAAAGATCCAACTCGGCGGCCGTAAACGGCTGCAGATTTTCGGGAGCCGTCACTGTCTCGTCAGGCTCGGCAACCTTATCTTCAAAACGCAGCGGAAAACTGAACGCCGCCCAAACCACGCAGAATGCCGCCGCCAAAATTACAATCTTCTTTTTCAAGCGCATTTTACCACCTCAGATTTGAAATGACATATGAAGGCGAAGCGTCAAAACTGTTGGAAAGCTCGCGCGTTTTGGCCACATCGGGAATATAGCCTTCGCCTAAAAAATTGACGTGCACTCCCTTGGATACAAGCATTGAATCCCAACCGAGCAAGGTCGCGCCTTTGATGTCTGTCGGCACACTGTCGCCAATGACCAGCACGGCGGCTTTTTCCGCATTGCCGTCAAGGCAATATTTGAACAACGCGGAATCCGGCTTGCCCAAGGTCATGATGCGGCCGCCCATAACCGCATATTGTTCGGCCACGGCACCCGGAGCAAGACAGATTTTGCCGTCTTTGAAACATGAAGTGTCGTTGCCGGCACACACAAAGGGAAGCCCGAGCGCCGCCGCCTGTTCCAGATACGGACGATAGGTTTCTATGGTGTCGTTGACATCGGCCACTGAACTCATATACAAGAAATGTGCAGCGCTGACCGAAGGCACCGAAGTATAGTCAAGACCGCTGAAAACGCCTTTGTCGGAACTGTCGCCCAAATGATAATATATGGAACCGAGCGCGCTGAACATGCCTGACGAATGTTTGAGTTTGTAGTGCAAAATTTCGCCGGCCGTCATGACGCAGCCGAAAATATCCGGACGAATGCCGCCGGCGCTCAGCCAGTCGACAACCGCGGCCACCCGTTGCGCCGTGTTGCTCAACAAGATAAGCTTTTTGCCTTGTTCAGACAAATTGCGCAAAGCTTCGGCGGCCGCCGGCAAAAGGGCGCCGCCCTCATGCAGCACACCGTTCAGTCCCAAGACGAATATGTCGTATGAATCGGCTGTTTTAGACAGGTTTACAACTGGTTTTATCATTTTCATAGTTCAAATCCTCAAGCTGCCAGTTAAACTAGCCGAAACTTTTGAGAAATACAAGCAAAAAAATAAATTTTATGACCTAACATCTTGTTTTGCCAATTTTAAAATAACCCGATTTGCCATTGTCAGACCAAAAATCGCGGTAATGGTCGGCAAAGAGCCCATTATGTGCCGCCCGTTTTCCGGCATCGCTTCGGCCGACAAAGCATTAGTCGGCAAAATTGCCTGTTCGGTCGAAAAGACGCAATCCACCTCGTCCAAATTGACGCCGCGGCGGCGCAAACGCTGTCTGACCTGCCGCGCCAATGCGCAGTTTTTGCTGGCCGACAGCCGACCAAAACAAATTGATGCCGGATCGGTTTTGAGCGCTGCTCCCATAGACGACACAAACGGAATCCCGCGGCGCCATAATTCTTCTATCAGACAACATTTGGCCGTCAGCGAATCGATTGCGTCAACAACGTAATCCGGCGTTGTTTGCAGCAACTCAGGCAAAGTGTCGGCATTGATGAACGTTCGGCAGATTTCGACCTCGCAGGCCGGATTTATCTGATGCACACGCTCTGCCGCAACTTCGGTTTTGAAACGGCCGACGGTTGATTCCAAAGCCAAAATCTGACGATTAATGTTGGTCTCGTCAAACGCATCAAAGTCTATCAGCTGCAAATGCCCGATTCCGGCACGCGCCAAAGCTTCCAACGCATAACCGCCGACAGCTCCCAAACCCGCCACCGTTACTCGGGAATTCTGCAAGCGGCGCAAGCCTTCTTCGCCCAACAGCATCGCCGTGCGCATAAAGCGTGTCTCAACCATTGATAAATTCCTCCGTATTATGGCAGACCCGCTCTGCCAATTCGACTGCATCGACCTGGCGAAAAGCCGCAATCTGCTTGGCCAGCTGCGGGATATCGACCGGTTTGCCCTGATAAGGCGCATCGGACTCAAACATCAAGCGGTTCTCCGGTATCAGAGCCGCCAGTTCGGCTGCTTTGCCGCGGCGCAAAAACGTCGGCGCCAAAGAAACATACCCGCCGAATCCGACCGCGCGCCGCAACAATTCCGCACTGCCCGCGAACGAATGCAGTACAAACCGCACTTTTTGCAGGCGCGGCCAAAATTTTTCGAGTTGATTTTGCGCTTTGACCGCGTGTATCAGCAAAGGACGTCCGGTTTTTTCGGCAATGGCGATATGCTCTGCAAAAACCTGCTCCTGCGGCTCCGGCACAGGATTTTTGAGATAATCCAAACCGCACTCGCCGATCAGGGCTCGCGGAAATTTTTGCATTGTCGCCAGCAGACGTTGCGGCCAACCGGCCTCGGCCGCCGCCAAATGCCACGGATGCACCCCGAAAGCCGGAACAACCCGTCCGGAATACGCGGCCGCATATTCGGCTATCGGCGCCCAATCGGCCTCACGCGAGGCAACGCAAATCATTTTGTTGACACCGGCGACCGACATCGAAGCCAGAATTTGCGGTGTATCATTTGACTTATAGTCTTGCAAGTGTATGTGAGTGTCAATAAACTGCATTTAATTGTCCGATTCACCAAATTTTAGCAGGATTGTATGGAATTATGACAGTTTTGACAAGACCTATTTTGGAAATTAACCTGAACCATTTGTTGGCCAATTATCGTTTGCTGACGCAGATTGCCGCACCGGCGGTGCCGGCGGCCGTAATTAAAGACGATTCTTACGGTCTTGGAGCGGCCGAAGTGGTTCCTCTGCTTTATAATCAGGGAAGCTGCCGACATTTTTTTGTGGCGCATGCGATTGAAGGAGAACGCATCGCCGCTTTGGCGCCGCAGGCCGAAATTTATGTTTTGCAAGGCATCGGACAAGACAGTCTGGAGATATTCAATTCCATACCGCAGCTGACGCCGGTTATCAGCGACCCGCAAATGTATGATTTTTGGAAAGCCAACGGCAAACCGGCCGGCAAAGCCGTCATCCATATCGAAACCGGACTTAACCGGCTGGGTTTCCGCGAATATGAATTGCAACAGCTGAATTCTGAAAATTTGCAGGATTTTTGCATGGTAATGTCGCATCTGGCCTGCGGTGACGAAAAAGAGCATTTTATGAACAGGCATCAGCTGGAGAATTTTGAAGCGCTTAAAAATTTGTATTTTGCGGACATACCGGGGTCTCTTTCGGCCTCGGACGGCGTGTTTTTGGGCGATAAATTCCGGCAGAACATGGTGCGTCTCGGGGCGGCCATGTATGGTATCAACACTGCGCCTTACCGCGCCAACCAAATGCAAAACGTGGTGACCATAAAAGCGCCGGTGTTGCAGATTGAACCTTTGTCGCGAGGCGAGTTTGTGGGCTATTCATGCACTTATCGCGCCAGTTCCGAACGCAAAATCGCCATTGTTTCCATCGGTTATGGCGACGGTATTCCTCGCTCATTGTCAAACATCGGCAAAGTATTTTTCAAAATTCGCGGAAAATTGGCCGAATGTCGAATCATCGGCCGCGTGTCCATGGACAACATTATTTGCGACGTCAGCGACGCCGACGGAGTTGAAATCGGCGACTTTGCATATTTGGCCGATGATTTTTATACTCTGGACGATATGGCGCGCGATGCCGGCACAATTTCGTATGAAATTATGTCGCGGGTCGGCAAAAACACCCGTTATCTGCGCCAATATATCCGCGATTAGGCCGTTTTGTTTTTGAATTGCGCGTTGTAAAGCGTCTGATAGGCGCCGTCTTTGATTTTGATCAGTTCCTCATGGCTGCCGCGTTCGGCTATTTGTCCGTTGTTTATGACAATAATCTCATCGGCGTTTTTGACGGTGGACAGTCTATGGGCAATCACAAACACGGTTCGGTCACGCATAAGGTTGTCTATGGCCTTTTGCACCACAGCCTCTGATTTGTTGTCAAGCGCCGACGTGGCTTCATCCAAAATGACAATCGGCGCGTTTTTGACAAATGCGCGAGCAATGGCCAAACGCTGTTTTTGACCGCCCGAGAGCAAATTGCCCCGCTCACCGATGTCGGTATCCAAACCGTTGTCCTGCTCATCGACAAAGTCCTTGAGATAGGCCATTTCCAATGCCTTATTGATTTCATCTTCGCTGGCATCGGGATTGCCCATCAAAATATTGTCGCGAATGCTTCCGTCAAACAAAAAATTATCTTGAAAGACAACGGCAATCTTGTCGCGCAGGCTTTTGAGCTTGAGATTACGGATATCTTCGCCGTCAATCGTGATTTTGCCGGAACAAACGTCATAAAACCGCGGCAAGAGGCTGACAAGCGTTGACTTGCCGCCGCCGGAGTTGCCGACAAAAGCCACCGTCGTTCCGGTTTTGATTTTCAAATTGATGTCTTTGAGCACCGGCACATCCGGATTATACGAAAAATTCACGTTTTCAAAGCAAATTTCATGGGCAACCCTAGCAAGCTCCTTAGCGCCTTTTTTGTCGGCGATGGCCGGCTTGATATTGAGAATTTCCACAATGCGTTCAATGGCCAAAAACGAAACCTGAACGCTGCTGAAATTTTTGCCGATGTTTTTGATTGGGTTATACAACAACAGCAACGCAGTAATAAACGACACAAAGTTGCCCGAGGTAATGGTGCCGTTGACAATCAGGTAACTGCCATAACCGATGACCGCACCGATACCGACGGAGGCAACAATATGCAGCATCGGCGTCAGCCATGCGGTGCGTTGCACCATTTTGATTGACAATTTGAACAAATCGCTGACAACACTGTCATATTTATGATATATCAACGACTGCAGATTGTATGACGCTATTGTTTTGTTGCCGTGGTAGGCTTCGTTATAATTGGTCAGAACCGTCGAACCTTTTTGCACAGACTTATAAATAATCCCTTTAATCATCCGGCGGATATGCGCCAATGGCAACAACGCGCAAATCAGTATCGTGACGGCGATAATCGACAGCTGCCACGAGTTGTAGATGAGCACGCCAATCAGCGACAACGACGAGAATATGCGCGAGGTAAACAAGCGCACATTATCAATCAGTCCGGCGCAGGCGGCATCGACATCCGAAGAAAACCTCTGGATAACATAACCGGAATTATAACGATCATAAAAGCCGGGTTCCAGAGTCAAAAGCTTGTTAAACAAGGCGCGTTTGACATCGGTGGTAATTTTGCCGCCGACCCACGAGTTCAGGTATTGCGCCGAATAATTGAAAATGCCCTGCAAAACCGTAAACCCGACAATCAACAACGGAATATAGGCCGGCGACTGGTCGGTCTTGTCGACCAAAACAACGTCCATATACGGCTTGAGCGACAGGGCCACCACCGAATCAAGCATACCAATCGGAATGCACAGCAATATTGACAACGCCGCCCGAAACGCATAGGGTTTGATATATTTCCACATAAACCGATAATGCTGCCAGAACGGAAGTTTGGGAGATTCACTTATTAGTTTTTCAGACATAGAAATCCTTAAATCAGATTAAGATAGTTGAGAATAACATACACGGCGACAAATTCCATCACAATCATCAATTTATACATATTCTGGAAACTCTTTTTGGCCGTTTTATGATGAAAAAACTTCTGTCCGACCCAAGCGCCCATCCAACCGCCGATAAACTCCAGAATATGCAAATCGGCCTCCCGCACGCGCCAAGCCCCGCGCTGCGCCGCGCGTTTGTCTACGCCATAGGCGACAAAGGTCGAAAAATTGACGGCGACAAGATGAAAGACAACAAACAACAGCAATGTCTTGAAACTGAAAAGACTGGTCGTAAAACAACATTGCTCCAACCACCAGGCGGCTCCGATGACCATTCCGCTGCTCAAAAGATAAAAAACATTGCGTCGCAACGGATAAATCAGAGCAGCCAGCCCTAATAATACTGTCGTAAACGTAATAACCATTTTGAAACCTTCTCCAGTTCAGACAGACGCAGTTTAATCCAATTTAATTTAAATTGCAAATAGTGAATAAGTAAAAAAAATATAATGTGAATTTGTAAATTTGTTTTATAATCAGATAGAATTTTATTTGTAAAGAGGCTGCCGATGAACAAAAGGTTATTTTTACTTCCGGTGCTGGGCTTGTTTGGTGCCTGCGCTCAGACCAAAGATTTAACTTTGCAGGATATGATTTATCTTTACGGTGACGGCGCCGAGGCCGAATTTAAGCCAATTGAACAGAAAGAACAAAATGTTGTTGTAGAAGAAGTTGTCTATGACGATGCGCAAAATCAGGTTGCGCAGATCGTGACGGCCGACGTCGGAACTTATGAGCTTCCGTCTTATGAAGAACGCGCCGCTTATCAGCCTTATGAAATGCCGCCGCCGGAGATTTATGCTACGGTGGCCGCGCGCGTCGCAGACAAAATTCTTGACGATACGCGGGAAATTCATGAGCTAAATGACAACACCTTTATCTATATCTCCGCTTTGATCAAGACCGACAAAACTCTTCCGGACGGCATTTATGCGGCTGATCGCACACTGCGCAAAATTATCGAAGGTTCTGGCACGTTTCGGGTGACCAACAACAAATCCGAAGCCGATTATATTTTGTACAGCGAACTCAGCAGAGGATTTGATACCAGCGTGCCGATGGTGGTTTATAAGCTTGTTCTTACAGACAAAGACAATAATTTGATTAACGAATGGAAAGAGACTGTTCGTCAGGTCGACAACGATGATCGCAGTTGGTGGTAATGCTTAACGTCTTTTTTATGCTGCTTGCTTTGTTGGGGACAGCCGCTCCTGCCGCGGCGGCCGAGGCAGGCAGTGAAGGATCCGTCTTATCCGTCTACGGCACGGCCTGCGAGCCCATTCGCGGCACCGAAGCGCGCTCATCGGTACGGATGCGCGCCGCCGACAAAGCTTGTTTTGCCGCTTTGGAAAATCTTAACACTCTGAGCGAATATCGCAATTCTTACGCTACGCCTGACTACAATGTGCTGGTTTATGCCCTGATTGACAACTATCTCGAAGATTTGACCGTGCGCACTACCGAGCACTCGCAAGAGAAAATTTGCGTCGAAATCACCGGTTTCTTGGATCCGGATAACATTTCCGCAGCGGTCAAAGAGCTTGATGACAAACATCGACAACAATACCCCGATAAACTTGAAATTGAGCCGGAAGCGCTCGATTTGCCGGCCGTAACTGATTTGCCGCCCAAGCCCGACATCAAAATCAGCAAAGAAATCGCCGTGGAGGAGGTTTTGCCACCGGAAGAACCGGTTGCGGCCATGCCCCAAAAACATGAAATCCGCGTGTTTATTGAGCGGACGAAATTTTACGACGACACCAGTACCAACGCTTTTTATAAAACAATGGCGAAAAGTATGGAAGAAAACGCATCTGTCGCGCTTACCAACAGCCTCAGCGACGCGGACTATATTTTGCGGACAAAAGTTTTGCGCGCCAAAGTCGACCCGATTAACCGACAAACCAATCGGCTGCAGCTGGTGGTGGCCTTGGAACTGATAAATACGCAAGACGGATCGGTGCAAACCGAACATCAAAACCGGTTTATCCTGTTTGAAACAAGCGATGACGAACAAAAAGTCGCCTCGTCCCTGCTGTCAAAACTTCTGAGCGTCGGCAGCAAGCAGTTGGCACCGCGCGTAAAACCGATGTCAAAAACGTCCGTTTCCGTCATAACACCGCCGCCGTCTCCGGCACGATCGGCAAACCGTTAGTCATTCTTCTTCGGCAAACCAACTTTCATGCTGACGAATGTTCAGCACGCGCACGCTCAGATTATAAAGCCTATCTTTGCCCGTGGAACGCCAATAAGCTTCTATTTTGTTTTCGATGACGGTTTCACGATTGAGGCAGGCAATTTCATCTTCGCTGCAATAAAGCTCAATCTCCAAATCAGGCAAATCGCGATCATCATACAGATTATATTCATAGGCGCACATTGCTTCGCCGGCATTTTCCAAAATCAGTTTCTGCACCTCTTTGAACTGCGTCTGACACCCCAGCTCGCGATAAATATCGGCAAACTCATAAAGCAGAGAATCATCTCCGGCAATGTCAGGAAAAGCTTCCAGCCGTTCCAGTAAGGCCAAGTTGCCGGTCATAACCGAAAATTTGGACAGCACCGAATAAAAATCATCAATATTTTCGCGCAAATTCTCAAACCGCGGCTTAAGCAGCACCGCAGCCATATCTACCAGTCCCAAAGACAGCAGGTTTTCAATGTAGGCGAGTTCAAACTCTGCCGGCAGTTTTCCGCCGCGCTCCCAAATCCGATATGCCAGAGACTGCGCCTCTTCGCGGCGGCCAAACATAATGTGGACAAACATCAGAGCAATCAGCCCGCAGTTGTCGTTCGGATACTGCTGCAATGCCGCGTAAACGCTCTGTTCAAGAGTTTCTATCTGTGTCCTCTGATTAAAATTTAAGCTATAAAGATTGTCCAGCATCGGTTCAAAAACCTGTGCGCTGTCCAAATTATCATTTGCCATTTTTGCCCTCTGTCATAAAGTTTCGATGCCAAACATCATAGCACAGATTTGTTAATAAAATATATAAGAGAGCCACAGCGCCGCAATCATTCCCACAAAATCGGCAAGCAACGCACACGGCAGCGCGGCGCCGGCCTTTATGATGCCGACGGCGCCGAAATAAACGGCCAAAACATAAAACGTGGTTTCCGTCGAGCCCTGCACCACCGCCGCAGCAAATCCCTGAAAACTGTCGGCGCCATAGGTCTGCATCGTCTCAATCATCATCGCGCGGGCGCCGCTGCCCGAAAGCGGCTTGAGCAGCGCGGTCGGAAGCGCCGCCGCAAAATCCGTGTTCAACCCAAACTCAGCTGCCGCGGCGGCAATTCCTTCGACGGCCAAGTCCAACAAACCACTGACTCGCAATGCGGCAATGGCGGTCAGCATAGCCACCAGATAGGGAATAATTTTGACGGCCACCGAAAAACCTTCTTTGGCACCGTCTGTAAAGCAGCCATAGACGTCTATCCGCCGGCAGAGGCCGGCAATGATAAAGCCGACCATCACCGCAAACAGCACAAAATTTCCACAAGCCGAAACCGCACCGACTCTCGCGGCAGGCGGCAACGCCGCAAAATACCAGCCAAGACCGCCGACGACAACGGCAAAACCCAGCAGGTAGGCCCATACCACCGGATGAAAAATCGGCAGTTTCTGCACCCAAGCCATGCTCAAAAAGCCAACCAGCGTGGAAACCGACGTTGCCAGCAAAATCGGCACAAACACCGCGGCCGGATCGGTTGCGCCCAATTCGGCCCGATACATCAGAATGGTAATCGGAATAACTGTGACCGCAGAAGCGTTAATGACCATAAACAGCTGTTGCGCCGCTGATGCCGTCTGTCGTGTCGGATTAAGCTTTTGCAGCTCTTCCATAGCCTTAAGCCCCATCGGCGTAGCGGCATTGTCCAGCCCCAACATATTGGCGGCAATATTCATAAGCATGGCGCCCAGCGCCGGATGATTGTCGGGTACAGATGGAAAAATTCGCCGAAACAACGGCCGCATTAAACGCGCCAACAAGGCGGTGAGTCCGGCAGTTTCGGCAATTTTGAGTAACCCGAGCCACAAACACAGTACGCCCGTCAGTCCCAAGCTCAGGCGAAACGCCGAACCGGCCGAATCAAACACCGCGTTGGCAAGGCTGCTCCAAACCGCCGTATCGCCCAGCCACAAACTGCGCCAAACGGCAGCCGCAAACGCGGCCACGAAAAATCCAGCCCAGATAAAATTCAGCATCTTTTCGCTCCTTTGCCGGTATACAAACGTCGACTCAAACCAACGCTCATTCAGCCGACACAATGTTATTATCACTCAACCGCAAAAACCGCGCGACTGAAAAAGTATCAATAAAAAATTTAATTACTGTCTGAACAACACTGATTATCAACAACAGACGCAGATTGAAGCTGAGTTCGCGCAGGCTCATTTGGCGGCCTGCCGACGTTGTTTGAGTTTAGTCAGCTTGTCGCTGACAACGGCGGTGTCACGGCCGGTTTTAGCCAAGCGATCATACATCCGCTCAATTTCCTTTTCCAAATACGCCTGCTCGATTTCGTTTTTGAGCGCTTGTTTTTCTTCTTCCGAGCCGACTTTATTTATCCGTTCAATGTCATCGATAATTTGTTCGACATAAACTTCCGACGTCTTTTTTTTGATAAAATAAGGCAATTCATAAGCCAACTGACGCGCCTGCGCATAGGCTTCTTCCGAATTGGCACAGTTTTGATAACGCAGTTTAAGCAGACGAAAGGCAATTTCCAGTTCCTCGCTGTTGTCCACGACAATAAACGGCACCGGTACCGCAAAACCGGTGTTGGCAATAGATTTGAGATATTCCAATATATGATAAAAAAAGCCGTTGATGTTGTAGATGATAAACGGTTTGGCCTTGAGAAACCCGTCTTGCATGGCCACACAGTCATACGCCAGTTCGTCAAGCGTGCCGACGCCGCCCGGCGCAAAAACCACAATATCTGCTTCAAGCAGCCTGATTTTGCGGTTTTCAAGCGTATCCTCCACCACCACCTTGCTGATTTGTTCCAAAAACGCGTCTTTCTCATAGAGATTATAGTATTCAGGCGTGGTTATGGCAACAATCGGCGCCACGTCGGCATAATATTTTTCGCGCTTTTCCTGCCAATTGTCCAACACACCCCGCGCCACGGCGCCCATAATGCCGGTGTTGGAGAATCCATAGTCTAAGCGAAACCCCATTTTGACAATTTTTTCGCCAAGTTTATAGCATTCTTCCACATAAGCCTGATCATTGCCGTCACAATGACCGCCGGACACGCAAACACGCAAGTTTTTCGGAGCGGGAAGGCAATCTTTTGTCATGGTTATATCTCCTCTATGTCACCGGCGGTCTGCCGAGCATAAAAATCGGCTGCAAAGTCCTCCAGCGTGTCACTTTCGACAGCACTGCGCAAACCCTGCATCAGACGCTGATAATACCTGATATTATGCCAAGTCAAAAGCATAATCGCAAGGACTTCATTGCACTTTTGCAGATGATGGATGTATGCGCGGCTGTAATTGCGGCACAACGGGCAGTCGCATTCGGCCTCCAAAGGGCGCGGATCTTCGCGATGACGGGCATTGCGGACGTTGACGGTGCCGCGCGCCGTGAATGCCTGCGAAGTTCGGCCGGAGCGCGTGGGCATGACACAGTCAAACATATCCACGCCGCGCAAAACCGCGCCGACAATGTCATCCGGACGCCCGACGCCCATCAAATAGCGCGGCTTATCCGCCGGAAGCATCTGCGGCGCATAGTCAAGAACCTGAAACATCGTTTCCTGCCCTTCGCCGACCGCCAACCCGCCGATGGCATAACCGTCAAAACCGACTTTGGTCAGCTCGGCCGCCGAATAAGCCCGCAAATCATGATTATCGCCGCCCTGCTGAATGCCAAAAATACCGTATCCGTCACGATCGACAAAGGCGGCTTTGCTGCGAACCGCCCAGCGCATGGACATCTCCACCGATTTTTTCAGGGTTTCGTACGAAGCCGGCAGCTTGACGCACTCGTCCATACACATGGTGATATTTGAATCAAGCTTGTGCTGAATTTTGATTGACTCTTCCGGTGATAAAAAATATTGTCGGCCATCGATATGCGACGAGAATTTTACCCCTTCTTCGCTCAATTTACGCAAACCGGACAAGCTCATAACCTGAAAACCGCCGGAATCGGTCAAAATCGGTTTGTCCCAGTTCATAAACTTGTGCAGACCACCCATTTTTTCAACCAAATCGGCGCCGGGACGCAACATCAGATGATAAGTGTTGCCAAGCAAAATTTGCGCACCGGTCGCCGCCACGGATTCCGGCATCATGGCCTTGACGGTGGCACAAGTTCCCACGGGCATAAAAGCCGGCGTATCGACAACGCCGTGTTTGGTATGCAGACGACCGCGGCGGGCTTTGCCCCGCGTATGCAAAATCTCAAATCGAAGCGACATTTATTTTTCCTTCTGTTAAAATTCCCTCTCCTGCAAATCAAGAGAGGGAATGATTGGGGATAATGCCCCATCTTTGGCAAAATTGCAAGCGTTTATTGTCAACGACCGCTCTGCTTGCCCAAGTTGAACTTGACGGCGTTGTTTTCAATAAACTTGTCTTTAGCTTTGGTTCGGGCGCCGCCCTTAGCCCCTTTGCCGTCGTAAGCTTTTTTATAACCTTCAAGCATACGCCCAAGAATTATCGCTTGTTTTTTCTCGTCTATATTCTTGAATTGTTTATTGTTTTTCAGATTGTTGACCGAATCAAACAACTTTTTCTCTTTGGCGGAAAGCTTTTTATATTCGCCGCTTTCTTTATACTTTGCATATTCCTCCGGCGTTTTGTTTTGGATTTCAACCAGAGCATCCATTCTGTTGCGAACCGATTTTTTGCCTTTGGCCGTAGATATGTCGATATCAACGCCCTTAAACGTATCTTGCACGCGTTTTTCCTGACGTTTTTCCTGTTCGCGCTTAATTTCAGGTTTCAACTGCGGTTCTTTTACGGAATCCGGCGATGTATTTTCAGTCTGTTTTTCTTGCGATTTGAGTCGTTCGTCCAACTCTTTGCGCTTTTCCTCCAGATTGGTAATGGACATTCCGCAGCTCTCGGCGGCTTTAACCGCATTATCTAAAAATTCTTTGGACTTGATGCTGCCGAGCTCCATTGACGTATGGCCGTCTATTTTCAGCGCCTGAATCGCGGCAACCATATCATCGACCGAAGGAACGGTGTCTTTGCCTTCCTTATCTTTGGCGCTGACATTATAAGTGTTGGCATCCGGTTTTTCCACCGTAACCTCGCGGTCGTCTTTTTGATAAGTCGAAACCAAAATATTTTGGTTTGCCGACTGGTGGGAAGAATCGACTTTTTCATATTTTTCATAAGCCTTGTCCAGTGCCGTCTGACTTTGTTCATGCCAAAGATTATTGTCGGCCGGCGGAGTGTTTGAATCGCCGTCGTTGACCTGTCCGTTATCTTGTCGGTAATCGTCCAGCGTTTGTTGTTCTTTTTGCAAATCCGGACGCTCGGTGACCAAAGCTTCAATGATCGTGTCTTGATGTTTACCCTTATAACCGCCGCTTATTAATTGATCTTCCAAAAATTTCTTATAATCCGCCTCGTCTTCAAAAGCCTCATTTTTGCGCTCCAGAAACATCGAATCGAACTGTTTGCGCTGTTCGGCCGAAGCATGAGACATCACGCTTTCCATGTATTGTCCGGCAGTGGTGGAATATTCCTGATGCTCCAATCGATTTGAAAATACATCAAAGCGGTGCGAAACCTTGCTTTGCAATTTTTGAATTTTATCGTCATATTTTTTATTGACGTTCTGAGAGGCCTTTTTAACCTTTGTGCCGATATCCGCCTGAGCTTTGCCCGACACGGCAAGCAGGCGATTTTGCTGTTGCAACTGATAGTCAACTATTTTTTGATCGCGTTTTGACATATTGGCCCGCTGGTTTTGCAAAGACTGAATGCTTTGGGTAATTTCCGCCTGCCGCATTTGCAATTGAGTCAGGCTTGCCGATTGCATCCAATTTTTCTCAGATTTCTCATAGCCGCGGCGAACCATGCCCAGCCGAACTTTGGCCCAATATTTCATGGGATTATACCAGCGGCGGTTTTCGCTGGCCTGCGACAGATGGCCGATTTTTTTCTCTTTGAGCTCGCGGGTAAGGCCAAAAGCTGTATTGAGCCCGTTTCTCGCCTTATAATACCAGCGACTGCCAAACCATTTGGCGTTATCCCGTTTGGCGTGCCATTCTTCTTGCGTCGTCTCATAATTTTTTTTAGAAGTCGACTTGATGTATTTTTCTTCAATCTTATTCAGCTCTTTTGCTTTTTTTTGCTCTTGATTTTCTATCCGTTTGGCAGCCCAGCCCATTCCCTGACGCCGGAACCATATATTGGCCGCGACGGCTTCTCTTACTTTGCCGTTGTGAACAAACGCCTGATCATTTTCTTTGGGCAGTTTGGCAACCATAGAGGCAATTATATTCAAATTTTCGGGCGTTGGTTCAATACCCAAAGCACCGGCCTTAAAACGTTCCAGCGTCAAAATAATTTCATACGGCGACGCCCCGTCAAACCCATGCTCGTTAAACCGACGGGTCAGTTTTCCGTCCCACTCGTTTTTCTTCTCGGCAGACAGATTACTAAAACCGGCGGCAAGTTCTTGTTTCTCGCTTAATTCATTTGCAAACGTCATTCCGGCCAGCGCCCATTCGGAGATGCCTTGCTCGCCGGCTCCGTTCATGATTTCATTGGAGAGTTCCTTGATACTGCGGCCTGCAAACCGCTCGTCAACGTTCGGGGTATCGTTTTCTTCCGCCATTAAGTGCCTCCGTCGCATTCATCAAATTATACGTATAGTATAGCGGATTGATTGCTAACAATCAATTAAAATTTGTGTCCGTTTTGTCAAATTAATATTTTTTTAACAAAAACTAAAGCGGCGGAATATTGAGTTGAACAATTTCTCCGGGACGGATTTTGGTGTTAGAGTAACGCATATTACCGGTTTCAATCACAAACCGCTGCCGGCCGGTCATTTGAGAGGCAATGTCGTAAAAATCGCGGGCAATCAAATCCTGCCGCTGCGGATTCATCACATATAACACACAACCCTGCGTCCGCTCGGCCACTCCGCAGCGCGCGCGTCCCCGCGGCACTTCGGGATTCATAACCACCCCCTGAAGCCCATTGCGCACGACTTTTGAATCGGCAATAAACACTTTGCCGATGAGCACTCCGACAAAAAGCAGCACTGCGCCAATCAATATCAAAACCTTTTTGGTCAGATACGGCGGCAAATCAGACGCCATCGGCGCATAAGCCTCTTCTTCGGCCGGCGGTTCTTCCGTCACAAAACGCGGCTGATTATTGACGACCGGCGCAGCGGAAGCTTTGACCGGCAGGTTGTCTTCGGCGTCAAGATAGCTGTCGAGATTAAACGCGTCGGTCTCTACGGCAACTTGCCGCGGCGCAGAGGCAGCCGGCGCCGGGTCTGAAGATAAAGCCGCATTCCGCTGCGACTCAGCGGCGGCCGGCGGCATGACCGACGCACTTTGCGGCATCCGATTTATCGGACGTTTGACTTTTTTGAGCTGCATCCGTTGCGGCACGGTATTGTTTGTATTATCCATTGTTCCTGCCCTTACATATTATTTTCCAGATGCCGACTTGTTCTGAGGGTTTTGATAATGCGCGGCACCATAAATACAATCGTCTCGGACTTAGGATTGTCAACTCCTAAAATTTCATTCGGAATACCGATAATCATCAGATTTTCGCCCAGTTTCGTACGCACATTGAAATGTGTGATTTCGCCGTCATGAGCTTCTAAGGTAATATCGGCGAAAATCTTATCATTTTGTTCATAAGACGACTTGGCCAAAATCGACAGATCGGCTTCCAAAGAAGAACGAGCCGCGCATTTGCCGATATCAAACCGCGAAAACCATAAATTCGGCACCACAAATTTGCCCTCGGCCACCGACACAACACGCGCCTGGTTACCCAAAAAGGCGCTCAGACTGGCGATGTTGATGTCGTTGGACGTGGTGAGAATACGCCCCAAAACGCCGCTCTTGGCGGTTTTGACCGAACCGGTGTCAAACACGCGGAGCAAATTCTGCCACTCGATATCCTGCTCAGCCTGCGGATAGATGGTGAATACCCGAACATCATAGGTGATAAGAATCGGATTTTCTTCAAAATAACTGATGAGATTTTGAATCTTATTGCGCAGCTCATAATCGGCGTCAAACGTAATGGTATAGTCATCAAAATCAGCCGTAAAATCCGTTATGCCGGCACCGCGCAGAACATCAAGAATGGCCAGCAAAATCGGCCGCGATTGCGGCACATACAAACTGAAGTTGGCCTTGCGATTAATCCGCAAAGTCTTGGTGGTGGCATTGTAAGTATAATAAACTTCCGCCGCCTCGGTAATGACATCGATTACCTCCGAAAGCTCGCCGCGCAGGTTGTCCGCCGAAATGCCGGTGTAGGGCGCGTCTTTGGCCACCAATTTGATCCCGGCTTCTTTGGTCAATTTCAAAAGCGCTTTTTCCGCCGGCATTGTCTCAAACGAAAAGCCGGTAACTTCAAAACGCGGCAGCATGTCATTATTGCCGTTGCGCACCAAATTAAAAGCCTTGAGATTGTAGGGAATGGTCGAAATCATCTGCTGGGTGTTCCAGTTGACGAAACAGCGCAGGGGCTGCTCCAAGTCAAGCCGGTCGGCACCTTTGGGTGTGCGGATAGCGGGATATTCGGCTTCCTGTACTTCGGCCGAATAAGCCGGGGTCCGGAGTTCTTCCTGCCGCTCTACTTCCGTGCTGGCGCCCGGCAGATTACGGCAAGAGGCCAAAACCAACGCTAAGCTGAGGATAACGAAATGTGTGCAAAATCTGGCCATGGAATTATCCGTTGTTAAAAGGAGATTTGTCAAGCTGCGGCTGCGCCGGTTGAGGCGGTTGCGAAACCGGCTGTCGGGGCTGCGCGGGACGCGGCTGTGGCTGTGGCTGCGAAGGACCGTTTTCCTGCATTAATTTATTGATAACCTCATCCATTGACATACCGGCGCCGACGGTCGGATCCACCGACTTGTCAACTGCGCCCAAAGCCTCTTTCATTTTGCTGAGTTCATCTTTGTCCTGCTTAATCATTTCCGGCGAAGCGTTGTTCTTGAGCTCGGTTTTAAATTCATTTAAATTCTTTTGCAGCGCCGCCACTCCGCCGGCAATCTTTTTTTCGACATACGGATGCAAATCGGGATGTTCGATAATGTAATCTCCGGTTTCGCTGATTTCCTCCAGCACGTCAAGGACATACCCGTAAAACGGATATTCTTCAAGAGCGATGTTGCCGCTGCGCACGCAGCGTGCCGCAATCCGCGAGATGGTGCGGTCGTAATAGTCTTTGAGCAGGATATAGTTGTCGACATACCAAAAGTCGCCCTGACTGTCTTTGCCGCTCTTAAAAGAATTGTTTGGTTCCATTTTCCGCTCCTCGCCGACTTGTATTTAGTTTAATTTAGTTGACTAAAAACCCTTTGTAAATTTTTATTTTAATCTTTTCTAACACTATTTTTATACGGGTTGTCTTTTTTGTCTTTGGCCGCAGAGTCAAAGATTGCCGGAATATCTTCAATATATGGCGTTATCGGGCTGTCGGCAAGAGGCTGCGGCTTGAACACGTTTTTTTGGAAAAACAGGTTGCCGTCGCGCAGCAGCGTATGTTCGCCCAAAAACTGCGGTTCGGTCAGCGACGATGTCGAAGTTTCGGCACCGGCGGCTTCATCGGCCGGCAGATATTCCCATTCCCAATCTTCGCCTTCACCGGCGTTTTCGTCTTCCGGATCCGTGTTTTCGGCAGCCGGCTCGGGTTCGGTTGACTGCGGTTCGGCCACAGATGTAAATCCCCAGTCGTCAGCGTTCAAATCAAAGCTTTCGGGCATTGTTTCGACAGACGGCATTTCGACTTCCGGCTCCGGTTCAGGTTCTGCCCAAATATTGGCCGAAGCGGAAGACGCAGAAACAGGCTCAGGTTCCGGCGCAAGCTCAGATTCGGGGTCCGGCGCCGGTTCGGAAGAAGGAGCGAATTGCGACTCAGGCTCGGGCTGAGACTCAAAAACCGGCTCGGACACGGGTTCCGGTGTCGGTTCGGGCTCAAAGACCGGAGTAAGTTCCGGTTCGACGAACGTTTTGATTTCCGACGGCGAAACGGTTTCAACCGCAGGGCCGGTTTCAAAAACGGGCGACGTTTTCTTCTTTTTTTTCTTTTTCTTCTTTTTGACAATTTCGGGCGACGGCGCGGCAGTCTCCGCAAGCGACGGCTCCGGCGTCATAACAGCCGCAGGTTCGGCAACCGGTTCAGGCTCGGCAGTCGACGCAGGCTCGGCGGCAGGCTTTTCCGAAAAAACGGAAACTGGCTCAGGCTCGGCAGTCGGCACAGATTCAACGGCTGCGGGAGCAAACGACGGCGGCGCGGCAATTTCGGCGGCAGCCGGCGCGGCATAAACAATGTTTGGTCGTTCTTCCAAGGCCACTTTGATGATGGCCGACAATTCCTGCGTTTGAGCCTCGGCAATCTCGCGATAAATTTTCGTTTGCGCCCGAATCATCTGATCTAAGGCCTTTTCCGAAAAATTGATTTGAATATCCGTCGGAACAATCGTTGCGGCCGAAACCGGAGACGAAGAAACCGGCGCGGAAGCCGCGGGAGCGGCAGAAACCGGCGCCGCGGTCGGCATCAAATTTTTGAGGTTGGAAAGTTCCTCGGCAATTTTGTTGAGAACCACTGAATAATCGGCACTGTTAATCTGAATATTGTTGTTATTTTGGCTTTGATTTTGATTGGCCGTATTGTGCTGTACGACCAGCTTCATCAGCTTTTGCTGCGATTCATCAAAAAACCGCGCCAACTCGGCGGAACTGTGCTTTTGCTGCTCGTTCATGGCAACCATAATCTTGCTCAGATTCTGCTCGTTGCGCGTCAAGGCCGCTCCCAGTTCCTTAAAGTCTATAACCGGTGCCGAAACGGACTTCGGCGCAGATGCCTCAATCTTACTCAAATATTCGGTCATCTTTTTTTGACCGACAACAAGCATTTGCAGTAATTTTGAAGTATTGCCGCTTTCTTCTTCCGTCGACGCCCGAGTATTATTGGCGGCGGCAGCAACGGGTTGTGTCCGCACAGCTTGAGCCAATTGTTCGGTCAATTGTTTGATTTCTTCCCGATAGCCGCTGTTTTCAGCCTGCATGTTTTTCAAGATTTCCAGCTGCGACTGCCCGAGTTCGCTGACGGCTTCTTTGAGTCCGCTGTCCGATTGCATGCTGCCGCCCGCAGCCACAGGTTTAAGCGCTGCCGCCAAAGCGCCGGCCAATTCCTGCGCAAAACCGGCGTCTATGGAGAGTTTGGCCGCCGGCGACGGAGCTGCCGCAGGCGCGACATTAGACAAAGGCATAGCGGCCGACGATAAATTCATATCCTGCATTTTGGCGGCGGCCTGAATATGCGCCTCGGCCAAAGCCGTGGCCAAAATTTTGGCCTGTTTGTTGGAATCATCGTCCAGTGCCGCAGAATCCGAGGTCGGCGCAACGGTCTGACCAGTGTGCGCCATTCCCTTGCTGTCTGTCAGCTCATCCACATAGTCTTGCAACAGCGCACCGCCCGGAAGTTGTCCGAAGATGCCGCGAATTGTCGGCGGCAGTGCCAGCAGCATTTGATTGAACGCCTCTTTTTTCTCGGGAGGAAAGATATGCAGCTGGCGATATATGTTTAAAAACCGCTGGGCAACGACAACCGGGTCTTCCTCCCCGTTGCGCTGAGCTTTGCGTCGTGCCTCTGCAGTTTTATCCAGTTCCATTTAAACGGCCAATTTCCGGCTATAGTTAATCCATACTATCAACTCTAATCCCGATGTTGTAAATTTCCGGTTAACAAACCACCCTTCAGGCGCACTTTTCTTAGAATTTTGCAAAAAAGCTCCCGAACAAAATTCGGGAGCCTGAAACTACTTGAGAATATGCGTCAGCTTGTCTATAACTTCTTGTTCCGGTTCGCATATTTTGATTGTTGTGACGTCGGTTTTGAGACAGCGCATAACAGAAGCGCACAGTCTTTCTGCAAATACGGCAATGTCCAAACCGTCAGTCACACACAGCGGCGGCATGGCGACAACGCTTATGGCATTGCGCGCCGCATTAGCCCAAAGCCTGTGCAATCCGCGTTCAAGCGCACAGGCCATCTTGTCGACATCTTTGTTGCGGCAGATAATTGCGGCCAATTTGCCCGCCTTGCCGCCTTCAGAAGAAAGAATTTTGCATTCTCCCATTGACAACGGCTGGCATCCCAAACGATATTCCACAAATTTTCTCACCCCTACGACACCGGCTTGCAAAGCTTCGTACCTTTCGGCATCGGGCAACACATGGCGCGGATAAAACGGCAAGACATAGGCATCGGCGGCACAGTTGCTCAACTTGTCCTTAAACAAAAGGATCTCAACATTTTTTACTTTCATAACAATAATAATTTTAAGAACATAAAATTAGACATAAAAATTCATTTTACCCCAATACTAACACGGCATTTTTCGGCTTTCAATATCGGTGACTCACTTGTGAATTACTTTTGGCAATTCCAAATCCGGCAGCCGATATACTCGCGTACCGTTTTGATTTTGGCCGGTTTTTTCATCCAGATTGCCATGCCTTCGCTGTCAGAAACATCAAGCCGGCGGCCGTCAAGTTCTATGACATTTTGCTCTTGCTCGACGCAAAAACGGCCGTCGAAAGCGCAATATTTGTCTGCCGCAGACAACCATTTAGTCGGTTTTGAGGCCGTCTTTTCCGCCCAGATTTGTTTGGCAAACTCATAACCTCGCGTCGGAATCAGCGCCAAACTGCCGTTGGACTCAAGCCGGCCGACAAGCCTCCCGTCGGCGTTTAGCAAAATATCCGGACGCTGCACCGTCACAATGCTCAAAAAGCCCATAACCATCAACGGAACTCCCCACCAACGCCACGACTTTTGCCAAAGGCAAAGCCACAAACCGCCCAACACGATCAACAGCAGTCCCCACAAAGGCATGGACAGAACTGGCACCGAAGAACCCGAAAGTCCGCCGACAAAAGCCGTGATTTGATTGACCCAGCGAATACCAACGCCGGCGACCTTGAGAGCACCGGCCTCCAGTCCGAAAGGCATCAGAAGCAAACTCATCAGCACAAACGGCATAATTACCAAGCCAATTACCGGTCCGCTCAACAAATTGGTCAAAGACGTATACACGGCCACCCGATTAAAATGATAAATCGCAAACGGCAGAGTGGCCGTTCCTGCCACCAAATTGGCCGTCATCAGACCGATAACGTATACCCATAACGATTTTAACACGATTTTGGGCAGAGAGTTTCGGGTTCCGGCAAACCAGTTGTTAAGCCGACCGGCAAATTTTTCATAAAACGCTATCAGGGCAATTACCGCCGCAAACGACATCTGAAAACTGGCGCTGACGATAACTTCCGGAGTCAAAAGCATAATCACCGCCGCGGCCCAAGCAACCGTATACATTGAAATCGCACGCCGATTAAACAAAACCCCCAGCAATACAATCAATGTCATGACAAACGCCCTCTGCGCCGGCACCGCCGCTCCCGAAATCAGCAAATAGGCACTGCTGACGACAATGGCCGCCGCTGCCGCAATTTTTTTGGAATCAAGCCTGAGCGCCAAGCTCGGAACCATGGCCATAAGCAGGCGCAGCATAAAAAATATCAGACCGGCAACCAGACTCATGTGTAAACCGGATATCGACAGAAAATGCGCCAATCCCGAATCACGATAATTTTGCATCTGCGCGGCTCCAATCGCGCTCCGTTCGCCGACAATAACAGCCGCGGCGACAGAAGCCTCTAAGGGTGGCAAAACGGCCTTGATGCGGCCGAGAAGCTTTTGCCGAAACCGGCCGACAGACGCATTCAGACGTTCTTTCACAGACGGGCTGTCCGGACAAGCCACAGGCAAAGCGCGGCTTTCGGCATAACCGCCGCCGGAAAGACGTTGATAAAAATTGCGGCGGTCAAACTGATAACCTTCCGGCAACTGGGCTTTGGCGCGGGGCAACAAGGTGGCTATCAGTTCTACGCAACCGCCAATCGGATAAATTCCGTCCGTCTCCCGCAAGGTTATCCTAAATTTTCCCTTGAGAGGCTTGTCGTCAAAATCATACAAATGGTCTAAGGTAAGCCGGCGTTTGCCTTTGAAACTGTAATCCGCATTTACAATCCGGCCTTTAAGATACAATTTTTGCGGCGGAACATCGCCCATATCGGCGGCAATATAGATGGTGCGCGCTTGAATCCACGCAAATCCGCCGGCAATCAGTCCCAAAACAAACAGAATTTTGAGCGCCGCCGGCCGAAATCTTAAACCTGCCGCCAAGACAATCAGCCCCTCCAAAACGCCCAAAGTCAGCCATTTGGACGGTTCTTGCGGCAACAGATAAAACAACCCGATACCCAACCCGAAAAACACCGGCCACCATAACTTGCGACGGCCGTTTTCCAAGTCAGCCAAACGACGCAGATATATCCAAGCAGCGCGCATTATTTTCTCCTCTTGCGCCTAATGTAACGCACAATTCGTCGCTTGGCAATAAGAATACTCAACAGCTTTTGCCGTTTGGCCTTAGCGTTGACGCGCTGCCAATTCCAGCACAAAATCCGCCGCTTTGGCACTCGGAATCTGCCCGTTGTCGGTTAAGGTGGCTTTGACTTTGGCAAAACCGTCCATCTCGCGCTCATACAAATCGCCCCGTTGCAAAAGCTCTTCTATACGGCCGGCAATTACGCCGCCCGTGCATTGCTCCTGCAAAAGTTCCGGAACAATCGGCCGTCCAAGCATTATATTGGTAAGATTCACAAACTGAATCTTCATAATCCGCGACAATATCCACGCCGTGAGTTTGGACACCTTGTAAGCGACGATGTGCGGAATTCGGCAAATCGCCAGCTCCAGCGCCACCGTACCGGAAGCGGCTATGGCCGCGCACGAAGCTTGAAAAGCCTGATAGCGCTCACCCTGTGTTTCCACCACCAAAACCGGCAAATCACTGTCTTTGAGCATATTTTTGACTTGCGCGGCAACCGTACGGACAGTCGGCAGCACGAAGAACAAGCTTGAATCTTTTTGCCGCAGACGAGAAGCCGCATCTAAAAACACCGGCAGCAGCGTCTTGACCTCCGTTTTGCGCGACCCCGGCAAAATGCTGATTATTCGACGATCGGCGGCGATTTTGAAACGTGAGCGGAAAGCCGCGCCGTCGGCAGACAAAACCTCACTCTCTATCACCGGATGCCCGACAAACACAGTCTCCAACCGGTAGGGCGTGAAGTACTTGGGTTCTTGCGGCAAAAGAGTCATCAGGGCGTCAATGTATTTATACATTGTGCGCGCGCGCTTTTTCTTCCATGCCCAAACCTGAGGCGCCACATAATGCAGCTGCGGCATAACCAGTTTGCGGTGGCGCAAAGCCTTGTGCACCCGCGCGCAAAAGCTCCAGCTGTCTATTGTGACGACAATATCGGGACATATGCGCTCAATGTCTGCCACCGTGTCTTTTATGTGGCGCAAAACCCGCGGAATACTCGGAATAATCTCCACAATTCCCATAATCGACAAGTCGGCAATATCAAACAGAGGCTTTAAGCCTTCGGCTTCCATAGTATCGCCGCCGAGGCCAAAAAACTCCACTTTGCCCTGAGTTTTGGCGCACAGCGCCCGCATCAGACGCGACCCCAGCAAATCTCCGGAAGGTTCGCCGGCAATCAGATAGACTTTTAAGTTTTGTTCAGCAGACGACATCGGGAATCACCCCTATCAAAAACATCTTGTATTGATCGGCCAAACGCACAACCTCCGCCTCATCGACAATCAGTCCGTTGCCGGCATGAACGGCGATGCCCCGCAAACCGGCCTCATGCGCACGCTCTACCGTACGCGGGCCGATGGTCGGCAAATCTATGCGCATATCCTGCTGCGGTTTGCGCAGCTTGACTAAAACACCGCCCTTTCCCTTGCGCCGATATTCGCCGCAACGGCGCAGCAATTCATCGGTGCCTTCAATGCCTTCGACGCCAAGCACCAATCCCTGCTGAACAACCACCGCCTGCCCGACGTCAAGCCGCCCCAGCTCAGCAGCGACCTCCAAGCCGCGGCTGATGTCGGTCATAGCCTGCTTGTCAGGCTTATAGCGGCCCAAAGCGCCCTCTTTGACCAAAAGTTCTGGCACGACCTCGTGAACTCCGCGCACCGTCATCCCTTCCGCCTCAATTTCCTTGACCACCGCGCGCAATATGCCGTCGTCGCCCAACGCTTTGGAGCCGATCTTGGTAAAAAAAGCCGCCGTACGCATATCCGGAACCAAATCTTTGAATCCGGGACGGCGAATCGTCCCAATCATTACCACGTCTTGCACCTTTTCCGTGGCAAACCACTTAAAACCGCTGCCGGCCTGCCCAAGGCGAATCCATTGATGCGGCACATCCTGCGGTATGACATCGGGGTCGGCGTTGCCTTCAATGGCCAGCACAATAAACTCGCGCCCGCTTTGCCGACAGCAGTCTATCAGGGCTTTGGGTATTGTCCCGCCGCCGGCAATAATGCCCAGTTTGCGTTTGCTCGGAATCATCTGCTTTTTAGTCCGCGGTCATAATCTTGCGACGGCCGGCCAGTGCCTCGTCAATGAACTTGAGCTGCTCCATGACCATCGCATTGTCTTTGAATTTGTCTTTGGCCGCGGCAATGCGCTCCTCAAACGTGCCTTCGCGCCCCTTAAAGATATACATAAAGGCATGTGTCACCGATTTGACCGTGTGCTCGTCAATGCCACTGCGCTTAAGCCCGATGACGTTAAGTCCGCGCAGCTTGCCGCGATCTCCGGTCACCATGCCAAAGGGAATTACGTCTCTGTCGACGCCGGTCATGCCGCCGACCATGGCTTTGCGCCCGATGCGGCAGAACTGATGCACTGCCGAGTTGCCGCCCAAAATCACCCCGTCGCCCAAACGCACATGACCGGCAATCACCGCATTATTGGTCATAATTACATTGTTGCCGACCACGCAATCGTGCGCGACATGAGAATTAATCATAAACATTCCGTCATCGCCGACGCGGGTAATCAGTTTTTCCGGCTCCACGCCCGGAATCGGATTTTGTCCCTTGGGAGTGCCGCAATGCATGGTAACATTTTCGCGAATCACGTTGCGCTTGCCGATAACCAGCTTGGCGTCAGGCTGAAACTCGTTGCCGTGATCCTGCGGGCCGCCGCCCAAAACCGCACCGGGAAAAACAACCGTGCCTTCGCCGACGGCAGTGTCGCCCATAATCGTAACACGCCCCAAAAGACGTACGTTCTCACCGATTTTGGCTTTGGAAGAAATCCAGCACAAAGGCCCGATTTCCGCACTGTCCGCAATTTCTGCGCCATTTTCGACAACTGCCGAAGGATGAATTTTTGCCATTTCAGATGTCCTTTATCAAGTTAAAATTTTCTACTAAAGTCAGGTTATAGGAATTTGCGCCGCAAGTAAAAACACATAATATTGCAAAAGTGTAATTTGTTTGTCCGCACAAAAAACGCCTCTTATTGAGGCGTCTTTTTATTTTGTTTTTTAGGGCCGCGAAAAGGTTTGCCGCGAATTTTGCCGCCGAACGACGCACGTCCGACCGGATTTTTGCCGCCGAACGGCCGGTGCGGTTTGGGTTTGTCGGCACGAACCGATTTTGTCCTCTCCACATGCCGTCCTTCTTTGATTTTGCGCGCGCCTTCTTTTATCTGCTGCTCAATTTTCAGAATTTCCATAAATTTGGATTTGCGCGGCTTGGTCTTGTTTTCCTTGGTGCGATCAACCGAGAATCCAAAGCCGCCCAAATCGCGCCCCATAGTGTAGTAACGGCCATGAGCAAAAACCAGAAGCCCCGCTTTTTCAAGCGCCAAACGATTGTCTTCCGTAAGATAACGGTCATCAATGTTGACATTGACAATCTCGGCCATAAACATATCGTGAGTGGCGTAATTCTTAATCTCCGTTACCTTGCATTCAAGGCTGACCGGCGCTTTTTTGAGCATGGGCGCCTTAACCTTCAAACAAGGTTCAATCTCCAGAGACATATCTTTGAACTTGTCTGTATCCCGTCCTGATTTTACGCCGCAATAGTCGCAGGCTTTGGCCAACTCCAGCGTCGAAATGTTGATTACAAACTCGCCTGCTTCTTTGATGATGTCGTGCGAATAACGGCTCGGACGAACCGAGATGTAAGTAAGCGGCGGCTCCGAATTGATTATGCCGGTCCAAGCGACCGTCAGCACATTGGGCTTGTCCATTGTCCCGCATGTAACCATCACCGGCGGCAACGGAAACAACATTGTACCCGGTTTCCATGATATTTTGGCCATCGCGTCCTCTCTTCAATTTAATTGTCCAATAATTTTCCTACTTTCAACATAATCCAAATTTTTTATTTGGCAAATTAAAAATGTATTTTGATGCATAAAGAAAAACGCTGCCAAAAGAATCAATACTTTTGGCAGCGGGTGATTAAATATTGACTTATTTTTTGCCGCAAACGCTTGATTGGTATTATACGCGCGATTTTCTTGATTAATCTGATTTTTCTCGTACCCGACCGCTTTATTTGTGAAAAGACACATTCACAAAGGTGAAAATTGCCAAGCGTCGTGTTTTCCGGAACGGTTAAATGCCCGCGGACTATGGTTATGCAGTCAGAAACAAAATCATAGGTTAAGCCCGTACCCCCCCCCGTATGCTCAAAAATCAAAATATTTATGTTTTTGTTGAACTTCAACGATAATTTCACAGCGGCATCTATAATATTTTTTCTGGGAATTATTTTATCACGGCTCCACCATACAAACAAAACGCTTTTTGAATTGTTTATCGCCTCATAAAAACGTTTAATCCGGCGGTCGTATTTTTCGCGAACAATCGGATATATTGTTTCAAAATCAATACCAGATTTAAAATCATGATAAAAATAGAATTTTGTATTGGTATCTTCGTAATTTTCATTTTCCATATCGCGCAGGCCACTGGTCGGCTTGGGAAACCATCGCATGTTATCATGTTGCAAAAATCCATTAAAATCATGCAATATAAGGTTTATTCTTGTTTCAAAAGAGGCATTACACAGCCAATC
>CANPYJ010000007.1 GCA_947588275.1 uncultured Alphaproteobacteria bacterium | reverse complement strand
AAAGCTCTTGGATTCCTGTCCCGCCGGCAAAACATGTGTGGAAAAATACCGTGTCAGCGGAGATGAGGCCGCTTGCAGCACCGGATATAAAAAGACGGTTACCGAGTGCGGCACTTTGTCGAACGGTTATTACACGTTGGGAATTGCACAGTCGACCAACGACTCTTGTAAACAATGCGTGAAAAACTGCAACAGCGGATATACGTTGAGCGGCACCGTTTGTTCCAAAAACAAAACCTGTAATGATATCATAAGCGAGCTGGGGTGCGAACGTTATAATGACGGCGCCAAGTTGCCGGCAGATGTAACGTCGAATATCTGTCTTATGGGCTCCGTATCTGCTTCCAGCACTGGTTTTTCAGGTGATGTAACGGTTTATGATATGAGCTGGTTTGATGAATGTAAAAGTGAAATGAACGGACGAACCGGCTCGTTGAACGGTAATGTGTCATACATTGAGGATCACGTGCATTTCTGTACAAATGTTAATATACTCATAATGCAAGTTTCGGGAGAGCCGGGGTTCTACGGGGACTCAACCATAACTGCAAATGTCCGCGGCGGTAACACTTGGTTTAATTTTTATGAAGGTGCCGACTGTTCTTCGGGCAGGAAGGTTCATACCGAAAACAACATCACGTTTTCTTGTACACCTTCCGCGCTTAACCGACAATGTGATATTACCATCAACAAAGATAAAACAGATGTCTATTGGTCCGGTGACGATCATACCGCCATGACCTGTTTGGATGATGAGTTTGGCACGGATTGCTATGAACGGTAATATCTTCCCGTATAATTGAAATCGAATAAAGAAAGCCAAAAAAGGCCTGTCGATTGCTTGTGTCGACAGGCCGGTTAAAAATTAGTCCAAATAATTCAAAAGCGACATATTCAGCGCATTTTGCAAAACTGAATATGAGGCTGCCAAGCTGTTTTGTGCCAACAGAGCCTTGACCGCGGCTTCTTCTTTGTTGACGTTTTTAATCGAATCCAAACTGGTTTGCAGATTATTTTGTACCAGCGTCAAATTTTCGGTTGCGCTGTTAAGCAGCACATAGTTGGCGTTCAGCTTGGCGCTCACGGCATAAAGGCTTGAGTTAGAGCTGGTGCGGGTAGTGCCGCCGCTGTCGTCAATGGCGCTTTGCAGCAAGGCCACGGCTTCTTGAACAATGTTTTGGGCTTTGTCGACGTCAATAATTCCCTCCGTTTCCGCCGGATTGCTCATATCCACCAAATTGCCCTGTGCAATTTGTCCCAAAGCGCGAAACAGTTTTTCAAATGCCGGATCGTTGGCCGTCACGTCCATTACGACAGACTGGTTTTCAGAAATCCGTCGCTCGGTTTTGAGATTCCCGCCCTCAAAATAAGAAGTTATTCCCATTTGCCATTTGGATGATGCGGCAACAGTAACCTTTTCTTCGTTAAAATATCCGGGGTCGGCCGTGACGTGAAGTGTGCCGTCTTCGTCTACGCCCGTAACCTGAACTCGCGGCGCCACCCCAGAGCCCATATTTTGCATCTCAATCACCGCTCCGATCGGATAAGTGGTGCTCAAGACGACGTTTGTCGGGTCTTCAATCACCTCATCCGTCAGCGATGCATCGGGATTTTCTTCAAAAGTAATGGTCTTGCCGTCTTCCGAAACCGATTTGACGGTCAGCACCACATTGTTATTTTGGGTGCCCTTAATCACCATCGTATCGCCGGGCTGCACCGACCTGAAGGCGCCGTACTGAGTGGCTTTGAGAGTGTTGGTGTCAGCAGCAAAAGTCAGCTTTCCGGTCGATTCGGCAGAGGCGGTTACCACTTCCTGCAAAAAGCTTTCGTTATTTTGCGGTGAAATGGTATAATTGTTGCCATCGGTGTGGGTGATGGTCAAAGCGCCGGTCTGTGCCGCCGTAAAGACGCGGTTGGACAGATTGGCGGCACTGCTGCTCGGGAACCTGATGTTAATCCCGTCAAAATATTTTTGAAATTCGTCCAGCGAGCTGAACGGAAAATTGAGCGGCGACTGCGTCGTTTCACCGCCGCCGAACAAATATTTGCCGTTGACCTGAATATTAAGCGAGTCAACTAATTGTTTGAGCGCCGAAAACGCGGCGTTTTGAATTTCGGCCAGATTATGCGCCTGATCCTGATTCATTGTATAGGGCTCACCGGTTTCGACTCCTGTCGCCTTAAGCACGCTTGACGCGCCGTCAATAGTATAGAGCGGAAACTCAAACGTGCCGCCCTCAAACTTATACTCCGGATTGGCGCCAAGCTTGTTTTTGAGCGCTTCCATCACTTTAGCCGCATAGCCGTCCTGTCCGCTTTCGTCGGCAATGCCCGAAAGGTCGATGTTGTTGCCATCGCCGTTATCGGCAAAAGTGTATTGCGTGCCGTTAATGGTGATGGTTTTATTAAGATATGTGTTTTTGTTATTGTCGGTAAAAGTGATTTTGCCGCCGGTATAGTCGGGAGTCAGAGCTTTGGCGTCTGAGCCGCTGAAATTGTTGAGCATAGCCTTAAAGTCAGCCACCGTGTTGTTAACCGACTGCATGGCGGTGTTCATCGCCTTGAGTTCAATATCAAGGAGTTTGTTGTTTTCCAAAAAGTTGGAGGTAACACCGAGCGAGGCCTCCAAATTGACCACGCTGTAGGCCGCATGCCCGTAGCCCGAGTAAGTCGGCGCCTTGAGCCCGGTCACGCTCTGCCAATTATACAGCTCAAACTGCGATTTGGTGCGCAGAGATTGATTGAGCATGGACATATAAGTCGCATATGTAGGAACTCTGGTCATAATTCAATCCTCCTATACAAGAGCAAGCAGCATATCCAAAATTTCTTTTGAGGCCGTAAAAGCCTGCGCGCAGGCGGCGTAAGTTTGCTGAAAGATAATCATCTGACCCAATTCTTCGTCTACGTCGACGCCGCTGAGCCGTGCCTCTTTCATCGAAATGGAAGAAGTCAGCTCCTCCTGATACGAAAGCGAGCTTTCGGCATTGCTGGTCTGCGAAGCGATGCTGCCGACAAACGCCGAAGCATAGTTGGCCAGCGTGGTGCTGGTGCGGGCAATCGTGCCGGACTGCTTGAAGGAATAAGCTTTGCTGAAAACGTCGGCCATCTGATTGGCGACGTCATTGGCCGCCGGCGACAAAGTGTAGGTGCCGGTAGCCTGATTAAAGGTCGCCGCGCCGCCCGAAATCAGGCCGGCATTGGTCATAATGTCATCACGCACCTGAATCGTCTGCGCCGAGGCAACGCTGGAAACCTCCATCCCCATCCGTTCCATCAGGCCGTTGCCCTGCGTTTCGGTAATTTCCAGCTGTTCGCCGTTGCGGTTTTCAATTCGCAGCATATAGCCGCTTCCGTTAGGCACCAGCAAGGCATGCAGAGCGTTGCCCAAAATCGGATCGCGGTTAATTTTGTCGGCAATGGTCATAATGGTGTCGTTGGGGCTGATGGTCAGCGTGCCGAAACTAAAGCCGTTGACGCTGTCCGAAAAACTCCAGATAGCCATGCCGTCCAGTCCGAGGTTTGCATGCGGGCTCAAAACTTTTGAGTCATAAATATAGTCGTTGCCATGACCGACCAACATGTCATTAAGCCCGAAGAAACTCGAAAATCCCTCGTAGGTTTGGGCAAAAGTGTCGTTGTTGCCGGCATCAAACTTGATAACCGCGTCTTTTTGCTCCGTTCCCGCCGCCGATGTGGCCGTATCTATAATTGACAGGCCATATTCGCTGTCGCCGGTTTTGATAACCAGTTTGCCTTCGTTGTTCAGATAAACTTCGGCCTGCGGCAAATTGGCGCCGTCTTCGGAGCGCAGCCACTCTTGCAGCTTGTCGGCCATATCCGAGATGCTGCCTTCCTCAAATCCGAGCCCGTCCTTGAGTGTGACCGACGTCAGCTGCGTGCCCTCGGAGTCAAAGACAATAAAGCGCACGTCGCCTTGTTCAATCCGGATTTTTTGAGGATATTTCCCGTCTGTGTCATGGATAAAAGTGCGGCTGCCGGTCAGGGTATCGGGCGTATCCGGATAAGCCGTGCCGCGGTTATGAACTTGATTAATTTGCTCAATCAGCCCGTGCGCCAGTTCGTCAAGCTGGCTTTGCAGCGAGGGCAGGGTGGTGTCGCGAATATCCAAAAGTCCTTTGAGCGCGCCGTCCTTAATGGTTCCGGTAATGTCCTTGCCATCGACATAAATCCCGCTGATTTCGCCGCCGGCATAAGAGGTTGTGGCGTCAGCCTGCGTAATGGCGTTGTGCATAAGCTTGTGCGGATCGCTGTCCAAAAGCAATGTGCCGCCGGTGGTTTGAATGACAATCGCGCCGGTATCGCGCGTAAAATACGAGATGTCAAGCAACCCGCTGAGTTCGCGCAGAGCCTGGTCGCGTTCGTCAAGCAAATCGGCCGTGCCGTCATAATTCAGAAGCCCGTATTTGACAATTTCGTCGTTCAAATCGTCAAGAGTGTCCAAAAGCTCGTTTACCCGCATCACGGTGCTGTTGATTTCCATATCCGCATCGCCGCGCAACTTTTGAATCTCGGACGAAATGCTGTTAAGCCGCGAGGTCAACGTCGAAGCCTGATTAAGAAGCGTATATCGCGAGGCCGAAGATGTGATGTCGGTGGCAAAAGTCTCCATGGCCTGCTGCAAAGAAGACATGTTGGCCGCCAGCGAGTTGCTGCCCTCCGGCGTTCCGAGCGTAAGTTCGGCTTTGCTCAAAAAGTCGTAACGTGCCGAATAGTTGCTGGTCAGAGCATTGGAAGCCAGATAACTCTTAAGCAGACCCTCGTCCACCTTGCGGGTAATGTCGCCCATGGCCACGCCCATAAGATATCCGGAGCGGACAACATTGTTTTGCTGCGCCGTTTTGCGGGTATATCCCGGAGTGTCGGCATTGGCAATGTTGCGGCTGATGATATCCAATTGCGACTGTGCGGCTTTCATGCCGGTCAGGGAGTTTGATAAACTGGAAATAAGCACCATGACACGTTCTCCTTATAAAGTCCTGTTTAAGGCCAGCGCATTTTTGTTATTGTCCAGCGGCGAATAAGTGCCGTGCGAGCCATAAGAAGTTGCGTTGCGGTTGTTGGTTACCTTGGCGATGTTTATAATGGTGTTCATCACGTTTTTGCTGGTTTCCATACGGGTTTTAAGCAGAAGCTCATTTTCTTTCAAAAGGGTGTCCAGCTGCAAAGAGGCCTCTTTGAGGTGTTGTCTGGTTTCTTCGGCAATCTGCGTCAGATGCGCCTGATTTTTGATAAAGAAGGCGCTCATGGAACGATAGGCGGCCACGATTTTGTTCTTTTGCTCAAACAAAGAGCTGACGGTTTCCACATCAAAAGCGCGCAAAGCCTCGTTTTCTTTTTGCAGCAAAGCGGCAAACCCGGCTATAATGTCGCACAAGTCAAGAGCTTTGTCGTTCAAGTCAGCTGTCTGCAATTCTTCCATGGTTGCCTCCCTTAACCGTTAAGGCCTTTTTCGGCCGTTGCCGCTTCCTGCATTTGCAGAACCGCGCGCATAATGTCCTGTTTGACGCCCAGAGTGCCGAGCTTGGCCATTTCTTTGCCGTAGGCGTCCAAAAGCATTGAGCGATAAATCTTTTCGGCATGGCCGCCGCCGAAAATCCCGTCGGTTGACACGCCCTCAAACATGCTTTCCATTGTCCGGCTCAGAAAAAACGCCTCGAAATCTTCGGCGGCTTTTTCGGCCTGGGCCAAGTCTTTGCCGACGTGCGGCGCGGTCAACACGGGATTCAAAGCCGAGGCATATGCCATGTTTGCGTGCATAATGTCAGTCATCAGATCACCTCAATTTCAGCCTGCAGAGCACCGCTGGCTTTAATGGCTTGTAAAATGCTGATAAGATCGCGCGGCGTCACGCCCAGAGAGTTCAAGCCGTCAACCAGCTCCTGCAAATTAACGCCGGTGTTCAAAACCGTTAGCTTGGCGTCGGTATCTTCTTCCACGTCGATGACCGAGCCGTAAGTCGTGACCGTATCGCCGTTGGAAAATGGCAGCGGCTGCGAGACAAACGGCACATCGGTAATGCGGATGGTCAGGTTGCCCTGGGCAATGGCCAGACGATTGATTTTGACTTCTTTGCCGATGACCACAATTCCCGAGCTTTCGTCAATCACCACTTTGGCCAGCTGGTCGGGTTGAACTTGCAGTTGCTCGATTTTGGTCATCAGGTCGACGATTTTGCCGTGATAGGAAGCCGGCACATCCAAAACCACGGTTGCCGGATCAATAGCCTTGGAGGCCGTGGTACCCATAACCGCGTTAATCGCTTCGGCCACCCGTCGGGCGGTTGTAAAGTCCGGATTGCGCAAAGCAATGGTAATGGTTTTAAGGCTTTCCAATTCAAAAGGAATTTCGTTTTCAATAATGGCTCCGCTGGGAATTCGTCCAGAAGTCGGAACGCCTTTGGAAACCGATTGGTTGCCGGACTGAGCGGCCACAGCGCCGACGGCCACTTGTCCTTGCGCGATGGCATAAACTTCGCCGTTGGCTCCGGTCAGAGGCGTGGCCAACAAGGTTCCGCCTTGCAGATTTTTGGCATCGCCGAGAGCACTGACCATTACGTCAATTCGGCTGCCTTGGCGGGCAAACGGCGGCAGATTGGCGGTCACCATAACCGACGCGATGTTTTTGGCTTTAATTTGTCCGCCGCGGGCATTGATGCCGATTTGGTCGAGCATCGAAATCAGACTTTCACGGGTAAAATCTACCGATTTGATATTGTCGCCGGTGCCGTTTAAGCCGACCACCAATCCATAGCCAATCAGCTGATTGTCGCGGATTCCCTCAAAATCGGCAATATCTTTTATGCGTGAAACTGCCTTTGCCGGAGCAGCCCAGCAGAAGCTGCCGAACAAAAGCGCCAAAACGGCGGATTTCAAAGCTTTTTTACTTGTCATCAGACATCAATCCCACAAAATTGACACATTTCTTAAGGTTTATAATGCAATAAACGTGCCAATTTTGGGGGGTGGTGCCGATTATAAATTCTTCAGCGCTTCTTCATGATCGCTGTAAGGCAAAATCTTGCCGTTGACGTATTGTCCGGTCTCATGTCCTTTGCCGGCCAAAACCAAAACGTCTCCGTTTTCCAGTTCGGCAATCGCCTGTGCCACAGCCTGCCGCCGGTCGGCAATCTCAATTCCGCGGGGGCAGGCGGCCATAATTTGAGCGCGAATGGGTGCCGGACTTTCGGTGCGCGGATTATCGTCTGTCACATAAATTACATCGGCCAAGTCATTGGCAATTTGTCCCATAATCGGTCGTTTGCCGGCATCGCGGTCGCCGCCGCAACCAAACAGCACGCGCAGTTTTCCGGCGGTGTGCGGACGCAGGGCTTTAAGCACGTTTGCCAAGGCGTCGGGCGTGTGCGCGTAGTCGACATAAACGGCGGCACCGTTGGCTTTTTTTCCCACCAGTTCCAGCCGCCCTTTGGCGCCGTGGATTTTGTCCGCATATTTAATGACTTCTTGCGGCCGGCCGGTAAGCTCGGCTGCCAGCCCGAGCGCGCACAAAACGTTCATCGCCTGAAATTCGCCGGCCAGCGGAATGTCAAAACCGGTTTGGTGCCCGTAATACTCCAGCTCAATATGTTGTCCGTGGGCAAGCGGAGTCAGCTTAAGCAGTTTGAGTTCGCGGCCGTGTCTTCCGTAAGCAATAATTTTTTTGCCGGTTTCACGACATACTTCGGCAATCGCGTCAAATTCGGCAATGTCGGCATTGAGCACGGCGCTGCCGCCGGCGACCAGATTTTCTCTAAACAGGATAAGTTTGGCCTGCAGATAATTTTCCATGGTTTTGTGATAATCCAGATGGTCGCGGGTCAGATTGGTAAAACCGGCCGCCTGTACCGGCACGCTGCCCAGACGATATTGCGCCAATCCGTGGCTGGAGGCTTCCAGCGCCAGCCAATCATAGCCGTCTTCGGCCAATTCTTTGAGATGGCGTTGCAAAGCCACGCTCACCAGCGTGGTGTTTGGGGAAGGAATCGGCGGTTCGTTGCCTTTGATAATGCCAATTGTACCGCAGCTGGCGGCCTTGAGGTTCATCATGGTCAGAATCTGTCGCACAAAGTCAACGATAGAGGTTTTGCCGTTGGTTCCTGTGACCGCGGCCATATGCGCCGGCTGGGCGCCGAAGAAGCGTGCCGCCGCGGCCGCAAACTCCTTGGCCGGATTGGCACAGCGGATAACTTCAATTTGCGGCGGAAATTCATAGGCACAGTTTGTGTTTGCGATAACCGCGACAGCACCTTTGGCCAGTGCGTCGCCAATATATCGGTCATCATTCAGCGAACCGAACAGAAATCCCGGACGGACTTCGCGCGAATCCGCGGTGAGCCCGCTGATTTCAAGTGCGGCGCTCGAAGCAGTCAATTTATTTAACAGCATTTTAGTCTCCTTAAACAGATTTTTTCTGCCAGAATACGTTTACTTTCTAAAAAAGTATTTAATTTTTAAGATTTATATAAGATTTATGCTCTATACTCGTCAATAAGCAACCGACGGAAGGAGTATGCCATGTGGAAAAATTTAATCGGTGTCGCGGTTCTGCTTTTTGGCGTTGAGGCTCAGGCCAAAGAGAACGAGGTTTATTTGTTTTATAATGCCGCCAGTGCCGATTTGTCCGAGATTGGCATTGCGGCTGACGAAACCGCGGTCGTTTTTGAAGATGTGTTCGGGCCGGCCACCGACGAACTGCCCGACAAAGTCAAAATAGAAGACTTTTTTGTGTCCAAATTTGCCGACGGCACTTATGTGTTTACGCTCAATGCCGGATACAACTGCGCTCAGCTGGGCTGCGCCACGGAAACCTATCGTCGCGACTCGGACGGAGACCTGATGCCCGCGGGATCGACGTTTCCGGTCAAATGCACGGGACATGACGCCGACAAAATGCTTTGCGTCAAGGGCGGTTATCAACCGGCAAAACCCAAACCGGCCGTCAAACGCCGCCGGATTGTTCATTATCCGGCGCCGGCCGAATAATTATTTTTTTTGAAAACGGCCGATTCTGGTGGTTTTTAGTGAAAATATACAAAAAAGCTAAAAAAGTTTAAGATTTTACTTGCTTTTTAAATTATTATTGCTATATTAAACAAAAAATATCGAAAATTAACAAAATTTTAACCCTATCAAAAAGGAAAAAGAAATGAAAAAACTCGTGATTTTAAGCGCTGTGCTGGCTCTTTCAGCTTGTGCCTGCCTGAACTCTGAGGATCCTGAAGAAGAAGTTCGGGTTGCTTATCAGAATCCGCAGCCGAGCACTGAAGACTGCGATTATTTTGACGGTGTCACCTGTTATCGATATGTTCGCCGCACTCATCAGGCGCCGGCTGTACAATATCGCGAACCTGCTCCGCAGCCTGTTGTTGCTCCTGAGCCGCCGCTGCCTTTGGCTGCGCCTGCCGCGCCGGCTGCTTATGGGTGCACGCACTGCGGATGTCGCTCTCATGTGGCGCCGGTGGCCGGTGTTCAGAGTGACTGCGCTCCCCGCATCAGAGAGACCCGGGAACCGGTTGAAATCGTGTTCAAAAAGACGACTTTCAAAACCGTCTATGAGCCGCAGACCACGAGTTCGGTCAGCTATGAGCGGATGCCTTACAGTCAGGCTCGCGTTGTGTCGCAGACGGCTCCGATTGCCGAGCAGGCTCCGACGCGCACCGAATATTATGCGCCGCAAAGCTCGCAAGACGAAATTCTTCTCAATGTCAAATAGTTTGACTTTGCAGAACACCCCAAACTCCGGTTTCCCCAACCGGAGTTTTTTTTGTCGGGGATTAAAACGATGAAAAGGTTGCTATTTTGTGATATCCAGCGATAATAAAAGCGAAAGACACGAAAATGAAACCCTATCAACTTTATTGCGATGACAGTTTCAAAGTGCTCAAAAGTTTTGCTGACGAGACTTTTGACATGATATTTGTCGATCCGCCTTATCTGATTTCCAAAGTAGGAACCAGCTGTCAAAACGGCCGTCTGGTCTCAATAGACAAGGGGCAGTGGGACAATGACGGCGGGATAGAGGCCAATTTTGAATTTCATCAAAAATGGCTGGCCGAATGTCGTCGTCTGCTCAAGCCCAATGCCACAATTTGGGTTTCCGGCACGTATCACAGCCTTTATCCGTGCGGTTTTGCCATGATGCGGCTCAAATATCATATTTTGAACGACATTATTTGGTTCAAGCCGAACGCCAGTCCGAATTTATCGTGCAAGTATTTCACCGCCAGCCACGAGAGCCTGATTTGGGCGCGCAAAAGCCGAAAAGCCAAGCATTATTTTGACTATGCGGCGATGAAAGAAGGCGATTTTCCCAAAGACATGATTAAAAAACCACATTGTCAGATGCGCAGCGTATGGTCGATTTTTGCCACTCCGCCCGATGAAAAGAAGTTTGGTCGGCATCCGACGCAAAAGCCGCTGGCTTTGCTGGAGCGGATTATTCAGGCTTCCACGCCGCCCGATGCGTTGGTGCTTGATCCGTTTATGGGCAGCGGCACAACCGGTGTTGCCGCGCTCAGGCTTGGTCGTCGTTTTATCGGCATAGACAATTGTCCCGAATATGTCGAGATTGCCGAAAAAAGACTCAAAGACGCTCTTAATTCACGTCCGATGCTGTAAATCTGCGCATGTTTCGGCAATTGTCATTGCGAGAAAATTGCAGATTTTCGAAGCAATTACTCAACTCTATGTCATTGCAAGAAAATCGCAGATTTTCGAAACAATCACTCAACTCTATATCATTGCGAGGAACGAAGCAATCTATCCCCCTATGTCATTGCGAGGACGCTTGCGTCCGAAGCAATCCATTTTTATTCAGTCGGCAACTCCGAACTTTGTCTTTGTTACCTGATTTCTGAAGATGGATTGCTTCGCTTCGCTCACAATGACGCAGGATAGGAAATGTCATTGCGAGGATGCTTGCATCCGAAGCAATCCAGTTTTATTCAGTCGGCAACTCCGAACTTTGTCTTTGTTGCTTGATTTCTTAAGATGGATTGCTTCGCTTCGCTCGCAATGACAAAAAAGGGCTCGCAATGACGCAGGATAGGAAATGTTATTGCGAGGACGCTTGCGTCCGAAGCAATCCATTTTTTGTCCGTCGCACAAAATAAGGCATTGACACGCTTTTATTGTCCTGCTAAAATAAAAGAAAAGTCTTTTATGGAGGCAGGTTATGAAAAAGCTATCATTTGCGGCGGCGTTGGGTATCGGAACAGTGTTTGCGGCGCCGGTTTGGGCCGCGTGTACCAATTTGAGCTGTGAGCAACTGGGTTACAGTTCCTCATTGCCGGCCAACTGCGATGATTATCTGTTGTGTCCATTTGACACCTCAAAGAAAGCCTGCACCCATTATCAAGACGAATGGCTGGATTCCTGCCCCGCCGGTAAAGAATGCGAGGTAAAATATGTGGTTGCCGGACAAGAGCGTCCATGCCGGCCTGGATACACAAGAACCGATCTGACGGGGTGTCGATGGTATTCTACAATGGCGGATGTCGTCAGTAGCTCAGGCTCAGCGGAGGCGACGGCGGTATGCGCCAATCCGAACAATACCCTTCATATGGTCTCATATTATGTGGATTATGATAATCCAGATTCGACGGGATGTATGAAATGTGAACCGGTGTGTTGTCCGGGTTACAAGATAAATAATGATGCGGTTAACTGGGAACGAGAACCGTGTGTTAGCGATGGTAGCAGCTGTACTTCCGATGAGATAGAGGGAACACTGTTAACAGGGTGGATTTCTATGGGATACTTTGTTAATAGTGAGCGGGTATGTATATCAAAATCTCTTTCGCCTTTGCCGTGGTCCCAAACAGCACAGTGGACAAATCCATTTGCCTATTGGCGCAACGGCTGTTCGGGACAATTTAATTGTATTGTGAATGTGAGGGCTGACAGTCATTTGTACACCGGCGAGGATGCTGGTTGGGGCAGCATTTACGGTGTCTCCTGCGCCGGACATGGTACTATTGACGACTGTCTTATTGACGGCATCAGGAAAATATCGAATACTGAATGACCGTGGCCACCCAAACCGTAATCTCTCCAAAAGCTCCGATGCAAATCGGAGCTTTTGAATAACAAGCAGCAATCTCCACAATAATCGACCAAGGGGAGCGAAAATGTTTCACCCTTTGAATTGATATGGTTTTTCAAAAAAACGGCATTTTTTTGCTTGCCAAAAAGAAGATTGTGACTGAAAATATGGACAGAGATTATCAGGGAGATGCACATGAACAAAATTTGGGTTTTGAGCTTGGTTCTGCTGGTCGCCGCATGTCAGCCGCTTCGCAACGGCGAATATACGGTTTCGGCGCCGGAACACGATATCCTCGTCGAGGTGTCGGGACTGCAAAACGCCGCCGCGCAAAAACTGGCGATTATTCAGCACGGGCTGGCAGTCAATCGTTTGCATCCGGTGGTCGAGGTGGCAAAACAGACATTTTTGAACGCCGGCTATGTCGTAGTCACGTTTGACGGCCGCCATTCGCTCGGCAAAAGTGGCGTAGATGTCGAAAATGCCACTTTGGCAAGCTTTGCAGAAGATTTGCGACTGGTAACCGATTGGGCGCACCGGCAGGGGCTGGGACAAAAGCATCTGGTCTTGGTTGGGCATTCGCTTGGCGGTGCTGCCGTGCTGCAACATGCCTGGCAAAATCCTGCCGAAACGAATTTGATTGTCGTCATTGCGCCGGTGGTCAGCGGCCAAAGGTGGAAAAACGCCTGCATGCAAAATATGCCTGATTTCTGTCGTCAATGGGAGCAACAAAAAATCTATCTGTATCAAGACCCCAAAACCGGTCAGACCGCGCAAATTGCATGGCAGACGTTGGAAAGCGCCAAATCTTATGATGCCGTGGTCGGAGCCGCCGATATCAGCGCCGCAGTTGTCCTGATTGGGGCGCAAGAAGATAAACTGGTGCCGCCGGCCGATATTGAGGCCTTGTATAAGGCTATCAGGACGCCCAAGCAGATGAGCATAATTCCGTCCAGTGGCCATAATTTTGCCTCACCGCAAAACCAACAGGCTTTGGGTGCAGCGATCGCTGCCGGAATATAAAAAAACAGCCCCGCCGGCACAAATTGCGGGTGGGGCTGAAAATGCTAGGCTTCCGTATGTTTGATACAGCGAAATTCTCCGTCTTGAAACTTGAAGACCTCACAAACCTGAATGTCCGGTTGGTCATGATACCAGTCACAGACATAACTATAATAAACAGTTCCGTCTTCGTTGACTTCAAAACTTCCCGAGAGAAAGTACTGCGGTTTATCCGGTTTAAGATGCCATAACTCATCTCCGTTTCTTCCGCAGAATTTCATCAGAGCAGCTTGCGGTGTTTGGATGATTTCGCATTTCTGATAAATCTTGTCGGCTTCCAATCCTTGAGCGGTTACCAAAAACGCCGCCGCTCCTGCGTTAAAAATAAGGTAGGCGTCGTTCTGAAAGACCAGCTGACATGTTACTTGTCTAAACGAGGAGTCATTTTGCCAAGACCAAGCGCGGCCGTTCCACCAAAAAACGTTGGTCCCGCTGTGTCCAAGACCAACTGCTGCCCATGGCGATGGTTTAATCGAACCGTCGGCGTCGCGCAGATAAACTGTATAGTTACCGGCGCTTTCCTCGATTACAAAGGCCAAATCAGCGGTTAACGGCTGCGATTCAAACGGCGCCTCAAAAGCTTTGTCCAAAAGCTGAATGCCGTTCATTGCCGAATAGTAAAGCAATCCGTTGTCAGTCAGCCTAAACTGATTCTGAATGTACGGAACGGGCATATCAATGCGGTAAAGCATGGCATGGTGATGTGAATCGCCGCACAAAAGCCGATAGCTGTCACCGTCTTTTTGATAAAGGTCTTGTCCAATGCGAAAAACTTGATTTTTCCATTCATTGACAAATTTTTCCGGTTTGCCCAAGGACTTCATTTTGACGCCGTCAAACGAATAAACGTTTAAGTGTGCGTCCATAACTAATTTGTTCATAAAGATAAGTTTTTAAAAGATAGTGAATTAATAATATTGTTACTGGTCAGATAACTAACACGTCAAGCCCGAAATTGCAAGCAAATTTTCATCAACGACAAATTATTTTCGTTTTTGTCTCCATCTGCACCTCACCAACAAAAAAGAGGGTATAAAACACCCTCTTTTTTGTTGGTGAGCGCGTCGGGATTCGAACCCGAGACCCTTTGATTAAAAGTCAAATGCTCTACCAGCTGAGCTACGCACCCATAAATAAATCGAGGCTATGTATAGAAGATATTAAAATTGAAGTCAACTAAAAAAATAAAAAAAGTAAAAAAAAATAAATTTGTAGTATATTTGTTAAGAATTACATGTTAACATCAAACCAAAATTGGCTAATTTATGCAGACGAGGGTATGATGACTAAAGAGACAAACGCCGGCGAGAACACCGAAGGCAAATACGAAATCTTGCAAAACGCCGCAGGCGAAATTTTGATTATGATCAAGCAACGTCGCGGCGGCCCCGAAAATCCGCGCTTCGTGTACGACGGCGGCGAGACTGCATTGTTGTATCGCAGTCGCGAAAGCTCGGTCTTTTTGGGCGGCATCAATGTTGATGCCCGTCATCCGCTTAAATCGGCCGACGAAATCTTGGTGGCCGAGATTGACGGTGATGAAGTCGCCCGTGAATATGTGGCGCCGGTGCGCATTATCCGCGACCTCAAAATGGTCTTGAAATAGGTTATGCACATTTCCGCGGAGATTACCGATAAGGGCTTTAAAAGCCCTTATTTTTTGTTATATTGGCACTAAATCAAAAGGGAATAATATAATATGCTGCTTCAGCTGTTTGCCGAGTTTTTAGCCATTGGGGCGCTGTTTCTGCCGGTTGGTCACCGTCGGCGCCGTGCCTGGGCGTTTTTGGTTTTGCTGTTGACGCTGGCGGCTGCCGTGGCATTTTCGACCGGCTCCGGGGCTGTGTTGTCCGCCGATGCCGAATATGAGTGGCTGTCTTTTCAGTCTTTGCGCGCGTTTTTTTACATTACTTCCGATCCCGAGATTGTAAAAGCCACGCAATATGTGCTGGCGGCAATGCTAGTTCTGATGCTCCTTAATTTGCTGAATCCGCGCGAAGAATACGCGCTTGCCGCCGACAATATAGTGTTGTTGCTGGGATGCGCGTTTATCTTTTTGGCTTCGGCGCAAGATTTTATGCAATTGATGACGGCATCCTGCTGTTATTCGATATTCGGTTTTGCCCTGATTAACAACACGGACGCCAAAAACAAGTTTATATTTTATGCTTTTGCTTCCGAGATGGCCATATTTGCGGCACTGGCCGTAGTTTATGCCAAGACCGGCAGCATTGCGCTTGCCGATTTGCCGGAATTTGCCCGCCGCGGCTGGCACAAGGATTTGACGGCGCTGCTGATTCTGTTCGGCGTCTTGTCCAAATGCGGAATGTTTTTGTTTCAAAATCAGTTTATGGCATTGCGGAATTTGAGTATAAATCGCCTGCTGACCGGCGCTTGGCTTGCCGCGCCGTTGTCGGGGCTGGTGTTGTACAACAAATTGCATGTCGTGTGCGAAGCGTCGGCATACTCGCTGCCGATTTTGCGCGTTTTGGCCGTATTGGCAATAGGATGGGCGGCTGTCGGGCTTGTTCGGCATTGCCAATTTCAGGCCAAACTTCTGTATCTGGCGGCGATGGCGTTCGCCGTGGCTCTGTTGTGGCTGGCTCTGTATCCGGACGCAATTTACGAACAAGTGGTCAAATGGTTGCCGTCTGCCGTCTTTTTGGAAGCTGTCGCATGGGCATTGTGGATGCGCCGTTGTTCGGGTATTGCCGAACCGACGGCCGTTGAACCGCGCGACAATATGTCAGCCATATACGAAACGCTGTTTGTCGAGCCTTTGCGCTTTGTCGGGCGAGTTTTATGGCTGGCGGTTGATTTTGTGGTTATTGAGCGCAGTCTGCTGGGTACCATGAGTACGTTGGTGCGGCTGGTTGTCAGCGGTTTGCAAAAAATACAGTCGGCCTCTTGGCCGGCGTTTGGGCTGCTGGCGGCGGTTGCGTTGGGCATGCTGATATACAATATCGGAGGCTTTGTATATGGTTAGTCCGGTGTTCTTGCTGCCGTTGATTGTGGCGCTGCCGTTGTTTGGCGCGCTGTTTGTGCTGACTGCGCGCGACACCGGCGTTGTCAGGGGACGCAACGCGTTCAACGTCTGCATATTTACGGTCATTTCAAACGTCATCTTGCTGTGGCGCGTATTTATGGTGCTCAATGAGAAGGACCGCAACTTGCAATTGCTGCAGAAATTTGACTGGTTGTCTACGCCGGACATTAATTTGGTGTTCGGCGTGGATACGTTTTCGTTATTGCTGATTTTGGCCTTGCATTTGGCCATCTTAATCGGCCTTGTCGGTGTTCGAGCCAATACCGAGCGGCAAATGCCGCTGATGGTGTTTGCACTGCTTTTTTTAAGCATGAGCACCGGACTTTTTGTAGCGGCCGACATTTTTTCGTTTTATATCTTTTTTGAGGCGATGCTGCTGCCGCTGTTTATGATATTGGGAATGTTCGGCGGCGTAAAGAGACAAGGCATGCTGCAGCGCTTTTTTCTCTATAATTTTATCGGCGCTTTGCTGTTGTTTGTCGCAACCATGCTGATTTATTATCAATTTGGCAGTATTTCGTTGGAAGAAGTGCGCCGAACCGCATTTGCCGGCCGCAGCGGCGTGTATATATGGACGGCGGTCGGACTGTCATTTATTTCGCGGATACCGATTTGGCCGTTTCATTATTGGATTTCGTCCATTAATTCGGCCATCCGCAATCCGCTGGCGTTTATCATTATGTCTTTTATGCCGTTGACGGCGTTATATGGATTTACGCGCTTTTTGCCGGACGGATTTTGGGATATGGGCAGTTTTTACATCGGCATCATCAATATTGTCGGCGTGATCACAATGTTGTTCATTGCTCTGATCGGTTTTATCAACCGCGAGACTCAATACAAAATTTTTGCCTATGCGACTGTCTATAACATCATGTATTTGCTTGGCATTTTTACCGGAGATGATTTGATTGTCTACAACATCGGCTATGCGTTATTTGGGTTTATGATTATTATTTCGGCGCTGGAAGTTTTGTCGGCCTATATCAAGCAGCGCGAGCTGGAAGCCGACACCAGCGCACGCGGGTTCTTATGTCGGGCGCGGCGGCTGTCGGCGGTATATTCGTTCATGATTATTGCCGCGGTCGGGTTTCCGGTTTCGGCGGTGTTTGTTAACAACTTTTTGATTTTGGCCCGCCTGTTGGGAACCAATGTTAAAATCGGTGCGCTTTTGGTCTGCACGCTGGTGATTGCCGGCATGACGTTGCTGCAAGAGTTATTTCGTCTCAAGGCTGACAACAATACCTGCCGTTTGGGAAAAAGCGACGACATTTCGCGCTCGATGTTCGGGTTTATGCTGTTTGTGGCCTTTATTTTGCTGATGTCGTTTGTTAAACCTTTGTGGTTTGTGGTCGGATAGGAGGAACCATGCTGCAAGATTGGCTGATATTGCTTCCGGAGTTGTTGCTGCTGGCGTTTTTGCCGGTGGCGTGGCTGGTCAATCTGTATCGTGAGAGCAAGACGGCCAAAACTTTTTTTACGCTGAGCCGCGTGTTTTTGGCCGCTGCGATTCTGTGTACGCTGATATTTTATAATCGCAGCGTGTGGCCGGATTGGCTGCGCAACACGCGCCTGACAACCCTGTTTAAGATGCTGTGTTATGTCATCGGGCTGATATGGTTCTATTTGTCTTCCAAATGGTATCTCAACAAGAACCGTTCGTCTTATCGGTTTTATTTGTTGTGTATGGGGCTCTTGCTAGTATACGGGCTGTTAATTTCGAGTCGAAATCTGTTGTTGTTCGGTTTGCTGTTTCCGATTTGGGCTCTGTTGACGGGAGCGTTGATTTATCAGCATTGGGACGAAGGCCGGATGACGCGTGCGGTCAAAATTTATGCCGCATCGGCGGGATTGTTTGGCGGGCTTTTGTGGGCGGGCATAGTTTTGCTGGCTTATTATGCCGGCACGCTGAGTTACGCCGGCCTCAAAACTGTGCCGCTGTCGGCCGGGACGTATGCCGGCATGGCCTTGGTCACGTCTTGCTGCTTGTTTATGCTGGCCGCGGCGCCGTTTCATTTGTGGTTTGTGAGCGCGCTTGAAAAAGCGGTATTGCCGGTATGCGGATTTTTGACCTTGGTGCCGCTGTTTGCCATGTTTTCTTGCTTGTTGACTTTGGTCGGCGGCGCATTTTCCGCGGCCGCGCCCATGTTGCGCGGTTTGTTGCTGGCGTCGGCCGTCCTGTCGTTTTTGATAGGGGCGCTTTCCGCCGGCGGGCAGAGCAATTTTCGGCGTCTTTTTGCTTTTGTATCGGTGTTTAATATCGGACTGATTCTTTTCGGCTTGGCAGACTTTAAGGCAGATTCGGTGTTGGGAACGTTTATTTATGCGTTGATATACATCATGTCGATAACCGGCATTTATACCGTTTTTTTGGGGCTCAAAAGCCGCGGCGATTATTTGGACTCGCTGGAAGAAATCGGCGGCCTTTCTGCCGAGAAACCTTATTTGTCGGCTTCGGCGCTGATTTTTATGTTTTCGCTAGTCGGTATTCCGCCGTTGCTGGGTTTTTGGGGGCGTCTGGCGCTGGTCAATACGCTGGTTTCGGCCGAGCGCTGGATTGATATGGTTTTGTTGTTGGTTGCGGTGATATTTATTGTCAGTGCGTTTTTGCGGGTGATTGGCACGGTGTATTTTGAGCCGCGGCAAAAGACGTTTGACCGCACGGACAAGGCGATTTACATATGTCTGTTGATCAACTTGGTTTTGGTGCTGATTGCCATTATCAATCCACATTTTCTGTTTTATGAGGCGCAAATCGCCTTGCTTGGGACGTATTAATGCAGGTTGAAGACTGGTATTGGCAGGATTTGGAAAAAGTCGGCAGCACCAATGATGCCGCAGCAATGCTGTGCGCGGCGCCGCCGGCGGCAAAGTTTGTGGTTTCGGCGGCGTGCCAGACTGCCGGCCGCGGGCGCCGCGGCCGGAGTTGGCAAAGCCTTGCGGGCAATTTGTTTATGTCTCTGGCGCTGCCGGAAGCCGCCGCGAATCTCAATCATCTGCCGTTTGTTCTATCATTGGCGTTGTTGGAAAGCATTAAGGATTTAGCGCCTGATTTGGAAGTTGGACTTAAGTGGCCGAATGATGTTTTGGTGCGCGGCGCAAAAATTTCAGGAATTTTGCTTGAAAAAACGGCAAATGCGTATATAATCGCCGGCATTGGAGTCAATATAGCCGCCGCGCCGCAGGGAAAAGATTTTGCGGATTATCCGGTTATCAGTCTGGCGGACTGCAATGTCGTGACTGATCGTTTGGCTTTTTTGCGGCTTTATTTGCAACGTTTGAATGCCGATTTGGAACGGTTGAACTTTCTGGGTTTTGAAGATACACGCCGCCGCTGGCTGGAAAATGCCTGCGCCAAAGGCGAAAAAATTAAAGTTAATTTGGAACGCCGGACAATCGAAGGCGTTTTTGCCGGCATTGCCGAAGACGGCGCACTGGTTCTGCAACAAGAACATGAATCGCGTCTCGTTTATGCCGGAGATGTTTTTATAAAGAGGAATGAAGAAAATGGATGAAGTGTCTGGGCAGTTGCCCGGTTTTAATAAAGAGGGATTATATTTTGCCGCTTTGGGCGGGGCCGAAGAAGTCGGGTTTAATATGTATTTGTATGTCGTCAACGGCAAAATGATTGTGGTTGACTGTGGTTATGGTTTTTTAAATGACGATTATCCGGGGATAGAGCTGGGGCTTCCCGATGCCGCCTTTTTAGAAAATTATCAAGATTGCATAGAGGGATTGTTTATTACCCATGCGCACGAAGACCATTTTGGTGCCGTTGCGCATATCTGGCCCCAGTTGCAATGTCCCGTATATGCGGCCAAATTCACGGCTGGACACATTCGCCGCCGTCTGGCCGAATACAAACTTGACAATATGGTCGATTTGCGCGTTGTTGAGGCCGGCCAGACCATAAGTCTGCCGAATTTTGAGGTGGAGTTTGCGCCGTTGGTACATTCCACGCCGCAAAACAGCGGTTTGATTATTCGTACGCCGGCCGGCACCGTGGTTCATGCAACCGATTGGCGGTTTGATGACGGTCGGCTGGACATGTTGCCGACGGCCTTTGCCGAGTATCAGAAAGCCGCTGCCGAGGGGGTAGATGTTTATGTCGGTGATTCCACCAATATGGGCGTCGGTCACAGCGAGCCGTCGGAGCTTGAAGTTCGGCAAAGCCTTATAGAGCTGGTGCCGAAGTTCAAAAATACGCTGGTGGCGACCTGCTTTCCGTCCAACATTATGCGGCTGGAGAGTTTGCTGCTGGCAGCTGATGCGGCCGGCCGCACACCGGTTATATCCGGCATGAGCATTGTTCAAAATCTGGAAATTGCGCGTGAGTGCGGCTATTTGAAAAACTGCCCGTCTTGGATAGAAGCCAAAAGTGCGGTCGAGATTCCCTTGGACAAGGTGTTGTATATTTGCGCCGGTTCACAGGGCAACTATCGCAGCGCGCTCACCCGCATTGTCAACGGCGAGAATAAAGACATCAAATTGGGCGAGGGGGATGCGATTATCTTTTCTTCCAAGATTATTCCCGGCAACGAAGACAAAATCGAACGGATGCAGGAAAAACTGCGCGATGCCGGGGTTGATGTCATCTCTTCCGAAGAATATTTGGTGCACGCTTCCGGACACGCCGATCCCAAACAGATTACCGAGATGTATCGTTTGCTCAAACCCAAACTGGTGTTGCCGGTACATGGCGACAAGCGCAATATTCGCAGTCAAAAACGGCTGGCCGCCGAAAACGGCGTGCCCGAAGTCTTGATTGCGCGCAACGGCGAGGTTGTGCACATTGTTCACGGTCATGGCGAAATCTGTGGGCAGATACCGACCGGTTTGCTTGGTGTCGACCGCAGGCAACTGACGCCGTTGTCGTCGCAGCTCATCAAAAATCGCCGCCGCATTGCTTACAATTGCAGTCTGTTTGTCAGCGTGGTGCTGGCGCCGGACTGGACGTTGGAAGATTTGCAGCTATCGTCGATTGATCTTTTGGAAGAAAAGGCCTTTTTGGCTTTGCGCGAGCAGATTATTGCCGAAATGCGGCAAGAAATTCCCGAGTTGATTGTTCGCCACAACTATAAGGAAGAGCCGATAAAAGAATTTTTAAGCGCCAAAATCCGCAAAAAGATATTTAAGGCAACAGACATCAAACCGGTGATGTTTTTGCATTTTTATCGCCGCGGCGCTGCAGAATCAGTCTAAATCAAACATCATACCGGCTTTAAGCACGCCGCCCAAACCGGCCTTGCGGGCGCAGCGGCACAGCTCGTCATAGTCTTCGGGGCGGTAGTGCGAAACGTAAGTTTTGGCTTTGATTTCCGGTGCGGCTGCCGTCAAGTCATCAATTTTGACAATGGCTCCGCCCTTGAGGCTGACGTCATGAATAATCATTTGTGCCCGTGCGGCTTGCGGCGTGTCTAAGACTGAAACGGCCGTGTCGCCGCTGTAAAGCAGCTTGTCGGCAACAAACAGCGCCAGACATTCCATGCCTCGGGCATGCGGCACGGCAAAAGTTTCCAACATAAAATCGGGAGATGTCGTCATCCGTCGCGCATCGGCTCCGTCGCCGCTTTGCGGCAGATTTCCCCAAGCGCCGCCGATGGCGGTTGTTTTGCCCAAAATATTGCAGCGATATTCCAGCAGCGTCACCGCCGAACCGGCGTGATCCTGATGTTGATGCGACAACAGGACGGCTCCGATTTTGTCACTGTAGCCGCGGCGCTGGAGTTCCTGAAACACGCTGTAGCCGCAGTCGAGCAAAATTCCGTCGTCGGCTTGGCGCCATAAGATAAACGAATTGTTGACGCCGGACTTTACAAATGCCGAATGCGTTCCCAAAACCTCAAGCTTCATTATTCTTTCTCCTGTTTATCCTGCGCGCTGGGAATATAAATCGTAAAGGTTGTGCCGTTGTAGCCGTTGGAGTTGACGGTTATATTGCCGCGGTGGCGCAAAATGATGTGTTTGGCAATAGCCAGTCCGAGACCGGTGCCTTTAATGTTGAGATTTTTGTGTTCTTGCATTCGATAAAACCTTTCGGTCAGCCGCGCCAAATCTTCAGATTCGATTTTGGGACCTTTGTTGTTGACCGAGACGGCCACCGCAGAACCGTCGGCGGTTTCATAATTGCGCGAAGGCGGAATGGATTCGGCATTGCGGACGCTGATGGTAATATCGGTGCCGGCGGCGCCGTATTTAATGGCGTTGTCGGTAAGGTTTTGGATAACCTGTTTGATTTGCGCCCGCTCGCCGATAACGTCGGGCAGATTGTCATCGCTGCGGATTTTAATTTTCATTTTTCTTTCGCTGGCCTTGATGGACAAAGCTTCGGCCACTTCTTCGGCGATGTCCAGAACTTCGGTAATTTCTTCCGGCGGCTGGTTCTGATTAAGCTCGATTTTAGAGAGCGAAAGCAGGTTTTCTATCAGCGAAGCCATATATTCAGCCTGCTCGGCCATAATTTTCAAAAATTTTTCGTGCGCTTCCTTGTCGTCTTTGGCAGTGGTCTGCAAGGTTTCAATAAAACCGGAAATAATTGACAGCGGCGTGCGCAGCTCATGACTGGCATTGGCCACAAAATCCGACTGCATTTTCTCGATTTTGAGCGATTTGGTCATGTCATAAAGTGAAATAACGGCCACCGCACGCCCCTTTGAAAGCCAGGGAAGTTGTTTGATGTGTGCATACATTTTTTGATTTTCGGGTTTTTCAATATAAAACACCAGGTTTTCCGAGGCGCTTTCTTTGTTCAAAACGCGGCTGACGGCATTAATGAAATTGTTGGAAGGAATCAGACGGTCGATGTTGGAGTTGGTAATGTCTTTGCCGAACATCGTTCGCGCCGAGAGATTGGCACCCGATATATTGCCCTGCCGGTCAATCATCATAATCGGGTCGGGCAGGCTGTCCAGCACGGCGGTATCGGATATGGTTTGAGCTTCCAAAATGTCGGTTTTTTCCGCCCAAAAGCGATGCATGGCATTGACGGCATCGACAATATCCTTGGCCTCCTGTTCGGAGAGCACCATTTCTGTGTGCTCGATGTTTTCGCCTTTGGCCATAAGGGATATATAACGTTTAATCTGCTGTAATTCAAAAGTCAGCGGAAACAAAAGCATAATGTTGAATCCCACTATTGAGGCCAAAGAGATGACCGCAAGCGTCGGATCAATCAGACGATACGCCGCCAAAATCAAAAAAACCAAAGCGGTCGGAAAACACAAGATAAGCACTTTTGCCGCGAAATTGGAGTTTTTTTCTATTCCGAGAGATTTCCTGGTTTTTTCAAACATGTTGCTAAATCTTTTAAAAAAATCTGGACTAAAACAAGAATTATATTAATATGTAACAAGTTTAAAAATGATAAACTTTTTTATGTGACGATGACAAACCAAGTTGATGCGACCACGCCGGTTATGGCGCAATATCTCAAAATTAAGGAAGAACATAAGGACTACCTTATCTTTTATCGTGTAGGCGATTTTTACGAACTGTTTTTTGACGATGCTGTCACTGCGTCCAAGGCTTTGGACATCACGCTCACCCGCCGTGGCAAATATATGGGCGGCGATATACCGATGTGCGGCGTGCCGTTTCATGCCTATGAGGGATATTTGGCCAAGCTGATTCGTCAGGGTTACAAAGTGGCCATCTGCGAGCAGACCGAAGATCCCAAAGAGGCCAAGAAACGCGGTTATAAGGCAGTGGTCAACCGCGATGTTATCCGTCTGGTCACCCCTGGCACGCTGACCGAAAGTCCGCTTTTGGATGCCAAGCGCAACAACTTTTTGCTGGCCGTGGCAAACCAAAACCGCAGTCTGGGTTTCGCCTGGCTGGATATATCCACCGGTGAATTTTTTGCGCAGGAGGTCGAACTGCGTGACGAAAACGAAGCCGCCGCTTTGTCGGGCGCTCTGATTAGGCTTAATCCGGTGGAAATTTTGGTCGCCGACAGCTATTTGCAAAATCCGGCGGTTTTTGAAATATTGAATGCCAATATCGAACGTCTGACGGTTTTGCCGGCAGCAAGGTTTAACTCCGCCAATGCCGAGTTGCGGTTGAAAAGTGTTTTTCAAGTCAGCTCGCTCAATGTGTTCGGCAGTTTCAGCCGCGCTGAGATTGTGGCGGCCGGCGTTCTGATTGATTATGTTGAGATGACGCAAAAAGGGCAGCTGCCGCTCATTCAGCCGCCGCAAAAAGTGCTTTTGAATCAGATAGTGGCGATAGACGCGGCCACCCGTCGTTCTCTGGAGTTGATAGATTCTCTTTCGGGCGACAAATCGGGGTCGCTGCTCGGGGTGATAGACCGCACCATAACCGGCGCCGGCGGACGTTTGCTGGCTGGCCGCGTGGCTAATCCGGTGATGGATGTGGCGGCCATTAATGCTCGTCTTGATTTGATAAGCTTTTTCCTCGATTTCCGCCAAATTCGCGAGGACGCACGCCGGTTGCTCAAACTCTGCGCCGACATTGAACGGGCCGCTTCAAGACTGCTGGTCGGTCGCGGTAGTCCGCGCGATTTGGCGTCAATTCGCGATTCGCTTGACATCGTTCCGGCCATGCGCAATTTGCTGCGCAGTGCCGATGCCGGTTGTCCCGACGTGCTCAAAGGGCTGATTTCCGGTTTGGGCGAACATTCGCGTTTGGTCGCCGAGCTGACGGCGGCGCTGGCGGTTGAAGAATTGCCCGCCTTTACGCGTGAGGGTAGCTTTATCCGCGCCGGATATTCGCCGGCTTTGGACGAACTGCGTCAATATAAAGAAAACGGCGAGCAGCTGATGAACAAGCTGCAAGAAAAATATATCGCCGAAACCGGCATCGGCAATTTGAAAGTCAAATATAACACAGTCATCGGTTATTTTATTGAAGTTCCGAACAAATCTGTGTCGCAGATAATCGAAAATCCGAACTTTATTCATCGCCAGACGGTATTGAACGCGGCTCGCTTCACGACCAAAGAATTAAATGATTTGGAGAACAAAATCCGCGGCGCCTCCGAAAAATCTCTGGCGCTTGAGCTGGAAATCTTTGCCCGGCTGGTTGACGATATTCGCATTTGTGCTGAAGACATCTTAAAGACCGCCAAGTCATTTGCCGAGATAGACGTGGCTGCGGCTTTGGCCGAGTTGGCCGAAGAAAAAAACTATTGCCGTCCTCTGGTGGACGAAAGCCTGACTTTTGAGATTAAAGGCGGGCGTCATCCGGTGGTGGAAACGGCAATAGAAAAAGAAGCCGGTGGCGCGTTTGTCGGCAACGACTGCATGCTGGACCAAGAAACCGGCCGTTTGTGGCTGCTGACGGGTCCCAATATGGCCGGAAAATCCACGTTTTTGCGCCAAAACGCCATCATTGCGGTTATGGCGCAAATGGGGTCTTATGTTCCGTGCGCATCGGCGCATATCGGCGTCATCAACAAGATTTTTTCACGTGTGGGCGCAAGCGATGATTTGGCGCGCGGCCGTTCGACCTTTATGGTCGAAATGATAGAAACCGCAGCCATTCTTAATCAGGCTGACGAACGTTCGTTTGTGATCTTGGATGAAATTGGGCGCGGCACCGCCACCTATGACGGCTTGTCCATTGCGTGGGCAGTGGTGGAGCATTTGCACGAAGTCAACAAATGTCGGGCGTTGTTTGCCACGCACTATCACGAGTTGACGGCGCTCAGGGCCAAGTTGCCGCAAATGTCGCTGCATTGTATGAAAACCAAGGAATTTAACGACGAAGTCGTTTTTCTGCATGAAGTTGTGTCCGGCGCCGCCGATCGCAGTTATGGCATCCATGTCGGCAAGCTGGCCGGGTTGCCCAAGTCGGTTTTGCAGCGCGCGGAGCAGGTGCTGGAGCATTTGGAAAAAAACGGCAAAAGCAGCATGGCGTTTAAGCTTGCCGATGATTTGCCGTTGTTTGCCGCTCTGCGCGAGAAAGAGCCGCCGCTCTCGCAGTCGCCGACGTTGACGGCGCTGGCGGAGATTAATCCGGACAACCTGAGCCCCAAGGAAGCGCTGGATAAGCTTTATGAGCTCAAAAAATTGCAGGATTCCGAGACGCGCAAATCTTAGACGGGTGCAGGGCCTGACGCAAAACAAGCAAAAACAACAAGATAATAAAAGGTATTATAATACCGCTAAATATTTAATTGAAAAATAATAATATTTTTTTATTGACAAGCGAAATTTTATCTGTATATTGACACCCGAATAGTTAACCCATCTTTTATAAAGAGAGAAACACATGAACACTTATGCAACCAAACCCTCGGATATCGAGAGAAAGTGGTATGTCGTAGATGCGGAAGGCGTTGTTTTGGGACGTTTGTCGGCGCAGATTGCCAAAATTCTGCAAGGCAAAAACAAACCTAACTACGTCAGCAATCTTGACTGCGGCGATTTTGTCATTGTCATTAATGCCGAAAAAGTCAAATTGACCGGCCGTAAAATGACCGCGAAAAAATATTTCAAGCACACCGGTTGGATTGGCGGAATCAAAGAGACCACGCCGGCCAAAATTTTGGCCGGACAGTTTCCGGAACGCGTTATCATCAAGGCTGTGGAGCGTATGATTTCGCGCAATCCCATGGGCCGTCAGCAAATGACCAAACTCAAGGTTTATGCCGGCCAGAATCACCCGCATGCCGCTCAAAATCCGATTGTGTTGGATATGGAAGCGATGAACTCGAAGAATAAGAGGAGCAAATAATAATGGCTGAGAAATTGGAATCGTTGAAAGACCTCAAAAAAGCCTCTGTTAAGACTGAGGCGGCCGCAGCTGAACCGGTTGCCCGCAAAGCCAAAAAAGACAAGCAGGGTCGTTCTTATGCCACCGGCAAGCGCAAAGACGCCGTTGCCCGCGTTTGGATTAAACCCGGCAAAGGCAATATCACCATCAACGAAAAATCGGTTGACCAGTATTTTGCCCGTCCGGTATTGAAAATGATTATTAATCAGCCGTTTGAAGTTGCCAACCGCGTCAATGAGTTTGACGTTGTCTGCACCGTCAAAGGCGGCGGACTGTCCGGACAAGCCGGCGCTATCAAACACGGCATTTCCAAGGCTCTGAACAACTATGAGCCGGAACTGCGCCTGGTTTTGAAAAAGGCTGGTTTCCTGACCCGCGATGATCGTACGGTCGAACGCAAGAAGTACGGCAAGGCCAAGGCTCGCCGCTCTTATCAGTTCTCCAAACGTTAATTGCGGAAGCTTCAAAAATTTTGGGAGATGCCCTTTGCGGCATCTCTTTTTTTGTCGGAGCAACAATGTCTGCGAAAATATTATGTCATCCGATTTCTGCCAGACGCAGTTGTATTTTGGCAGAGATTTTGTTGTCTTCCAATAACGGCAGCAGCAGTTCTTCGCAGCCGCGTTCCACAAGCGCTGTCAGTACGGTTGATGTCAGCGTAAATTTGTTGACATAAGTGCGTAACCGGCGCCGTTTTGACAAACAAAACTTCTTTTTGTCTCTGAGACGGGCACGGCCGATACCGATATGCCCAACGAAAAAACATCGGCGACGAAGAGCCGACAACTAATTCTGTGCAAGAGTAAATTTGCGGTTTGAAATCGGCGCCGTGTTGTGCTATGTCAGAGATAGAAACATATTAACAGAAAGGATAAACGATGAAGTACAAATGTTTGATTTGCGGACAGGTTTTTGACGTGCCGGAAGGCGCGGAACCGCAATGTCCGGTTTGCAAGGCCAAGGGCGAGAAGCTTGTGCCTTATAAGGAAGAGGCTTTGACATGGCCGGCCGAACATACGCTGGGCATTGCCAAAGGCGTGGATGCCGAGGTGGTCGACGGCTTGCGCAATCATTTCAATGGGGAGTGCTCCGAGGTCGGAATGTATTTGGCCATGGCGCGTCAGGCTTTGCGCGAAGGGTATCCCGAAGCCGCGGTTGTATTGGAGCAGATAGCTCGCGAGGAGGCCGAACACGCTGCCCGCTTTGGCGAAATGTTGGGTGAATTGGTTGCGCCTTCAACCAAAGCCAATCTGGAAAAAATGCTTGCCGGCGAAAACGGTGCCTGCCATGGTAAAATGGCCATTGCCAAACGTGCCAAAGAGCTTAATTTGGATGCTATCCACGATTCTGTGCACGAAATGGCGCGTGACGAAGCGCGGCACGGCAAAGCTCTGGAAGCCTTGCTTAAAAGATATTTTTGAGAACGGCTGATCATATTTTCAACAAAAAAGCTCCGCAAGCGGAGCTTTTTTGTTGAAATGCCGTCGCTTTTTGTTGAGATTAAGCGGCCGCTTTTTGCAGATAAGGTGGCACAATGAGCTTGGCACCGGTGGAAGCCTGCACGTCTTCCAGTGAAAACAGCGGGTTGATTTCTTTGAGGAGTAGGCCTTCCGAAGTCGTTTCAATCACGCAACGCTCGGTAATAATCATATCGACTTCGCCCGTTGCGGTCAGGGGCAGGGTGCAGTTTTCAACAATTCTCGGCTCGCCTTTAGGCGTCAAATGTTCCATTGCCACAATCACTTTTTTGGCTCCCACCACCAAATCCATGGCGCCGCCCATTCCGGGGATAAAGGCGCCCGGAATCATCCAGTTGGCCAGATTGCCGTGGCTGTCAACCTGCAGTGCGCCAAGAACGGTGGCATCCACATGTCCGCCGCGGATGATGGCAAACGACATTGCGGTATCAAAAAACGCCGCTCCTGGTTTGACCGTAATCGGCATTCCGCCGGCATTGATAACCTTGGGATTGTCACCGGCGTTCAAATCGCGGTGGCCGACGCCGAGCATACCGTTTTCGGACTGAATCATCACATTCATATCCTGCGGGATAAAGTTTGCCGCTTCGGTTGGCAGGCCGATGCCGAGGGTAATGACGTCGCCTTCTTTAAACTCGAGTGCCACGCGTCGGGCAATAATTTCACGGCACTGTTCTTTGGATAATGACATGGCTTAAAATCCTATTGTACAATATAGTTGACAAAGATGCCGGGGATCGTAATTTCGGCTGGATTAAGCGGTTTTTCGCTCAATTCGTCGGTCTCCAGAATGACGGTTTTGGCCGCCGTGGCCATCACCGTGTTGAAGTTGCGGGTGGTTCCGTCCAGAAACGCATTGCCGAACTTGTCGGCTTTGGTGGCGTAAATAATGGCAAAATCGGCCTTAAGTGGTTTTTCCAGCAGATATTTTTTGCCGTCAGACTCAACAACGGTTTTGCCTTCGGCGACCAGTGTACCTAAGCCGGTTGGTGTCAAAAAACCGCCCAGTCCGGCGCCGCCGCAGCGAATTCGCTCCACCAGCGTTCCCATCGGTACCAGCTCCACTTCAAGCTCGCCGGCATTGAGCTGACGGCCGGTTTCGGGATTGGTGCCGATATGCGTTACAATCGCTTTTTTGACCAGCTTGTGTGTCACCAGCTGTCCGCGGTCGTGTTCCGGAAAAGAAGTGTCATTGGCAATCAGCGTCAGGTTTCCGGTCTTATTTTTAATCAGCTCGCCGATAACCCTAAGAGGTGATCCGCAGCGCAAAAAACCGCCAATCATCACACTGGCGCCGGACGGTATCAGTTTGCCGGCCGCGCTGACAGATATGAGTTTGTTCACCCGTTGTCTCCATTTTTGTAAAACACTTGCGAAACTATAGCCCAAAAAAAAATAAAAGTCACTCAATTTTTTTGCGATGCAATAAATACTGGACAAAATGTCCAAACTGTGCTATTTTTAAAATATTGAAAACGTATAATTAATATATTATTGGCTATGAAAAGAATTTGTTTGTTTATGCTGTTAATGACGTTGCTGACTTCTTGCGGAACCATTCGCAACGGAATCATCAGTGTCAACCGTCCTGCCGCTCGTTTGGGAGATCCTGCCGCCCGCTATCGCATTGCAGCCACCGATATAAAACGCTATTTCGATCGCAATACCGGCGCGCAGGTTCAGGCCTCGACATATTCGCGCTACACTTTTTGGGTGCAGTTCGGAACGGTTCGGGTCGAGAATTCAACCGGCGGCGCCATTACGGTATATCGCTATAATCCGCATTCAGGAGGATGGGATTATGAAACCAGCGTTTACCGCTATGGTGATATGGTGGAAGTCATTACACAGACCAACAGAGTACGGCAGCTGCTGCGTTTTATGCCGTCCGGACATGAAATCTATTTGCAGGTTTATGCCGGCGGCCGCAAGCTCCAGACATTCGTTTTCTAGACGGGTGTTCAAATTTTGAAAAAGAGGAAGATTTTTCTTCCTCTTTTTTTTATATTTGTTAAACTTATATGCGGTATACTCTTATCGGAAACCAACGGAGAACCGATGCATTACGCTGAATTTGATCTCAATGCCGCCGAAGGCGTGCGCCTTTCTGCCGACTATCGATTTGACGGGCGCTTTTATCCGCGCGGTCATGCCCTCAACAAAGAAGACCTCATCATCTTCAAGATGTACGGTGTGCGCCATGTATATGGGGCTCAAGCCGATGATAATGATTTGGACAACCGCACCGCTTTGCAAATGATTGCCGCCAAAGTCTGCGGCAGCGGCACGGCGTTTATCGTCGGTCATGACGGAATATGCCGCATTGTTGCCGATGTAAACGGCGTTTTTGCCGTATCCGCAGAACGGATTGCCAAGTTTAATCGTCTGCATCCGGATTTGATGTTGAACACCGTTCAGCCTTATCAGGTCGTGTCTAAAGGCGAAGTTTTGGCGCGTTTGGAGCTGATGGCGCCGCTGATGACAGAGGCCGCGGTTGAGGACATTTTGTTTCGTTTGTCGGGCAATGTGGCGCTTTTGCAAATGCGTGAATTACGCCCGCTTCGCACCGCTTTCGTATATACCAAAGTTTTTGACAGCGAGGCCGAGACGACGCATTTAACCGCGGTGGTCAAACGTTTGGTTACGTCGCTTGCGGACTATCGGCTGGATTTTACCGGCGAATATAATTCGTCCTACACGGTGGAAGACGTGGCCGACGAACTGCAAAACGCCATTGACGCCGGCTATGAGGCCATATTTGTTTTGGGTGCCGCGCCGTCGGGCAATCAGCACGATGTTTTGCCCGATGCTTTGCGCAAAATCGCCGATGACGTGGTTATCGGTCAAATGCCGGTTGCCGGCGGCTCTGATTTGATGCTGGCGCAAAAGCGCGGCGCTAAAATTTTTGTTCTGCCGTATCATTATGACACGATGAATGTTGCGCCGGTCAACCGCTGTCTTCGGCAGGCACTGACGGCCGAAAAAATCATACCGGCCGACTATGAGCATATGGAATCTGTCTTTTTGCCGGCGGTCGAAGTTCTGCCCGCCGATATGCCCGGCCGTTTGGTCAGCGCCAAGAATTCCGCTTCCAAATCCAAAAAAGCGGTCATCGCTGCGGTTATTTTGGCCGCCGGCATCGGCAGCCGTGCCAGTCGCCGCAAACTAATGGTTGAACTGCCGGACGGCAAGCCATTGTTTTTGCATGCGGTTGAGGCCGCAATAGCCTCCGATGCCGGACCGGTGTTTGTGATTACCGGATACAATCATGACGAGATGTCGGAATATCTTGATAAACTTGATGTCAACGTAATTTACAACCCGCTGTACCGCGCCGGCGTCAAGACTTCGATTGCGCTGGGCCTCAAATCTGTGCCCGAGTTTTGCGACGGCGCAATGCTTTTTCCGGCCGATATGCCCAATCTGAGCGCCGCGGATCTAAACAAGCTGATATCGTCATTCAGGCGTGGCAAAGAGCGGCAGGTTTCGGTTTTTGTCCGCAAAGGCGTCAAATCCAATCCCATTATATGGAGCCGCGAACTTTTTTCCCGTGCCGACATTGTGCCCGAAAACGCGCATTTGCGGCCGGTGTTTATGGAACACTCGGATTACACCAATACGGTTGAAGTGCGCGATAGCGCCAAATTGCTGGATGTCAACTATCCGAATGATTTGCAGCAGCTTGGCGTCAAAACCGACGCGCCCGTAAACGAAAATTAGTTTCATCGAGCATTTTGCCAGCGGCCTTGCGCGTCCTGTTGCCAATAAAAACAGTCGATTCCGGCGTTTTTAAGCTCTTTCCAAAGTTGCCGCGCCTGCGTCAAAGCTTCTTCCGAATGTCCGTCAAAGATGTCAAACACCCGTTCGTAAGCCGTGCACTCGTTCAATTCAAAATTGGCGCCGTCTGCCAAAAACAGCAGCCGTGCCTGATTGGGGTTGTCGGTGCCGGCGGTCAGCCAAATCGGCTGCAAATCGGCGTTGCCGTCTTTTTTGGAACCGTGCGGCAAAAAAGACTGGTCGTTATAAGTCCACAGCAGACTGTTCAAAAATTCGACCCGTTCTTCTGTTCCAATTCTGACCACAATCCGCTGTCCGGTAGCATAAGCTTTTTCAAGCAGCCGCGGCAGCACGGTTTCCAGAGTTTGGTTTTGCAGGTGATAAAAGTCAATTCGGCTCATAGTTTCACCGTGGCAAAGTGCGGAATATTGTTATTGTTGATCAGCAGCAAAACCGGACGGTTGTTTTCGCGGCGGGCTTCGGCCAAAAATGCGGCTGCATCGGCCGGAGAGACGACCGGTTTGCGATCAATCTCCGTAACCACGTCGCCGACTTTCACCCCTTTAAGCTCGGCATCGCTTCCGGCGGCCACCGCTTTTATAATCACGCCGCGGGCATCTGCCGCCAAACCGTTTTGTACCGCGTCCTCCGGCGTCAGTTCCGCAAACTCCAGCGCGGCGAGTTCCGCTTCAGTCTTTTGTTCTTGCGTTGGCGCGGCCGGCGGGGCGGGCATGGCTTCAACGTCAAGGGTCAAAATCCGCGCTTGCCCGTTGCGGCTGATTTCCAGGTGTATTTTGCTGCCGATAGGGGTTTCGGCAATCCGTCTGGAAAACTCTTTAGGCGTGCCGACAGGATATTCGTTAAGATGTCGGATAATGTCGCCGGCCTCAATTCCCGCGCGCTGGGCCGGAGAATTTTCGCTGATGCTGCTGACCGTAATTTCGTCTTGAGCCGACTGTTGAATTTTCAAGCCCAGCCAGCCGCGTTCGACTTTGCCTTTGCTTTTGAGTTCGCTGATAACGAACTTGGCCAGATTAATCGGCTCTGCAAAACCAATTCCCATGCTGCCGCCGGTGGTTGAATAAATGGTCGAGCAGATTCCGATGACTTCACCGTTCATATTGAACATCGGGCCGCCGGAACTTCCCTGATTGATTGAGGCATCGGTTTGGATAAAGTTATCGTATGCGCCGGCGTCAATATCGCGCGATTTGGCCGATACGATGCCGGTTGAAACGCTGCCGCCGAGGCCGAACGGATTGCCGATGGTCAAGATTTGATCGCCGACGCGCACGGCATCTGAGTTGCCGAGCTTAACTGTCGGCAATTTGTCCGTGGTGTCAACCTTAATCAATGCCAAGTCGGTTTTGTCGTCGCTGCCCTTCACAGAAGCAGACAGCTGCCGTCCGTCGGCCAATGTCACCAAAATTTCCTCCGCTTTGTCGATGACATGCGCGTTGGTAACGATATAGCCGTCCGCGTCAACCACAAATCCGGAACCGAGCGAAAGCTGCTGCGGGTTGTGCGGGGCAAAATAGCGTTGAATGTTCGGATTAGAGCTGATGACAGCCAGCCCGTTGTCAAAATCTTCGTCTTCGGTCAAGAGATGAGTGGTCGAAATGTTAACGACCGAAGGTTGCAGACGTTCAATCAAGTCCGGTAGCGACATTTGCTCGGCGCATGCCGGTCGAACAATGCACAGACTTAAGACAAGCAGACATAATAAAGTTCGCATTACTTTCTCTTTTCGGTTTTTCCAAAGTAGTCAAAAAACTCGCTGTCAGGCGCCAAGACCATAGAAGTGTCTTTGCCGGCAAACGAATTTTTATAGGCTTCAAGCGAGCGATAAAAGGCAAAAAAGTCTGCATCTGTGCCGGCGGCCTGATTCCAGATGGCAATTGCCTGATTGTCGCCTTCGCCGCGGATGATTTGGGCTTGTTTTTCGGCATTGGCGATAATAACGGCCTGTTCTTTCTCCGCGGTGGCGCGGATTTTTTGCGCCTCCTGTTGGCCGGTTGCGCGAAATTCCTTGGCATCGCGCTCGCGTTCGGCTTTCATTCGTGCATTGATGGCCTGCAAAACCTCCACCGGCAGGTCTGCGCGGCGGATGCGCACGTCAGCCACGCTGACGCCGATTTGCTGGGCATCGATTTTGACGGCCTGACTGATGTCGCTCATAATCTGGGTGCGCTGCTGCGAGAGCAGTTCGGGCAGGGTAATCCGACCCAAGATTTTGCGCACTGACGAGTTGACGATTTCTTCCAGTTTGGAGCGCGCTTGAATTTCCGTGCGTACGGTTTTGTAAAAGCGCAGCGGATCGACAATGCGGTAGCGCGTGAAACTGTCGACGTCAAGCCGTTTTTTATCATTCAGCACCACTTCCTGCGCCGGCGGATCAAGATTGAGCAGACGGTTGTCATAAAACACCACTTTCTGGATGAAGGGTATCTTGAGTTTCAGCCCAGGTTCCTGAACCACGCGCACCGGATCGCCGAATTGCAGCACAATGGCTTGTTCGGTCTGGGTCACCACATAAACCGCGTTGGCCAGCGTAAACAAAACGGCTGCCGCCGCAATTCCCAAACTGATTTTGATTTTGTCAGACATTTTTATTCTCCTTTGGCGGCTGCAGCTGAACCAAGCGGCAAAATCGGCAACACGTTGCCGCCTTTGGCCGAGGGATCGATAATGACGGTGTTGGATTGGCCCAGCACGTTTTCCATCGTTTCCAGATATAGGCGTTTGGAGGTGACGTCTTTGCCTTGCTTATAAGCTTCATACACCGACAAAAAGCGAGCGGCTTCGCCTTGCGCTTTGCTCACCACGGCTTGTTTGTAGGCTTCGGCGTTTTGCAGGCGCTGTGCAGCCTCACCGCGCGACTTGGGCAGAATTTCGTTGCGATAAGCTTCGGCCTCATTCTTAAAGCGCTCCATGTCGGCCTTAGCGCGCTGCACTTCGTTAAACGCGTCCACCACCTGCCGCGGCGGATCGGCTTTTTGCAGTTTGACGCGCACAATCTGTATGCCGGCGCCGAACTCGTCAAGCACTTTTTGCAGCTCTTCTTTGGTTTCGTCTTCGACTTTGCCGCGGTCGCCGGAGATAATCGGCAGCATTTGCGATTGTCCGACGATTTCGCGCAAAACCGACTGCGCCGCCACCCGCACGGTTTGGTCGGGATTCTGCATGTTAAACAGATAGTCTTTGGCGTCAGAAACGCGCCACACGATAGTCAGGTTGATGTCAACGATATTTTCATCGCCGGTCAGCATGTGGCTTTCGCTGAAATCGTCTCTTTTGGTCGGCTCGGTCACGCCCAGATTGATGCTGCGTTCTTGAGTGATATTGACTTTTTGAACGGTTTCAATCGGATAGGGCAGGTGATAGTGCAGACCGGAATCCGTGGTTTCGTTGTAAGCGCCGAAACGCAAAACCACGCCTTCTTCGTTCGGCTGTACTTGATAAAATCCGGATGCCAGCCACACCAAAATCAGCGCCGCAACGACATAACTCCACCGAAATTCAAAGTTTGTCTCATTGCCGGCGCGGGGTGCGCGCATGGGCGACTTCTTATATTGAGGGTCGTTGTTTTTCCAAGGATTGTCGTCTTCGCCGTCTTCCCACGGATTAGGAATTTGTACCATAAAATTGTCTCCCTGACTTTTTTGGTTGCTTTACTTGAATTATATAATATAAATAGAGCAATAAAACAACAAGCGAAAACATCTATCAACAGGAACGCCTTAACATGGAAGAGCAAATCAAAGCCATCGTCGGCAAATATTATTCCGAGGCTGAAATCGCCAATATCGGCATTTTTGGCCGGAGGGTCATCGTCACGCTGCAAAACGCGGCGGAAGACAGCGCCAAAACCGAAGCCATAGAGAAAGAAGTCAAAACCTTGTCCGGAATTGACAAAGTCGCGGTTATCCATACGGCGGTCAGGACGGCACAGCCGTTGTTTGAGCAGCCGCAAAAGTGGCAGATTCGCGGTGTCAAAAAAATTATCGCCGTAGCTTCCGGCAAGGGCGGCGTCGGCAAGTCGACCACCGCGGTAAATCTGGCTTTGGCCTTGGCGGCTCAGGGACAAAAGACGGCTTTATTCGATGCCGACATCTACGGCCCTTCCGTTCCCACCATGCTGGGTTATGAGGGGACCGCGCCGGTTTCGTATGACGGCAAAACCTTTGAGGCTTTTGAATACCAAAATATCAAGTCAATGTCCATCGGCGCGCTGATTGATCGCGAAACACCGCTGATTTGGCGCGGTTCAAAGGCTTGCGGCGCCATTGAGCAGCTGCTGACCGAAGTTAATTGGGGCGAAATTGACGTGATGGTGGTTGATATGCCGCCCGGCACCGGCGATATCCAAATAACTTTGTCGCAACGGCTCAATTTTGCCGGCGCGGTTATTGTGTCGACGCCGCAGGACATCGCCCTGATAGACGCGGTTAAGGGCGTCAATATGTTTCGGCGGGTAGACGTGCCGATACTAGGCATCATTGAGAATATGAGCTATTATCTGTGTCCGCATTGCGGCGAGCGGGCAGAAATTTTTGGCCACGCGGGCGCCAAAGAAACGGCGGCCAGACTGGACGTGCCGTTTTTGGGCGAAATTCCGCTGCACATGGATATTCGCGCCCATGCCGATTCCGGACGCCCGATTGTCAGCGCGGCGCCGCAAAGCGCGCATGCCAAAGCTTATATGGATATTGCGGCAAAGATTGTCAGCGCTCTAAACCGCGGTTGAGCGGTTTCGTCGGCTTGCCTTTGGCCGTCGTCTGTCGGTTTTGGAAAGCCTGTTTGCGCTGCTCTTTGCTGCGGGAGTCGTAAATATCGCCGAATTCAATAATGTATTCGCTGTATTTGCGAAGCTGCATCTTGAAGTCGTTCTTGGCCTCCGGATTGTTTTTGTCGATTTGCATGCGGATTTTGGCTTTGTTGATTTCCGCTTTCAGACGCTTAAGGTCTTCCATTTTGCGGATTTCTGGTTCGACTTCGGCCAGTTCTTCCATGCTGAAGTTATGCTCGACTTCCATTCGGACTTTGTATCCGGCCAGCACCATCAAAGCCGCAAATTTTTTGGCTTTTTGCGCATCAGGGCTGAGTTCGCCCAGCACAATCGCGGGCGAACCGGATTTTTTTGCGGCCTCGGCCAATGCCGCAAAATGCTCAAACTCGCCGCTGTCCAGGTTAATGTTGGTTTCGCCGGCAATCGTCAGCGTGCCGCATGGATCGGCGTCTTCAGGCGCGTGCGGCGCATACAACCGATATGAGCCGTCGGGTTTTTCCGGTTTGTCAAAACGGATTTGCCGATTCTCGCAGGCTTGTTCGAAATTTTGCGCCAACATCGGTCGTTCAAGCGGCACAGCCTCGTTTTTTTCGGGTTTGTTCAGCCGCTCTTGGATGCGCTCAAGCTTGGCCAGGCTGCTTTTCAGATTTCCGATTTTAAATAAGGCGTCGTTGCCTTTCCGTTTCTCAAAGTCACGGCTGTGATAGTGGCAGTAGGAACACAAGGCCTTAAAGACCTCGGGCTGCGGCATAACATCGCTTTGGATACCTGTCACAACTTGTCGCAGCTGCCGTTCGCACAGGGCGTCCAACCGTTCGGTCAGCTCTTTGTATCGTTTGTTCAAACGCAGATTTTTGTGCAGGTAGACCAACTCGGGAACCGAAAGCCTGTCGAGATTCTCATCGCTGTTCAGATACTGGTTTGCATATTCTGCGCAGCCTTGACTTATGGCCTGGTTTCCTTGCTTGCGGAGATTTTTGGCGGCTTCGGAATCGCGCGGAAGTTTCTTGGATTCGGCAAAAAAGGCGGCTCCGAGAGCCTCAATTTCTGCCATCGGCAACGGCTTAAACTCGGCGTTTTTAATCTGATTAAGAGTGACGGAAGAAATGACGGGCTTACCTTTAAGTCGGCGTTGGATGCCATGGGCAATCTCGTAAACGTCATGAGGCAAAGGTTCATAAAAGGCCTTTCTGTACGTTTCAATCGCCGAGCAATAAGATTCGCGCTGCCAAAGCGGCATCTCCGCAGTTTTTTCCGTTTCCGGATAAGCGCGAATTTTGGCAAACAAAACATCGCGGTAGCGTTCCCAAGCATTTTTATAATCGGGGTCGTTGCGTTTGCGGCGGGCATAGCCGAGGTCGTACATCAATTCTGAAAGCTGCACAATGTCAAGTTTGTCGAGCTCGTCTGCGTATTTTTTGGCATAGAGTGCGGCAAAAAGGGCATATCCGGCTTTTTTGTTTGTATAGCGGCGGGCAAACCGTTCACGCATAAATATGGTTTTCATTGATTCGTTAGACAGATACGAAATCAAATGTTCGTTTTTAAAACTATAGTTGCCAATCATTTTCAGTCTCGATAAAAAGGTTAATTATCAAGAATATATTACAAAAGACAACAAAAATCAATACAAATTTTGACAGAAATTTCACTTTTTCTTCAAACTGTCCAGCCGCAGACGCAAATCTTCTATCCTGAGAGCCAAACGTCGATCGGGTCGGGCGCGTGAAGCTTGCTCCAATTGCCCCAATGCGGTGTCAAGAGCCCCGATGCGAGCCGAATATTCTGCCGCGGCATAAGCCGCTGCCGCTTCGTTGCCCTGCATGCCGTAAGCGCGCGCCAAAAGCAGCCAGGCAAATCCGGTCGGCCGGCGAATTACGGCTTGATTAAGCAGATTGATCGCCTCTTTAATTTCGGCCGCGGTCGGCGCGTCTTCAAGCAAAGTTTGGGCAAAGCTGACTTTGAGCAGCGCCGCATCGGGCTTAAGTGTCGCCGCCTTTTGATATTCGGCTTTGGCCGGCTTGATTTTGCCTGTTTCAAGCAAAATCTGCCCTTTCAGCTCATGAAAATACGGATTGTCGGGCTCGGCCGCGAGCAGAAAGTCAAGTTCGCCGATGGCCGATGCAAATTGCAGTTTCTTAAAATAGGCAATGGCACGGGCATAACGGGCGGCGGGGCGTTGATCGGCGGCCGGATAAGTTCGCAGCGTGCGTTCCGGCGGATTCAAATAGGCAGAAAATTTGGCTTTGACCCGTTCAAATCTTTCTTGCAACGGCGAGGCGGACCGTGCCGGCAGGCGCTTTGCTGCGTCTTCAAAAAAAGTCAGTCGTTCCTGACTGAGCGGGTGCGTGCGAAAATACGGCGTTTCGCTGATTCCTTCCAATTGTTGGCGGACAGCGATTTTTTTCATAAAGGCAAGCATTCCGGAGGCCGGCTGATGTGTCTTTTCCAGCAGGCGAACAGCTGCTTCGTCGGCCGAACGTTCTTCTTCGGTGCGATAATGAGCAAATTGGTGCAGCATAGAACTCTGGGTGCCCAAAACGGCCGCCGCCGCGGCATCGCCCTGACCGCCGAGCACGGCGGCCGTGCCGGCCAAAATGGCCGAAACCAGAGAAACATCTTGAAGATTCCTGAGATTTATCTTTTGTCTCAAGATGTGTCCGCCCTGAATATGTCCGGTTTCATGCGCAATCACGCCGGCCAACTCGTCCGGACTTTCGGCAGCCAAAATGGTTCCGGTGTGAATAAACAACCTATTGCCGTCCGCCACAAAAGCGTTGAGAGTGGGATCTTCAACCAAAAAAAGACGGCTGCGGTCAAAAGGTTGGTCTGCTGCCGCAAACAAAGGTTTGGCGATATCGCTGATCAGCTGCTCGGCTTCTTCGTCGCTGACCAGCCGCAGTTCCTGCGCCACGCTCGGACAGGGCAGCAATAAAAGGATTGGCAGCGCCAAGCTGCCAATCAGAACAGAATTCCAAAACCGTCTCAGCCTTTGATAAGCTTTTTCCACCAGTTTGACTTCTCCTTGGCCGGTTCTTCGGATGCGGCGGCCGGTTTTGATGTAATGTCTTCGTGGCTGTCATACAAGATGACGGCTTCTTGTCTTTCTTTGGGTTGTTCGCCGGTCGGAGCCGATTCGTAGCGTCCGTGGCGGCGGTCATAACGGCCGCGGCCGCGCCGCCGATCAAAACGTCCGCGGCGGTGTTCAAAACGGTTTTCGTCAGCAGCCGGTTCTGCCGGTGTTTCTTCCGTCAGCACCGGAGATTCGGCCGTCTCTGCCGGCAGAGATTCGGCAACGGCTTCAGCCTGAGGCTGTGTCACCGTCGGTTCTTTAATCTGCTTCGTGCGTTCAATGCGGTAGTCAGCTACGCATTTGATGCTGTCATCGGCGCTGATGACAATATTCATCTTATATTTTTGTTCCAATTCGACCAGCATTTGGCGTTTGTGATTCAGAATATAAAGGGCGGTTTCGGCCGGCACAAAAACGTTCACCCGTGCCGAGCGGTTTTTGATTCCCTCTTCTTCAATTCCGCGCAAAACAAAGACGGCTCCCGATTCTGTCGTGCGGACAATGCCTTTGCCCTGACAATACGGACAGGTTTGATAATTGCTTTCCCAAAAAGCCGAATGCATGCGTTGGCGCGAAAGCTCCAGCAGACCGAACATGCTCATTTTGCCCACCTGAATGCGCGAACGATCCTTCTTAAGCGCCTCTTTCATGCGTTTTTCCACCGCATGATTGTTGGCCGGCTCGTCCATATCGATAAAGTCGATGACCACCAGTCCGGCCAGATTGCGCATTCTGAGCTGACGAGCTATTTCGTCACAGGCTTCCAGATTGGTCTTGAGCGCGGTTTCCTCCAAATCTTTTTCTTTGGTCGCCCGTCCCGAGTTTACATCAATAGACACCAAGGCCTCGGTCGGGTTGATAACCAGATAGCCGCCGGATTCCAACTGCGCGTTGGTGTCGTGCAGCTTGTCGAGTTGTCCCTCAACCTGAAAACGTTGAAACAGCGGCATGTCGTTGTTGCGATAATTTTTGATTTTTTTCAGGTTGTGCGGCGACAAAATGCGGAAGAAATCTTTGGCTAGCTGATAGGCTTCGTCGCCGGCCACGATAATTTCCGCGGTGTCCTTGCTGTAGATGTCGCGCAGCGCGCGTTTAATCAGATTGCCTTCTTCGTGCACCAGACAAGGCGCTTTGTTTTTGAGCGCATCCATGCGGATTTGATTCCAAGTGCGAATAAGATAATTGTAATCGCGCACGATGTCGGCTTTAGTCTTTTCTTCGCCGGCGGTGCGCACGATAATGGACATATCGGGCGTCAGCGGCAGCTCGCGAACGATGCTTTTGAGACGGTTGCGGTCGGCGGCATTGGTAATCTTGCGCGAAACACCGCCGCTCTTAATGCGGTTTGGCATCAAAACGCAGTAGCGTCCGGCCAAAGACAGATAAGTGGTAAGCGCCGCGCCTTTGTTGCCGCGTTCTTCTTTGACCACCTGCACCAAAACGGTCTGACCTTCTTTGATCACTTCCTGAATCTTGTGGCGATGAAACAGCTTGCGGGCACGGATAAGCCGGCGTTGCAGTTCAAAGTCCATATCGGCTTCGTCATCGTCGTCGACATCCATGTCCTCGTCAACAAATCCGGATGCTTTTTCTTCTTTCTCTTCCGAATAATCGCTGATTGACGGAGTATCACATCCGGTATCTTCGGCCAAAACTTTCAGTCCGGCGGATTCGCTGTTTTGATTTTCGGCCGGTGCGGTTTCGGCTTGCACGGCCTCGGCTTCTTTGCGGGCTTCGGCCTCTTTGCGAATGCGCTTTTTAAGCAGGCGTTTTTTTTGCGGATGTTTTCTGGTGTCGGGTTCTTCTGCCGGCAAAGATTCGGCAAGAGAAACTTCTGCCGCGGCCGGCGTCGATAAGGCGTCGGATGCGTCGGCAGAGACCTCAGTCGCTGACTCCGGCTTTGTTTCTGCCTCGGCCGCCGGTTTTATCTCTGCCGCGGCCTTGGCCTCAGCTTCCAAACGATTTTTTTCGGCTTCGCGCGCCGCTCTGGCGGCAGCTTTTTCCTGCCGGATGCGCTCGCGTTCGGCTTCGCGTTCTTTAATGGCCTGTTTTTTGCTTTCGATAATATCTTCTACTTCTTTGTCGACGTCCGCCAGTTCTTCGTCGGTCAGGTTATAGTAATCGGGATGAATTTCGCCAAAGGCCATAAATCCGTGGCGATTGCCGCCATAGTCGACAAAGCAGGCCTGCAAAGAAGGCTCCACGCGCATAACTTTGCCGAGATAGATGTTGCCTTTAATCTGCCGGCGGTGCGCCGTCTCAAATTCCACATCTTCTAGTTTGTTGCCGTCCAGCACCACAACGCGTGTTTCTTCGGGCTGGGTAGCGTCAATCAGCATTCTTTTAGTCATATCAAATCTCCACGCCGCCGCGGCTTTGAAACCGCGGTCAAAAAAAATTATGTTCGCGCCGGAGGAAGAGATTTTTTTAAAACAAAAACGTCCTTTCCGGCCGATGGCCGCAAAGTCCGCCCGATTTTGTAAACTTTATAAACAGTTTCAACTTCATCAATCTCTTCAATCAAAAGCGCCGAGTGTTTTTTAATTCTTATTGATTGCTTGGCGCTCAAAAAATCCGTCCGGCAAAAATTTGCTTTGAACCTGTCAAACGGCTGCCTATCCTGATGATAAGGCGGCGGTACCCGATTGCGTTCTTATGAATGGTTTTAATGTATAGACAAGAGCGCATCCGATACATAATGTCCGACAAGCTTCCTTTAGCATATACATTTTGATTTAAAACACAACAACAAAATTATTAAAGCGCAAATTTTATTTTTAAGATATTGGTAAGAAGTCTTTTGTATAATTAACAAAGAATGTTGATAAAAGAGGTGTCTTAATGCGCCTGTTGAGGCAGAATTTGTGCATAATCGGGCTGCGGTGGCTTATGGTCGCGGCGGTTTCGCTGTTTTTGACGGGAACCGTGTCCGCGGCCGAAATCTCGGGGATGCGCATCGGTCAGGGCATCGGTACCGTGCGCATTGTGTTTGACGCCGATTCTGAATTTAACTATAAAGTGTTTTTGCTTAATTCGCCCCGTCGTTTGGTGGTAGACACGCAAAACGTCTCGGTTAATCCGTCAATTGCCCAAAACATGGATGCCAACAGCCTGGTTTCGTCCACGCGTCTCGGCGCGGCCGGCGTCGACGGCGTGCGCGTGGTGTTTGATTTGCTCAAGCCGGCCGTTGTCAAAAAGGCGTTTATGCTGCCGCCGCAAAGCAATTTCGGCTGGCGTTTCGTGATTGATATGGAAATGGCTTCGGAACGAGATTTTGCCTCCAATGTCGGCAATGATCACGCGGTCAGCAACGATTCGTACAACCAGGGCAAGACTTCGACTGCGCATTCGTCGTCGTCCAAGGCTGCCGTTTCGGCTCCCAAACGCCGCCAAAAAATTATTGTTTTGGATCCCGGTCATGGCGGCGTTGATCCCGGTGCCATCGGCGTTTCCGGCGTGTATGAAAAAAATATCGTGCTGTCGATGGGCAAAGAGCTCAAGGAGCTTTTGGATAAAAATCCCGACTATAAGGTCTATTTGACGCGCAACCGCGATATCTTTATTCCCTTGCGTGATCGCGTCAAAATTGCCCGCCGTTACGATGCCGACCTGTTCTTGTCGATTCATGCCGACAGCGCGGCCAACCGCAACGCTACCGGTCTTTCGGTCTATACCCTCTCGGAGACGGCGTCGGACAAAGAAGCTGCCGCATTGGCCGAAAAGGAAAACAAGTCCGACATTGTGGCCGGCCTTAATTTTGCCGAACATTCCAAAGAAGTTTCGGATGTTTTGCTCAATCTGGCGCAACGTGAAACGCTCAACCGCTCGGCCGAATTTGCCACCTTTATGGTGCAGGAGATGCGCAAGTCGACTCATACGCTGGACAATACGCATCGATTTGCCGGATTTGCTGTGCTCAAGGCTCCCGACGTGCCGTCGGTGCTGATGGAACTTGGCTATTTGTCCAACCGCGGCGAAGAAAAGCTTTTGCGCCAAAAATCCTATCGTCACAAACTGGCGGTTTCGGCGCAGAAAGCCATTGATAAATATTTTGAAAATATGCGGCACGCATCTGTATTTTAATGTTTGACTTCCAAATTTTTTTTGAGTATTAGTAAAACACGCGCAATTAATTCCGTCGGGTTTGCCATGTTTAAAACATTATCGTCGCTGCTCAGCACATTCTTTTTCTTTGCGGTCATTGCCTTGATACTGGTGATAACTTCGATTTGGCAAATATCGCAGGAATTGCCGGATTATCATCAGTTGTCGAATTATGAGCCGGCCGTTACCACGCGTCTTTATGCCGGCGACGGACGGCTGCTGATGGAATATGCCGCCGAAAAGAGGCTGTTTGTGCCGGAGGACAAGATTCCGCCGCTGGTCAAAAATGCCTTTATCGCCGCCGAGGACAAAAAGTTTTACAGCCATTTCGGCATCGACTTTCTGGGCATTGTCCGCGCGCTGCTTGAAAATGTCAAAAACTTCGGCAGCGGCAGGCGTCCGGCCGGTGCGTCTACCATTACGCAGCAGGTTGCCAAAAACTTTTTGCTCTCGTCCGAGGTTTCGTATAAGCGTAAAGTTAAGGAAGCCTTGTTGGCCATGCGGATGGAGCAGGCCTTTACCAAACAGCATATTTTGGAATTGTATCTCAATGAAATTTATTTGGGCAATCGTTCATACGGCGTGGCCGCCGCGGCGCTCAATTATTTCGGTAAGGCGCTGGACGAACTTACGGTGGACGAGGCGGCGTTTTTGGCTGCTCTGCCCAAAGGCCCCAACAATTACAATCCCAAAACCAAATACGCCGCCGCGGTTGGTCGCCGCAACTGGGTTATCGACCGGATGGCAGAGGAAGGATACGTTTCCGCGGAAGAAGCCGAAGCGGCCAAAGCCAAGCCGCTGGAAGTTTTGGACAGACGGGCAGAATTTGTAAAAGCGGCGCAGTATTTCAGTGAGGAAGTTCGCCGTCAGGTTACCAAACAGTTCGGCGAAGACGCGCTATATGAGGGCGGTCTGCTGGTGCGCACGACCTTGAGTCCGCGGTTGCAGCTGCTTGCTTCCCAGGCGTTTCAACAAGAGCTGCGCAATTATGATGTTCGTCACGGCTGGCGCGGGCCGCTGACGCATTTGTCGGCCGATGCGGATTTTGCCGACGAACTCAAAAAAATGGCGCCGCCGCTCGGCAAAGACGAGGCCTGGGAGCGGGCAATCGTGCGCAGCGTTTCGACGGTCAAGGCCGAGATTGAAACCGAAAGCGGCAAGCGGGGGCTTATCTCGCTCGGGCTTTTGGATTGGGCGCGCAAAAATCTCCGCAATCAGGGCGTGAGCAATCCGCCTAAAGCCGTGACCGACGTTTTGGCCGCGGGCGACGTCATTTTGGTTGAAAAACTGCCGTCTAAAGTCGCTGCCGCCAAAAAACTTCCCGAAAACAGCTATTATTTGCGTCAGATTCCCAATGTCGAAGGCGGCATGATAGCGCTCAATCCTCATACCGGCAAAATCTTAGCCATGGTTGGTGGTTATTCGTTTCAAAAATCGCAGTTCAATCGTGCCACGCAGGCTATGCGGCAGACCGGATCCGCCTTCAAGCCGATTGTCTATTTGGCCGCGCTGGACAACGGTTATTCGCCGACCGACCTGATTTTGGATGCGCCGTTTGTTTTGGATCAGGGGCCGGGGTTGCCCAAATGGAAGCCTGTGAACTATTCCAAACGTTTTTATGGTCTGATGACCTTGCGGCAGGGAATTGAAAAATCGCGAAATTTGATGACGGTGCGGCTGGCTCAGGATGTCGGCATGAACAAAGTGGCGGAGTATGCGGCCAAAATGGGGGTGAATCCGCACCTACCGCAACTCTTGTCCATGTCGTTGGGAGCCGGCGAGACCAAACTGATTAACATGGCCACCGCCTATAGCATGATGGTTAACGGCGGCAAAAAAATCGATCCGTATCTGATTGAACGTATTCAGGATCGCAACGGCAAAACGATTTATAAGCATGATTCCCGCGTATGTCCGGACTGTAAGGCGGAGCATTGGAGCAATCAGCCGCAGCCCGAGCTCGCCGATGCCCGCGAGCAGGTTATCGACCCGTTGAGCGCCTATCAGATGGTAAGCATTTTGGAGGGGGTCGCGCAATACGGCACGGCCGCCCGTCTGCGCAGCCTCAATAAGCATTTGGCCGGCAAAACCGGCACCACCAATAAAAATCAGGATTCGTGGTTTGTCGGCTTTTCGCCGGATTTGGTAGTGGCGGTGTATGTCGGGTTTGACGAGCCGCGCAGTCTCGGTCGCTATGAAACGGGCGCGGCGCTGGCTTTGCCGATTTTTTACAACTTTATGCACGAGGCGCTGAAAAACCGTCCCGACATTCCGTTCCGTATTCCGGCCGGCATCAGGCTGGTGCGGGTTAATCATGAGACCGGCCGGCCGGCGCGTCCCGAAGACAAAACCGTGATTATCGAGGCTTTGAAACCCGAATTTGAGTTTGATGACAAACATCAGCGAGTAATTGGGTCGGACGAAACGTCGGAAGCGCCGTCCGATAAAAACAAATTTGAAGCCGATGACGCTGACGAAGTTCAGCTTGGCTCCGAATATTAAGCCGGGGAAAATAGTGCTTGCAATTGTCGGCGGCAGAGGTTAAGTTAAGAATATTAATAAGTTAGAGGAAACAATGCGCTCAGAAATCTATGAAATTGTCGAGCCTGTCAAGCAGTCGTTGGCGCTGCTGAGGAGGTCTCTTTGACTACGACAACGCCGTTCTGCGCTTGCAGGAATTAGAATCTCTGACTGCCGACGGCAGTCTGTGGAATGATCCCGCTGCCGCCCGTAAACTGATGTCTGAAAAAAATATTCTGGAATTTAATCTGAATCACTATCGGCAGATGGAAACGTCTCTTGCAGATTTGCTTGAATTGGCCGAATTGGCCGAAGCCGAAAACGATGAGACGGTGATTGCCGATGTCGTGAGCCAGCTTGAAGCTTTGCGGATTGAAGTTCGGCACGGCGAACTGGAGGCCTTGTTGTCCGGCGAAGTTGACGCCAATGATGCTTATTTGGAAGTTCATGCCGGAAGCGGCGGTACCGAGGCTCAGGACTGGGCGGAAATGTTGCTGCGTATGTACACGCGCTGGGCCGAGGCGCATGGGTATAAAGTCGAATATGTGGAAGAAACCGAAGGCGAGGTGGCCGGTCTTAAGTCGGTAACAATCAAAGTCAGCGGACACAACGCTTACGGCTGGCTCAAATCGGAAAGCGGCGTGCATCGGCTGGTACGGATTTCGCCGTTTGACAGCAACGCCCGCCGCCACACCAGCTTTGCCTCGGTCGGCGTTTATCCGGTGATTGACGACGCCATAGAGATTAACATCAACGAAGCCAATTGTCGGGTTGACACTTATCGCGCTTCGGGTGCCGGCGGCCAGCATATCAACAAAACCGATTCGGCGGTGCGCATTACTCACCAGCCGACCGGCATTGTCGTGCAATGCCAAAATCAGCGCTCGCAGTTTCAAAACCGCGAAGCCGCATGGAACATGCTCAAGGCCAGACTCTATGAATTGGAGCTCAAAAAACGCGAGGCCAAAGCCGAGGCCGAGCGCGACGCGTTAAGCGACATCGGATGGGGACACCAAATCCGCTCGTATGTTTTGCAGCCTTATAAAATGGTCAAAGATTTGCGAACCAACGCCGAGACATCGGATTGCAAGGCGGTGCTGGACGGCGACATTGATATGTTTTTGGCCGCGGCGCTGGCCGACAAAGTGGGAAGCGCGGCCAATGCTTAAGAAAGTTCTGAAAATTGTCGTTTTGGGAGCAGGTGTCGCTTATGTCGGATTCTGTCTGCTGGTTTATGTGTGTCCGCAGATGTTTTTCTATTCGCCGCTCAAGCGGGCGGCGCGGATAGAAGTCGCCCAGGCCAACGGCTATCCGGCGCAGCGGGTTGACTATCGGGCGGCGGACGGAACCCCGCTTTATGCATGGTATACTCCGCCGGCCGAAGGAATGCCGATAATTGTGTTTATGCATGGCAATTCTTATAATATTGAGAGTTTTTATCACAAGCTGGTGCCTCTGGCCGAAGCCGGATACGGCACGTTGCTGCCGGAATATCGCGGTTTTGGCGATGTTGAGGGACGCATCACGCAGGCCGGACTGGAGCAGGATGCACTGGCGGCCGTCCGTTGGCTGTATGCTCAGGGGGTTGAAAACCGGCAAATTTATCTGTACGGAATGTCGCTCGGTTCTTATACGGCCGCTTATGCTGCTGCCGAACTGGGAACAAAGGTGCCGTTTGCCGGTCTGATATTGGAAGTCCCGTTTGACAGTCTTCAGGAAGATGTACGCGACATTGTGCGCTTTCCGTTGCCGCTGGCTTGGATTGTCCGCGACAAGTTTGACAATCGGCCGCTGGTCAAAAAGCTGCATCTGCCCATTCTGATTATGGCCGCCGAAGACGATACACTGGTGCCGGCGCGCCGCGCCGAAGCTCTGTTTGCCGCTGCCGCCCAACCCAAACGGCTGATTACGTATAAAGGAGCGGAACATGACGGTCTGTACAACTGCCGCAATTACAAAGACATTTTAATTTGGTTGCAAAACAATGAAAAAGCTGGCTCCCGGACAATATAAGCTTTATCGGCTGCTTGATTATTTTGGCGTGGCGCTGCTGATGGCGCTGCTGATTTTGATTTGGCAGTTATATCGCGGTGCCATCGGTGTGCCGTTTCTCAAGCCTTATATCATCAAGGCCCTCAATCATGACGATTCCCAATATCAGGTAACGGTTGATTCGGTCAATCTGGAGTTGGTGCGTTCGCTCAGGCCGCTGCGCATCATCGCCAATCAGGTTTCATACAAAAAGGCCGACGGCAGCATTGTCGTGACCGCGCCGCGCACTTCGGTGTCGTTCAGCGTCAAGGCGCTGCTTCATGGCTTGATTGCTCCGAGTGCGGTAGACGTGTATAATCCGCAGATATACATTTTTACGACTTACGGCATTGACAAGAACAAAACCGAAGAAATCAATCAGAAAAAACTGGCCTATTATTTTGAACAGTTTGATGATTTTTTGGAGCGTTTTAACTCAGAAGACCAAACTTATATTGAGAGTTACATCAACGACATCAATATCATCGGCGCCGAGGTGGAGCTGCACGAAGTCGACTTGGGCAAAAAATGGGTGCTTTCGGACGTCAACTACAGATTTGAGCGCGGGTTTGGCAAATTGGAAACGGAAATCAGCGCTCTGTTGCGTATGGGAGGCAGTTCGTCGTCGGTCGGATTGGAGGCGGTTTATCGTGCGGCCGTCAATAAATTGGCTTTGCAGTTTTATTTTGCCGATATTGTGCCGGACAAGATTTTGACTTTGCTGGCGGGAGATGATGTTAAGCTGCCGTTCAAAGTGGATGTGCCGCTCAACGGTCGGATTGACGGGCTGATAAATCTGAAAGAGATAATAAAACACCGTCGTCGGTTGGTCGAAAATCTGGATGCCGCGGTCGAAAAGATAACTTTTGCCGTTGAGGGCGGACAAGGGTTTGTGGCGTTTTCGGACAATGCCGAAGACAATTATAGCGTTGGCGCACTGAGCCTCAACGGCGAACTCACCGGCAATCTGGACAAGCTTGAAATCAAAGACGCCGCGGTAGAACTCGACGGCCAGCAGGCCAAAGTCGGCGTGCAGGCGGAAGGTCTCAAAAAATATTTGCTGCATTCACGGCCGGAAGATATTGCGTTGACGCTTTCGGCCGAAGTCGATTCGTTGGCCACCAACGACTTATATCGCTATTGGCCGCGGCAGATTGCTTTCAAGGCATGGAATTGGTGCAAAGAAAGCATGTCCGAAGGCGAGTTTCGCAACGGCAAATTCAGCTTTGATTTTGCTTATGATAAGCAGGCCGGTGGGTTGCGCTTCAAGGATTTGCACGGTCGCGCCGAGGCTCAGGGGGTTTCGTTGAATTATTTGGAAGGGATGCCGGCCATTGAGGGAATAAACGGCTATGCCGATTTTGCCGCCGATTCGCTAAAAATTTATATTGATAAGGGAACATCGGCCGACGTCGTGGCCAACAAAGGCTATGTTGAGTTGTATGATCTGAATAAGGAAGACAACTTTGCACGCATCAAAATCGAGGGTGTCGGCGCAATTCCCGATATCTTGCGTCTTATTGACCACAAACCGCTCGGTTATACGTCGGATATGGGGTTGAAGCCGGATTTGTTTGAGGGGACGGCGGATGTTTCGCTGGATCTTGACTTCGAGCTCAAACAGAATCTCAAGCCGTCGGAAGTCAAAGTCGACATCAAATCGATTTTGCATGACGTGGTCATCAAAGGAATGCTGCCGGAGCGGGTAATCGAGGCCAAAACGCTGGATTTGAGCGTCGACAATCAGGGAATGCTTCTTTCCGGCGTAACCAATTTTGACGGTATTCCGATAACACTGGAGTGGAAGCAGAATTTTGACTCTCGCCAATATCAAAGCCGCTATCAGCTAAGCTTCAACTTTGACAATATGCTCAAGCAGAAACTCGGACTGGACATCAGTGCTTTGAGCGACACCTATATTCGCGGCTCCATACCGGCTCAGGCGGTGGTTACCACTTATGCCGACGGCAAAACGATAATCGACGCCAGCGGCGATTTGCGGCAGACCGATATCGACTATTCGTTTTTGGGATTCAAGAAAAAACGCGGCGTGGAGGGCGTCATCAGTGCGCGGATAGAACTTCGGGACGGCAAGGTCAAAAATATTCCGATGTTTGCGCTCTCAAAACCTGATTTTAACCTGAGCGGCAACATTTCGCTGAATAAGCAGGGGCAAATAGAGGTCATAGACATTGCCGACATTAAGGGGCCGAAAACATCTGCCGCGGCCAAAATCGCCATGGGCGACAAAATTAAAATTGATGTGACCGGCGTGAGCTACGATTTGTCAGACTTCTTTGCCAAAGACGAAGAAGAAATCGAGCGATCAAAGGCGCGCCGCCGCCAAAAGAAACTGCATGATGCGCTGGAACCTCCGGCGGCGGATGAAAATCAATGGGAAAAAGTGGCAGATGCCGACATCAACATTACCGTTGACAATTTGTGGACCAACGAGAACGTGGCTATTCGCAATTTTGTCGGAGAGACCAAAGTTCGTCATGGCATCGGCATAGAAGAAATGCATCTGACCGGACATTTTGCCGCCAAAGCGAACCGCCGAAAAGAAAGCGGTCTGCGATTGGATTATGTGCCGCGTGCCAACCAAGAATATCTGCTTACGATTGAAAGCGACGATGCCGGTTCAACGTTCAGATTTTTGCGCCTTTACGACGATATGCGCGGTGGCACCTTAAGCATCAGCGCCCGCCGTACGCCGGACAAGAATTTTATCGGCTATGCCAAGATACGCGACTTCAACGTCTACAATACGCCGGTGTTCGCCAAGCTGCTGACGGTGGCTTCTTTGTCCGGAATGGTCGATTTGTTGACCGGCGAAGGAATTGTTTTTTCGCACTTTGACGCTCCGTTTGAATACCGCAACAGTCAGCTCAAAGTCAATGATGCGCGGGCGTTCGGCAATGTGGTCGGCATTTCGGGCAGCGGCACATATTCCATGCGTTATCAGGAATTTGACGTCAAAGGCCTGATTGCGCCGGCCTACGGGCTCAACACGTTAATCGGTAGCATTCCGCTTGTCGGCTCGCTTCTGAGCGGCAAGGACGGCACCGTGTTTGCCGCCAATTACAGCATCAGCGGCAATATTGACGAACCCGAAATCAACATTAACCCGCTCTCGGCCTTAAGCCCCAATTCCTTAAAAGAACTTGTGTCATCGGTATTTGGAGACGACAAATGAGCAAGAAAGCCGGCCTCAAAATCGGTCTGGACTTTCACGGGGTGGTCAGCGCGCGGCCCAAATATTTTGCGCGGTTTACGGCAGAGGCGGTGCGTCGCGGTCACGAAATTCATATCATTACCGGAGGACCGTCGCAGGTGGTGGCGGCTCAGCTGCGCCGATATCATATTGCCTATACAAAGATTTTTGCGGTTTTAGATTATTATGACGCACGCGGGCAAGTCACTTATTTTGACAACGGCGAATACAAAGTTCCCGA
>CANPYJ010000006.1 GCA_947588275.1 uncultured Alphaproteobacteria bacterium | reverse complement strand
TGAATTTTGTCCTAAAGGAGTAATTACTGTTCCAGGCAATAATTTTCAATTTATTTTATCCGTTAAAATTGTGATTTCTTTTAGTTTATTTTTTAGTATTTATTATTGCAAGAAAAAATATTTTATTATCAATCAAACCTTCACATGACATAATCGTTTTCCGCCCCGTCGCCGCCCAAAAAAACAATCCTCCGCGCACAACGAAGGATTGTTTGGGTGTCGATTTTTTCCGAATACTGCTAATTTTTGAACTTATGAGCGCCGTTGGTGGTTTTCATAATGTTATGAGCGAAGGATTTTTTTGCGGCATAGGTCATGAACAAAGGTTCTTCCATTTTGAGCGCGCCCAAAGTTTCTTCAAGCGCCTCAAAGCTTTGGTAGATTTTGCTGACTAAGGCCAGATTGTCTTCCACGAGATCGTACATCATCATCGGTTTTTTTCGTGTCATTATTTCCTCCGTAATTATAATTAGCATCATCGTTATGATGATGTTCATTATATAATCTGTTGTCCGAAGGAATAAAGGGCGGGCGTGCAATTTATCAGGCACGGCCGAATGTCGTGCAAAACCGTGTAATGTCTACGCCAAGGTTATCCAGCGCACAATTCCATTTTTCTTCATCTTTGGTATGAAACACCAGTTCGGGCGAGGCCGGCACAACCAGCCACATGTTGTTGATGATTTCCTGCTCCAGCTGATTGGGCGCCCAGTTGGCATAGCCTAAAGCAATCAGGTTATCTTTGGGGCCGTTGCCATAAGCTATGTCGGTCAGAATGTCTATGGAAGCCGATATGGCGACGCCGCCGCCCGGAGTGATGCTGTCGGAATTGACATAATCGGTGGAGTGCAGCACAAAACCACGCACCTTGTCCAACGGGCCGCCACGATACAAATCGAGCGAGGCGGTCATGCGGCTGAAGTTGATCGGGAGTTGCAAAGCCAAATCGCTAAACGAAAATTCTTTGATTTTTTTGTTGACCACAAACCCCATGGCGCCGTGTTTGCCGTGCGAGCAAATATAGATGACCGATTTTTCAAACGGTTCATCTTGCAGCGCCGGCGTCGAAATTAGGCAGCATCCGGTAAGGTTATTTAAATCTGAAGTTCCCATTAGCATCCCAAAACTGATAATATTTTTACTCTTTACTTGTATTGTAGCACAAAATATCGTAAATTGAAAAGCAAATTTTAGTTATGGTTTAAAATATATGGTATATAAACTTTTAGCTGTCGTATTTTTGCAATGTTTGTGGCTGCTGCCGGCACAGGCGCAAGAAGGCGGAAAAGTCGTTCTCGACCTGCAGGAGGAGCCGCAGCAGCGCGACTTTTTGCAGCTTTTTGAAGAGTATAAAAAAGAACTCGATTTATTTGACGTCAAATATCCCGGAACTCAGATACGCGAGAATTTTGCCGATGACGTGGCCGCTTTGCATCCGGATGATACGGACAAAGAGGTTTCAACCCGCGAATCTCTGCTCAGAATGGGCGTTCGCGGTCGACGGATATTTCAGCAAGCCCAAAAAATGTTTCAGGATTTTTTGCTGGAAAACGATATTCCCATACAGGCGGCCGATGACGAATATGCGACTGCGAATGCCGAGAAATATCGGGAGTCCGATCAGCCTTTGGTTATTCAGGATTTCAAAAAAGTAATCACCTATGCCAATAATGAGCGAGATCGACGAGCGGCCGCCGATAAGGCCGCGCGTGACATCGGGTCTTTGACGCGCGCCGAACAACTGCAAATGTTGCGGCAGATAGTGGCTAACGGTGATTGGAAAAAACTCTTTACATACGGGCTTTATGACGGCAAACCGCTGTTGGATGAAGACGGCGTCGGTAAATGGGATAACCGAGAGACGGCGGCCGCGCGCTTGTTCTCGGCTTATAAAACGCTGGATAAAGACGGGAAGGCCGTCGGGGCGCTGGAGTTGCTTGTTTCTGACGGAAAATTTATGTTGCGGCGCGATTTTCGCGATTTTTCAGGTGTACATGTTTCTTTTGAAAAGTCGGATAATTTGCAAGAGATTAATGTGCAGTGGCCGCTGCCCGAACGCGCGTACATTCGGTTGAAGGACAGTCTTACCGGTTATGTCGGCCGAGTTTATGTCTTATTTGAGGCCAAAGCCGCCGATGCTTCCAAACCGATGGTTTTGCGCCCGGAAATTTCGGCTGATGTCTGCGCCGGTGAAGTCTGTGATAAAGCAGTCTTGCAGCCGGTTTTGGAACTTTCGGGCATGGCGGCAGGCAAAGACTTGGAGCCCTCGCGGATGGAAGTGCCGTTGCGCCTGATTCGTCGGCAGATGCCGCAATCTGAAACCAAAGGATTGCGCTTGCTTCGGTTGGTGGTTGAAGAAACCGATGAAGGCGAAATTTTGCGTCTGGCGGCCGAGTCTGACGAAACGCCGGCAAATTTTAAGGTCTATATTGAGGGCAAAGGCGCCGAAGAATTTTATCCGCCGCGAACCAGAATTGACGGAAACCGCATTGTGTCGCGTCTGATTCCCAAAGATCGAACCACTCGTTTGGCCGGTCGTCGGTTTGACGTGACGGCGGCCGTTGCCGCAGATAAGGTCGTGCGTCGGCAGATGGTTGCCGAAGAGGGAATTTTTGCGGATTTTATGCAGGAATATACCTGGCCGGTGATACTGTTGATGGCGTTTGCCGGCGGACTGCTGCTTAACGTGATGCCTTGCGTGTTTCCGGTATTGGCATTGAAATTGCTGGCCATAACCCATTTCGGCGGAATGAATATTGAGCGTATCCGTCGGCATTTTGCCTATAATACGGCAGGTATCGCCGCGGCGTTTGGACTTTTGATTTTGGGATTGCTCGGTCTTAAAGCGGCCGGACGCGCCGTCGGCTGGGGGATGCAGTTTCAAAGTATCGGGTTCTTGACGCTGATGATCTTTGTTATCGGATGTTTCGGGGCTTATGTGCGCGGACTGTTTACTTTGCCGCCGCCGGATGTTTTTGCCAAATTCATTAATAAACAGCGCACGGAAGCGGCCGCGGAGTTTTTGAGCGGATTGTTTTTGGTTTTGCTTTCTACCCCCTGTACGGCACCGTATTTAGGCACGGCTTTGGGGGCGGCGTTGGCCGGAACGCCATGGCAAATTGCGGCGGTGGTCGGTTGTGTGGGGGCAGGATTGGCCCTGCCGTACATTTTGTTTGCGCTTTTTCCGGAGACGGCTTATTTTGTACCGCCGCCCGGTAAATGGTTGCATTGGATTAACGCTCTCATGCAAATTTTGTTGTTGGCAACATGGTTGTGGCTGACGGCGCTGCTGGCGGCTCAGACAAACGGTGCCATGTGGTGGCATTTCGGGCTCTATATGCTGGGACTGTGGCTGCTTTTGAAATTGCGGCAGACGTCTTTGCAGGCGTTGGACGAACAGGAAAGCGACGCCGTGGTATATCTTAAGGTGCGACGGGTGTTAAACCTGATTGTCGCAGGATTGGTTTTGGTTTTGTTTGCCGGAGCTTATTTTGACGCTTCGCGGGCGGCGCGCGAGCATCGCGACATGGTTGTTCTGCAACGAACGGAAACGTTTGAACGCGGCGTGATAGACCGGCTTTTGGCGCGCGGACAAACGGTTTTGGTGAAAATCGGCGCGGATTGGTGTCTGACTTGTGCGTATAATGATTTTGCGGCATTTGAGTCGCCGCGCGTGCAGGAAATTATTGATAAATATAATATTGTGGTTTTAGAGCTGGATTGGACCGGATATCAGGAAGATGTGCTGCGATTTATGCAAAAATTCGGGCGCAGCGGGCTGCCTTTTTATGTCGTGTTTACACCTCGTATTCCCGAAGGTATGGTTCTGCAGGAAGTTCTTAACGATGAGTTGCTGCGGCAGACTTTGGAGAAACTTCAGCATTAGACACTGCAAAAATCTTGGCCTGATCGCGCGCCAGCTTGTCGGCCCGTTCGTTTTCAGGGTGGCCGTTGTGACCTTTAATCCATATCCATTTGATGCGGTGTGAGGATAAAAGTTCATCAAGCTGCTGCCACAAATCCATATTTTTGACCGCAGTCTTTTTGTTGGCGGTTTTCCAACCGTTTTGTTTCCAGTTCGGCAGCCATTGCGTCACGCCGTCCATCACATAGCGGCTGTCGGTGTGCAAAGTGACGTCGCATTGTTTTTTGAGGGCGCGCAGAGCCTCAATCACGGCTTGCAGCTCCATTCGGTTGTTGGTGGTTTCGGGAGCGCCGCCGGAGAGTTCTTTTTCTATTCCGGATGAGCGCAGAATTACTCCCCAGCCTCCGGCTCCCGGATTTTCCGAACAGGCGCCGTCCGTAAAAATTTCTACCGCGGGCATCAGATTTCTCCCAGGACGTAGTCGTTGAAAAATTCGTTCAGCAGCATCGTGTTGCTTTCGTCTCCGCGGATAACTCTGGCGACAAACGAACGCAGCTTGTTTTTGGGAATGTAAATTCTGAAGTCGCGAGGTGCCGCTTTGTCTGCGCCGATAACGCCTTCCAACTTGAAATCGTCATCAATGAACGGAGACAAAATAATTTCTACTTTGCAAAAGCGAATGACTCCGCGCGGCGGCAAGCGCAACTCCGGTCGGGTAATGAGGTTCAACTGTCCTTCAATGCCGGGAATGTAATCCATTTGATTGTAGTTGGCAAAACGCACTTTGTTGTATTCGCTGCCGGATTCAAGCGTACGGCAGGAAAGATACAATTCGCGGGCAATGACGTTGCTGCTGTTGAAAGCCTGCAGAGAAAAACAGATTTTTACGTAGTGTTCGGGCGGGTTGTCGATGCTGTTGGGATAGAGCATGTCTTCTTCGGCGTTCTCCAAGGCTTCAAGACTGCGGTCTCCCATCATCAGCTCAATGTTTGGCTGCGGGGCGCGGCCAAACATTCCGGCAATGACGGCGTAGGGCGCCGGCACATTGTTGGAGCCGGAGCGAATGTAAATGGTGTTTGAGCCCGTTGTCATCAGCGGCGCAATGTCGGATTTGGGAATATAGGTGGCCAAAAAGCCGTCGCCGTTTTTGTCGCAGCAGATTATATGATTGCGAACTTTGTTGTGACTAGGGATTGTGCAGCCGGAAATGGCATTTTCGACCCAGCTCAGAAAGCGGTGGACATTTTGGATTTTGGTTTTGGCTTTGGCGACATCGCCGACTTCCTGATCGCGGGAGCATTCAACGCCCCAGATAATTACGCCGCCTTCGGAGTTGCCGAAACCGGAAATGGCTTTGGCCAGATTTTTGCGGTCGTCACGATGCAGCGTGGTGAAGTTTTTGCCGGATGAAACAGCCTGTTTGAAGTCAAGAAACAACTCTTCGCTCTGACGGTTGACGATAAATTCGTCAATGGCGTCTTCGCCAAAGTAAATGAGTTTTTGAAAAATATCTTCCGCACGTGACATAAGCAGCTCCTGTCAGTATCAATATTTCAGCAGTTTTTGCAGTTCGTCATACTCCACATGTTTGTCAACCGCGCCCAGCAGAGCATATGTCGGAGTGGCGCCGAATATTTTTTGCGCCAGCCGCCGGACATCTTGCAGCGAAACTTTTTCAATCCGTTCTACCATCTCGTCCACCGGAATCAGCCGATTGTAAATCAGCATTTGACGAGCCAGCATCTCCACGGTGGCCGCCGGGGTTTCCAAAACCATGAGCATACTTGCTTTCATTTGGGTTTTGGCGCGTTTGAGTTCTTTTTCGGTAAAAGTGTCCTGACATATTTTGCGCAGCTCTTCGGCGATGACCGGCACCAGATTTTTGAGGTCTGCCGCACCGGTGGCCGCCGAGATTCCAAACAATCCGGTGTGCGAATGGGCCGCAGTGTAACTGTATACCGAGTAAGCCAGCCCGCGTTTTTCGCGAATTTCCTGAAACAGGCGGGACGACATGCCGCCGCCCAGCATGCTGGAAAGCAAAAGTGCTACATAGTAGTCTTCGGTTTGATAGGGCAGTCCCTCAAAACCGAGCGCAACATGAACCTGCTCAATGGGACGTTTTTCAATATAAAAACCGCCTTTATAAACCTGTTTTTCGGGGGTGAAATGCGTGTGTCGCTGATAGTCTCCCAAACGGTCTTCCACCATTTTGACAAACGCGTCATGATCAATGTTTCCTACCGCCGCGGCAACCATGTTTTCGGCAGCATAATTGGAAGACAGATAGTTTTGCAGCGTGTCTCGCGAAAATGAACGCACTTTTTCTTCGCTGCCTAAAATTGAGCGTCCCAGAGCCTGATCAGGGAAGGCCGTTTCCTGAAAATAGTCAAAGATGATGTCATCGGGAGTGTCAATGGTCTGCTTGATTTCCTGGATAACGACGTCGCGTTCTTTTTTGAGCTCGTCTTCCGGATAAACCGAGTTTTTGAGGGAATCAGCCAAAACGTCAAGCGCCAGCTCGGCATCGGCTTTGAGCATTTTGGCATAATAAGCCGTAAATTCGCGCGCCGTATAAGCATTCGACTGTCCGCCGGCGTCTTCGATTTCTTCGGAAATCTGCAAAGCCGTGCGGGTGGTCGTACCTTTGAACGACATATGTTCCAAAAAGTGCGAAATTCCGTTTATGTCCGGTTTTTCATAAGCCGAACCGGTTTTAACCCACAGACCGAGAGACACGCTTTCAAGCTGCGGAAAGCAGGAGGTGACGACACGCAGGCCGTTTTTGAGAGTAGTTATTTGTGAGTTCATTTTTTGTTTGCTTTCGTATAAATATCTCTTATATTATCAAATATAAACATTTATAAATTCTTTAGATGCGTTTTACAACAGCTATTTTAGTGTGAAAAGGAATTTTTTATGCAGGAACAGGCTCCAAAATTTGCGGTTGTGCTTTCGGGATGCGGCGTTTTTGACGGTTCGGAAATCCACGAGGCCGTTTGCACCATGCTGGCCATTGAGCAAGCCGGCTGCGTTTATCAATGTTTTGCTCCCAACACTTGGCAGGCGCGCACAATAGACCATTTTACGGGGCATGCGGTCGCCATTGCCGGAGATGAGGACAATCGCAACGTGCTGGCCGAATCGGCACGGATCGCGCGCGGCAACATTAAAGACTTGTCTGAATTCAAGGCACGCGATTTTGACGCCATCGTGTTTCCCGGCGGTTTCGGAGCGGCGCTCAATTTGAGCGATTTTGCCGTTAAAGCCTCAGCCTGTGAGGTCAATGTCGAAGTGCGGCGGGCGCTGGAAGAAAGCTATCAGGAAGGTATCGTCATCGGCGCCATGTGCATTGCGCCGGTTGTGTTGGCCAAAGTTTTAGGCAAAGAGCATATTCATTTGACAGTGGGCAACGACAAAAAAGTGGCCGCCGGTTTGGCTAAGATGGGCGCCGTGGCCGAAGACAAGTCAGCAACGGAGGTTTGTACAGACGCGGAACACAAGATTGTAACTACTCCGTGCTATATGCTGGCAACTTCGCTGCCGCAGATTTATGAAGGCACGCACAAGCTGGTGGATGAAATGCTGGAGCTGATGGATTATTAAGCCGCAGTCACCGCTTTAGAGCCGCTTTCAGGGCGCGTTCGGCCGACAAAACGGCAGTTTCCATACAACAGGGCCAACCTTTCATGGTCCAGTCGCCGGCAATAAAGACATTGGAAAAAACGGTGGCGGCACTTTGCGGGCGCCGACTGTCGGTGAGACTGTCCTGTGCCAGGGTGGCTTGCTTATGCCACAGGGCTTTGAACGACGGTACAAAAGCGGAATTTACGCCGCGCAGGGTGTCTAGTTGCCGCCAAACCATACAGGCAAGCTCAGGCAACGGCGCCGCCGGTTTTTGCACGTCGGACACGGTGACGCCCAATAAATCGTCGCTGATAAACACCCAGTCGGCCAAGCCGCCGATGATGCCGACGACAGACGCTCCGCGCGGTAAACATATGGGCTGCGAAGTGCGGTAAAAAATGTTGATAATGCCGTTGTGCGGCAGCTCGGGAAAATCCATCAAACGGGCACAATTGCGGTTGTCCAGCGCAACAATGACCTGGTCTTCGGCGCCAAGCTCAACCGACATGAAACTAAAATCAAGCTGAACGGCGTGGCCAAATTGGCTTTGGATTTTGAGCAACTTGCAATTATAGTGAATTTCATCGGCATAAGCGGCCAAAACATTGACAATGCGCGGACTCAAATCATGTTTGGAAAAATAAATTTTGCGGCGGTCCTGCGTCCATGGAAAGGTCAGACGTTTTATCCGGCGGATGATGTCCGGCGCCGGTTCGGCGGTGTTGCAGGCCGATTTGAGAAGAAACGGCAGAGCTTTGCTGACGTCCGAGTCCAGAGTGTCGGTTTCGACATTCCAAAGGGGAACTTCGGTTATCCATTCGTCCTTGTTGACAAATTGGCACATTCGGCGGTTGGCGCCGATAATGACATGGGTGCCGTTGTCGATGCGGCAGCCGAATTCGACATCGTAAAAAGATTGGCAACGGCCGCCCGGAGCGGCAGCGGCCTCATAGACAACCGAGCGAATATGAGGATATTTTTGTTTGAGGATGCGAGCACAGGACAAACCGGCAATGCCGGCGCCTATAATGTGAAAAATCGCCGGCCGACTGCTCATCTAATATCCTAAAAAGGCACGCAGGACAAGGCAAAACTTGGTCGCACAGTTCAAGTGCGGCTTGGGTGATATAATTTCCCAACCGCGTTTTTTCATAAGATCAAAATACCGTTTGTAGACGGCAGCCACCATGCGAACCGGACGCGCTTCTTTGGGCGGCAGGGTTTTAAGAAGTTCAAAGGCGGTCTTGTAATCGGTTTCGGCCAGACGTGCCAGTTCTTCGCGGGCGATGGCCAAGTTTTTGTCAACCAGTACCGTCTCCGGTTCACGCGAGGATATGCCGGCTTTGTCCAGCATTTCGGAAGGAATGTAAATGCGTTGCGCCAAAGCATCGTCTTTGACATCGCGTAATATGTTGGTGATTTGCAAAGCTCTGCCGAGTGAGGTTGACAATGTCTCAATCAACTTCTCGTCTTTACAACCGAAAATACGCAAAGTCAGACTTCCCGGAACTCCGGCCACACCGCGGCAATAACGATTGAACTCTTCAAGCGTGGGTGCCTGCAGGGGGTGCGGCAAATCCATGGAAATACTGTCCATCATTTTGATAAATTCTTCCTTGGGCAGCTTGAAACGCATGCAATTTTTGTATATCCGGCGGCCGATGTCGGTGGTGGGCACTTTTTTGTCGTAAATATTGCTGAGTTCCTGCCGCCAAGCGTTGATCAGCTCCATTTTTTCTTTAAGCGGAGCGCTGCCGTCGACAATGTCGTCGATATGGCGGAAAAAAGCGTAAATCGTATACATTGCGTTGCGTTTGGGCGACGGTAGCATTCGCAGGCTCCAAAAAAACGAGGTTCCCGATTTTTTGACCATTTTTTTAATATTGTTCATTTGCGAATGCGGCACGATTTTGTCCTTGTAAAAAGTCCTTTCCACAAACCATATGCCGTCGCACGCAGCCAGTCTATGCGGGTCAGGCGCGGTTTGCAATGCAGGACATCGCCTTTATTTATCTTTTTTAGCATGGAATAGGTTAAGGAATAGATAACGCCGAGTTCCGTTTTGAGCCGACGGTTTTTGACCAGCGACAGCAAAATTGCAGAATCGGCACACATTGCCCGCAAACGGGAAACAATTTCGGATATCAGGTTGCGCAGCCTCGGCGGAGATTGCAAGAGGCACAAATCCGAGAGCGTTACATCATATTTTCGCATCATGTCCTGCGGCAGGTAGCAGCGTCGCAGTTGGCAAGCGTCGGTTTTAAGATCGCGCAAGTGGTTGACAATTTGCAAGACTGTACACAGAGTTTCGGCCGGCAGATAGGTTTCTAAAGGTTCATCGTGAACAGCCAGCACGAAACGACCGACCGGCACTGCCGAAAAGCGACAGTAGTCCAGCAGGCGTTCCCATACGTCAATCGGCTGTTCGGCGGCATCGCGGCGAAAAGCTTCCAGTAAATCGGTATAAAGCCGATAATCAAGACGTTCGGCGGCAAACAGCCGGCCGAGAGCGCCGGCGGCGTTGTCCGAGCCGGCATAAAATGCTTTTTCAAATTCGTCCAGACGTTGCAGTTTTTGGGCGCGGTCTAAATGCGGATCATCGGCCGTATCATCGGCTTCGCGCGCGGCGCGATAATAGGCTTCAATGAGCGGCCGCAGGGTCGGTTTGACAAAGCGGGCAATCGGGAAATCTTCGCGGTGGGAAGGTTTGCTCACAGTTTTTGCCTCCATTCGTCAAATTTAGCCAGTGCGCGCCGGCAATAAGCTTGTTTGCGTTCGGCACCTTTGAGTTTGCGGAATTTGCCCGACTTGGTCATCTCACCACTGATAAGTGGAAACAGACCGAAATTGATGTTCATCGGCTGGTAGTTTTCAATATCCGTGTCGTCTTGCAAATGTCCGAGCATGGCGCCAAAGGCCGTTTCCGGCGGCGGCATTTGCGGCGTGCGGCCAAGTGCCTCGCAAGCAGCAAAATATCCGGCCGACCAGCCGACAGCGGCGCTTTCGACATAACCTTCGCAGCCGGTAATTTGGCCGGCAAAACGAATATGCGGTCGAGTTTTGAGCCGCAGTTCGCGGTCTAAAAGCAGAGGGCTTTTGATAAACGTGTTTCTGTGAATTCCGCCCAGACGGGCAAATTCGGCATGCTCAAGTCCCGGAATCATCTGAAAAATGCGCCGCTGTTCGTCATGTTTGAGCTTGGTTTGAAAACCGACCATATTGCGCAGCGTGTCCTGACGATTGTCCTGACGCAGTTGTACAACGGCGTAGGGCTTTTTGTTCGGCGTATGAGGATTGGTCAGGCCGATAGGTTTCATGGGACCGAAGACCAGTGTTTGCAATCCGCGTTCGGCCATTACCTCAATCGGCAGACAGCCGTCGAAATAGGCGGCTTTTTCAAATTCGTGAAATTCGACTTTTTCGCCTTCAAGCAAGGCATGGACAAAAGCATAATACTGTTCTTCGGTGAGCGGGCAATTAATGTAGTCGGTTCGGTTGCCCTTATCATAACGCGATTGATACCAGACAACGTCGAAATTGATGCTGTCTTTATAAATGACCGGCGCAATCGCATCATAGAAATGAAGCGACTGATTGCCGATTTCTTGACTGATGGCCGCAGTTAAAGCCGGTGAGGCCAGCGGACCGGCGGCAATTATCCAAAGATCCGAATCGGCAGGCGGAAGAGAGGTGACCTCTTCTGGGCAAAACGTAATAAGCGGATGCTCGCGAAGACGGCAGGTGACGCTTTGGGAAAACTCGCCGCGATCAACAGCCAGCGCGCCGCCGGCCGGAACTTTGGCGGCGTCGGCGCAGGCCATAATCAACGAATCGACGCGGCGCATTTCTTCATGCAACAGGCCGATGGCGCTGTTGGTGTGGTCGTCAGAACGCAGCGAATTAGAGCAGACCAATTCGGCGCACCACGATGTTTGATGCGCCGGAGAAGTTTTTTGAGGACGCATTTCGTGAATGATGACTTCAATTCCGCGCTGCGCCGCCTGCCATGCCGCTTCCGATCCGGCCAATCCGGCACCGATGATGTGAATTTTTGCCGACATAATTTTCCTCGTTGCTTTGGTTATAAATATTTTTGCGGCAAAAGTAAATAAAAACTTCTTATGATAAGTCGCGCAATATATTTGCCAAGCTTTGCTAAAACTATTATAGTGAGAAAAACAAAATTGAGATACAAAATGCCGCGTTTATTGTCATTTGGGCTGACAGCAGCCGCGTTTTTGATGTTTTCTGCCGGCGCGCAAGCCGATGCGGACAGCGATCCGTTGATGTTCGGCGGAGAGGTTCCGGTGGAAGAAAATCTGTATGAACCGGCGGAAAACGTTTCGCCGGAAGAGCAAACGCCGCCGGCCGCCGAGGCTGATTCACCGGCAAGCGAAGCCGCGCCGGTCGTCGATTATCCCGCAGAAACCGCGGCCGATATATCTCCTGTCTCAAATCTGCCGCAGGCGGGCAATGTTCCGGCGGCAACGACAGAAGCGACCGGCAGCGGTATGTCAGGTCAGACTTCGGCCGCAGATTCCGGCGTCGGAGGCGCGCAGACTTTGACCGGTGCCCTGCAACAGGACAATTCTGCCGCAGCCTCCGAAGACGGCAGCACGGATGAAACGACCTGGATAGATAAGTTGTCTTCAAGTAATCCGCTGGATTTGCTTGACAAAGACAAAAAATCTGACTCCGCTTTGCGTCAAATGGTGGCGGGAGCGCGTGACGGGGACACCTCGCGGCGTTCCAATGCCTCGGTGTTTGACATCTCGGGCATTATGCTGCGCATGAGCCTTAAGCAGGCCGATACCGCCATGCAAAATCGCGGGTTTCGAAAAATCTTGCAGCGCTATCAGATTCCCAACTTTATAAAATGGCGCAACGAGGAGGCCTGCCGCAACAGCGGTGTGGTCGGTTATGAGCGGCTGGAGGCCTGCGTGACCGACAAGGCCAAAAAGGACGGGCACGAATATGTGCAGGTGGCCAAATATGTTAAACTTGATACCAAAGAAGACGTGGAAATAACGCTCAGCAGCAATTTTACGGAGAATAAGGTTATTAAGATTGTCTATAAAAGTCAGGCGGCCAACATCACCGGAAACAGTCCCAAGGCCAACTATATTCGCAATATCAAAGTTTATGACTTTTGGAAAAAAGTCAATCAGAAATACGGCCGGCCGGACGACAAAACCAACGTTATCTGGGGTTTGGGCGGCAATAAGCCGTTTTTGAAAGCCGACACCGGCAAGCTGATATTGGAAGATCCCATGTTGCGCGAGCTGGACTATACGCGAATGTCACGTGAAGACCAGCGTTATATGAATACGGATTTATACAGTTTTTGAGGGCATAATGATGGATTCTAAAATTTCGGAATTAATTTGTACACGTCTCAGTCATGATATTGCCGGCAATATCGGCGCCGTGGCCAATGCCGTTGAACTTCTGGAAGAGGGTGACATTGATTTTTTGGATGACATTAAAGGCATTTTGAAAACGTCGTCGCAAGTTTTGGCGGCGCGGCTCAAATTTTTTCGGATGACGTTTGGTCTTGAAAATGCCGATTTGGCCGATGCGGCCAAAGTGTCGGCCGTCGCGCAGGCTTATGTGGCTGCGGTTAGCGGCAAAAATCCGCCAACATTGGCGTTTTCAGCGCAAGAGGCGGCCGCGCACAGGGTTATGCTGGCGGCCGTTATGCTGTGCGCCGACGTGTTGATTAAAGGCGGCAAAATTACGGCTGCGGGGCGAATCGGGCAGGCGGTTGTCGCGGTAGAACCGACGGCAGCGATTAATAGCGAACGCTGGCAGAGGATACGCGATATTTTGTCGGGAGCGGAGATTGAGGCCGTCGCTCAAGACGCTCCGGCATTTTTTCTGCACGAGTTTTGCCGAGAAAGACACATCCGTCTCGTTTGCGGCGAGCGGCCGGAGCTGAGTTTTATTTGGGAGTAATGTCAAATGCCAAATTGCCTGATTGCAGACGATTCAAAAATTATGCGGATGCTGCTGCGTAAAATTATGGAGAATTTCGGGTTTTCGGTGACCGAAGCCGAAGATGGTGAGGAAGTCTTGGAACAGTGCATTACGACCAATCCCGATTTGATTATCAGCGACTGGAGTCTGCCTTTGATTGACGGGATAGATGTGCTGTATAAAATTCGTGCGGATCGCAAAGTTAAACAACCGCGTTTTATGTTTTGTTCTTATGTGACGGATGCCGCGGTTATTCGGCAGGCATTGGACGGCGGCGCCGATGATTTTATCATGCGGCCGTTCGATGAGGAAATTATTGCCGGAAAACTGGCAATCTTGGGGATGGTGTAGGCGCACGATGAGAAAACAGGATTTTGAATTTTTAGTTCAGCTGCTGCGGGAAAATGCCGGTTGGGAATTTACCGAGGAACAGTATTTTGTGGTGGATAAAAAAATCTCTAACTTTATTCGCGAAAAAGGTTATGCTTCGGTCGAAGAATTGATTTCCGAACTCAAAATCGGCAGTCGGCCGCTGATTGCTCAAGTGGTCGAAAATATGGCGTTTTCCGACACTTCGTTTTATCGTGACTATGATGTTTTTATGCGTTTTGAGAATGGGCTTCTTCCCAGTCTGCGCGAAAACAACCGAGCCAGCAAAAAAATCAGTTTTTGGAGTTTGGGTTGCAGCACCGGACAAGAAGCTTATTCGATAGCGTTTGCCGTGCGGCGCAAGTTTATCGGGCTGGATAATTGGGATATCAGCATTTTGGGCACGGATATATCATCGGTGGCCATTGCCAAAGCGCAACGCGGCGCATATAATAATTTTGACGTGCAAATGGGGCTTAATGCCGGCATGATTCTTGACTTTTTCTACCAGCAGGACGACCAATGGCAGGTTAATGACGATGTTATGAAAATGGTCGAGTTTCGGCGTTACAATATTCTTGATCCGATTACATTTCCAACTAAATTCGAGGTTATCTTTTGCCGCAATGTTCTGCGTTATTTCGGCGTCGATTATCAACGGCGAATTTTGGAGCATCTCAGCACGTTCCAAAACGCCGGCGGTATTTTGTATTTGGGCAAAAACGAACGTGTTGCGGGAATCGAGGACTATTACAGCAAGCTGGAAGGCTATAACTGTGTTTATGTCTGCAAAGGACAAGCGGTCAAAACGCCGCCGGCAAATCTTCCCGATCAGGGCGAAAGCGGGATGCCGCATTTTGTGCGTCCGGATATTTTGCTGACTCGGCGGAAATAACTATTCCCGATAAGAAGCGCGGCGCAAGCGGTCGTTGACGGCCAGTCCGAGGCCGCTTTGCGGTATCGGCGCCACGGCAATGCGGCTCGTGGCGTTGTCGGCTTCGGCCAGCCGCAGATAAGCAAACAAATTGGCGGCCGCTTCTTTGGTGTCGGCTGCGACGCTTAAGTTCAGGCGTGCTTTGGGCATTGGGCCAAAGCCAATATAAAATTCGTCCGGCTGAACCTCGGCGGGCAACACATTTATTCGCAGTGGTTTGCACGGCGCATAGTGACGCAGCAGTTGTCCGGGGGCGCTCGGTTTATCCGGATTGCCGGTTGAAAGTGCAATTTTTTCGCCGGTGTAGGTTTCCAAATCTTCTTTGCTGAGGCCGCCGGCGCGCAAAATGACTATTTGCGGCGTGGTCAAGTCGATGATTGTTGTTTCGACCCCGATTTGGCAAGCGCCGCCATCCAAAATCATATCAACCTTGTCGCCGAGACTGTCGGCCACATGTTGGGCGGTGGTCGGTGAAACGCACTTAAAGCGATTGGCCGACGGTGCCGCTATCGGCACGCCGGCTTTTTTGATGAGAGCCAAAGCCAGCGGATGATTGGGCATGCGGACGGCAATATTGGGCAGGCCGGAACAGACCAAATCAAGCGCCGGATTGGTGTCCTTGCGCCGCAGGACAAAAGTCAGCGGTCCCGGCCAAAACCGTCGTGCCAAATCCAGCGCGCGGCTGTCGGCAACGGCGTATTCGGCCAAAAAATCTATGTCGGCGATGTGCGAAATCAGCGGATCAAACGACGGCCGCCCTTTGGCCGCATAAATAGAAGCAACGGCTTGAGCATTGTAGACATTGGCGCCCAAACCGTAAACCGTATCGGTCGGAAACGCAACCAAACCGCCGTCCGCTATGAGTGCGGCGGCTTTGTCTATGTTGTCCGGCGTGCCGGCAAAAATATTATCAGTCATTAATGCCAAAAAAGTCCAAAATTGCAGTTTCACAAGACGGAATTGTATTTAGCACTTCAAAAGTGTTTTTGTCAACCGTTTGATAATTTTGAGCGAGGGCGTCCCACAGCAGGTAATCCAGTTCGTTAAACCCAAGAATCAGCTGTTTTTCGGGGTGAGGAACATTAATCAATGCGTTTTCGCTCAGAAGGTCAAACTCGCTTTCGCGTTGCGGCGAGATTCCGAACAAATGACAGCCTTCATAGCTGAACGAGTTGAAAAAATGAAGAAATGCCGCATAATCGGCGGGCACAGACGGGCGGTTGTTGAGCTTGAGGCGCCGTTGGCAAAGGATGATGTCGGCGCTGTCCAACGGATGTCCGGCGAGAAAATCGGGGAGTTTGGAAAGTTTAGCGGCTGTATTTTGCATCTTTGATTGCCTTTGCCGCCAGTTTTTGTGTCTGCAGATATTGGCGTTCGCGTTCAGGATTGCGTCTTATCTGATAGAGCGGATCGAAACCGCCGAAAAAGACAATGTCGCGCGGTGCTTCATAGCCGTTGCCAAAGTGCAAAATTCGATGATGCGGCTGAACAAAGGTTAGGAGCATGTTGGAAAAGCGATTGATTTTGTGCGGTTCATCAAGTTCTTTGAAGCGAGAAACGTTAATGTTATGGTGGAAATTAATCATGGGGTCGGTGTTTCCGTTGCGCATTTTTTGGCGCATGCGAGAAATGTATTCCGGCTTATAATCCAAAAGTTCCATAATTTCGGCAAACTCATTGCCATAGCAAGCTTCAAACATTTTGATATTGCGCGAGCGGGCGCTTTCAAACGGCTGCCGGTTGTTTTCTTTCATCCAGTTATAAAGAACATTTGAGAAGTCAAAAAAATTCATCTTTTGGACGGTTTCGGGCGAAATGTTCTGACGGCTCAGCTGTTCGCAGATATATTTGGCACTGTTGGCGTAGTTTTGAAACCGACGCATAAACAGCCATGTCGGAGAAGTGTGAAGCTCGTAGGCTTGCGGTTGATAAAGCGGAAAAGACATTTGGGTGTCGTCAAGGGCCAATTGCTCCATGTATATTTGGCGCTCGCGGGCGTAAGCCTCCGAAAAATCGGTGTCCGCAGGCTGATGAAATTTGCCGTCCCAATCCAGACGGATAAGCCAGCTTTCTTCACGAGTGGCAAGGGGTACATTCTGGCGCGGACGGTGCGGCTGAATATTTGAGGCGCTGAGAAGCAGATGAATCTCGCTTTTGAGATGAGAAATACTCTGCGGTTTGGTCTTTTTGACTCGCTTTGCCGCAGATTTCAGAATTTTTGAAGCCTGACGGTCTTCTTTCAGTTGAGCGTTGGCGAGGGCATCAAGCTTGTAGCGGAGCGCCGCTACAAAATGTTTTTCCTGCGCGAGGCGATCTGCGGTTTTGGATTTTGTTAAAACAGGCATACGGTTTATCTCCGCTTATTTTGATTCGTTATTTTCAGTATAAGCCTATTGCGTATAAAAACTATAGTTAATTGTTTGTTGTGGAGAAAAATTAATTTCATTATTTTTTAAGGAGATGAAGTTATATTAAAGGCAAAAGTAAATTTCAGGAGGCCAAAAATGTTGGAAATTGTTTTTTCTAATGATCGGGTAAGTCGCAAAGTAACGCGCGTCGTCGGTGTTGTTGAAGGTTCTAGAATGACGTTTGACGGACTGAACGAAGAAGAAATCGGTTTGTTGCGCGATTATGCCGCGCAAATCGGCTTTAAAGGCAAAAAAGGCAGCGTTGCGGAGTTTGTCTGCCGCTCCGGGCGAATTGTGGCGCTGGGACTCGGCAGCCGGATTGACGCGCTTTCTTTGCAAGAGGCCGGCGGTGCGCTTTATGCTCGTCTGCAAAATGACGAGCGCGCCGTTTATTTGAGCGAATCGCTCAAAGGATGCCGTCTGACGGCGGCGGAAATCGCCGATGAAATTGCTTTTGGGCTGTTGTTGGGCAGCTATCGCTTCGACAAGTACTTTACAATCAAAAAAGCAGAAGATTATCCGCGGCTTGAGCAAGTGCGGTTTAAGCTCAAAAACGCTGCGGCGGCGGCCGCGGGGTTTAAGAAATATGCGGCGTTGGCCAACGCCGTCCGCTATGGGCGCGATTTGTGTAATGAGCCGGCCAATCAGCTGCCGCCCGAAGTGTTTGCCGCAGATATTAAGCGTTTGGAATATCTGGGGTTGGAAGTTGAAATCCTAGATCGCAAAAAACTGGCCGCATCGGGATTTGGGATGCTGCTGGCCGTGGCGCAAGGTTCGGCACAGGAATCCAAAGTGGCGATTATCAAATGGCGCGGAAACCCTAAAGTCAAAGAGTGGGATTTGGGCTTGGTTGGCAAAGGTGTGACTTTTGATTCAGGAGGAATTTCAATCAAACCCGCTGCGCACATGGAAGATATGAAAGGCGATATGACCGGCGCCGCAGTGGTGGTGTCCAGTCTCAAGGCTTTGGCTCTGCAATGTGCGCATAAAAATGTGGTTGGCGTAGTCGGGTTGGTGGAAAATATGCCGTCTGGTTCGGCAACTCGTCCGGGAGACGTGGTTACCTCGCTTTCCGGACAAACAGTCGAAATCATCAACACCGATGCCGAAGGACGTTTGGTTTTGGGTGATTGTCTGACTTATTTGCAGCGGGAGTTTAAAGTCAAAAAAATTGTCGATATTGCCACGCTGACAGGGGCTACCATGCGCGCTTTGGGCAACGAATATGCCGGAATTTTTGCCAATGATGACAAGTTGGCCGAAAACTTGGCTGCGGCCGGTCGGGCAAGCGGCGAGAAACTTTGGCGGATGCCGCTGGGCGAATACTATGACAAACAACTGAATTCGGATGTGGCTGACATGAAGAATGTCGGCGGTGCGTTAGGCGGCGGCAGTACGGCGGCTTGTTTTTTGCAGCGTTTTGTGGAGCCTAAGACCGCATGGGCGCATTTGGATATTGCCGGCGTCGACAAAGAAGAAAAAGGTCGGCCGCTGACCCCAAAAGGCGCCACGGCGTTTGGCATCAGATTGCTTAACAAGTTTATCTGCTCATAAAAAAAGAGAGGCATGAGCCTCTCTTTTTTTACGTTAGGGACACAATGCATAGCGGATGTCCGTTACATAGGTTCCGTTTTTACCGGTTTTGACGATAAAACGTTCGTCATTGTAAGGATAAACCTTGTTGTTTTCCAATGCCTCATAATGTAAATCGGTTGCGTTATAGCTACTGATTTTGGCGGCATCGTCGGCAAAAAGCGGCAGAACCAAACGATAACCGATATCGTTTTCGTCGTCATAGAAATAACCGCTCCAGACATAGCCTAAAAACGGATTCTCCGGCTTGTCAAAGACGAAGGCTTTGCAAAGGATAAACTCGAATTTTCGATCAAAATCGAAAGCGGCAATCAATTTGGCCCAAAATTCGCTTTGTATGACCGCGATTTTCCTTATGACTAAGCCTTGCCCGCTGATACTGAAGATGAAGTAGAAATCACCGTTGCAGCGAAACAGACTTCCGTCATCAAGTTGCGTTTGTTCGTCTTCCAAAAAGAACCAATCCGCATTTTGCTGCATGCTGAAAGCCGGCAACGTATATATGCAGTTTTGCTCTTTGGTTTGTCCTTTCCAGACGACGCAGCGGAAATCGGAATCCTGATAGCTGTTGAGCCAAAGGGTGACCTTTCCACACACGTCGACACCAAGTTTTTTGAACTGCCGCTTGGCCAATCGCTGACTGGGAAGCTTGCAGTCCGGCGGAATAGTCAGATTTGTAATCATCGTTGCAAGATTTAGGAATGGATTTTGCACTCCGAATAAAAAGGTTGGATTTTTTGCCCATCGGCACAGTTTTTTGTAATCCAGACAATGCCTTGAAAATTGAAAAAGTCGTTGTCGTTCAGCAGGCTAAAACACGGACATCTATCCTGTTTGCTGCGGATTATAAAGTTGTGTGCCTGTTCCATAAATACCGGAAGTGCAAGCATTTTTTCCTGATCTTGAGCAAGCCAAACAATATCTGTCGCGCCGTCAAATTCGTTGTCGTGTATGACGGTGCTTAGTCGGGCTTCGGTGATATTTATATCGTGGATTAGTGATAAAATGTTGCAGGCCAAAGCCTCGCTAAACACTATGTCCACGCGCAAAACATCACCTTCATCACAGAAGTAGTAGATGATTCCGTCATTACAAAAAATCTGCTTCCTTTCTATGGGTTCAAACGACTGAGCCTCAAGGATGTCGATTGGGTTCGAGTCCATATGAAATAAGGGCATAAACCATGCGCTGTTATCTTTTTCGTAACACCAAAAGACCCTCTCTTGCACGATGCCCAAAGAAAGTTCGCCAGCCTCGGATATTTGCCGAAAAACGCTGAGCGCCTTATCCCGTGAAACACATTCATGAGGAATCGCAAATAAATTGTACTTGTTCATAATTTACAGAATTTTAAGGTTAATAATTTTTTATTTGGACATTATTTTATATCTGTTAACGCAATTTTGTCAAGTTTTTTATAGGACATTAAAAAACTCCCGAGAAAAATCTCGGGAGTTTTTCAAGGATGAGTTCAAACCAGCTTATTCGGCCGTTTTGAATTCCGCCATATGTTCCAGAAGCGAACGCTTGTCTTTGACATTTTCCTGAGCTTTGTTCAACAGGGTTTCATAACGCTCGGGGTTCGCTTTATTGACAATCTGGAAACGAGTTTCGTTGGCCATATATTCGGCCAGCGGTTTGGTCGGCGCTTTGGAATCCAGCATCAACGGAGCTTTGCCTTCTTTGATGTTTTCCGGATTATAGCGGTACAACGGCCAAGAACCAGACTCGACAGCGGCTTTTTGATGATTGAGGCCGTCAGCCAGATTAAAGCCTTGAGCAATGCAGTGCGAGTAGGCAATGATGATGGATGGGCCGTTATAGGCTTCGGCTTCGTTCATCGCCTTGATAACCTGCGCATCATTGGCTCCAAAAGCAACCTGCGCGACATAGACGTTGCCGTAAGACATGGCAATCATAGCCAAATCTTTCTTGGGCAGCGCTTTGCCGGCTGTGGCAAATTTGGCCGAGGCACCCATCGGCGTAGCTTTTGACTGCTGGCCGCCGGTATTGGAGTATACGCCGGTGTCCATAACCAAAATATTGATGTTTTTGCCAGAGGCAATCGCGTGGTCAAGACCGCCGAAACCAATGTCGTAAGCCCAGCCGTCACCGCCCAAAATCCATACCGATTTCTTAATCAGGTAGTCGGCCAGTTTGTCGAGATGTTTGGCTTCTTCGGTGTTGATGCCGGCCAGTTTGCCGCGCAACTCGGAAACCAGAGCGCGTTGATTGTCAATCTCAACATCGGTTGACTGCGGATTGGCAAGCAGTTTGTCGGCCAAATCGGCTCCGACTTTGTCCTTGAGGCCTTCAAGCAAGGCTTTGGCAAACGAAGTCTGCTGATCAATCGAGAAACGCATGCCCAAACCAAACTCGGCGTTGTCTTCAAACAGGGAGTTTGACCAAGCCGGACCGTGGCCTTTGTCATCTTTGGCATAAGGCGTGGTCGGCAGGTTGCCCGAGTAGATTGACGAGCAGCCGGTGGCGTTGGCCACAACCATCCGGTCGCCAAACAGTTGAGTCAACAGTTTGACATACGGGGTTTCACCGCAGCCGGCGCAGGCGCCCGAGTATTCAAACAGCGGCTGAATCAGCTGCGTGGTCTTGGGCAGGTTTTTGGTTACTTCGGTGCGTTTGACATAAGGCAGGGTCTCAAAGAATTTCCAAAATTCTTTCTGAGTGCCCAAGTGATTTTCAATATGATCCATATTGATAGCGCGACGTTCCGGATCAGCCTTGTTTTTGGCCGGACAAGCCGAAACGCAGATGCCGCAGCCGGTGCAGTCTTCGGGCGAGATTTGCAAAATGAATTTCTTGCCTTCAAACTCTTTGCCCTTGTAGGCGGCAGACTTAAAGCCGGCCGGCGCGGCAGCGAGCTCAGCTTCGGAGGCTACTTTCATACGGATAACGCCATGCGGGCAGACCAGCGAGCATTTGCCGCATTGAATACAGGTTTCCGGATCCCAAATCGGAATTTCGGTGGCAATGCAGCGTTTTTCATATTGCGTGGTGCCGGTCGGCCAAGTACCGTCGACAACCTGCGCAAAAGCGCTGACCGGCAGCTCGTTGCCGCGGTCGGCGATTATCTCGCCTGTGACTTTGCGGATAAATTCCGGAGCGTCGGCCGGAACCGGCTGCAGACGGTGGAAAGTCGACGTCACTTCAGACGGATATTCAACCTTGTGCATGTGCGCCAAAGACGCGTCAACCGCGGCAAAATTCTTTTGCACGATGGCATCGCCTTTTTTGCTGTAGGTCTTTTTGATTGCGTTTTTAATTTGCTCAATCGCTTCATCTTTGGGCAGAATGTTCGAAATTGCGAAGAAGCACGCCTGCATGATGGTATTGATACGCTGTCCCATGCCGGTTTCGCGCGCTACGTCAACGGCGTTGATGGTGTAGAAATTCAGTTTCTTGCTGATAATTTCTTCCTGTACTTCAATCGGCAGATGATTCCATACTTCATCGGCACCATAAGGAGCATTAAGCAGGAAAGTTCCGCCTGGTTTGGCGATTTTCAAAATATCGACCTTGGACATAAACGGAAACTGGTGGCAAGCCACAAAGTCCGCCTTGTTGATCAGGTAGGCGGCTTTAATTGGATTGTCGGAAAAACGCAGGTGCGATGTGGTCATAGAGCCGGATTTGCGCGAATCGTACACAAAATAACCCTGACCATATTTGCCGGCGTCTTCGGCGATAATCTTGATGGAGTTTTTATTGGCGCCGACCGTGCCGTCTGCACCCAAGCCATAAAACACGGCGCGAACAACATCTTTACCCTCGGTGTCAATATCATCGCTGTAGGGCAGAGAAGTGTGGTTGACATCGTCGTTGATACCAACCGAGAAACCGTTAATCGGTTTGGCGGAAGCACCGTTGTCAAACACGGCACGTACCATTCCAGGCGTAAATTCTTTGGACGAAAGGCCGTAACGTCCGCCATAAATGCGCGGCATGGAGGCAATCTCGCCGTTGGCAAAAGCCTGCGTTAAGGTTGCTACAACGTCCAGATATAAGGGTTCGCCGATGGAACCGGACTCTTTGGTACGATCCAAAACATTGACCACCTTAACCGAGGCGGGGAGGGCTTTGGCAAATGATTTGGCCGGGAACGGACGATAGAGGCGGACTTTGAGCAAGCCGACTTTATAACCGTTGTTGTTGAGGTAGGTAATGGCCTCGTCAACCGTTTCGGCGCCGGAACCCATAATCACGATAACCTGCTCAGCATCGGCCGGACCGACATATTCGACGGTTTTGTACGCGCGGCCGGAAATCTTGGAAAACTTGTCCATCTCCTGCTGCACAATCTCTTCAACCTTATTGTAATAGGGGTTGGCGGCCTCGCGTCCCTGGAAGAAAACGTCAGGGTTTTGAGCCGTGCCGCGTACGACCGGAGTCTCCGGACGCAGAGCGTGTTTGGCGTTAAACTGATAATCTACCCCTTCCAGCATGGCGCGCAGATCGTCATCAGACAAGAGCTTGATTTTTTTGATTTCATGCGAGGTGCGGAAACCGTCAAAAAAGTGCATAAACGGTACGCGCGAACGCAAAGTCGAGGTCTGAGCAATGGCGGCAAAATCGTGCGCTTCCTGCACCGAGTTGGAGCACAGCATCGCAAAGCCGGTCTGGCGGCAGGACATAACGTCAGAATGGTCGCCGAAAATCGACAATGCGTGATAAGCCAGCGAGCGCGCCGCTACATGCATGACAAACGGCGACAGTTCGCCGGCAATCTTGTACATGTTGGGAATCATCAGCAACAAACCCTGCGACGCGGTGAAGGTGGTGGTCAGCGAACCGGCCTGAATGGCGCCGTGGCAAGCGCCGGCCGCGCCGGCTTCAGACTGCATTTCCTGCACATCCGGCACAACGCCCCACAAGTTTTTCTGCTTGGCGGCAGACCATGCGTCAGCCCATTCGCCCATCGGAGAAGACGGGGTAATCGGGTAAATAACGCAGACTTCATTCATACGGTGCGCAACCGAAGCCGCAGCTTCGTTGCCGTCCATCATTTTCATCTTAACTTCTGACATTTTATATCCTTGAGTTACGTTATTACAAAAAAGGCCTCAGATTAGACGGTTTTATGCCTTATCTGCCGGCCGGTCGGTTAAAAAACTTTTATTTCACGCGTTTTATATCACGATAATTTTTTAAACTCCAGCAAAAAAAGCACAATGTTCAACGTATTTTGATATTTTTGCCGCCGGCGGAATGACCTGTGCAAAATTCGGCGTCGGGACTTGCGGTTTTGCGCGGCGGAGATATAGTTAAGGTCGGTTATTTGATTAGTTTTAGGAGATATTGCCATGAAAAAGATTTTTGCACTCGTCGTCGCGGCCGTTTTGGCGGCTGCCGGCGCTCAGGCGGCCGATTTTGACGTTACGGCAGCGGCCAATGCGGTTAAAAACGGCGCAGACAAGGCCGTGGCCAAAATAGAAGAAGCCAAAGCCAAACAGGAAGCCAAAGAGGCAGAGAAAAAAGCTGACGCTGAGGCCAAAAAAGCCGAGCAGCAGAAGGCGATTGACGATGCCAAAGCCAGTCTCAACAATCTGAAAGAAGCGTTGAGCAGATAGTTTGTCGGCAATTGTATTTTGGGCGCCGCTTCTTGTTTGGGGAGCGGCGCTTTGCATTGTTCGGCAGTTGGCTGAAACAGATTGCTTTGCCGATGACGGAAACGTGCAATGACATAAATGCGGCAGCTAATGCGTCTGCATCCGGCTTTCAAGTTCTTTCGTCGGAAATCGTCAAGTGCGCGGCATATTTTTATATGTGAAAAAACGGATAATGGAGCGAGTAGCGGGAATCGAACCCGTATCCTAAGCTTGGGAAGCTCACGTTCTACCATTGAACTATACTCGCATTGTTTTTATCCTCTTAATGCAAAACTTTGGTTTTGGCAAGCGGAAAATATCGGTTGCGCAAAATAAAATCCCGCCTTGAGGCGGGATTTTTGAAAAAGCCTTCACTCTACGAAGTTTTGTCGCCCACACATTTGTAAGCTGAGCCAAACGGGCATTTAAGAGGCGATTGGCCGTTTGAGCAAGAGGACGAAGTTTGATTATATCCAAGCGTCGCACAGTTCTGATTGGGTGTTGTGCACCAATATTCATCGGGGTCGACGTTCGGGTATGAGCATTGCGGCGCAGGCTGTGTGCATTGTGTGCAGCAGCTCGAACATTCGGAATGATGAGCCGAACAAATCGCGCCATCCGTGCAGGTGAGGCACTCACCGGCGTTTTGGTGATAGGTACAAGCGTCAATGTCGCAATCTTCATACATACATTTGCCGGAGCATTCCGGATCGGAAGACGGGGTACAATATTTATTATTTTTTTTGCATTCCGCCGGGGTTGTGAGTTTGTAACACTGGTCTTCAATACACTCGGTTTTGGTGACACCGTCTGAACCGGTGCAGGTTCTGGAGCCGAGTTTCATCCCTGTGCCGCACGAACTTGATGAAGTCTGGTAGCTGCTCGGGCAAACACATTTGTCATGATAACCGCCGCAGGTGCTGCCGCCAAGCGTGGCCGGCGACGAGCAAGTTTCATATTTGAATTGGCTGCCGCATTTTGTGCAAGTGTAACAAAGCAGGTTGCCTATGTGGTGCGGTTTGCAGTCGTAGCCTTTTTTGGTTGCGCTTTCATAACCGTAACGGGCGCAGTTATACTTTTCAACGGGTTTGTTGCTACTGCGTGAGGGAGTTCTGGAGCTGTATTCCGGAGTATAGTCCGGCAAAAAAATCGATTTTGCCGCCGCCAGACCGACACTGAGGCAGACTGCAAGCATACCGGTAAGAATTATACGATATTTAACCATTTTTCTACTCCCATGTCTGGAAGTTAATCCATTCTTATTTTATTTTAGCAAAAAAATGCTTTTGTGTCAACAGTATTATCCGCCCGTCGGGCTCAAGAATACGGTCGCAGAGCCTATTTTTTGCCGGGTTTGACATAAGCTACGGCGGCATGCTCGTCACAATATGTCTGTCCTACACGCACTTTTTTGCCGCAAAAGTGAAAATTGTCGTCTTTGGGATCTCCCAAAGGCCAGCGGCAAGTATGGTTATCAAGCTCTGTCAGCGACAGATTCTGGGCAGACGAAGCGATGGTTTTTCCTTTGGCCGGAGCAGGCTGTTTAGGCTCGGCGGGCGTTTTTAGCGGAGTTTTTTTTTCAGCCTTTGCCGGTTCGGTTTTCAGCGGTGCTTTAGGGGTGGCAGAAACAGGCGCCTTTTGGGGCGCGGCTACAGGTTTCTGCGGCTTGGCTTTGGGTGCCGGAGTCTTGGCCTTGCTTCCGGCGGCAGACTGCGGTTTGGCTTCTTTTTTCTTGATCGGCGAAGGACGGCCGGAAAGACCAAGCCGATGAACTTTGCCGACGATGGAGTTCTTGGAAACGTTCAAGCGTTTGCCAATTTCACCGGTGGTGAGGCCTTCTTTCCACATTTTTTTGAGATCTTCAATCATTTTGTCTGTCCAAGCCATAGCATGTCTCCTTATTGAAGTGAAGTGTCGTTCTGCTTTGATAGTAGGGCAATATTTTATAAGTAGCAAGAGTAAATTTAAATTAATTCTTCTTTTTTAAAATTTTTTGCATTATATTAGGGCAGATTAGTTAACCTGAGGAGAAATTCAATGAAAAATCGGCTTGCATATTCTTTGGTTTCGGCGTGGGTGCTGACTGTAGCGCTACCGGCGGCGGCCGAGACAACGCTGCGTGAAAGCGAGGCTTCGGCAGTCAAAGTGGCCATCTACAACCAAAATCTGGCAATGATTTATGATACGCGGACAATCAACCTGCCGGTCGGCGAGGCTGTGGTGGCGTTTGAGGGTGTGGCCGAGCAGATGCAGCCGATGACGGCGTTGATTGAGGCACCGCAGGTTGAGGTTCTGGAAAAAAACTATGAGTATGATTTGCTCAATTATTACAATTTGTTGGAGGCTTCAATCGGGCAGGAAGTCAAAACGGTGATGCTTAACCATGAGACCAGCGCCAATATTTTTGACAAAGCCGTGTTGCTTAACGTTTATAACGGCAGTCCGCTGCTGCGGTTTGACTACGGAGTGGACGGCAATTTTCCGGGGCGGGTGGTGTTTGACAGCGTACCGGACAATTTGCGCATAAAGCCGACTTTGGTGGCCAAACTCAAAAATGCGGTCGCCGGCACCAAAGATCTGCGTTTGAGCTATTTGACCGGCGGTCTCAGCTGGCAGGCGGATTATGTGGCGCAGCTTGGCGACGGAAAGATGACACTGCAAGGTTTTGTGACGCTTAACAATCAGTCCGGAGCCGATTATAAAGATGCTGTCGTACAGTTGGTTTCGGGCGAAGTTAATGCCCCGCGTCCGCAGCCTTTGGCAAGGGGGTTGATGCAGGCCAAGTTTGCAGCTCTCAACAGTGTCGACGCGACGGTCGAAAGCGCATCCGACAATCCGCAGCCGCAGGCTGTGGGCGGGCATTATGTTTATACGTTGCCGCACAAAACCGATATTTTGAACAAACAGAGCAAGCAGGTCAGCTTTTTGCAGCTTGACAACATGGAATATGAGCGCGTCTATCGCTTTGAGTCGCCTCTGAATGCACGTTATAACGAAAGTTTTGAGCGCCAAAAGGTCGATATGCTCTATAAATTCGTCAATAAGCAGGAGCAAAATCTGCCGCGGGGCACAATCCGATTTTATGAAAACGGCGGCGACAATGAGCCACAGTTTGTGGGCAGCGCCGATTTTCCGCAGCTTGCCAAAGGCGAAAAAGCCGAGTTGCCGGCCGGTAAAAGCAGCGATGTCTATGCGGACGGTAAAATCACCAAGCAGCAAAAGCTGTCTGACAAAATGACGGAAGCATCGTTTGAAATCGAGCTGTTTAACGGAGGAAGCCAAAATGTCAAAGTCGAAGTGACGCAAATGGCGCGCGGCGACGTCAACGTGACGGCTGAAAGCCTCAAGCATACCGATGACGGAACCGCCGGCCGGCTGAAATGGCTGGTTGAAGTTCCGGCACAGGGTAAAACGGTGCTGACTTATACGCTGCGGATTACGGAAAACTAAATGCACGGCACGAGAATCGGCGTTCAATTAACGGGGTTTCTGATGGGACTTCTGGCGGCACTGCCCGCCGGAGCCATCAGTATGTCGGATTTTGCCGAAGATTTTGTCATTGATCTTGAACACGATTCTCTGCCGTCGCTGGCCGAATTGGAAAATATCGTGTCTGCCGAAGACCGGTACTATGATGCCAAATATCACACGGTATGGGATTTGACCGGCGATTTCGATGAGACTTTTTATGCCCGGGCGGCAACCTATGGAAGCAATGAAAAACGCCTCAAATGGGAAGAGGAAGACCAGGTTTTGGAAATGTTGGCCAATACGCCCAAAGAATATTATCAATATGTCGGTCCGATGCTGTTTGAAGTTCCCAATATGTCGGAAAAAGTGCTGAATATGCCGGGGATTAAAGAAACCAAAAACCGGTTTCCGACGCGAGTGGCCGAGCAGCTCAAAGATATGGAGGATATTGAGTTTTTGTCGCCGGCGTTTTATTTCTTGCTGATGCCTGAAGTGTGGCCGGAAAATCATCTTGAACCTGAACTGCCTCACAAACGACCGATTTTGCCGAGCATTAAATATGATCCGGCGTTTTTTGCGGCATTGCAAAAGCTGGTGCCGCCCGAGGACTTTATGCCCAATGCCGGCAAACGCAAGCCGGGGCGGAGCGATTTGCGAACCATCAATCCCACGGCCGAATCGCTGCTTACGGCGGCCGACGTGGCGGCGGTGGCACGGACCTTGCCGAAAGTGGACGAGTGGTATCAGGAAGGGCACAACCGCTTTTATATAAACAGAGTCGCGATTTTGCTGTGGAATTATGAGTCGCAACAACGGCCGGAAGTGGCAGCCGGCCTGCGTGAAATCGTAAATCCTTGCGCCCGGTTGGTCATCATGGCGCGTCTTCTCGGGCAAGAGCTGGCGCTGGCCGAAAAAGTGGCCGATGAGGGGTTCACGCTCAATGAGTGGGCTTATACCTGCGACAAAACCATCAAGGCTTATCGTCTGTCGCGCATTAACCGCAACGTGATGAACGCCATCCGTCTGTTTAAGGCCGGCACCTATGACAAAGATATGGCCAAAATGAGTCCGTTTGCCCAAAGTTACAGATATGCGGCCATGCAGGCTTGGGTTTCGGGCTACAATGCGCCATTGTCTGACGTGCGTGAAGTGCAAAAAAAACGCGATGTTCTCGAAAAAAGCCTGCGTCAAATCCATTACCGAATCGGAAACGGACCGGTGCGGTTTGAATAAACGTTTGTTTAATATTTTGAAAAATAAAAATAATTTAATTTTTTTCTTGCATTTTAAATTTAAGCTGATGTATACCATTGCCAAACGAATTTTTTAACTAAAAAAAGGTGAATATAATGGCTCGCGTTACTGTTGAAGATTGTATCGATAAAATTCCAAACCGTTATGAACTGCTGATGGTGGCTGCGCAACGCGCCAAAGATTTGTCCGCCGGAGCGCCGCTGACGGTGGCTCGCGACAATGACAAAAACTCGGTGGTGGCTCTGCGCGAAATCGCCGGCGAAACGGTCAGTATTGAAGAATTGCAGCGTTCGCTGGTTATGGGCTTGCAAAAATATGTCGAAGTCGAGGAGCCCGAGGAAGAAGAACTCGAAATTTTGGCCGCCGAAAAGGAATTGGCCGATTTGGACGAGCAGTTCAACGGGCTTTTGCCGCAGGCGGAACTTGATGACAATATGCAAATCCATGGCGGCGATGACGATGCTTTGGATTTGGATGCCGATGATGCCGATTTGGACGACAATCTGGGCGATGAAGATTTGGGCGGCGATGAGGTTGTCGACGGTGCCGATGATTTTGACGATGGCGAATAAATTTTTTGCCGATTAAGAGTTCCTGAGTTTAGACTTCATTAATAAAAACGTGGTATGTCTTAAACTCAAGGAACTCTTTTTTTATGCTTGAGGCAGGCGCTGATGTTAAGACAGTATGAACTGGTCGATTTGGTAAAATCTTATGACCCGAACGCTGATGAAGACGCGTTAAATCGGGCATATGTCTTTGCAATGAAAAAACACGGGGCGCAGCTAAGAACCTCAGGCGACCCGTATTATTCTCATCCGGTGGAAGTGGCCGGCATCCTCACCAAATTTAAGCTTGATTCAACTTCAATCATTGCCGGTCTGCTGCACGATACGGTCGAAGACACCGATACTTCCATAGAAGAAATCCGCAAGTTGTTCGGTGATCAGGTGGCGCAGATTGTCGACGGTCTAACCAAATTGGCCATGATTGAGCAGAAGTCTGCCAACAACAAACAGGCCGAAAACTTTCGCAAACTGCTGTTGGCTATGTCGGAAGATATTCGCGTGCTGCTCATCAAACTGGCCGATCGTCTGCACAACATGCGCACGTTGCATTATTGTGCGGTGGAAAAAAGGGCGCGGATTGCCAAAGAAACGCTGGATATTTATGCTCCGCTGGCCGAGCGCATCGGTATGCAGGAGGTCAAAACCGAACTTGAGAGCATCGCTTTTCGCGAATTGCACAAAGACGCCTATGAGTCCATTCAAGCCCGTCTGAACTTTTTGCGCGAGCAGGGCAGCAATCTGGTGCCGAAAATCATTTCTCAGCTTGAAAAAGATATGGCCGACAACGGTATCAAAGCCGAAGTTTCGGGGCGCGAAAAGTCGCCGTATTCGATTTGGCGCAAAATGCAGCAGAAAAACGCCTCGTTTGAGCAGTTGTCCGACATTATGGCGTTTCGGATTATCGTTGATGACGTGGCGGCGTGTTATCAGGCGCTGGGTGTCGTGCACAGCAAATATCACATGGTTCCCCGACGGTTTAAAGATTATATCTCGACGCCCAAACCAAACGGCTACAAGTCCATTCATACCGGCGTCATCGGGCCTGAGAACACGCGCATTGAAATTCAGATTCGCACTCATGAAATGCATGAGGTGAACGAAAAAGGCGTGGCGGCGCATTGGGCTTATAAGCAGGGCGAACGCGTGGTGGGCAAGAATTTTCGATGGATCCGCGAGCTGCTGGAAATTTTGGAGCAGGCCTCCAATCCCGAGGAATTTTTGGAAAACACCAAGCTTGAGATGTATAACGATCAGGTATTTTGCTTTACGCCCAAGGGTGATTTGATCGGGTTGCCGGTGAATTCAACCCCGGTTGACTTTGCGTATGCGGTACACTCGTCGGTCGGTGATACTTGCGTCGGTGCCAAAATTAACGGCGAAATCAGGCCTCTGCGCACGGTGTTGCAAAACGGCGATCAGGTGGAAATCCTGACATCCAAAGCGCAGCATCCGTCTACAGAATGGGATCGTTTTGTGGTGACAGGCAAGGCCAAAGCGGCCATTCGCCGCTATGTGCGGGCGCATAAACGCGATCAGTTCATTACTCTTGGTCAGCAGCTTTTGGAACGCACGTTTAAGGGCGAAAATTTGGAGTTTAACGAAAAAGGGCTGGTTAATATCTTGCCGGATTTTGAGGCAGAGTCGATAGACGATATTTATGCCAAAGTCGGCGAGGGGCTGGTAACGGCATGGGATGTGATGAAAGCCGTTTATCCGGCGTATAAACAATCAAAAATCGGCAAAGTGGTCAAATCCATCATCAGTAAATCGCCGCGCAAAGACAAGTCCAAGGCCGAGCCGCTCAAAATCAAAGGGCTGATTCCCGGTATGGCGGTGCATTTTGCCGGCTGCTGTCATCCGCTGCCCGGAGACCGAATCGTGGGTATCGTAACCACCGGCAAAGGCGTGGCCGTACATACGATCGACTGCAAATTGCTGGAAAAATTTGCCGATGAGCCGGAACGCTGGCTTGATATATCTTGGGGCGATGCGGTTGACGACGGGCCGCATGTCGGCCGGCTGAAGCTGATGTTGGCTAACGAACCCGGGTCTTTGGGCGAACTTTCAAATTTGATTGCTCGCAACAACGGCAATATCAGCAATCTGAACATTGTTAACCGCACGGTCAGCTACTTTGAACTGCTTGTCGATGTGGAAGTCAGGGATTTGAAACAGCTTACCGACATTATCGCGGCCTTGAAGGCAAGCAAAGTCGTTTCGTATGTTTCTCGTGCCACCCAATAGTTATCCGGCGTTTTATCGTTTTTGGCAATTTAAACTTTATTTTATAAAATTAAGGTGCTATATAAGCCTAAACTTAATTCGGGGAGGCTGTAATGGCGCCAAAAATCAAACGACTCTGGTCGCGTATCGTGCTGAAACTGCGGAAACTTAAAGGTTCGCCGCATTCGGTGGCCGCCGGTTTGGCCTGCGGCGTGGCTATTTCGTTTACGCCGTTTGTCGGGCTGCATTTTGTATTGGCGGCGTTGACGGCACTGGCAACGAGAGGCAATGTTTTGGCCAGCGCTTTGGGCACGGCGGCCGGCAATCCATGGACGTTTCCGTTTATCTGGATTTCGGTTTTTTATACCGGCCGCGTGTTTCTGGGGGAAGAATACGCCGGTCACGTACACATTGATTTTTTGCATTTTTTCGAAGAATCGATGCGGGCGTTGATGACTTTTGATTTTAGCTTGTTTTTTCGGGAGATATGGCCTATCCTGTGGCCGATGATGGTGGGCTGCATTCCGTATTATATTGTTGCATGGCTTGTAACCTATTATTTATGCAGAGGAATCTTGGAAGATATCAGCCGGCGCGGCGCCAAACGGAAGGAAAAGTTATGATTGTCGGAATTGGAACGGATATTGTGAACATCGGACGGATTGAACGGGCGTCGGATCGCTATGGCCGCCGTTTTTTAGAAAAGATTTTTACCGCGGCTGAGCAAGCGGATATTGCGGCGGCCAAGAGCGGGAGTTTTGGCTCGCCGGCCAAAATGGCCAAGATTTTTGCCGCCAAAGAGGCGGCCGCCAAGGCCTTGGGAACAGGCTTTCGCAACGGCATATTATGGTGCGACATTGAGGTCAGTCACGATAAAAAAGGCCGGCCGCTGCTCAGGTTTTATAACAAGGCTTTGGAGCAAGCGCAGAAACTTTCTGACGGCAAAGAGTTTTCGGCCTGGCTTTCGCTCAGCGATGACTGGCCGGCGGCAATCGCAATGGCCGTGATTGAAAAAATTTAGTTGTTTATTGCAAAAAAGCGTATATGATGACAGGCCGAATTTGTGTGATGATGTAGCGAGGGTTTGATGGACAGGGAAGAAAGTTTGACGGATACCATAAAAACGGTCGTTTATGCCGTTTTGATTGCGGTGGTTATTCGTTCGTTGTGGTTTGAACCGTTTAAGATTCCGTCCGGTTCAATGTATCCAACGCTTTATGTCGGCGACTATCTGTTTGTGTCCAAATATACCTATGGTTATTCCAAGCACTCGCTGCCGTGGAGCATTCCGCTGTTTGAGGGACGGATTTGGGCAGATGCCCCAAAGCGCGGCGATGTGGTGGTGTTTAAGTATCCGCGTGACAATCGTACCGACTTTATTAAGCGTGTTATCGGTCTGCCTGGCGACAAAATCAAAATTGAAGAAGGCCGGCTTTATATTAACGGGCAAAAAGTCAAACGCAGGCAAATTGAGGATTTTGTCATGCGCAATGATTTGGGGATTGCCGAGCGTTATCGCCAATACGTCGAAACGCTGCCCAACGGCGTAGAGCATCGAATCTTGGAAATATCCGACCACGAAACGCAGGACGATTTTGTGGAGGTTGAGGTGCCGCAAGGAAGCTATTTTATGATGGGTGACAATCGCGATCGTTCTGATGACAGCCGAATGAATGTGGGGTTTGTGCCGTTTGAAAATCTTATCGGTCGGGCACGGTTTTTGTTCTTTTCGCACAATGACGAAGAAGCGTGGTATAAGCCTTGGACATGGCCAAAGAAAATCCGCTGGTCCAGACTGTTTAATAAAATTAAGTAGGACAGAATGACAGATTCGGCGCAAATATCGGGATATGTGTTTCATCAGCCGCAGTTGTTGGAAACGGCGCTGACCCATAGTTCGGTTAACCCGCATGTGGCCAAAAATTACGAACGTCTGGAGTTTTTGGGAGATCGGGTGCTGGGAGTGGCCGTGGCGGCTCTTTTATACAAAAATTTTCCGGCCGAGCCGGAGGGCAGTCTGTCGCAACGTCTGACGGCGCTAGTGTGCAAAGAAACCGCGGCAGAAGTGGCGCGCAAGCTTAATCTCGGGCAGCTGATGCGGGTGGCTGACGAAGAAATCCGCCATAATGAAAATGTGTTGTGCGATGTCTGCGAGGCGGTTATCGGTGCGATTTGCCTTGACGGCGGGCTGGACAAGGCGGTGGCGTTTGTCAATTATCATTGGACAGAACTGATTGACAAGAAAGTAGCCCCGCCCAAAGACGCCAAAACGACTTTGCAAGAGTTTGTCCATACGCTGGGGCTTCCGGCGCCGCAATATGTGATTGTCGGGCGTGAGGGACCGGAGCATGAGCCGCTGTTTACGGTTGAAGTCCGGGTTGGCGAAAAGTATTGTGCCGGCGGGCAGGGACACGGTAAGAAAGCCGCGGAGTTTGCCGCGGCGGCGTCATTGCTCAAGAGGCTCGGTCAATGACGCAGGGAAACGAGACCAGATGCGGTTTTGTGGCTCTTATCGGCGCGCCTAATGCCGGAAAATCTACCATTACGAACAATTTTGTCGGTTCGAAAGTTTCAATTGTTTCGCCTAAGGTGCAGACCACGCGAACACAGGTTAAAGGAATCGGCATTTGGGGCAATACGCAGATTATCTTTTTGGACACGCCGGGGATTTTCAGACCTAAACGCCGGCTGGACAGAGCGATGGTCGGTTCGGCCTGGAACGGCGTGCAGAATGCTGATATTGTGGTGTTGGTGGTTGATGCCAAACGCGGTTTTGACGATGAAAGCCAAAGTATTGCGGCCGAGCTTAACAAGCGGCAAATATCGGCGGTGTTGGTGCTGAACAAGATTGATTTGGTGCCCAAGGAAAAGCTTCTCGGGCTGGCCAAACAGATTAATGAAGCCGGGCGTTTCGACGAGACATTTTTTATTTCGGCCGAAACCGGCGAATGCACGGCCGAGTTTTATGACTGGTTGGCCGGACATCTGCCGCCGAATCCGTGGTTTTATCCGGAAGAACAGATGTCGGATATGCCGCTTAAACTGTTGGCGGCCGAAATCGTGCGCGAAAAGCTGTTTTTGTACCTGCGGCAGGAAGTGCCTTATGAACTGACAGTGGAACCGGAGCTTTGGGAGCGGCGCGCTGACGGTTCCGTACGTGCCGAGATAACGATTTATGTTGCGCGCGACAAGCAAAAAGTGATTGTGCTGGGGGCGGGCGGACGGATGATTAAGAAAATCGGGCAGGCCGCGCGCCAAGAAATTGAAAATCTGTTGGAAGACCGCGTGCATTTGTTTTTGTTTGTCAAAGTGCGCGAAAACTGGCAGGAAGATGCCGGAAGATATGCTGCTTGGGGATTGGACTTCAATGTTTGACGGCTTGACTCCGTTTTGTCCAAAGTCGACAGATTTCTGCTTTACTTTTTGTTTCGCGTATGATAAGACTCATTCTAAATAAGTCTTATTAACCAACAATTTTTACTATTATGCATGAATCAAAAGAATTGGCTGAAGTTCGCTTCGCAAACTCGGTTTTTCTGAATCCCAACCTTGTAGAGGTCAGTGTCCTGGACAAGGATGAAAGTGGAAAAGAAACTGTGGTCAGAATGAGTCTGAATGCACAGGGATTGATGAAAGCTTTGGAACTCGGGATTATCCATTGCTATCAGAAAAAATGCGATTCGGCGGCCATGATGGCGCAAATCAGACAGCTGCGGCTTAATTCCGTGGAACAGGCGCTGTCTTTTTTGCACTTTTTGTCGCCGTGGAGCAAAATATCTCACGAGCAGCTGCTTGACGCCTTTGCCTATGCTCTTGTGAATCGAGAGGTGAAGCCGATTGAGCCGCGCAAGATGGGAGAACGCGAAATATCGGCTTTGACAGGACGAGAGTTGTGTCTTTACGGATCGCCGGGTCATTGGCATCTGCTTGAATGGCCGGAAGAAGATAAAGACGATGACGAGGAAGTCGATCAGGAACTCAAGCAGAAGATGTTTGAGCTGACAGGTGACGCCGATTTCTTCTCAATGCCGGATTTCAATCAGCCGTCGTGTGACGATGAGGTTATCTGGCAAGGCTCTGAATTGTCGGCGGAATTCTTTATGATGCTTGCCAAGCGCTGGCCGGCCGTAACGAAATTCGTGGATTTGGGCTTCTAAAAAAAGGGGTGCTGAAAACAGCACCCTTTTTTTATGTGTTAAAATTAATTTTTAAAACTGGCACGACTTTTGCATATAGTTTGGCGACTGGTTTTAATTATCCAAAACGATTGGGGAAAAACTAAATGGATAATACAAATTATATCGCCTTGTCGCGGCAAATGGCTTTGTGGAAGCAGATGGACACCATCGCCAACAATATGGCCAACGTGAACACCGCCGGTTTTAAGCAGGATGACACTCTCTTTACTTCTTATTTGGTGAAGACACCCGAAGCTCGGGGGATAGGGCGGGTGCCTCTATTTTTTACGGAAGATTTCGGTACAATGCAGAATTTTGCCGAGGGTGCGATTGTCGACACCGGCAATGCGCTTGACGCAGCTATCAACGGCGATGCTTTTTTTGCGGTGGAAACCAAAGCCGGCGAAATGTATACGCGCAAAGGGCAATTTGCGCTTGATGCCGACGGCAAAATCGTAACCAACGACGGCGCCGTTTTGTTGTCGGAAAACAACGAGCCGCTGTTTATTGCTCCGGGCGAACGTGAAATTTCCATCAGCGAAAACGGTGATGTGATGACCGAGAACGGCGTTATCGGCCGGCTTAAGCTGGTGCACTTTGCCGATAATCAAAAGCTTTTGAAAGTGGCCGGCGTCATGTTTCAGAATGTTGCCGGAAACAAGGCCGAGGCCGCGACGAATGTCCGCGTTATCCAAGGTTCGGTCGAAAAATCAAACGTTAATGCCATTGAAGAAATGACGCGTCTGATTAACGTGCAGCGTTCTTACGAATATGTGCAGCAGATGATTGACGAAGAACATGACCGTTTGTCAAATACAATTTCAACTTTTGCGGAACTCGCATAATTTTAGAAAGGGGAAACCAAAATGAGATCACTTGATATCGGGGCAACCGGAATGCTGGCGCAACAGACCAATGTTGACGTCATTGCCAACAATCTGGCCAATATGAACACCACCGCTTATACCAAACGTCGTGCCGAATTTAATGACCTGCTGTATCAAAACATCATTCGTCCGGGGGCATCGTCCACGGCCGACAATACCATCGTTCCGTCGGGTATTCAACTCGGACTTGGCGTGCGGACGGCGGCCGTATATCGGATTACGGACGGCGGTGGTCTTACCAATACCAACAATGATTTGGATCTGGCTATCCGCGGCCGCGGCTATTTTCAGGTGGAACTGCCCGAAGGCAAAGGCATTGCTTATACGCGTGACGGCGCGTTTCAGCGCAACGGCGACGGCGTGATTGTTACTCATGACGGCTATGTCGTCCAGCCGGAAATTACGGTTCCTGATGACGCCGTCGAAATCTATGTCAACAATTCGGGCGAAGTGTGGGTTAAGCAGGACGGTGAAACCGATGAGGTAAATATCGGGCAGCTGGAACTGGCAACCTTTGTCAATGAGGCCGGACTTGAGGCTATCGGCAATAATCTGTTTACCGAGACCGAAGCTTCGGGAACACCCATTTTAGATAATCCGGATACCGAGGGATTCGGTTCTATTTTGCAAGGCTATCTCTCTACTTCCAACGTTAATCCGGTGACCGAAATTACCGAGCTGGTGTCCGCGCAGCGCGCCTATGAGATGAACTCCAAGATTATCTCGACCTCTGACCAAATGCTCAGCACCATTAACCAGTTGAAATAGGATTTGACTGCCATGCGCGTGCTTTTGACCGTTATTTTTGTTTTGCTGCTGTCTGTGCAGTCGGCGTCGGCCTCGGTTTATCTGACTGAGGAAGATTTTGCGGCGGCGTTGCGCGGCGAGTTTGCCGAGCAAGGACGGGACGAGGCGCTGGAGTTGGAATTTTTCGGCGGGCAGACGAGTTTTGCCCTGCCGACGGCGGAAGAAGCCAAAATATTGATTTCTCACCTCAAGGTTTGGGAAGATCAAGGGCGGTTTTCAGCTGAGGCGGAAATTTTTGCCGATGGCACGTCGCAGGGAAAGACTTCGCTGTTTGGCAAATATTATGTGCAGGAAGAAGTTTGGGTGCCGACGGAAGATATCGCCAAAGGCACGGTTATTCGGAGCGAACAGCTGAAGAAGATTATGATGCGCGGCAATCGGATTAAAGAACTTCATGTCACTGAGGCCGAGCGCCTTATCGGGCAGGAAGCCAAAAAGACGCTCAAGGCCGGGCGGCTGGTGGCGGAACGCGATGTCGGGCCGAAACTACTGATTAAAAAAGGTACAATCGTTACCTCGGTTTATCGCGCCAAGGGGCTGCAAATTACGGCGCAGGCAGTCGCGCTTGAAGATGGGGTCAAAGGTCAGTCAATCGAATTGGAAAATACCAAAAGCGGCAAGAAATTTTCTGCCGTGGTGGTTGATGCCGAAACTGTGGAAATAAACGCCGAACAATAATAGCAGGGGAACTATTACGATGTTTTATGCAAATCAAAACTTGAAAAGAGGAGCGGCGGCGCTGCTGGTGGCGACTTCGCTGTCGGGCTGCGGAATGTGGTCGCGGTTGCAGCAGGTGGGACAAGAACCGCCGTTGACGCCGATTGTTAATCCGGTGCAAACTCCAAGTTATGAGCCGGTTTCGCTGCCGATGCCGCAGTCGCTTGAGGCACAGGCCGCCCCCAACTCGCTTTGGAAGCCGGGGTCAAAGGGATTCTTTAAGGATCAGCGGGCGTCTAAGGTCGGCGATATTATCACGGTTAAGGTTTCGGCCAAAGACAATGCCCTGATGGAAAACGAAATGGAGCAAAACCGCGATGACAATAAAGATTCCGTCGGTATCGGCACGTTTTTCGGGTATGAAAGTTATTTGCATAAAATTTTGCCCGGCGCCGCTGACAAAGACAGTTTGGTCGACGTCAACTCCAATCGTGAAATTTCGGGCGACGGCAAAATCGACCGCAAAGAAAAAATCGACATGACCATGGCAGCGGTGGTGACGCAGGTTTTGCCCAACGGCAATTTGGTGATTGAAGGCACGCAGGAAATCCGAGTGAGCTATGAACTGCGCAAACTGACGGTGCGCGGCATTATTCGGCGTGCTGACATTACCTCGGACAATACCATCGAATCCAGCAAAATTGCCGAGCTCAGAGTTTCTTACGGCGGGCAGGGCGTGATTACCGACGTTCAACAGCCGCGCTACGGACGGCAGATATTGGATATCGTATCGCCGTTCTGATGATAAGTTCCCTTATTATTATGTGGTATGGTTTAAGAAAAAACTCCCCAATTTTTTCTTAAATTTCCGGCTCCAGAAGGAGACGGTTTTTCCCCAAAGTCTGCTCCGGCTTTTCCCCAATCGTCGGAGCAGACTCCAAGGAAAAGCGACAGTAATAAGCGAAACAATTTCTAATCGATTTGAGAAGGATGCACAAATGAATACGACACATAAACAAATTAAGGAAGCCGAAGATCAGGCTCAGATTATGATGGGTTATTCTCAGGCTTTGTCCAAAGCGGCCAACAGCAGCAACGACAAACTGAAACTGCTGACGTTGGATGAGAATTTAAAACTTTGGGTCAGTATTGAAAGTTCATTGAAGAACTCCAAAAATCTTCTGCCGCAGCCGATTAAAGACAATTTGTTCAAACTTTCGAAATTTGTCGAGCGACTGACGCTTTCCAAGGGTGTTTCAATGAGCAAGGCGGACTTTGATTGTCTGGCCAACATCAATTTGCAGCTTTCGGAAGGGCTGATGACGGTGGTTCAGAATTCTCTGGCCAAAGAAGAGGCGTTTTCGCTTCTGAAATGCGCGGTTGATATTTCGACCGCCCGGGTCAATAACAATGCCTCCGAACTGGTCAGCGCATTGGACAATAACCTGAAGTTGTGGGTATATATCAAAACTTTGGCCAAAGGCAAAAACAACAAGCTTCCCGCCGAAACCAAACAAAATCTGATTAAGCTGGCGGATTATGTTTCGGCCAAGACTCTGGAAGTCGGCCGCAATGTCAATAATGTCAACGACACGATAATTGACAGCATGATTAATACCAATCTGCAGATTTCCGAGGGCTTGATTACTTCCAAGAAGACGGCTTAGTCCGCGGTTCGTCCGCAATGCCGCCCGTCTGAAAAGGCAGGCGGCATTTGTGTATAAAAAGGGTTCGCGGGTTGTAAACCTTGGCAAAAACCACTATAACTTTGATATAAACGGAGATAACAAATGATTTTTTCGAAGTTTGAACGTATGGTGGCCGGCCGCTATCTGCGCGCCAAGCGCAAGGAAGGCTTTATTTCGGTAATCAGCGGGTTCGCTTTTACGGGAATTGCGCTTGGCGTGGCTACGCTGATTATCGTGATGTCGGTGATGAACGGTTTTAGGCAGGAGCTGTTGGGGCGCATTTTGGGCATTAACGGTCATATCGGCATAATGGCGCCGGCGGGGTATCCGTTTAATAATTATCGCGAAGCGGTGCGCGAACTGGGTGAATTGGAGCATGTGAAACTGGTTATCCCGATGATTGAGGGACAGCTTTTGGTGACCGCCGGCAAAGCCGCCGAAGGGGCAATGGTGCGCGGTTTGAGGGCTGAAGATATTGAGCGAAAGACAGTTTTGCGCGAGGCTTTTAAAAATGTGGACATGCGCGATTTTGCGGGTGACAATGTGGTGCTGGGAATTAGGCTGGCCACCAAAATGGGCTTGGTGCCGGGCGACAAAATCACGCTGATTTCACCGAATGGCAAAGTTACCGCTTTTGGTACCGTTCCGCGGATGAAGTCGTATCAGGTCATCGGTACGTTTGAAGCCGGAATGTATGAATATGACGCCAATTTCATTTTTATGCCGCTTGAAACAGCGCAGACTTATTTCGGTGTCGCCGGTGCAGTGACGCAAATTGACGTGACGCTGGACGATGAAAAAACGCTTATGCCGGCGCGGCGCAGTATTGAGCGCAGCGTCAGCGGCAGCGGCGCCTATGTTTATGACTGGAAACAAACCAATGCGGCGTTTTTTAACGCAATCGACGTCGAGCGCAACGTGATGTTCATTATCTTGACGCTCATCATTTTGGTGGCGGCGTTCAACATTATTACCGGTTTGATTATGCTGGTGAAAGACAAGGGGCGAGATATCGCGGTTTTGCGCACAATGGGGGCCGGCAAGGGAATGATTATGCGCATATTCTTTATGGACGGCGCGTTTATTGGTGTGGTCGGAACTGCCATCGGGCTGGCGCTGGGGCTTCTGTTCTGCCGCAACATTGAGGCTATCCGTCGCGGATTGGAAGCTTTGGTCGGGCGTGATTTGTTTTCGGCCGAAATTTATTTTCTTTCCAAGCTGCCGGCCAAGGTCGACGTTGCCGAAGTAACAACGGTGGTCGTGATTTCGCTGCTGTTGTCGTTTTTGGCCACGCTGTATCCGGCATATCGGGCGGCCAAAATGGATCCGGTGGAGGCGCTGCGTTATGAATAAACTGACTCCGACTTTAGAGCTGAAAAATCTGCATCGCTCGTTTAAGCAAGGCGGGCAAACGCTTGATGTGCTGCGCGGCGTGGAACTGGAAATCGCCAAAGGCGAGCTGGTGGCGCTTATCGGGCCTTCGGGGGCCGGAAAATCGACGCTCTTGCAAATTGCCGGACTTTTGGAACAGCCCAGCAAAGGCGAAGTTTATCTGGACGGGCTTAAGTGTTCCAAGCTGAATGATGCGGCACGCACGGTTTTGCGGCGCGATTATTTGGGTTTTGTTTATCAATATCACAATCTGCTGCCGGATTTCGACGCGGCGGAAAATGTGATGATGCCGTTGCTGATTGCCGGTTACAAAGTTTCCGACGCCCGCCAAAAGGCCGAAAAATTGTTGCGGCGGCTGGGGCTCGGGCGACGGCTGAACCATCGGCCGGCGGAGCTTTCGGGCGGCGAGCAGCAAAGAGTGGCTATTGCGCGGGCGCTGGCCAATACGCCTAAACTTCTGCTGGCTGACGAGCCGACCGGAAACCTTGATCCCCGAACGGCCGAAACGGTATTTGGTGAGCTGATAACAATTGTCAGGGATACCAAATTGTCAGCTCTGGTGGCCACTCACAACTTTGAGCTGGCACAACGGATGGACAGAGTGGTGCGCCTGCGTGACGGCCGGCTTGCCGATGGGGCGGAACCGGAGCCGATGCTGACGGCAAAAGGGCAAAGAAATTTTTATTAGGTAAAAAAAACGGCGGAGCTTTGAAGCTCGGCCGTTTTTTGATTGAGAATCAAAAGCGCCATTGTTTCCATTTGTCGCGGATATGCTTGGCACAGACGTTGATTTTATACCAACACAGCAGCGAAAGCAATGTAAACAAAACAGCGCCGGCAATTACATAGGGATTTGTTTTGAATATCCCGATGATAAATCCGATCAATGCTATTAGGTTGCAGAACAGCCAGAATTTGTAAATTTTTTCTTTCAGAATTTCCAGCTGGACAATAGTCAATTTGCGCAGACGAAAAAGATTTTTGATTGTTCTCATAGGACATTTAATTTTTTAATAATATAATATTGTCACCAAATTAGCATAATTTTGTCTATTCGTCAAGGCGTAATTTAAAATATTAAGAGTGCGGCGGTGAATCAGGCAACAAATCCTCGGACGGAGCGTTTTTGCTGATCGGCGCAGCCAATTCTTCAGCTTGGCTTGCGGCCGATGGGTTTGGCCATAATCCGCAGGGGAATAAAAATAACGAAGAAAATGCTTGCATTCGGCAAAAAATGAGTGTATAAACGCCGCTGAACCGAGTGGCGCGGGTTAATTGGCATACCTGCCGACTCGTTGGTAATCCAAACAAACTTTATTTTTGAAAGGGATTAAAATGCCTAAACTTAAAACCAAAAGTTCTGCCAAAAAGCGCTTTAGCGTTACCGGCAGTGGCAAATTGAAAAGAAATTTTGCCTTTAAAAGACATTTGCTCTTCAATAAGTCTACAAAAATGAAAAGACAGGCGCGCGGCTCGCTGTTGCTGGCTGATGTCGACGTTAAGCTGGTCAAAAAGTTTTTACCGTATTTGTAAGGGAGAGTTGAGATGTCTCGGATTAAAAGAGGTTTGACGGCTCATGCCCGTCACAAAAAAGTGCTTTCGATGGCCAAAGGCTACAGAGGGCGCAATAAAAACGTATTCAGAGTTGCGGTTGAGAAAGTCGAAAAGGCTTTGCAATATGCTTATCGCGACCGCAGAGCCAAGAAGAGAAGTTTCCGTGCTTTGTGGATTCAGCGCATTAATGCGGCTGCCCGCCTGCACAATCTGACCTATTCCCGATTTATGAACGGGCTCGCCAAAACCGGTATCGAGCTTGATCGTAAAATCTTGGCTGATATCGCTGTTAAAGAGCCCGAAACTTTTGCCAAACTGGTTGATCAGGTTAAGGCCTCTTTAAGCAAATAAAATTTGTGCCTAACAACAAGAAAAGAGCCTGCTTGAGCAATCAGGGCAGGTTCTTTGTATTTTAAATCCGCAAAATGGGGATAACAATGGAAAATATTGAAACTCTCAAAAGCCAAACGCTGGCGGCCGTGGCGGCTGCGGCCGATTTGAAGGCTTTGGAGGAAATCAGAGTGGCGACGCTCGGCAAAAAAGGCAGTGTGACCGAATTGATGAAAGGTTTGGCCGCGCTTACGCCGGAAGAAAAAAAAGAAGCCGGCAAAGGGCTTAATGTTCTCAAGACCGAAATTGAAGCGGCGTTGGATGCTCGACGCGCCGCATTGGCCGAGGCCGAACTGAACGCCAAACTGGTTTCCGAAAAGGTTGATGTGACTTTGCCGGTGCGACCGGAAAATCAAGGGCGGATTCATCCGGTGTCAAAAATTTATGAAGAAGTGGCGGCTATCTTCGGCGAAATGGGTTTTGAGGTTGCCGAAGGACCGGACATCGAGGACCAGTTTCACAATTTTAACGCCTTGAACACGCCGGCCAATCATCCGGCGCGGCAAATGCAAGATACTTTCTATATTCCCAATCCGGAAAGCGACAATTTTGACGACAGCTATGTGGTGCGCACCCAGACTTCGGCGGTGCAAATCCGCACGATGGAGACCAAGCGGCCGCCAATCAGAATAATTGCTCCGGGGCGGACATATCGTTCGGATTACGATGCCACACATACGCCGATGTTTCATCAGGTTGAGGGGCTGGTGATTGACAAGAACATTACGATGGCGCATCTTAAAGGCTGTCTTTACGATTTTGTGAAGGCTTTTTTTGAGCTGGATGAATTGCCGGTACGCTATCGGCCGTCGTATTTCCCGTTTACCGAACCATCGGCCGAAATGGATATCGGCTGCAAAAAGACCAAAACCGAGCTGAAAATCGGTGCCGGCAACGATTGGCTGGAGATTTTGGGCTGCGGTATGGTGCATCCGAACGTTTTGCGCGCCGGAGGCATCGATCCTGACGAATATCAGGGATTTGCTTTCGGAATGGGAATGGATCGGTTGGCAATGCTGAAATACGGTATTCCTGATTTGCGGACATTTTTCGAATCGGATGTTCGTTGGTTGAAACACTATGGCTTCGTGCCGCTTGACACGTCTTCAATGACCGGCGGCCTGAGCAACAACGGAGGAGCGGCGCGATGAAATTTACTTTATCTTGGCTCAAGGAACATTTGGATACCACGGCCACGGTTGACGAGATTGCCGAGACGCTGACCAAAATCGGGCTTGAGGTCGAAGAAGTTTACAATCCGGCCAAAAGCTTGGAAGGTTTTGTTACGGCAAAAGTTGAAGATTTGCAAAACCATCCGGATTCGGATCATTTGCATGTGTTGAAAGTCAACGATGGCAAACAGACGCTGCAAATTGTGTGCGGTGCGCCGAATGTCGCGCTTGGAATGGTGGGCGTTTTGGCGCCGGTCGGTACGTTGATTCCGGCTTTCGGTGAGAAGATACAAGTCGGCAAAATCCGCGGGGTGGAAAGTTTCGGCATGATGTGCTCGGAGCGGGAGCTCGGCGTCGGCGAAGATCATACCGGCATCATTCGGCTTGCCGATGCGACGCCGGCAGGACTGGCCGCGGCACAAGTACTGAATGTGGATCCGGTGATTGAAATATCAATTACGCCGAACCGTGCCGAATGTTTGGGGGTGCGCGGTGTGGCGCGTGACTTGGCGGCGGCCGGTTTGGGAACACTCAAACCGCTGAAAACTGTCAAGAACAACGGCACGTTCAAGAGCCCTATTAACGTAACGATTGAAGATTTTGACGCCTGCCCGACTTATGTCGGACGATATATCCGCAATGTCAACAACAAAGCTGAAACGCCCAAATGGATGAAAGACCGGCTGACGGCAATCGGACTGCGTTCGATTTCGCCGCTGGTCGACGTGACAAACTATATCAACTATGATTTGGCGCGGCCGCTGCATGTTTTTGACGCGGACAAACTGAACGGTGACATTTGCGTGCGCATGGCGCACGAGGGTGAAAAATTCGTGTCGCTGGAAGGCAAAGAATATGCCTTGGACAGCCGTTCTCTCGGCATTTGTGATGGAGCAGGGATTCAATGTCTCGGCGGAATTATGGGCGGCGTCGAAAAAGGTTGTTCGGCCGAAACCAAAAACGTCTTTTTGGAGTGCGCGTTGTTTGCGCCCGAGTGTATCGCTCGTACCGGCCGCAAGTTTCAGATTGATTCGGATTCCCGCTATCGTTATGAACGCTGGGTCGATCCGATGTCGAACATTTCGGGGGCGGACTATGCCACGCAACTGATTTTGGAAATTTGCGGCGGCGAAGCTTCAGAACCGGTAATCGCCGGCGAAGAAAAATGCGCGCCGCGAGCGGCTTATTTGCGACCGGAAAGAATGAAAAGCTTTGCCGGCATAGAAGTCAGCAAGGAAAAGATTGTCGAGATTTTGACCAAGCTGGGGTTTGAAGTCAGCGACGAAGGACATCGTCTGAAAGCGGTTTCGCCGACTTGGCGCGGGGATATTGAAGGCGAACACGACTTGGTGGAAGAAGTGGTGCGGATGATCGGTCTGGACGCTATTCCGGCCGAAACTCTGCCGACTTCGCAATTTCCAAAGACGGTGTTGACGCCGGCGCAGCGCCGCGCGGTTACGGTGCGTCATGAATTGGCGGCTCGCGGCATGTTGGAGACGGTGACATGGAGCTTTACGGACTCTAAATTGATTGAGGCTTTCGCCGCCGGACGGGAAAAGGTGGCGTTGTGCAACCCGATTACTTCGGAATTGGATGTTATGCGTCCGTCGCTGTTGCCTAATTTGCTTATCGGTCTCAAGAACAACATTTCCCGAGGTTATCCGAACGTGTGTCTGTTTGAGGTAGGTCCGGCGTTTTATGGCCGTAAGCCGGGAGAACAGAATTTGGTTGCCGGCGGCATACGCAGCGGCCAGACAGCCAAAAAGCATTGGAGCGGAGAAGACCGCAGTTATGACGTGTTTGATGCCAAGGCCGACGCTTTGGCCGCGATTGCAGCTGCCGACGGACCGTTTGACAGCGCGCAGACAACGTGTGATGCACCGGTTTATTATCATCCGGGACGCAGCGGCGCTTTGCGGCTGGGGCGGAACGTATTGGCCTATTTTGGTGAACTGCATCCGCAGGTTTTGAAGAAGTTCGGCATTAAACAGCGAGTGGTCGGATTTGAAGTTATGTTGGACAATATTCCGTTGCCGCGCGGTTCTAAAGACAAGGCGCGTAAAAAATTGGAGTTGTCGGCTTTTCAGCCGGTCGACAAAGATTTGGCCTTTGTGCTTGATAGGCAGGTGAGCGCCGCTGACGTGATTGCGGCCGCCAAAAATGCCGACAGAACACATATTTCTGAAGTGCGGGTATTTGATGTCTATGAGGGAGAAAACCTCCCTGCGGGCAAAAAATCGTTGGCACTGAGCCTAACTTTGCAGCCGGTCGAAAACACTTTCAGCGATACCGATATTGAAACGCTGATGAACAAAGTCATCGTTGATGTCGGCAAAAAGTGTGGCGGTGAGCTGCGCAAAGAGTAAAAAAAATCCCCTGCCGGTCGTGTCGGCAGGGGATTTTTTTAGGCTGTAATCGGCTTTAGTTTGGGCGCCGGTTTCTTTTTGCCGGACGCTTTTTTAGGCGCAGGTTTAGAAACCGTCGGTTTGTGAGGCGCCGTCGGAGCTTTTGCTTTGGGCGCTTTCTTCTTGAGCGGAGCCTTGCGCGGTTCTGCCTTGGGCACTTTGACAACAACAGACGATTCAGGTTGGGTTTTGACCGCGGAAACGACTATCGGCCGCATCATCCGGTTGGCATTGACAAATGCCACGTTGAAGCAGATGAATACAAACATAAACAAAGTCGTCAGAATATTGTTTGTATACGGGCAGAAGAATGTGAGATAATATAAAATCGTATAAGGCATGTAAACCAAAGCCGCAACTTCCAGCCAATGAATGTAAGGCCGTTTGGTGTAAGCCATAAAATCGGGCAGGGAAGGAACTTTGTTCTGAATTATCAGCGGTAGCAAGATATTGAAACGTGCCATCAGCCAAAAGCCGAGGAAAATATTGATGATTATTGCCGCAACGATGCTTAAGAGCGCAGAAAAGCCCATAAACGCGAACAAATACTGGAACAAAAATATCGGTAGAGTGCCAATCAGGCCAATGACAATTTGCACCACCAGATAGAGAACAAAAGCGCGCAGGCTGCTTAACGGATTGATCTGACTGAAGTGAAACAGCCGGCGGTAAATGCTGACGTCAGTCGCCGCACTGACTAAGGGCAACAGCAGCATAACGAAGTAAGATACGTAGACAATGCCGGTCGTCAAAGACAGTTTGCTCTGAAAATAGACATACAGAGAAGACAATATCAGTATCGGCAGAGAATACAGCACAATCCAACGACTGTTGCGCAAAAACATTTTGTATGAATCGCCAATCATATTAATCATTCCGTTTTCTCCTTTAGAAGATTTATGACGCTAGTTTAGTTCTAAACTTTTGTAATGTCAAAAGTTATTTGATTTTTGGCATACGCTGTTGTTCAATTTCTTTGAAGTAACGCACGGTGTCGGCTTTAAGTTCGTTGGTGGCCGGTTCGTCGCAGACAATAATACCGTGCGGGTGCATTTGCAAAATGCTCACCGGCCACATGTGATTGATGCTGCCTTCAACCGCATGGTGCAAAGCGCGCGCTTTTTTGTCGCCGGAAACAAGAAGCATTACTTCTTCGGCGTCCATGATGGTGCCGATACCGACAGTCAGCACACTGTTGGGAACTTTGCTTTTATTTCCGCCAAAGAAACGAGAGTTTGCGGCAATAGTTTCGGCGGTGAGGGTTTTGACACGAGTTCTTGAAGTCAGAGACGACCCCGGTTCATTAAATGCGATATGCCCATCCGAGCCAACTCCGCCGACAAACAAGTGAATTGTGCCGTAAGACTTTATCAGGTCTTCGTAATGCTGACATTCTTTAGTATAATCTTTGGTGAGGCCGTTCAAAAGATGAATGTTGGCTTGCGGAATGTTGACATGACGGAAGAAGTTTTCGTGCATGAAATAATGATAGCTTTGTTCGTCATTGGGACCCAATCCGAGGTATTCGTCCATATTAAAGGTAACCACATTTTCAAACGAAATTTTGCCGGCCTTATAGATTTTGATCAGTTCGGCATACATGCCGAGAGGCGTTGAACCGGTGCACAGTCCCAAGACAAAGGGTTTTTGAGCTGACGGGCGAAAGTTTTTGATGCGGTAAGCCACATAGTTTGCTGCCCAAACGGATATTTCCTGATATGTATTATTAATGATGAGGCGCATGGTCAGTTCTCCTTAATAAATTTGCCGCCGATTAACGTATGGATTAAGTTTAGATCTTTGTCGAGGACAATAATGTCGGCTCTTTTGCCCGGCAACAGCAGCCCGACGTCGGTCTGGTTCATAATGCGCGCCGGATTGGCGGCGGCCATGCGGATTACTTTTTCGGGCGGAATGCCATAAGAAACAAGGTTGCGAAAACCGTCAAGCGTGGTGATGCCGGAGCCGCAGATGGTGTCGTCGGATTTGCGTTTGAAACATTGGTCAAAATATAAGTCTATGTCATCGGGAATGGCCGTTTGGGCATATTTCAGGCTGTCGCTGATGAGCACCAACTGGCTTAAAGGCTTGCTCTTGAGCAAAAGGTGAATCAGGTTGGGATTGACATGCACGCCGTCGCCGATAATTTCGCAAGAAATTTCCGGATGCGTCAAGATGGCGCCGACTGTTCCCGGTTCGCGATGATGCAGCGGACGCATGGCATTGAAAATATGCGTGGAGTGCATAATGTTGGCTTGCATTCCTTCCACCATTTGCGCATAGGTGGCGTTGGTGTGGCCGGCCTGCAAAACAATGCCTTTTTCGTTGGCATAGAGGGCGACTTCGCGCATGTTTTTGAGCTCGGGCGCGACAGTCATGTTTATCAAATGTCCTTTGCAGGCTTTGTACAAGCGTTTCATATAAGCCAAATCAACCGGCGAAATTCCGGCAACATCCTGAGCGCCGACGCGTTCCGGAGATAAAAACGGCCCTTCAAGATGAATGCCTAAAATCCGTGCGCCATGTTCTTTGCCCATGGCATGCAGGACGGCTTTTATTTTGTCGTAGATTTCAGGCTCAGGGGTGGCGCTGATTGTCGGAATGAACGAAGTGATACCGAATTGAGCCAGCATTTCCGACATTTTGAGAATTGACTTTTGCGAGGCATCGTCGGTGCAAAAACCGCCGATGCCGTGAATGTGAGTATCAATCAGCCCAGGTAACACATAGGCTTTGCCGACATCTATGATTTTGACCTTTGAAGAAAAAGTCCTGTTCTTAAATCTTTGTTCGCTGTAGATTTCGGCAATTTTGCCATTCTTAACGTAAACCGCACAATCTTCCATGGTCGACAAGCCGGTCAATACGGTTGCATTGTGCAAACAGACGGCAGAGTTCATAGCGTCTCCTTAAAAAAACTTTCCGTCATCATTATTCGGCTAAAAAGTAAAATTATGGTAAAGGGCGAAGGGCATTTATATCTTGATGTTGATGTTTTTGCCAATAATGCTGATGATATTCGGCCGCCGGATAAAAGACGCCGGCCATGTTGATTTCGGTAAGAATGGGCGCGCCGTAACGTTCGGCGGCCGCCAGCGAGCGGATTTTCTCTGCAGCTTGTCGGCGCTGGTTGTCGTCAGTATAAAAAATGGCAGAACGAAACTGCGGCGTTGTCGATTGACGGACGGTAGGATTGTGGACCGCAAAAAAAATGTCCAGCAAACGGTCAAAAGTGATGATGGCCGGATTGAAAATGATTTCCACTGCATGAACATGCCCCGTGCGACCGGCCGAAATTTCCATATGCGTCGGATTGGGAACAATGCCGCCGGTGTAACCGCAGCGAGTGGATATAACGCCGTCCAGATGTTCAAAATGTTTTTCCAAATCCCAAAAACACCCGCCGGCAAAAATTGCACGCGAATTATTTTTCATTAAAGCCTCATGTCAATGTTGCGTTGGTTTTTGTAAGTTATATAGGCGCAAAACGGCTCTTTTAAATTAAACTGTTTGGTATGTCGGTTCACACGGCATACCAAACAAAAAATTCGGAAAATAAACTTAAAATTCGATACGGACAATAACCCGACGGTTTTTAATCCGGTTTTCGGGGATGGGTTCGCCATAAGGATTAAGATTGGGATAGGCCGGCGAAATTTCGGCTAATCCCACCGCTTTGAAACGGCTGTTTTCCATGCCGTTGGAAATCATGGTGCGAACGACGGCTCCGGCGCGCGCGGCCGAGAGTTCCCAGTTGGAAGGCAGTTCGGCAACCTGCGATTCATTGGTGTCATCGGTATGTCCTTCAACCGAAATCCGAAAACGACGGTATTTGCTGGAATCGAGCAAGCGCGATATTTTTTTGATGACCGGAAGGGCTTCTTCTTTGATGGTGACGCTACCGGGATCAAACAAGTTGATTGTCGTCATTTCCAAATTTGCGCCTTGAGCGTCGGATGATATAATGACGCCGTCTTCTTCCAAATTCATATCCTGAGCATCGTTCAAAAAGCTCATAACCGTTCCGCTGAGCGGGTCGCTGGACGAGTTGCTGAACGCGGCGGCCAGAGCATATTGAATTTGTGCGGCTTTGTCTTTGTCAAGGTTGGACGAGGCAAACAACACGATGAACAACGCCAACAGCAGGGTCAACAAGTCTGAGTAAGGAATCAGCCATGTTTCGTCAGGGTGGTCTTCGTGTGGCGGTTCTTCGGGCTTTTTCTTAATCATATTGGCCATAGTCAGATGCTCCGTTCAGATATTTTTATTCCTTGCCGCGCAGAGATTTGCGTTCTGATAGCGGGATAAACGCCTGCAGGCGGGATTCCATGACAATGGACGAGGCGCCTTCCTGTAAGGCCAGTGCACCTTCAAGCACCATGCGGCGGATTTCGACTTCTTGCAGATTAATCTGTTTGAGCTTGTTGGCAAACGGATGCCAGCAAACGTATCCGGTAAAAATACCGAGCAGGGTGGCCACAAACGCCGCGGCAATGGAATGGCCGAGCTGATCAATATCGCTCAAGTTGCCCAAAGCTGCGATAAGTCCGATAACCGCGCCCAAAACGCCCAGCGTCGGTGCATACATGCCGCATTGGGCAAAAATAAGAGCACCGGAAGCGTGACGTTTTTCCATCTGTTTGATTTCCGCATCGACGACATTGTTGATGAGTTCTCCATTAAATCCGTCGGCGACCATTGTCAGTGTGGCGCGGATGAAAGGATCTTCGACTTCGTTGGCGCGTTTTTCAATCGCCATAACGCCCTCTGATTTCGCCGCTTTGGCAACGGCGACAAACAGTTCCAGAATTTCCTGCTTTTTGGGAAATTGTCGGCCGAAAAATATAATTTTAATGAGGCGCGGAAATTTTTTGATTTCGGACATCGGAAAAGCGTTGAAAATTGCGGCCGCCGTGCCGGCAAAGATGATTAAAAACGCTGCCGGATTAATCAGCGCATGAGGATCGGCGCCTTTGAGCGCCATGCCAACGCCGACCGCCGCAATACCGCCGATAAAGCCGATGAAAGTAGATTTTTCCATTTTGAGTACCCCGATAGATTGACTTTTACATTAAAGTATAGGGGCGGATGTTTTAATTTTAGGTTAAAATCATTTGTCGGAGGCAAAAATTTTTAGGCGGTTTTCAATCGGTAAAAAGGTTTTGGGTTCAGCCGGCGCGGCAATTTTTCCAAAAGGCATCTGTGCGCTTAAGCGCCAATTTGACGGCAGATGAAAAAGACGGTTGACTTTTGCGTCAATCAAAGGATTGTAATGTTGCAGGGACGCGCCGATCCGGTGCTCGGCCAGCAAGGTCCAAACTATATATTGCAGCATGCCTTGGGCTTGTTCTGCCCAGATTGAAAAGTGGTCGCGGTACAGCGGAAATCTTTTTTGAAAATCAGCGGTAACGTTATCGTCAATAAAAAAAAGCACGGTTCCGGCACCGGCGGCGAAATCCTGAATTTTGGCCTGCGTGGCGGCAAATTTTTCGGGCGGTACCAGCGGACGAAGAGCAGCGAGGGTAATCTTCCACAGGGTTTGATGCGCGCTTCCCAGTAACAAAGCCAAGCGGCCGGACTGCGAGTTAAAAGCCGTCGGACAATGCAGAAGAGCCTGTTTTAACAAGTCTTCCAGCTGCGGCACAGACAAGTTAATGTCAGCGGAAAGATGATAAACGGAGCGGCGTTTGAGGATGAGCTGTTCAAAAGTCATGAATTTTTTCCTGTAAACAAAAAAAGCCGCTGCCATTGGCAGCGGCCGTGAAGCAAAGCATTATTGCTGCGGCTGATTGGCCATGACAATTTCATCGACATCGACTTCGACAACATTGCCGTTCTTGTCAATTTCGCCTTGAATAATGACCACATCCTGAGGGGTCAGATTAAGGCCGGCCATATCGTCATCGTCAATTTCGACGGCAATGGTGCCGGTGTTGTCCGTAAAAATATACATTTCATCGCCGGTTTTGGAGGTGATCATGCCCTGCAAAACGACAAATGTGTCGTCAGCCATGTTTTGCGCCTGAGAAACGGTCGAGGGATTGGTCATATTGTTGGCCGAATTGTTGTTTTGGGCGTCAGCTACAGACGAAACGGCAATAACCGAAGCCGTCAGCAGCGCGGCAAGCGAAAGTTTTTTCATGTCTAAATCTCCTTAATATTAAAGATGTACCGCAGAAGAATATATTTGTTAAATGGAGAAATTTAAGATAGACCATAAAAAAAACACCTTTTCAGGTGTTTTTTTTATGGTAGCGAGGGAGGGATTCGAACCCACGACACAAGGATTATGATTCCTCCGCTCTACCGACTGAGCTACCCCGCCATAAATTCTAGTTCTTGATAATCCGTCCCAAACGGTTTGTCAATAACTTTTTTGGAAAAGATTATTTTTTCAGGTGAAATTTTTTTTTGAGACGACGTCTTGTTTGTCGCAAAGGAATGAGGTTTATAACAAG
>CANPYJ010000005.1 GCA_947588275.1 uncultured Alphaproteobacteria bacterium | reverse complement strand
TTTATTTTATCACAAAATACCTCTTTCCGCAAGAAATATTTCATACATCACACTATATCGACAAAATGCTTAATTTTTGGTTTAACAACAAAACCGGCTCTTACGAGCCGGTTTTTCTGAACCTAAAAATTACCTTCTGCGCAGAAAAGACGGTATCTCAAGATTCAAGCGGTCTTCGGTGCCGTATCCGCTGTCGGAAAATGACGGCGACACAGGCTCTTGCGCCCGCTCGGTTTCTTTTTTCTTGCGATTCCTCTTAGCGATAGAAAAACCGGTAACCCGCTCAATAAAAGTCGGAATATGTTCTTCTTCGTCGGCATTTACAATAAGTTCCTCTGTTTCTTCCTGCTTTTTGGGCAGAACCACAGCCGGATTATGTTCAGGAAATAATTCCGGTTCCTCCTCAACCGCTTTCAGAGAAACCTTAGCTCTAAAAACATCTGAATTTGAAGACAAAGCATTCTCCACCTGAGAATCTTCGCTCATGTCGTCAGCTTTGTTAATAATGGCCTTAAACAACGAGGTTGCGTTCGGCATGTCTTCCAAAACGCTCGACTTATCCAGCGAATCAAAATCGTCAAACTTGACTGCCGGTTTTTCGTTATTAAGAACAATAGACGCGTTTTCACCGGCCTCTGCCTCATTAAACGAGGTAACCGTCGCCGTCTCAATAATCTCTTCGACTTCGTCAGGTTGCGGATTTGCCGTTTCCGACACCTCAGCGGCCGCCGGAGCCGCAACCTTCAATCCGTCGGCAGAATCTTCCGTCGGCACGGCAACAGCGGCCGGACGAGCGCCGACCGTCGGCTGCGGCGCGCGTTTTATGCCCTCGCCTTCAATGCCCGTTGCCACGATAGAAACTCTGATTTTGCCGTCCAAACTGTCATCAAAGCTGGAGCCAAAAATAATATTGGCATCGTCATCGACTTCTTCTTTGATGCGGCTGGCCGCTTCGTCGACCTCAAACAAGGTGATGTCCGAACCACCGGTGATGTTAATCAGCACCCCTTTAGCGCCGTGCATGGAGCAATCGTCAAGCAGCGGATTGGCAAGCGCTTGTTCGGCCGCTTTGACCGCACGATCTTCGCCCTCGGCCTCACCGGTACCCATAATGGCCTTGCCTTTGTCTTCCATAATCGACTTAATGTCGGCGAAGTCCAAATTAATCAGTCCCGGCATCATCATCAAATCGGTAATTGAGCGCACGCCGGCATACAACACATTGTCGGCCATCACAAAAGCGTCGACCAGCGTTGTTTTTTTGTCGGCGATTCTAAACAGATTCTGATTAGGAATCACGATAATGCTGTCAACTTCCTTGGTAAAATCAATCAACGCTTTTTCAGCCGTTTCGTAACGTTTTTTGCCTTCAAACTGGAACGGCTTGGTTACCACGCCGACAGTCAGGATTCCTTTGTCTTTGGCAATTTTGGCCACCACCGGCGCCGCCCCGGAACCGGTGCCGCCGCCCATACCGGCGGTAATAAACACCATATTGGCGCCTTCAAGTTCGCGTTCAATTTCGGCTTTAGCTTCTTCGGCCGCCATGCGTCCGACTTCCGGTCTGGCGCCGGCGCCAAGCCCGCGAGTGGTTTCCATTCCCAGTTGGATTTTGCGGCTGGCCTTAGAATTCTCCAGCGCTTGCGCGTCGGTGTTGGCCACAATAAAGTCAATGCCTTCCAAATTTTGGGAAATCATATTATTAACCGCGTTGCCGCCGCCTCCGCCGACGCCGATAACCGAAATGCGCGGTTTAAGCTGCATCACATTTTTTTCCGGAACTGCTAACTTGATGGCCATTGTAATTCTTACTCCCAAATCCAAAATTTCATTTGGATATAGGATAATATCCAATACCTTAAGGTTTGGTTACCAAGCTGATAATTTTTTTGAAACGGCGACTAAAAATTTTGTTTGAACCATGAAACGACTTTTGCAAAAGCGCCGTCGCCGCCGTATGTCGGTTTGTTGACAATTTTTCCGGGACGTTTTTCAGCCGCGACATGAGCAAACAACAACATGCCAACACAACTTGAAAATGCCGGCCCATATAAAATATCGGGCAAATTCAAAATATTTTTCGGTCGTCCCAGCCGCACCTGCTTGTCCAAAACCATACCGGCAATCTCTTGCACGCCGGCCAACTGCGAGGCGCCGCCCGTCAACACCACTCGATGACTCGATATGTTTTTCAGACCGGCCTCGGCCAATTTGGCATTGACCATTTCAAAAGTTTCTTCAATCCGCGGCGTAATAATGCGAATAAGCTCGGCCCGCGGAATTTGTTTGATACTGCTGTCGTCTTCTTCGCCCACCGGATAGACATTGATTGTTTCTTCCTGATCCTGCGTGCTCAAAAACGCGCAACCATGCAATGTTTTGAGCCGTTCAGCGTGCGAAAACGAGGTTGTCAGCCCATAGGCAATATCATTGGTTACGTTGTTGCCGCCGACCGGCAACGAGGCAAAGTACACCGGATAGCCGTGCCTGAAACTGGCGATCGAAGTCGTTCCGCCGCCCATGTCAATAATGGTTGCTCCCAGCTCGCGTTCATCATCAACCAAACAAGCCAGTCCCGAGGCATAAGGTGAAAATGTTTTACCCTCGATGCCGAGCCTGGCGTTTTCGATCACCGAAACCACGTTACGATACATAATGTCCGGAACCAGCCCAAGCAAGATGTTGACCGACAGTGTTTCGCCAAAGATATTGCGAGGATCCTTAATTGCCTCGCCGCCATCCAAACGATAGTTGGTCGGCAGACAGTGTATCAGTTCACAGCCCTCGACATTGATTTTGTGAATTCCTTTGTCAATCACCTTAATCAAATCGCTTTCGTTGACCGGACGGTTTTTGTTAAGTTGTATGGTCGAATCTTTGATAACGCTCTTAATCTTGTCGCCGGAGATATTCACAATCACCCGATCAATATGGGCGTTGGCCATTTGCTCCGCCGCATCAACCGCATTGCCGACCGAAAGCGTGGCCTGATTAATATCCGAAACAATGCCGTTTTTGATGCCTTTGGAAGCATTGTAGCCATAGCCGATGACATTTATCCGCTCATCTCGCGACACTCTGGCAATCACGCAGCAGACCTTGGACGAACCGATATCCAAAGCGGCTATTGTCATAGTTTTATTAAACGAGCGCACGGCCATAACATCTGTCCTAAAGTTTATGTTCGACAACAGGCGTAAGTTTAGGTGGTTTTCCTTTGCCCTCGCGACGCAGTTTAACCACAATCTTATCAGGTAATCTTAAATCGATGATGGTTAATTTACGTTTAAAAATTCCTTTAGTTTCATCCAATTTCACCAATTTTTTCCACGCCTCACCGATATTTTCTTCTGGCAGTTTGACCGTCACCCCGCCGCGGATGTCATCAAGAATAAGATTCCACCGCCGGCCGGATATAAAATTGGCCACCTTAATTCGCGGCAGATAATTTTCTCCGCCTTCTTTCAAAGCAGCAAACAATGCCGCAAAATTTTCCGGTGCGCCGGCGCCGACAATCAGCAAAATAGGCTCGCTGACGCGAAAATCGGCATCGACTACCTTGCCCTCGGCATCCAGCGGATAAAATTTTTCGTTAAGTTGCCAGATGGCCTTGACTTGCTTCTCCTCCACCGAAATCATCAAAACATTCGGCAAGAAGCCGCGTCTGACCGATGCTTCTTTAACCCAAGGCAGACTTTCCAACTGCTCTTTAAGCCGATAGACGTCTATTTTGAGCATATTGGCACCGCGATCCAAACCCAGCGCCTGCATAATTTCTTGTTTGGTCGTACGTTCGCGGCCGCTGATGATGATATCCTGCAACACCATTCCCTGATCACCGCACCAATCATAAAACTGATCGCGCCATTCGATAAGTTGCTTATTGACCCAATCGTTCTTGAGCGTCAAAATCAGCCCTGCCAACAACCAAATCAGCGCCAACACTGCAACGGTTCCGGCCAAACGGCGCGGCCACTCTTTTTTGGGCCGCAGAACGCCGTTGTCGGCGGCCGACTGGGCGGATGAATCTTTGTTTGCCTCGCCTGCCATTGTTATTTGTGAATTCCCATGCGTTTAATTTCCCATTCAAGCGTTATGGAAGTTTCCTCCTTAACTTTTTGAATAATCATTTCGCCCAATGTTTCAATATCATGCGCCGTGGCGTTTCCGGTATTGACCAAAAAATTGCAATGTTTGTCCGAAACCGCAGCTCCATTGACGCGCAAATCGGCGCAGCCGGATTTTTTGATGAGCTCCCATGCACGCAGCCCTTCCGGATTTTTGAATGTTGAACCGGCGGTGCGCACATTGTGCGGTTGACTTTTAAGACGATATTCCTTTTGCTCATTAATGATTTTGAGAGTTTCCTCCGGCGCCTGAGGCACAATGTTGAACGTCAACGCCGTCACGATCCAGTCTTCGGGAAACACGCTGGCTCGGTATGAAAGCGACAAATCGGCTGCCGGAACTTCGCGCACTTCGCCTTCGCCGTTGATGATTGTGGCGCGCTTCAACACATCTTTGAGCTCCTTGCCGAAACATCCGGCGTTTGTTTTGACGGCGCCGCCCAAATGCCCGGGAATGGAAACCAAAAATTCCAACCCGCCGAACTTGTTGTCCAACATAATTTTCTTAAGGTCGGCATTGCGCATTCCGGCACCGCAGGTAATTTCCCCGCCTTCGTCCAGCCGCCACTGTTTAAAATGCGGATTGTCCAACTTAATGACCACCCCCGGAATACCGCCGTCGCGCACCAGCAAATTAGACCCGCCGCCGACCACCGCAACCGGCAGATTATAAGGCTTGGCTTTCAAAAACCAACTCAAATCGTCTTCATCGGCGGGCAGATACATCACTTCGGCCGGACCGCCCACGGCAAACCAAGTATGTCTTGCCATCAACACGTCTGCCAGATATTTGCCCCGCACATCCGGCAGCAACCGCATCAAAGCGTTTTTCTTTTTGCCAAACCCGAGCATTTTACCTCCTTTGTTCAGCTTGTTTTATTTGTTCTTCCACTGCGTCGGCCAAACGCTTGGCAGCATCAGGAAAAGCCGCATTTTGAGCAGCCTTGGACATTTTTTGCAAACGCGGATAATCCTTGCTCCAATCTTCCAAAATCTGCTCTAATTTAGCCGGCACAAAATCTCTTTGCGCCACCACCACACCGGCACCGGCCGCCGCTATCTCCGCGGCATTGGTGGTCTGGTGGTCATCGGCCGCCGTCGGCAGCGGCACCAAAATTGATGGAACGCCGACCACCGCAATCTCCGACACCGACGAAGCGCCGGAACGCGAGATAACAATATGCGAATTAGCATAAAGCTCCGCCATATTGTCAAAGAAATGCCGCACCGTCAGTTCCACTCCCGTGCCGACATACGCTCTCATAATTTCATCTTCTTCGTCAGCACGACATTGCTGATAAATCCGCAGTCGCTGCCGCAGTTCACCCGGCAACAGCTTAACCGCCTCCGGCACGGTCTGCGCAAAAACTCTGGCTCCCTGACTGCCGCCCAAGACCAAAATTTGCATTTTTCCGCCATCTTCCAATTTAGGATAAGGCTTGGTCGCCGCATCCACGATTGCCGCCCGCACCGGCATTCCGCACACCACATTTTTAACTTCGGACACGGCATATTTCACCCGTCGAAAACTCTGTGCCGTGAGCGCTGCATATTTACTCAAAAACCGATTGGTTCGACTCATAACCGAATTTTGCTCGTGAATCACCAGCGGCACGCCGGTCAAAATTGCTCCCATGCAGGCCGGAAACGAGGCATAACCGCCAAATCCGACGACGCACTGTGGTTTTTCGTGAATCAAAATCTCAATAGCCTGAAGCACACCGAACCCGATTTTAAACAGACTTAATCCTTTATACCAAACGGACTTTCCCATCACCCCGCCGGAACAAACCGCGCGATTGGGCATCTGGCCCAAACGTCCCTTATAATTGTCTTTACCGCGCTTGTCCGTCACCAACATCAAACGATAACCGCGTTTTTCCATTTCTTCCGCCAAAGCTTCAGCCGGATAGACGTGGCCGCCGGTACCGCCGGCCGTCAAAATAATTAAAGGTTTAGTGTTTTCAGCCTTCATCACGTTCCTCCGCATGTACATTTTTGCGCGTAATGGCCAGCAGCATTCCCAACCCTAAAGCAACGGCCAGCAACGACGAACCGCCATAAGAAATCAGCGGCAGCGTCATACCCTTGGTGGGAATCAGATGCAGAGCCGAAGCCATATTGACAATCCCCTGCAACCCGAAACTTGCGGCCAAGCCCGATGCCGCCAAAATAATAAATAGATTATGATCTTTGCATGAAATCAGCAACGTTCGCACCACTATCGCCGCATACAAAGCCACAATCACCAAGCACAAAAACATTCCGTATTCTTCCGCCGCCACCGCAAAAATAAAATCCGTATGAGCATCGGGAATATGCATTTTGACCACGCCCTCCCCCGGACCGACGCCCCAAAAACCTCCGTTTTCAAATGCTTCCATAGCTTTTTTGACCTGATAGCTCAGATTGTTTTCCGAAGCCAAAAACTGCTGAAATCGTGCCTGCACATGCGGATAAATCAAATAAGCGCCGCCCAAAGCCGCCACACCTGCGCCGCCCAAGGCAAACACGATCCACAGCGGCAATCCGGCCAAAAAGAACTGAAATGCCCAAATCAACGTCACCACGATTGACATTCCGACATCGGGCTGCAGCAACAACAAAAACAGCGTAAACGCAAATAACCCGACCGACAAGGCATTGCCCGGAAAATCGGTATATCGCTTTTGTCCCTCAAACAACCAGGCCGCCACCACGATAAACGTCGGTTTTACAAACTCGGACGGCTGCAGCGAAAACGGTCCGATGTCAATCCACCGACTGGCGCCTTTGACCTCGTTGCCCCAAAACAAAGTGGCTGCCATCAACCCCACCGTCACAATATAACCGACCACCGCCGTGCGCCGAATAAACTTCAGCCCCTGCATGGAAAGCAGCAACATCACCGCCCCGGCCATCGGCAAAAACACAAACTGCCGCTTGATAAAATGAAAACTGCTGACCGAAATGCGATTGGCCACCGCCGGCGAGGCCGAAAAATTCAAAAACGCACCGATAATCATAATCGCGCAAACGGAAAACAGTAAATATTTGTCTACCGTCCACCACCAATTAGCCAGCATGCTGCGGCTGTTGCGCGAAAAAGCAATCACTTTACCTCCCCTTTATCTGCCACGAATGGCCAGCAAGCCGATGACCGCCAAAATTATTCCGACAATCCAAAACCGTATAACCACGCGCGTTTCCGGCCAGCCGCATTGTTCAAAATGATGATGCAGCGGTGCCATTTTGAAAAAACGCCGTCCGCCGGTATGCCGAAACCAATAAACCTGTATCATCACCGACAACGCTTCAGCCACAAAAACAAACCCGACAATCGCAAGCAAAATCTCATGTTTTAGCATCACGGCCACCGTGCCGAGATAAGCTCCCAAGGCCAGCGAGCCCGTATCCCCCATAAACACTTTGGCCGGCGCGGCATTAAACCACAAAAAGCCCAAACATCCGCCGATGACCGCGGCGCAGGTAACAGCCACTTCGGCAGCACGAGGAACCGGCATCACATAAAAATCCGCCGCCCAATCCGTGCCGCAGATGCACGCAATCAGCATAAACACCGGCAGGGCGATAATCATCAGGCCGGACGCCAGCCCGTCAAGCCCGTCACTCAAATTGACCGCATTTGAAGCGCCGGCAATCACCACCATGGCAAATGGCACATAGAACCACAGCAAATCCAAAGACAAATCGGCAAAATACGGAAATGTTAAAACAAATCGGGTTTCTGCCGGCATTTCATACGAAATGACCAAAACCGCCGCTAACGCCGTAACAAACTGCAGCAGCAGTTTCATTTTGGCCGTCATGGCATTGGCCGTTTGTTTGGTGACTTTGGTATAATCGTCAACCGCTCCCACAAAACCATAGACCGCCAGCACGGCAACCGCCACCCAGACCAAAGGATTAGCCAAATCGGCACACAACAAAATGGCTGCCAGCGCACTGCCCAAAATTAAAATTCCGCCCATGGTCGGTGTGCCTTTTTTGGTCAGCAGATGAGTTTGTGGCCCGTTTTCGCGGATGGGCTGTCCCTTTTTTTGATGACGATGCAAACATTCAATCAAGCGTCCGCCCAGACAAAGTGCCAAAACCAACGCCGTAAAAAAAGCCATAAAACAGCGTGCATAAACCGTGTCAATGACACCGGCCTGCGGCCAAAATTCAAAAAGACAATGCAGCATTTTCCGCTCTCAAAAGGTTATAGTTGTTTTGACTATAACAGTGCAAATTTAATTAAGTCTTAAGAACGGCGGCTTTTTTTCCAATGTTTTTCAAAACCCAAAACCTACTCATACAAAGAACTGGCTTTATAATTTTCTATTGCGTGGCGAACCAGCACACCGATGATGGCGGCCACCGGAACTGCAATCATCAGCCCCAAAAAGCCGAGCAAAACGCCGCCGGCCAGCAGAGCAAACATAATCCAGACCGGATGCAGCCCGACCGAATCGCCGACCAAATTCGGCGTCAGGAAATTGCCTTCGATAAACTGTCCGACCAAAAACACGCCGACCACCTGCAGCACCGGTCCCAGAGTATCAAACTGTGCAAACGCAATCGCCATACTGACGATAAAACCGAAAATCGTTCCGACATACGGAATAAACGAAATAATGCCGGCCATAAATCCGACCAAGATTCCCAAATCCAGCCCGACAAAATAAAGACCCAGAGCATAAAATGAACCCAACAGCACGCAGACTGAAAGCTGCCCGCGAATAAACGATGACAAAATACGGTCAATTTCTTTGGCCTGTTTTTCGATTGACTTTTTAGACGATTTCGGCAGCAACCCATCAACTTTATGTACAAATTTATCCCAATCGCGCAACATATAAAAAGCAACCACCGGCGTAATCATCAGCAGCGAGACGACGTTGACCACCGCAAACCCGCCGCTGACCAAACGCCGCAACAGTTTTCCGGCCACTCGCAACGTATTGCCGGCATTGGCTCGCAGAGCTTCGCGGATTTTATCGGCTTCCAACATCGGAAACCGCTCCTGTGCGCCGGCCAAAACCGGCTCGATTTTTTTGGCAAACGAAGCCAGATACTGCGGCAGCACATTTAAAAAATGTCCCAGCTGACTGTCGATGATGCCGACCAGCGCCATCAGCGCCGGAACCAACACCATCACCAGCAAAAACATGGTCAAAATCGTGGCCCAAGTTCGATTCAGTCCCCATTTTTCAAACTTTGAAGCCCACGGATCGAGCAGATAACCGATAATAATGCCGGCCGCAAAAGGCATCAGAACCGAGCGCAGCACATATATCGCCGCGGCAAAAAGCACAAACAGACCCAACCAAATCGTCCAGTTGCGGTTTGTCTTGAGGGCTGCAGTCATAGAGTGTCTCCTAGTATTTTTCCAGAGTATAAAAGTTGTCTTGTTCAACCAACCGCAATGACCGTCCGTGCAAAGCCTGCTGCAATTTATCAAACGATCCGCCGTAAAAAAGCTTAAACTGCACTTGTCCGGCTCCCAGCGCCTGAACGTCAAGATGTTTGACATTCGGCAGCGTTTTTATGGCTTTTTCAACGGCCACCCAATCCTGAAGCCGCGCAAATTCATAAATAGACACGATCGCGTCTTCCTGTGCGGATTCGGTAATGTTTTGCTGCATAATCCGGTTTTCGAGTTCAGCGCGCACTTCCTCCACCGCTTTGGCAAACAGTTCCATCCCCGAACTTCGGGCTCCGGCCACCTTAATCGTACGATTGTCGCCGCTGGAAGACACCGCATGCACCAGCAAACCGTCTATACCGTCATATACCGCATCCAGCACATAGACATCTTCGGCGTTGTTCAGACGCATAAGCCTGTCAAGCGCCGCGCTGTCCATGGTCATGGCCTTATGAGCGTCCATCGCCGCATAGTTGTCACCGGTGGCCGGCAGCGACACCAGTCTGACCGAACCGGTCTGAGGCGCCTGATCCCAGGCCTGTTTCCACATATTGGCGCTCTCCCACAACAGCGGCGCATCCGAACTAAACTCGCGGAATATCGGCACCACCAGTATTTGGCCGCCCGACTGCGCCATCACCGGTATATTGCGCTCTTTCATGTATTCGACCAAAATGTCCTCATTTAAGACCACGCGCAAACTGGCCATATAGCGAACCGACGAACGTTTTTCATCAATCACGGAAACTTCTTTGATAAAGTTAACCAGTTGTTCGTCAGTCATGGCCGCCAGTTTTTCGGCGCCGGCCTGCGTGGTGATTCGCCGCGCCACCGCCGCCACGGCCGCACGGTTAGCCTCGTTCATAGCCCGCTGACGCGCCGCCGCGGCATTGGCATCGGTCACATCAACGTTGATTTCCACCGCAAAGCGTTCGTCGGCCGCTTGCGCCCAACTGCTTGAAACAAGCAACAACAATAAGACAACACAGAAATTTTTTAGCACTTTCCACACCTACTCACAGATATCCAATTTACTGAAAAAGAAATTTATTTCCTTTGCGGCGCTTTCGACCGAATCAGATCCGTGCACGGAATTGCAATTGATGGAAAGCGCATACGTCTTGCGGATAGTTCCTTCCTCAGCCACATCCGGATTGATTGCGCCCATAATTTTGTGATAACGCGCCACCGCGTTTTCGCCCTGCAGCACCTGCACGACTACCGGTGCCGAACACATAAACTCGACCAATCCGGAGAAAAAGGGCTTGTCTTTATGCTCGGCATAAAACTCTTCTGCCTGCGCCGATGTCAGCCTGATCAGTTTTTGCGCCACGATTTTCAACCCCGCGTCTTCAATCATTGCGTTGATTTTTCCGGTAATCTGCCGATTGACGGCATCCGGTTTGATAATCGACAAAGTGCGCTCCATTTCAGGCCTCCTTCGGATAAGGGTTAACGGATAACATTCAACATATAATACTTTCTGCAAATAATCAAAAGATATTTTGACTTTTGAATATAAAGGGTATAAAGATTAATCAAAACCAATCATTTGAAAGGAAAGTTATGAAAATCAGTCCGTATATTCAAGAACTTATTGCCAAAGCGCAAAAGCTCGGCAAAACCATTGTTTTGCCCGAAGGCGAAGACGAGCGCGTGCTTGAGGCCGCCCACATTGCGGCAGAACAGCATATCGCCAAAATCATCATTTTGGGCGATGAGAATTCAATTCGCAGCTCTTTTGCTTCTCACAATTGGGGCATGGACGGCATTGTTTTGATTAACCCTGCCAAATCGCCCAAGCTTTCGGCTTATACCGACCTTTTGTACAACCTGCGCAAAGCAAAAGGCATGACCGAAGAAGAAGCGGCCAAAACCGCCCTCAATGCCAACTATTTCGGCACCCTGATGATAAAGTCCGGCGATGCCGACGGCATGGTTTCGGGCGCCAACCACTCCACTGCCGACACGGTTCGTCCGGCTCTGCAAATTATCAAATCAAAGCATCCTGAACGAGTCGTTTCGTCAATGTTCATCATGCGTTCCATGGCCGGACAAACCTATTATCTGGCTGATTGCGCCATCAATATTGCCCCTTCGGCCAAAGAACTGGCCGACATTGCCGTCAGCAGCGCCGAAAGCGTCATCCAGTTTGGCGACAAACCGAGAATTGCCATGCTGTCTTATTCGACATACGGCTCCGGCAAAGGCGAAGCCGTGGACAAAGTCTGCGAAGCCACTCGTCTGGCCAAAGAAATCCTGAAAACACCAGAATACGCTAATCTGCCGATTGCTCTTGACGGCGAGCTGCAAGCCGACGCCGCGTTGGATTCGGTGGTGGCGCGCAAAAAAGCGCCGGCGTCCAAGGTTGCCGGTTCGGCCAATACTCTTGTCTTTCCCAACATTGAAGCCGGCAACATCGGCTATAAGCTCCTGCAGCGATTGGGCGGCGCCGAGATGTACGGGCCCATGCTGCAAGGTCTGAACGCTCCGATCAACGACCTTTCGCGCGGCTGCTCGGCGGAAGACATTGTCGGACTGATTGCCATTACGGTTTTACAAACTCAAAATTAAGGACAGCTAAATCATGAAAATTCTTGTACTGAACTCTGGTTCGTCTTCCCTCAAATATCAGCTTTTTGACGTTATGGGAGAAACTTATAAAGTTGTGGCCAAAGGACTGGCCGAACGCATCGGCATCAGCGGCTCTGTCGTCAGCATCAAATACCAGAACGGCGACAAAAAAAGCGTCAACATTGACCTGCCCTCACACAACGAGGCTTTGCGCGAAGTCTTCAACTTGCTTTTGGCCGGCGCCATCAAAAGTCTTGACGAAATTTCGGCGGTAGGACATCGTGTCGTCCACGGCGGAGAAAAGTTCAAGTCATCGGTATTGGTAAGCGAAAAAGTCATTGAAGAAATTGACGAGATGTCACAGCTGGCGCCTTTGCACAATCCGGCAGCCGTTTTGGGTCTGCGCGCAGTACAAAAGGCTTTGCCGAACGTTCCGCAGGTGGCGGCCTTCGACACGGCTTTTCATCAAACCATGCCCAAAGAAGCTTTTCTCTACGGCCTGCCGCTTGAACAATATACCAAGCACCAAATCCGCCGCTACGGCATGCACGGCACCTCACACTGGTATGTTGCCAAAGAATGCGCCAAGCTCATCGGCAAACAAGGCAAAATTATTACCTGTCACTTAGGCAACGGGGCTTCTATTTCAGCCGTCGAAAACGGCCAATGCAAAGATACCTCCATGGGCTTCACGCCTTTGGCCGGCGTCATCATGGGAACCCGTTGCGGCGACATTGACCCCTATATTCCGCTACACATCATGAAATATCAGAACAAAACGGTTGACGAGGTCAACACTCTGCTCAACAAGCAAAGCGGCATGCTCGGGCTTTCGGGCTACAGCGACATGCGTGACGTCGAGGCACAATATTTGGCCGGCGACCAACGCGCGATTGAAGCTTTGCAAACATATGCGTACACTTTGGTCAAGTTTATCGGCAGCTATATTGCGGTGCTGGGTGGCGTTGATGCCATTGTCTTCACGGCCGGCATCGGCGAAAACTCACCGATTATCCGCAAAATGGTATTGGATCGCCTGCGTTGGCTCGGTCTGGAACTTGACGAAGAGGCCAATGCCAAACGCGGTGCCGCGGTTGAAATCACCAAACTCGGTTCCAAAGTCCGCGCTTTCGTGATTCCGACCGACGAAGAGTTGGTCATCGCGCAAGACACCGTGCGTTTAAGCAAGTAATTTTTGCTTTAAAGAACCTAAAACCGGAAAGCGATTTCCGGTTTTTTCTTTGTCCGATGCAAAAAAAGATTGTACCGAATGCAAATCTGAGTTATATAATGTATAAGTTTAAGAAAATTACTGAAGAATTGAATTGCTGAGAATGTCAAAGTGGCCGCAAAAAATGCCGGTTAAACTGCCGTTTAAACACGCAGAAGATGATACTGCGCGAGCTAATTATGCGGCTATAGACCTGGGAACCAACTCTTGCCGTCTGGTCATCGCCACGCCGACGCCGTCATCGTTTCGGATTGTCGAGACCTTTTCCAAAATCACCCGCCTTGGCGAGGGCATCATCAACAATAACGAACTCACCAAACCCGCCATCAAGCGCACCATAGCGGCGCTCAAAGTTTGTTCCGGCATCTTGGCCGAATATGCGCCAATATACCGTTCGCGCTTTGTGGCTACGGCCGCCTGCCGTCGCGCCGTAAACTGCCGGCAGTTTTTGGAACAGGTAAAAAAAGAAACAGGGCTGTCGATTGAAACCATTTCTTCGCAAGAAGAATCCCGTCTGGCGGTAGTCGGCTGCATTCCGCTTTTGGCACGCAATATCCGTCGGGCCCTCATCTTTGACATCGGCGGTGGCTCCACCGAAATTTCTTTGGCGCGCACCACCAACCGCGGCAACACGTTTATTGAAGGCTATGTTTCGCTGCCTTATGGCGTAGTTACGATTTCCGAAGCCTTTCCCTCGCGCGAGATGACTGATTTGGCTTATGACACCATTATTGAACGTACGCACAAAATATTGGCTGAATTTGAAGAAAAGCATCATATCCGCGAAGCCATCGCCAAACAGGAAATTCAGATTATCGGAACGTCCGGAACCGTCACCGTACTCGGCGCCATACACCTCAATCTGCCGCGATACAACCGCTCGGCCGTAGACGGTCTGGCTATGAGCAAGCAGGATTTGGAGCGCACAATCAGCAAAATTAAGCGCATTGGTGACGAAGGGCGCAAAAAGCACCCCTGCATCGGCGCTTCCAAGGCCGATTTGACCATGGCCGGCTGTGCCATTATAGAGGCTTTGGCGTCATTTTGGCCGATTAGCGAAATTACGGTTGCCGACCGTGGTATTCGCGAAGGCATTTTGTTGGACATGATGCATTCTGCCAAACATTTTCGCAGTCACGGCCGCAAGCGCCGCCGTCCGCATTATTTCTATGCCCGCAATCGTGGCAGTAATTCCAACCAATCTTTATCGGGAGCCGCCAATGACTGAAAAATGCTATGCCGCCATCGACCTCGGAACAAATTCATGCCGTTTGCTGATATGTGACGCGACCGGCAAGGAACTGTGCAAAGAAACCGTTTCTACCCGTTTGGGCGAAGAATTGTACAAGTCCGGATTGTTCACGCCACAGGCCATGGAACGCGGCATCGAATGCTTTTTCAATTTTCGGCAGCTGATTGACAAATACAATGTGGTCAAAACCCGTGCCATAGCCACCGCGGCCTGCCGAATGGCCGGCAACAGCGAGGAGTTCATAAAAAGAGTCTGGAATGAATCCCGCATCAAAATAGAAGTTATTGACGGCTTTGAAGAAGCCCGTCTCAATCTCAAAGGCGCTTTGTCTCATGTCTGCGGCCAAACCAAGTATGTGGTGGTTTATGACTTGGGCGGCGGCTCCACTGAAATAACTCTGGCCACCAACACCGCCAATCCGCACATTTTGCACACCATATCCATCCCTTGGGGAGCGCGCAATGCCTCGGAAGCTTTCAATTTGGTGGAGTATAATGCGGATAATGCCGCTCGTTTGCGGCAGGATATCGGAGCCCGCACCGAAAGCTTTGTCAAGAAGTCTTATCTTGACACCTACCGCGATGACGTTTGTTTTGTTGCCACTTCCAGCACTCCGCTGCGTTTGGTTTCCATAATCAACAATTTTGAGACCTACGATCGCGACCGTGCTGACGGAATGACTATGACCAAAGCCGAGATGGATGCAGCCATTGATTCAATTTTTCACTCCACGCGCGCCGAAATGGCCGACAACTCATATATCGGCGATAAGCGCTCCTATATATTTATTGCCGCCTGCGTTATTTTTCAGACAATTTATGAACGCTTGGGCGCCGACAAAATACTGGCCTCTCTTAAAAGTGCCAAAGACGGCATTGTCGCCGAACTGATAGAAAAAGACAAAGCGGCATGAAAAAACTGACTCAATCTGCCCGAAGCATTACCGGCCGCCACCAACTGACGGTGCGCGTCAAAACTTCAAAATACCGCAAAAAATCGTCCAACCAATGGCTGGAGCGACAACTCAATGACCCCTACGTAGCCGAAGCCAAACGGCTGGGCTATCGTTCACGTGCCGCTTTCAAGCTGATTCAACTGGATGAAAAATACAAATTCTTGGGCAAAGGCAAAACCATTGTTGACCTTGGCTGTGCCCCCGGCGGCTGGACGCAGATTGCCGTCTGCCGCAACAAAGGCAGCGGCCGCGTGATTGGCATTGACATTTTAGAGACCAAACCGATTGAAGGCGCCATCCTGATTTGTCAGGATTTCACCCTGCCCGAAGCGCCGGAAACCCTAAAGCGGCTTTTGAGCGGCGAAGCTGACATCGTCATGAGCGATATGGCCGCCAACACCACCGGCCACCGGCAGACAGACCACCTGCGCACCATCGGGTTAGTCGAGGCGGCCTATGACTTTGCCAAAGAAGTCTTGGCCCCCGACGGCATTTTTATTGCCAAAGTTTTTCAAGGCGGTGCCGAGAGCAGTCTGCTGGCGGATGCCAAACGCAATTTCAAACAGGTAGAACATTTCAAACCCGATTCCAGCCGCACCTCGTCACCGGAGATTTATCTGGTTTGCCGCGGTTTCAAAAAGGAACTCGGATAATGCAGAGCGGCGCGCGTTTTTCGGCAGTATTGGAGCTGCTGGAAGAAATCTTCAAAGACGAAATTCCGGCCGACGGCATCATCGGCGCTTATCTGCGCAACCGCAAATACATCGGCGCCAAAGACCGCCGGTTTATCACTGATCTCACGTGGCAGATAATACGCAATCGCCTCAAGTTGGAATTTGATGCCGGCAGCAAAAACCCGCGCCGTCTGCTTTTGTGGTATTTAAGAGAGCGTCTGGACGAAGTCTTTGACGGTTCGCCTTATACTTTGGCGCCGCTCACCGCGGAAGAACAAGCCGCCCTGAGGAAAGACAAAGATGAACCGTATCCTCAATGGGCAGAAGCGGAATGTCCGGAGTGGATTTATGCGCAAATCAACGACATGGAATTTTGCAAGGCGCTCAATCGTCCGGCCGAGGCAGATTTCCGCGCCCACGGACATGCTCGTGAAGAGGTGATTCAAAGATTGTCTGCCGAAGGGATTGACGCCGCCCCGACGCCGTATGCGCCTTGCGGTTTTCGTTGTCCTTCCCGTCTTGTACTCGGCAATTGCGCTGCCTATCGCGAGGGCTGGTTTGAAGTTCAGGACGAAGCCTCTCAGCTGGCGGCTGTTTTGGCCGACGTGCGCCCGAACCACAAGATTATCGATTATTGCTGCGGCGCCGGCGGCAAGAGTCTGGCCCTGTCTGACATTTTGCACAATCAGGGACACATTTTGGCGCACGATGTCAATTTCCGCCGTCTGGAAGCCATCAAACCGCGGATGGCCCGTCTTGGAGTCAAAAACATTGAGCTGACGGACATTGTGGCCGACAGCGACACCGGCTTTGATCGATTTATCTTAGACGCTCCCTGCTCCGGCACCGGCACCTGGCGCCGTGCTCCCGATGCCAAGTTTCGCCTCACTCCGCAACGTCTTGACAACCTTGTGCGCACGCAAAGTGCTCTTTTGGACACAGCCGCGGCCAAAACCAAAACCGGAGGCCGCATTGTCTACATTACCTGCTCGATTCTCAAATGTGAAAATGAAGACAACATCAATGCTTTTTTGAGACGCGCGCCGAACTTTCGGCTGCTCGATTTGCGGGAACTGTGGACGCAAAAAATTGCCGCTCCTTACCCCTGCGCCGATCCGCAAATGCTGCGTTTATCGCCGCTTGTCTCTGATACCGACGGATTCTTTATTGCCGTTTTAGAAAAATTCTCATAACAACCAAAGCCATCCGTTGCAGGAGGGCTTTGGGATTCATGGGTTTAAATCAGGCTAAATCGGCATTTGCATAATGGTGTTGTAAGCGCGGATGGCCGTATCGCGCACGGCGACCACCGTTTCCAATGCCATCTCGGCGTTAGAGACGGCCAGCACCACGTCCTGAATGTCGGCCTTGCCCTGAATACCGTTTATCACCGCATTTTCGGCCTGTTTGTTCAAATCGGCCGCTTCCCCGACGGCGCCACGCACCATTTCGCCAAAATCGGCCTTGGGCTCGACCGCGGCGGCCTCGGCGCTAATCTTATGTTCCTGCGCCTGAATTCTGGTCAGCGCCTGCTGATAAGCATTTAGGGCGTTAGAGATACTGTTCATCGGTTAACTTCCTTTCTATTCCAAAACGTCAAGCAGATTATTATTCATTTCACGCGCCGTGCGGAGCATGCTCAAATTGGCGTCATACGCGCGCTGAGCCTCTTTCATGTCCATCATTTCGACCAGCGGATTCACGTTAGGCATCAACACATAGCCCTGTGCGTCGGCGCCGGGATGATTGGGAGCATATTTTTTTTCAAACGGCGAATTGTCTCGCACAATTTTATCCACGCGCACGGTCTCGGCGCCGGTTTCTTTGTCAACATAATTTTCAAAACTCACCACCTGCCGGCGATAAGGCTCGCCGCCCGGCTCTGTTGAAACGGAATCGGCATTAGCCATATTTTGCGCAATCACCTTGAGCCGTTGCGCCTGAACCTGCATACCGGCGGCGGCCACATCAGCACTGACTGTCAAATTTCCTGCCATTCATTTTCCCCGTTTAACTGTTGATTTTGGTTGTGGCTGTCCTGAGCAGCGACTTATATTTGTTATAGATACTAATCATTCGGCGATATTCGCTGCTGGTTTTGCTGGCCTCGTTCATCTGCTGCTCCAAGATAACGCCGTTGCCGTCAATTGTCAGGGCTTGCGTTGGCTTGGGCGTATAGACGTGATAAGCGTTTTTGTCTTTGGCGACACCGGACAGATGTTTGGCATTGGTGCGCGCAAGCGTCATACCGGCGATGCCGACTTCTTGCTCAAACGCAGGCTTTTCGATTTCTTTAGGCAGATACCCCGGAGTAGTGGCATTGGCGATATTGCCGGCAATAACCTGCTGTTTGGCCGCCAAATACTCGATATTGCGGTCAATCATATTAAAAACAGTCAAATTCTTCAGATCCATCAAACTTCCCCAATCAAAGGTTGCGCATCCCCTTGCGCAACAAGATGCAAACCGCGTGCCAAAAAGCGCTTGCCTTTTGCGTGCAACCGCATTAGATTAATAAACAGGTTTTCACGGAGCAAGCGGCAAATGCCTGATAGTAATGATAGCAGAAATACGCCAAAAAACAATGCGGACCCTGATTTTTCCACAACCGATTATGCGGTAGCGCTGCAATATGACATGGAAAAAAACAACGCGCCGATTGTCACCGCCAAAGGACAAGGGGAAATTGCCGCCAAAATCATTGAGATAGCGCAGGAAAATGACATTGAGATTCGTCAGGATGCCGACTTGCTGCAAATTTTGAAAGCGGTAGACATTAACGAGGAAATCCCGATTGAGGCGTTTGCCGCGGTGGCAGAAATCATATCGTATATCTATCGCAAAAACGCCGGTGAACAATACCGATATACCGACTGATTCGATCCACGGAATAATCCGGAGGAACGTTTTTTGTCTGTCACGTAAAATAAATAATTGACATATGCATGGTATCCTGCTAAAATAAAAGAAAAGTCTTTTACGGAGGCAGGAATGAAAAAGTTATCGTTTGCGGCGGCGTTGGGTATCGGAACAATGTTCACGGCGTCGGCTTGGGCCAATTGCATCAGCGGCGACTGCGCAAATCTGGGTTACAGCACGGCCGATGTTCCGGATTGCGAAAACTATATTTACTGCCCCTTTGACATCAATTATAAAATCTGCGCTCATGTTGCGCCAAAGCTCTTGGATTCCTGTCCAGCCGGCAAAACTTGTGTGGAAAAATACCGTGTCAGCGGAGATGAAGCCGCATCTGAAACCTGCGATGACCTCTTAAGAACAGCAAACTGCAAACGTTACAATAACGGCGCCTCAATTTCCGGTGATTTATCAAACCAGAAGATTTGTCTGTTCGGCACAGTTACCAAATCCACGGGTTCATTAACCTTGAACAATACCATATTTTATGATGCCGGCAAACAGTTCCCCAAATGTGAGTCCGAGATGAAAGGCCGCGCCAAGCTGGTGGTCAAGGGAAGTGTCATAATGAAAGGCGGCAGCAACACTTTCAACTGCGACGTATCAATAGAAGAGGCTGCAAGTAGCGGTGGTTGGTCGGCAATGTTTCGGGGCAACACGCATATTAAAGTTGACCATACTCCCTCAAACACTTTGTCGATACATTTTCAAGGTGATGAAGAAAAAATAACAAACAATGACATTTTCTTCACGTGTGAACAAATACATAGTTCCTCGTCGAGCAATGTGTATTGCAATGTCAATATGGAAGCCATTAATGCCAATGTCCGCTATTGGGGACAATCGGTAACCGGCACATGCACAGGTTCCCAATGTAAAGGTGAGCCCAAAATTACATGTTATGAGAGAGGCAAGGCGACCTGCAAAGAAGACCAGACAGTTAGTAACTATTTTTGATATCAGATTTTATTCAGACTATAATTCCGGCCTCTGTCTATGTTGCCCGATTCCTTAAGATAGATTGCTTCGCTACGCTCGCAATGACAAAAAAGCTCGTAATGACATCCCTCAACCCCACGTCATTGCGAGGATGATTGCGTCCGAAGCAATCCATTTTTATTCAGACTGTAATTCCGGCCTCTGTCTATGTTGCCCGATTCCTTAAGATAGATTGCTTCGCTCCGCTCGCAATGACAAAAAAGGGCACACAATGACAAAAAAGGGACGCCTTGATACAGAATAAAAATTGTCATTGCAAAAAATCGGCGAAAAAACTTGCTTTTTTGTCCATAATATGAAATACTGGTAGAAAATATAGATTGAATGACAAAGCAGAAAACAATGAACAAATTTTCTAAAATTCAAGATAAAACCCCTCTTATGCCGGAAGATCTCTCGGCTCAATCGTTTGACGCCATGGCCGAGCAGTTCACAAAACTGTTGGAAAAAGTTGAAAATTCGACCAATTCGGCACCATTATTGCCTGAGGCTTATCGTTTGGCGGAAATGACCACAAAAATTTCCGATTTAAGACCTTTCAATACCAAAGTTTTTGCTGCCATATTCAAAAAATCATCAAAAAGCCAAATTAAAAAGATTGTTGATACTTTGAACAATAAAAATTTGGACAATATTCTGAAAGATTGTAACATTGCCTCCCAAGCTCCGGCAGCTGTCGAAATTTGTTTTAACTGCTTACTGTCCCAAGTGTCGACAGCGGACGACAATGATTTTTGGAAGCTTTCATCTGCCGTGACAGGTTATCTCTCTTTCGCGACCGACGACGAACTTCCGAAAATGATTGATCAAGTAAACGCCCAAAAATCGTACCCGTCTTTTTGGGAAAAAATTATTGCCAAATATGGTCAATTGTATGCCCAAAAACCCGCAGTCAGAGAAAAGTTATGGGATACGATATGTCAAGATGCGAACTATGGCTCTTTATACGCCAATTTGACTGCAGTCGCAACCGCCGATGAAAGCAAAATTCCCCAAATTTTGCAAATTATCGGCGCCAAAATAACAGACGTTCGGCAAGACGCCTCAGATTTGACAAAAGCTTACGAAGCCTTAGGCCAAATCAGCAAAATTTCTCAAAATCGTTGGGAAGAGATAAATAAACTGTTTGAACGAGGATTACAAAACATACAAAATAATGACTCCTCAAAAAAAACGGCATATCGCATGCAGGGTAAAATCGAAGAATTAAAATCGAGCATATCGCTCGGTCAGCGTGTCGGCAAAACAGAAAACAATCCTTTTGGATTCAAAAAAATCGACTCCATACAGCCGGAAGAAATATGCATTTTATATTTGGGCGGAGATGGCACTCAAACCGACAAGCAAGCCAACGGCTACCTTTCAAGCACGCAAAAACTTTTGGAAAACAATCTGTCACCGGAAGATCTTTCCAAAGTTTCTCTTTATGCTCCCGTTTACAATTTTGGCGCATGGGACGACAGATTTTTGGTATTCAACGGAAATTTGGCCCGCACCAAATTAATGCAAGACTATCATCGCAACATAAAAATCTCCCAAACGCTGAATGAAGATACGTTGCACCCGCGTTATATAGATCAATTGTTTAAGCAAGCCTTTCTGCCCAGAATAAGCGACCAAAACGGCCAAAAGCTTTCAACCGACAAAGCCTGCCGCAATATACGCAAACTCAACATCGTGGCACACTGTCACGGGGCTTATACATTCTTAAAACTAGAAGAAAAAATGCAGCAAAAAATGGCCGAACTCGGCTACTCAGCGCAAGACCGCGCCAAAATTCAGCGGCAGCTGCTATGCATTGCCCAGTCTCCCTATGCTCCGCTCGGCGTCTCAAAATCGACCATGATTTCTTTTGCATCGGTCAAAGATGACGAAGTATCACATTACAATAATTTTGAAACGGAAATCCGCCGGATGAGCATAAACAGCAATGTTTTGTTTGGTTATTTTCCGGGCAAACGAGGCGAATTACTTTTGGTGCCGTCCATGGGTGACGGGGTAGATCAGCACAATTTCATCGGATATGACTATAATCAACAAGGTTTGAGCACCGAAGGACAAGCTCTTACGATATTTATCGGCAACGCCATTGTCAACGGAGTAAAACATTCAATCCACGATTCCGACACCCCTCTGCCTTCGACGAAAGAGCTTGTATGCGGCCCCAACAAAACCGCGCAAAGATGCTTTGAACAATTAAGAGAAAACGGCGCCAAAATGTGGCAAATTATGGCTTCAAACACTGTTGCGCGCCTAAAAACCAAACTTGTGCGAAACCAAAGCCGCAATCAAAGATAAAAGTTTTTGACCGGAAACCCGCCGACTCAAAAATAAAAACGATTGCCCTGTCGGCTACAGGCCTTTTTCTTCGCGGATTTGCTCGCGCAGCGTATCTATGCAGACCAACTCTTTGTTTTCGTTTTCGAAATACCAATAAACCCAGCCGTTGCACGCCGGCGCGTTTTGAGCCGCCGCCCCGACCTGATGAATAGAACCTTCCGTTTGCTCATTTTTGATTGTGCCGTCTGAGCGCACCACCGCACAGTGCTTGCGCGCCGCATCATACAAAATATCGCCCGGCGAAAGCATTCCGCGTTCGACCACGGCGCCAAACGGCACCCGCGGCTGACGTTTTTTGGCCGAATATTCCAAACACACTTCGTTGGCCACCCGTTCCACCGCGTCGATTCTGGCCTTGGCACCGGCGGCATAGGCGGCATCTTTTTCGATTCCGATAAAATTGCGTCCGAGTTTTTTGGCCACGGCGCCGGTGGTTCCGGTGCCGAAAAACGGATCCAGAATAACGTCGCCGACCTTGGACGAGGCCATAATCACCCGATAAAGCAGGCTTTCGGGCTTTTGAGTCGGATGAAGCTTTTCGCCGGCGGCGTCTTTAAGGCGTTCTTTACCGGTGCAGATGGGAATTTGCCAATCGGAGCGCATTTGCGTGTCTTCGTTGAGGGCTTTCATGGCCTCATAATTAAACGTATAGCGCGAATTTGGATTTTTGCTGGCCCAAATCAGAGTTTCATGAGCATTGGTAAACCGTGTTCCCTTAAAGTTGGGCATCGGGTTGACTTTGTTCCAAATAATATCGTTGAGGATCCAAAAGCCCAAATCCTGCAAGATGTAGCCGACGCGAAAAATATTGTGATACGAACCGATCACCCACAGTGCGCCGTCATCTTTAAGCACCCGCCGTGCGGCCGACATCCAACGGCGCGTATAGTCATCATAGGCGGCCAGGCTTTCAAAACTGTCCCATTCTTCATATACGCCGTTGACATTGCTGTTGTCCGGACGCGTAAGAGCCTCGCCGAGCTGCAGATTATAGGGCGGATCTGCGAAAATCAGGTCGACCGAATTTTCGGGCATCTCGTTCATAACCTTAATACAGTCATCAACAATAATTGTATTGAGTATTGTTTTGTCTTGCTTTTTAGTCATCGCCACTCGGTCGCAATTAAATTTCAACAGCACCAGTATGAGCGATAGATGGTTATAAATTTATTAACATGAGCAAAAATTTAAATTATCCGGCCTTCTCCAAAATCTCGCGTATGGGTTTGTAAGATTTGCGATGTTGGCCTTCGATGATGCCATAAGCCTTAAGGCCGGCGACATGCGCCGCGGTGCCGTATCCGGCGTTTTTTTCAAAACCATAATACGGATACCGGCGCGCCAAATCGGTCATCAGGCGGTCACGATAAACTTTGGCGACAATCGAGGCGGCGGCAATCGAATAACTGCGCGCGTCGCCCTTGACAATGGTCTGACACGGGCAAGCAATCCCGACGGGGATCCGGTTGCCGTCCACCAGCGCCTGCGCCGGCCGAATTTTGAGTGCGGCGACGGCACGGTTCATAGCCAAAAAGGTGGCCTGCAAAATATTGCGGCGGTCGATTTCGGCGGCGCTGGCCTGCCCGATTCCGATGCAGAGCTTGCCGGCCTTTTCGGCCTCAAACAACGCCTCGTACAAAGTTTCGCGCTTTTTGGGCGTGAGCTTTTTGGAATCATCAAGCCCGTTCAGCAAAAAATCGCCGAGATTTTTATCCGACACGATGACCGCGCCGGCCACCACCGGTCCCGCCCATGGCCCGCGGCCGGCTTCATCTATGCCGACCACCGGCCCGTCATATTGTTGTTCAAAGTCAAAATTCGGCATTTTTTCTTTTATAAAACCAGCGTCAAATAAAAAAATTTGCGCACATTTAGTCCGTGAGGGCACTTTCATCCCGCGAAACCCGTATCAGCCGTCCGTCGGACGCGATTTTGGCGCAACCGCCGATAGGCAGTGTCAACATCGGTGTTGTGTGACCGAAATCAAGATTGGCGACAACCGGTATGCGCGCCAGCTGAGGGATGCCGGATATGATGTATTCGAGTTGTTCTCTTGACACTGACAAGGCTTTTTGAAAACGACCGATGAGCAAAGCTTTGACATTGCCGAAGTCAGGCTGCTGCGCGACAGACTGAAGATTGCGCAAAAACATTTTGGCGTCGCCGGTAGGATCGCAATCTTCCGCCAACAGGATGGTATCTTTGGCAAACCCCGGCCAATAAGGAGTTCCGCTAAGCAGCATGAGCGTGCCGAGATTGCCGCCGACCAGACGGCCGGAGGCATTGCCGGCGGCCAAAATCCACCAGCCTTCGTTTTTGATAAACTGGCGAGCCTCTTGATTGACAAACCACAAATCGTCGCTCCACTCCGGCGCCGGCCTGAGGGTGGCCTGCCCGCTGCCGAGCAACATTTGGCGCATGGATTCCCAGGTATATTCAAACCCGTATTTCATGCCAAACGAGCTGTAGTGAGGCCCCAAAAAGGTAACCAGTCCGGTTTTGGCATAGATGCCGTTGAGAAGCGCGGTGATGTCTGAAAAGCCGCAGATAATTTTGGGATTGCGCCGAATAAGATCATAATCCAAAAAAGGCAAAAGTTGATTTGAGTTAAACCCGCCCAAAATGGTAAAAACCGCTTTGACTTCCGGATCGGCAAAAGCGGCATTGAGGTCATCGGCACGTTGCCGCCACGGCGACGAGCCGAACAAATCAAAATTTTCGTCGGTGGTATGGGCGCCGAAAGTAACTTTGAGCCCCATTTGAGCAAAGCGCTCCTGCGCCAGTGCGCGCAAGTCGGCGCCGATGATTTTAAGTCCGGTAGAGGGGGCGACGACTCTGATTATATCGCCGTTTTTGAGCGACGGCGGAACGATATTTTGCATTTTGACAAACTCCCGAATGATTGTTTGCCTGCATTATAAACCATTTGTGCAAATTTGAAAGTTTTTATTTTTCAGCTGTTCAAATATTCCGGACTGCGGCGCGTGCAAAAGAACCAATCCTGACAATCGAGTTTGTCTTTGTCGGCCATACGCTGCTTAAGCTCTTGCATGTCGGCCGGCGCGGCCACCAAAACGTCGGCGCCGGGCTGCCAGTCGGCGGGCGTGGCGACGCCATAGACATCGGTCAGTTGCAGAGCCTGAACGATACGCTTGATTTCGGCAAAATTGCGACCGGTGCTTTGCGGATAATACAAAATGGTGCGGATTTTGGCCTTGGGATCGATAATAAACACGGCGCGCACGGTTTTGGTATCGCTCATGGAGGGCTGGATCATACCGTATTGTTTGGCCACGTCCATTTTGACGTCGGCAATAATCGGAAACCGTATAGGCTGGCCGTTATAGGCGCCGAAGCGGATTTTGTCCTCAATTTCCTTCAGCCAGGCCACATGGGCGCTGCTGCTGTCCACCGACAAGCCGATAAGCTCGGCGCCGAGAGCGGCAAACTCGTCCTGCATTGCGGCAAAGGCGGCGATTTCCGAGGTGCAGACCGGCGTAAAATCGGCCGGATGCGAAAACAAGATAACCCATTTGCCCTTGTAGTCTTGCGGAAACCTGATTGTTCCGCCGGTTGTCTGAGCCACAAAAGCCGGCGCGTCTTCGCCCAAAACCGGAATGGTGGTTGTGAGGGTTGCAGATTGCTTTGTCATAAGATATTCTCCCGCAAAAGATAAACCGATCAGGCATAATATAACCTGCCGCCGCGGCTTTTCAAGCATCGGCAAAAAACGTCCGGCAGCTTGCGCTGCCGAACATTTTAAGGAGAGAACTAACAAAGACCTAGAATTTATACTTGGCCGAGATAAGGCCGGCATGATCTTCAAAGTCTTTGCGGAATCTGCCTTCATAACCAGCAGTAATATCCCAGCTGTCGTTAATCGAAGCCGTCAAACCAAGACCGGCCTCGACGCCGAAGCGCTCCAGCTCCTCGCCCTCGATGCGATAAGAGCTGCTGCCGAGGTTGACAACCGCGCTGTTGTCGCCGTCAGCCAAATCATAAGTCATGGCCAGACGAGCTTCCGGGCGCAGTTTCATACCATTGTCGAGCGCCACGTCTTTACCGGCCTTCACACCGGCAACCGCGGTCAGGATATCCTGATCTTTAGCTTTGACATGCTGTCCGGCGCCGTCGGTGTAGCTTTCCTGATTGATACGGGCATAGCGCAATCCGGCTTCCGGAGCAACGTTGACATCGGCAACGCCGGTTTCATATCCGGTCATCGCCTGCAAGCCGTAGACATCGGCGTCATATTTGCCGTCGACACGGCCGACTCTCGTCGCTCTGTGTTCCTTATAAGCAGACATGCCATAAGAAGCGATGCCGTCGACATACCAATTGCTCGGCTGATATTTGCCATAAAGCATAAAGGTGTGCGAATCGACATCGACGCTGCGGCGATATCCGTCGACGTCGGTTTCGCCATAGGCATAAGCGACACCGGCGGTTACGTCATCGCTGACTTCTTTTTGCGCACCAAACGCCACGCCTTTGGTTTCGGCGTCAAAACCTTTGGCCTTGGAGGTATCATCGAGGGTTGACTTATTAAACAAAGTCTTCACCCAGACCGAGGCGCGATCGATTATGCCGCCCTCCGAAGACTTGCCGACGGCGGCCGTATTGATGCCGTTGTCGTTCAACTGCGCTCTTACAGCGTCATACGCATGGGCGAGCTGATTGGTTTCAACCGTTTGCACCACCGGCGCGGCCGACGGAGCGGCGTCTTCGGCCAGTTCTTTGATGATGGCAATTTTGCTGCTGTCTTGAGCCGCCTCATACATAGCCTCGTGAATGGCGGCACCGACACCGGTCAACCCACTCTCTGCGACAAACGCGCCGGCCACGCCGCCGACATTGCTCGAGCCGACTTTCTCGGCAACCTTCTCCGCCACTTGCGAGGCTGAGTTTTTGATCGCTTTGATTTTGCCGTCTTCGGTAATTTCCATGTTGTAGACCATATTGCTCTCGGTATCGAGCGTTAACTTTCCGTCACTGCTCGATTTTAAGGCCTCTTCGACACTGTCGCCCAAATTCAATTCTGACAGCGTACCGGCATCAACGCCTTCGTCAATAAACAGCTTCAGGCTGTTCTCACCTTCAGCTGTCAATTTACCAGAACCGCCGTTAATCTTGCCGTTCTTGACACTGCCGTCATCACCACTATCGACATGAATGGTAAGGCTGGAACCCTTTTTCAAATCGACATAATTCTTCACTTCCTGAGTACCAATGTCCAATCCGGCGGCGGTGTCCTCTGTACCGACCGTAATCTTTCCGGTTGCTTCTTTGTCATAAGTCAACGTGCCTTTGGTAACTTTGATGTCTTGTGCCTTTATGGTACCGGAAATGGCGGACAAACTATTGTCGCCGGCAAATTCCAAGGTACCTTTGCCTTTGCTGTTGTCGTCCATATTAACATTACCGTTAATCTTGGCGCCTTCGCCCATAACGACCGTGCCGAAACCTTGAATTTCTCCTGTTCCTTCACCGTCGCTATCGCCATTGGCCGTAATCGTTCCGTTGTTGACAAGTTTTCCTTTGGTGTTAATCTCTTTGGCGGTGATTTCCTTGTTGTTAACAACCGTTGCTCCATCTGTCGTTTCCAATCCGCCGGCAAGTTCGATTTCACCGTCGTTTGTAACTGTTGCCTTGTCGACTTTAATACTTCCGGCACTGATAGAACCTGCACTTTCGTTGACAATGTCTGTTTGGGCATTTATGGTAAGTCCCTCAGCGGTCAATTTGCCTTTATTCACAACCGTACCGCCTGTTCCTTCGCTCTCATCTTTGCCGGCAAAGGTCAACTCGGTCGACTTGACTAAACTTCCGGTGCCGTCTTCTTTACCGCCATATATTTTGTTGTCGCCTTCAAACACAAATTCTTTGTCGTCGGCAATCTCAAGCTTATATTTGGTTTCGTTGCCATCTTGAGTCTGGTTCAAAAAGAGATTGGTACCCTCGCCCATATAAACATTGCCGACGGTTAAATCGTCGCCCAGAACCAGTTCGCCCTCATAGGCGTTTTCCTCACGGTCAAAATGACCTTTTTCCATATAAAGGTCAACTCCGCTGATATCCGCGTTGGAACCTGAGCTGTCTTTGTCGACCGTCAGATAACCTTTGACCGTCAATTTCTTGGTTGTTCCGTCTTCACCGCCTTTAATCTTGGCGTCTTTGCCGAGAGTCACAAAGGAACCCAAAGTAGCTTCATTGCCCTCAATATCAGTCTCGCCCGAGATAAAAATACGGTCTTTTTTCTTACCTGTAACGTGCTTGTCGTAATTGTCGACAATCGACTTCTCTGAATTATAATACTCCGTCTCTACGTCCTCAGCGCATACGTTTGAACCGGCAAATGTAACCGCAACCAAAGCCGTTGTAAATAAAAGTTTCGTTTTCATATGATTTAACTTTCCTTTTTCCTATAGTTAAAAGAAAAACCACCTTTTTTAAGGTGGCCGGAGAGTTCAACAATCATATACACTGCATGACTCTTCTAGCTTTTAAGACTGTATTTTTTCAAGGATAAGGATACAGCCTCTGGACATCTGCTAAAAGCTCCCCGACCATATCACTACAATCGGGGATATATCTATTGCCCGCTGTGTTAACAAGCCGGCAATATGACGACGTTATACCCTAACGCCGAGTGTATAGAGCTGTTGAAAGCTCCGTGCCCCTAGGGCACTGAACAAGATTTTCATCTCGTCTGCAAAAAGTATAAACACAAAAAAATACAAAAGTAAACCCTTATTTTTTACAAATTAAAAAACAGGGCATTTCCACACATCGACAAAAAGATGCGCCGCACTGCCGGCTTGCATATTGCCAATCAGCGGCTATATCAAATGACCGGAGCACAAAAAATGACGGCCAAGCATTTTTATATTTTTCGTCACGGCGAATGTCCGTTTAACCTCAGCGGACACATTCAGGGACAGCGATTCAACGGCAGCCTCACTGAACACGGCAAACGTCAGGCGCTGATGGTCGGGCTGGCCCTCCAAGACAAACAAATCGACGTCATTGTCAGCTCGCCCATGCGCCGCGCCGTCCAAACTGCCCAGCTTGCCCGTCACTTTATTCCCGCGCCGATTCTCATAGACAACCGGTTTATCGAAGTCAATATGGGCATAATCGAGGGCATGCACATCAGCGTGGCCGAACAAAAATTTGCCGCCCTCTACAAACATTGGCGCAGCAACAACCCTCAGGACGCCGAAGTGTGTTTTGAAAACGGCGAAACCAAAGCCGCCGTCCGCCGCCGCATTTTTGCCGCGCTCAACCACTATGCCCTGCAAACGCCATACCAAAACATTGCCGTATCCGGACACGGCATCACCATTTCGCAAACCTTGCTCTATTTTGGCGTCAGCCGTGCCAACATCCCCAACGGCTCAATCCTCAGCCTGCGCCACGACGCCGCCGGCTGGCAATATGACGGCTTTATTCTGATTTGAGCCTAGCGCAGCTCAAACATGTCTTTGCCCACGCCGCACAACGGACAAACCCAATCTTCCGGCAGCTCCTCAAACGGAACTTCACCGTCATAAACATAACCGCACACCGTGCAAACCCATTGTTTTCCACCATTGTCAGACATTGTCTTTCCTTTCTGCTGGTTGTTATACTGTTCAAAACTTTTCATGACGTCCGCCTTAAAATACGACCGATAGTCCAAATACGTCAGCGGCTCGGCATCGCGGCTGCCCGCCGCCGACACCACCTCGGCCACAAACATGGTGTTGCTTTCCAAAGCATACGTATGAATCACGCGACAGTGAAACGTGGCCAAATTGTCTTTGAGATACGGCAATCCGTCTTGCTCAAAATACGCCGCATGCGCCCATTTGTCAACCGTGCGGCTGCTCTGAAACCCGAAGTTGGCCACCACAAACGGATCAACGTCTTTGCACAAAACCGAGAGCGAAAACTCGCCCGTCTTCTCAATGCACGACTTTGTATAGCTGTGGTTGCCGCACGAAACCGCCACCGCTACCGGCTTGTTGGCCACCTGCATCACCGCATCGACCAAACTGCCGACGTTGCGGCTGCCGTCTTTGGCACCCAGCACATACAACCCGTGCGTCAGTTTATAAAGCGCGTCCAAATCCATTTTCTTTCCCCTGTCCGGATATATAATCTCTTCAATCCGCCAATCAACACCTTTTTTCTTCTGCCGATTAATAGTGCGGCGGAGGCGTTTCTTCGCTTTGCGGTTTGACCGCGTCGGCGCGGGCCATGTCCAGCAGATATTGATTCTGCCGCCTTAGCCGCTCTATGGTTTTGCCTTGCTCAATAATCACGCTGTTAAGCTCGTCCAGCATTTTTTCATGCTCGGCCAACACGGTTTCAATCTCTGTCAAACGCTCGTCGTCTTCCTGCTGCATAGTTTAAACTTTCTCCTTGTCGCACATGCAAATTATGCTATCATTAATTTTAAATTTTACAATCGGAAAAATTATGCCCCGACAAATTGACATCAACCCCGAGTTTCAGCAGGCGCTTGACCTTATCAACCGCGGCCGTCACCTGTTTGTCACCGGCAAAGCCGGCGCCGGAAAATCCACCTTGCTGGCTTATGCGGTCAAAAACTGCCGGCGGAATATCGCCGTGGTGGCTCCCACCGGTGTGGCCGCGCTCAATGTCGGCGGCCAGACCATTCACCGTTTTTTCGGGTTTCCCGTCAACATTACTCCCGAAAAAATCTCGTCTTATGAATTTACGCCGCGCGCCAAACGCATCTATCAACGGCTGCAAACCCTCTTCATTGACGAAGCCTCCATGCTGCGCGCCGATATCTTTGACTGCATTGACATTTTTTTGCGCCTGTATGGACCGGATTCGCAAAAATCTTTCGGCGGCGTGCAAATTGTCTTGGTGGGCGATCTCTTTCAGCTGCCGCCGGTTGTCAGCACGCCGGAAACCCAATATTTTGCCGCCCGCTACGCCGCTCCGTATTTCTTCGGTGCGCAGGCTTTTCGCGGAATGGATATGGAAATCGTCGAACTCAACAAAATCTATCGCCAAACCGACGCCGACTTCATCAGCCTGCTTTCGCGCATCCGCGACAACTCCGCCACCGCCGCCGATCTTGCCGCCCTCAACCGGCGCGTGCTGCCGGCGCCAAACGGAGTTTATATCACCCTCACCACCACCAACAAAATGGCCGCCGAACTCAATGCCGAACATCTGCACCGCCTCAATGCGCCGACCTGTATCTCTCAGGCAGTGATAGACGGCAATTTTCAGGCCGAGTATTTTCCTGCCGCCGAAGTCTTGGAACTGCGCGCCGGCGCCCAAATCATGTTTTTGAACAACGATCTCAAAGGCCGCTGGGTAAACGGCAGCCTCGGCCGTATTGAAGAAATCAAAACCGGCCCGCAAAAAATCCGCTATCTGACTGTCCGCCTGCAAAACAATGCCAAACTGGTCGATGTCTTTCCCTATACATGGGAGATTTTTCGCTACACTCTGGCCGGCAGCGAAATTATCTCCGAAGTCGCCGGCTCGTTCACCCAGTTTCCGGTGCGGCTGGCCTGGGCCGTCACCATCCACAAAAGCCAAGGTCAGACCTTTGATCAGGTGCGAATTGACATCGGCCGCGGCACTTTTGCTGCCGGACAACTCTATGTTGCGCTCAGTCGCTGCACCTCTCTCGCAGGCATCACCTTGTGCCGACCGCTGACCGCCGCGCATATTCTCACCGATTCACGCATCGTCCGATTTATGCGCCGCACAACGCCGCTTGCCGACCCCGCACCTCAGATTCTTCAAAACAGCCTGCAAGAAGCCGCCACCAACCGCCGCAAACTGGAGATTGTCTACCAAAAAACCGACGGCAGCCTGTCGCGCCGCGTGATTATTCCCCTTCACATCAAAGGCCGGCTTCTGCAGGCTTTTTGTCTGGAGCGGCAGGAACAACGCAGCTTCACCATTGAACGCATCAGAGAACTCCGCCCGTATAGGGAATAAGTTTTACAAACACCTACAAAAAATCCCCGCGCCTGAAAAGACAGACGAAGTCAGGCACAAACACAAACGCTCCCTGCTTTTCGCTATGACGGAGATAATATAAAAAAACCACCGCAAGGGTGGATTTTTTGTTTTTATGGTCGGCGACATCTAGGGAAAATCCCTACTTTGATACAGCCTCGTTTTCATTTAGATGAATTATAGCGATATAACGCCGAAAACACTAGGGCTTTCTCAATTTTTACAAACCATATTTTTACCTAGTGGGCTAATTTTCCACCCAGCGTGGACACCCACTCTTTTGTCGCGAACCTCTAATATAATTATCTGATATACCATAACTTTTACAGTATCTATTTCGATTTAGTGTAAAATATTCTGGTTGGATAAGTATCACCGGATACATTCGGTAACCATTGTCCGATTTTTGCCACCTGTTCATCAATGTCTGCATCAAACGGAAAGATGTTTTCAGCGTAACAATATGCAAGACATCTCCAGTAAGAAAAGCCTTGATCTAGTATTAAATTAATTTTTTCGCCATTTTCCAGTTCAATTGTCATTATTCTGTTATGCTCGAGATATTTTTTGTTTTTCTCTTTTAATTGAAATTTCAATCCAATTTTATCAAACAATGCAGTTAATACCTCATTTCTAGCATCCACATCATCCCAGTCATGATAAAACATTGTTGGATATTGTTTGTTGGTTTCTGTAGTTTCGGCTGTTTCCAAAGTTATAGATGCACAATTCCATAATTTTTCGTACCTAACTTTAAGTTCTTTTATAAAACTGTAAAATAAACCTGAGGCCAAAGGATTTTTTAGATATCTATCCTTATATTCAATTTTTACTATTGGTGAACTTATTCCTTTATCCAAACTTGATGCCAAAATGGATAACAATCTATTACCGAACCCATATCCTGGGCCGTTAACCTCTGACGAAATATTGAACATTTTATCGTAACTTATATTTTCAACAGTCTCTAATTTAACATCATTAAATTTTAGGCCGTTGATATCAATATAGCCTGATAATATTGATGTGTTTATATTACTTCCCCAATACTGGTTTAATTGTCTTACATTTTCATCAAAGGATGCATATGAATAATACTTGAAACCATCCCAAACAATTGCCATTATTTTATCATTTAGCTTTTCTGGTATCGCTTTCACAGAGACATTGCTTAAATTGGAAAGCAAAGAAATGGTTTTCTTTACATCATCTCCCAGTGTTTTTTCATTCACGCAAAGTATTATCTGAGTGTTTAATGCATTATATCTGTTGACAAGCTTGTAAATTGGAGAGTTTGAAAAATCTTCATTTTCCATATTTTCCGGGATAATTAAGTATAACTTTTGTAAATTTGGAGTATCCTCAATCAAACTTTCAATACTTGCAGATGCAACAAGAGTGCCATCTCCGAAGATTTTCATATCCTGCGGCAAAGTATTTTTAGCAATCCACTCATCTGTTAAGAACTCCAGCGCAAGTTTTCTATCCAAATATCTGTAGTTGTATTTTGTGTCATTCTGTAAAATACATTTATTGCAAGATTGTGCGCAATCACATTTTAGAATATTTTGGGCATACTTAAATATGATATTCAAATTTTTTATAATATCATTTGAAGAGCAATATCCGGAAGCATTTTTATCAAATAACTCTATCGCAAACCCTTTTTTATTTGTTCCATTAACCCGGATTTGTTTAGCGATACATCCGATTTCTTCTGTTTCAACATTCATGTATTTAGCAATACCGCTACGTATGGCCACCGCAAGTGAATATGCCAATATCCTGTCATCAATGACGTTGCCATCTAAATCAGATAGAATTAGCTCCAAAAGGTCTGTTTTAATTTCTACGCCGAGATTAATATTTTCTATAATTGAATAAGGCGAATGTTGGCATTCAACTTTATAAGTATTTCCTGTTTGACTATTGGGGTATACGCCACTACGCAAACGGTAATGTCTTTTTTTGAATTCTTCCCGGTTTTTCTTGTTGTTTGCAACCATTCTACCGCATTCGAGGCACAAAATATATCCTTCACCGCCGCCGTTTGAATAGTGGATTACACTACCTTCTTTATCATTTTTATATTTTACGTAAGGTAATCCTAAATAGGAATTGAGAGTATTATGAGCCGTCACTAAAGGTTCACAGATATTTATATAACGTTGAACCGATACGTTGTTATTTACAGCCGCATTAAAATCAACAGAAAATCCTGCCGGCTGAATATACTTCTGCATATCTCTCGTATCAATTTCAGATCCGCAAACATCACATTTTACATCACAAAGACTTGTTGAAGTACCACTTGCACCGCATTTGTGGCATCTCCATATATAGCGCATTGATTGGATTTCTTTTACTTCTGAATCAGAGGCAGGAATGTGCCAATTTAGTGTTATACCGGCGGATTTATAAACCAAACCATCAATAACAACATCACATCCAGGCGCATACTCTCTTAGTGCAGTACAAATATCTCTTGATGGAAGTTCTCTTCGCTTAAATAGATTATCTTCTCTTGTTTGCGAAACTTTCTTATCTAAATTAAATCTATTATTCGTGTCAAAAGTGACGATGTTAGTTGGAAATCCGTATCTTGGTAATAAGCCGTATTCAATTAACTCTTTGAGAATGTATTCCTTAAGTAAGCGTTCTTCAGTTTTTTTTATAGCGGCCAAACTGATCTTGCGGTCTTTTTCCCTTTCTTTCTGCTCTTGAATTGCATCATACTCTGCGTACCACCGCTTTTGCAGGTTATCAATTAATTCATCCAATTGTGTTACGAAAACGTCTAGGTTGATATCTTCGTAGTGTGTATTTTCAATAATCGAAGAGATTGCTTTTCTAATACGGTCATTTACCCTTATTGCATCCTTACAGAACTGTTTGAATTTTATTAGCCTGCTGTTTTCAGCCGGAAGCATAAACCATTCCATATTCAGCTTAGTAGCATCAGTTATCTGACCTTTTATGCTGTCAAAATAATATGCTAATAAGAGAGAGTTTATATGCCGTTGTAAAACAATAAAACTGTATTTATCTACATAAGGTGCGGCAATTTTTGTGCTAAATGCCCATTTGGGATGCGCAAAAACATATTGATCATGCGAGTTATCTTTGCACAAAGTAAAACTTATGGCTTTTGTTTCACTTCTACGTCCTGCACGTCCGGCTCTTTGCAAATAATTTGCCGGATGCGGTGGTACGTTATTCATAGATGATATAGTGATACCACCAATATCGACACCCATTTCCATTGTTGTAGAACAATTCAAAACATTTATTTTCCCTGTTTTGAAATCATCCTCATACCTTTTCAAAATGCTGTGCGTTTGTTGAGCCGAATGTTCTGCAGTTCTGAAGTAGCGGTTACCTAAAATAATTGAATTCGTAATATTGTTCCAAATACCCAGTTTTTTTAGCTCTCTTATTTCATCATTATTTTCTAACCATTCTCTCCTCATTAAAACGCATTCATCGTACGATTTTCCACTTTCTTTACTGTAATCGTAGGTTGGAAACGAATACTCTTTACATTTCTCTAGAGTTATTTCTTTAGATTCGCCTCTATTTTTTCTAGATAAATAAGGAGAATACCCCTTAAATGTTACATCAAGAGCCTTATTGGTTATCGGGCAGACGTAAATTTTTTGTAATCGCCTTAATCCTATTTTATCCATTTTCATTCGGTAGATCTGATTGGCTGACGGGGTCAGAATGCCTGTTGCAGAAGTTAGAGCTAACCAAGCTTCTTTCATTATTTCGTTTACTATATCAATATGGTAGTCATTAGTTTGGTCCATATCTAATGCATAAAACAGTAATTTAACAATGTTTCTATTTTTCTTTTTCTTATCAGCTTTAGGCCAGTGATCAAAATCCAATGGTTCATTATTTTTGCTGATAGCCCCCCATTTGTCCCAATTCTCCGGATATTCAACAAAGCCATTGGCACGCACAAAAAAGTCCAACACAATTTTAAGATAATTTTTCCAATCATCGCATGTGAAATACTTACTAATACTTGCAGGCACACTTGTAATTTTGCTAAAATCATAAGCAGTTGCTAGTAAACCTAATGTTTCAACGTTATTTGCCTTTTTCGGCCTTCTGATTAATTCTCGTGCAAACAATATTTCAATCAGGTTACCTTGACCTCTATTTGTGTCAAATATTGAATCTTTGTCCCGGTAATAGTTGTATATCCATTTGAGGTCATTATCGTCAAATTCTTTCAAGATATCGCTTATGACGTTGTTTTCGTTTGCAAAGGAACTTCCTTTTTGTCCTTCTAATTGCTTTATCATATCCAGTAATTGAGGCATTTTTGTACTTTTATATGCTTCTTTTAATGTATTAATCTGATCAGCATTATTGTTTTTATTGTTTTCAGCCTCTATATGTGCAATCACGTGCAACAAAATACTTCTGAAGGAGTTACGTTCAGAGTTTTGTTGTAACTGAACAGCCAATCTAGCAGTGCCTTGACGGCTGTCCGTAAAACAAATCATTTTTTGGCCAGCATGTGGTTTAGACTCTGAATCTTTTGCTATCTCAGCATAATTTAACAATGTCGGCAAAACATGGCTCAAAACAAATGGAGCACCTTGCAAAGGAATGAATGATTTTATCTGATCAACTTCCGGAGCATCACAGCAATGAATGTCCTCATAATCTTCAAAAACGTTTAATCTTATTCCATTACTATTCGCCAAAGATAGTGAGCTATCTTCTATATTCAAATAACAAGCCGTGTCATTATCTTTTTCGAAATTCTCGACCCAAACGGTGTGTGCTTCAACATCATTGATATAGTTGTCGTCATCATCAAGAGAAAACTCATCAATATCTTGAAGCATCGTTGGATACAGGTATTTTTTCCCATCCTTTGCGCTATCGTTAATTTTTGCTTCAAGAAATGGTTCGCCACAGTTAGCGCAAGCTTTTACGCGGAAAACAGGAGCACCGCATTCGCATTTACATTGCTCCTTAAAATATATCTTTCCAAATTTCCACCCCGGGATATTATCCTTGCAAGTACAATTTGGATTACAGCAGGACCATAATCCGGGAAATGTTTTGTGAAAAATATGTAGTCTGAGCGGCAAAAAACTCTTTTCGTTTACAGGTGTTACAGATAGTAAATCCAACCATCTTAAAGCAAGATCAGATGTTAAATTAAAATTATTGCATATTTCGGTTAAGGTCCTCGCCACCCCGTGTTCATTATTCGAAGAAATAAAAAATGATCTTAAAGAACAAGCTAATTTATTATTTCGTAATTCTTTTATAATTTCATCCGGGTTTTCTATTTTTTCAATTTCATCAATTGATTTGCCGGCTGTTGATGAGGCTAATGGCTCTATTTCGTTTTTACCGAACACAACAGTAACGTTTTCTTCATTTACACCCGAAATACTGGAAAGAAAACGTCTTAATTGTGTGCCTGCATCATTATCACCTATGGTTGCAGATGTTGCTATAAATTTAACCTGTTCAGGCTTAACTTCAAAAGCATCCATAACCCTTTTTAATAAAAGGGATAATTCTGCCGCTTGCGAACCGATGTAGGTATGCGCTTCATCTAAAACGATATACTTTAATTTTCCTTTTGATTTATCAATTATTCTTTTGTCGTTTGCGCGAATAAGCATATATTCCAACATGGTGGTGTTGGTAATTAACAATGGAGATGGAGATTTCCATAATTGCTCTCTATCAACAACTTCTTCCACAGTCTCCTTTTGTTCCGATTCCCTCGTTTGTTGTGGCAATAAACCATTATATAAACAATACCGAATATTCCCCTTATAAGGTTTAGTCCATTCACTAAAACGCTCCCTTTGGTTTTGAATTAAAGCATTCAATGGATAAATAAACAAGGCCTGCACACCTTCAAGCACAGAATTTGTTTTTTCAACCTGTTGGACTAAATCAGAGATAATAGGAATCATAAAACATTCCGTCTTTCCTGAGCCTGTCCCGCTTGATACAACCAATGAATTATTCGTATTTAATAATGTTTCCCATGAGGTTAATTGATGTTGATACGGGTACATGCTTTTATCAAATCTATACTCACTAGCCCCATGTAATGCATTAACAAATGACCTAGGCAACAACTTTCCACTTAATTCACCGAAAGTTTGTTGGCTTGGTTTATAACTGAACATAGGCTCAAATACAGGATCAGCGACAAACTTATCACCTTCTTCCGAAAATTTCTTTCTCAAGAATTCACGTAAGTCTAGAGGCAAAATTGACAATGTGCTCATTATTGCTTCTGTTGATTGAACAGGTAAAATTTTAAGAAGTTCGCTGTAACTGTTTGTCTTCATGTTTTTCTCATTTGGTTGAATTTCTTAACATAATTGATATTGCTATTTTATAAACCTCTATAAAATAATTTTGGTTAAAATTCATAAAATCTTTTATAGAAAATTTCATTAAATTACGAATTTCATCTCGACTTTTTGCATTATAGAAAGCATAAAAAGCACAAAGCTGTGGAAAATTAACAACATATTCAATAAAATACGAAAACTTATTGAGCTTAAATAAATATGAAGCAAGATTAGATAGTTCTTGAGGATACATGCTTTGTATTTCTTGGTATAGCTGAGGGAAAGGCAAAGGAATCCAATTATCCTCTTCTAATGAGTTTTGTGCCTGCAATGTCTGCATCCAGCACAATTCTTCAATTTCATCGTTCTCATCATACTTATTTTTTGTAAAAATTTCATCACTCAGTTGTTGCTCAGTAAAATTAATTGCTTTTCCTACATGAGGAATTATACAATTAAATTCAATCATGTCTGTAAAATTACAGCTTATTTTGAAAAGTAAATAGTAAACAGTTACCTCGATTTCGGGAAATGTATCGGTCAGAACCTTAAATTGTTCTGATATCATACTTTTCAGCATCGATTCCATACCTGGAATTTTTGCAAAAGCTTCACGCAAATATTGTAAATATTCAGTTATAGCCGCTTCCCATGTAGCAAAAGAGATGATGGCCGGGACAGAGATAAGCTCATCTCTTATTTTCTGCATAATGATTCGTTCCGAGGAACAGAACAATAATAGTCTTGCCAACAGGAATTCATTGGAACATAGAACCTGCCATAATTTAAGAGCGGTTAAAGAAATATTCTGAGTGGCAAAAACTTGCTTCAAATCCCCAATATCTTTCCACAATTCTGATTTATAAGAATGAAGTCCGCTTATTAAATACGTCTCCAAATCATCTGAGGAGCAAGTAATTGTCGAACCGCTATTTACCGATACAATATCTGATATTATAATTTTTTTGTGAAAATCAGATAAACTTTCAAAAGCCTTATCTTTACATAAAATAAAAGGTTTAATAGATATATCTGATTTTTGATCAGATGTTATCATGTAAGTATTTGCGGACGAATCAAGATTTTCAATGTTCCAATATCCAGTAAATATACCACTGTCAGTATTTTGAGCTAGCGGGATTACAGGAACTTCTGGATCAAGCAAATTAATTGCTACTACATTTGTATTCTTTAACATTTCATTAGAATAAATTCTAAATTGATCACTTGGTATAGAAATGGTGCTATTTTCTAAAACGAAATAGGTATCATAGCGAGAAATTCTAATGAACCCCATTTCCTTATTGTTAAGCTGTACGGAAACTTTGATTAAATCATTTTCGTCATCAGAATACCCAAGTAAATTCTTAATGTTGTCTTCAAAGTCAATTAATTTAATTTCTGTTAATGAATCATAAGTAAATATTGGGCGAGAGTTTTCTACTTGTTTTCCTTTTTTATTTGCTCTTTCTAATTTAAAAACTAATTTATATTTTTCAGATTTCGTTAGGTTGTTATAAATTTTGATTTTTTTACCCATTAGATGCAGTATAGAAATGTTAAAAAGATCTATACACTTTCCGTTTTCATCAAAAAATGAAACACCCATACACGGATATGGAATGTAAATGAAAGATGTGCCACCACTGTACCAATAAATTTTAAAGCATACTTTATCAGGTTTTTGGCCTAAATAATGAAATTTGAACTCATTTTTAGCTATTTCAGTGAACTGGACATTTTTATCAACGACAGGCAAAATTTTTATACAATTCATATCACTGAATTTTATGTATTCCCCATCACTTACATCAAATTTTATTTCAAGATCCGCCGGGAATATAGTGACCGTATAAACTCTTTCTATATCCCCATGGTTACAATGAATATCTACAGTTCCCGAAAAATTTTGAATATCAGTGATAGGAAGATTAGTCCCCTTGTGGTAATAGGTAATATACTTTGATGCAATTGTAACGCGTTTGCCATCTTCATCATAACAAACCACTTCAGGCACACCTTTATATGCAACATGAGGATAAGCCTTGTAAGATATAATATTACCGTCCAAACAATACTTATTATTTGACGGATTAGAAGCATTCAGCTTTACGAAGAACTGTTCCGTTTCGATATCCGAAGTACATTTTATCAAAGGCAATTCGCTATTACCAATATGCACAGTGCGCTCAAGCGTTCCAAATTCAGATAGATCAAAAATGCCTGGTTTATATGCAATATAACATTCATTTTCTCTTAAATATGTACTTCCGTTACTTTTCAAAATTAATGTATCATCGTCGTTTTTTATAAAGACGAAAGGTGCATTGATATCAAGTTTTTCTGATATTGTAACTAATTTCGAGTGTATTTTGTTATCTGCTGATGACAGAGAAATTGTCACTGAATTTAGGACATTATCTAGTCTATTATCAAACTTTTTGATTTTGTATTTTTTTCTAGAGCCTAATTGCATTGTAACAATGGCAACTGTAGTATTTTTCAGGTCTAAATTATTGATATAAAATGTTTGTGGCAATTCCTCGGCATTGGAAATTTCAAAAAATTTTGAAAAATACGCGGCTGAGACATCAAATTCAGGAAAAGTAAATAAAAATTTTAATTGATCAGATTCAGAAAAATCAAAAATTCGATCTACGGATGGAATTTTACCTCTTACATTGTTTCTGTTTATTCTACTCGCTTCTTCAACAAACCCAACGAGCATTTTTTCAACAGAAGCATCTTCCATTAATAAAGGAAATTGTTCTTTCCATGAAGGACAACGTTGATTGAGGATTTGAACTGGGTGCGTTTCTTTTTCAAGTTCATAATCTCTTTTTAATTTAATAATTGTACTGACTAAATTTGCTATTAACTCACATATTTCGTCTTTTCTAATTGCTTCCGGCAGTTTTTTTACTGCTTCTTTTGTGCGCATAAATAATTCATTATCATTAGCATTATTTTCGCCGGCAAACCTTAGAATTCCGCGCAAGACTCTAACAATAGATGAATACTTGTCAGATTGCATAAATTTTGAAGGAAGACCACCATTGGCAATAATAGCACCTAAGAATTTTTTTCCTGTTGCCAGTGAATTGCGGTATTTCCAATACTCTAGAGCTTCTGTAATAGCTCTTGATCTAACCTGAACTTGATGGGTTTTTATTTCATCATTAGAGATGGTTTTAAATATAGGTTCCCAGGACCAAACGCCACCGCTGTATTCACGTTTCCACCACTCTGAAGCATACAAAACAAAACATCTTGAGAAATCTTTATTCCTTAATAAATCAACTAATTCTTCATTTTGACAGAGTTCATTAAGTTTTTCTTTTAATTCAAGATATTCACGTTGATTCATCTGATATGCATAAAGCATCCGTCCATCGGGGAACGGAAGATTTCTTTTATTTAAGAAATCATTTAAAAATTCATGCAAAACATTTTCAACCAATAGCATCAAAAAGTCCTTATTCGCTCGTTCTTTATAACGAGCGTTTTGTATTTTAGCCGTTTCAATTTAAAAATGCAAATATAAAATTACAATGTTATGCCATAAACTGTCATCACATATTTTTTATTTTTTGCTTTGAGATAATTTTTCTGATATAATGCCTCTGCACAACCAAGAAAGGAACATTATTATGGGATTTTTTAGTGAATTGTTTTTTGGAATTATGAATCAATCAAACGAACAACCAAGAAGGCGCAGTCCATTTAATCAAGAACCCACCGCAGAAGATTATATCCGATCCGGAGAGATCGAGCGCGATAATTACGATGACGGCCAACGCAATTCCATAAATGAACATGGAAATCTGAGTTGGGAACGCGAAGATGAAGAACGAGATTGGTAGAAAAAATCTAAACTCTGACAATTTTTGACATGATACAGCCTCGTTGTGCCATTTTTTGACTTCTGTTTGCCTTGGTGCGGTTGTAATCCTTTTTTTATTTGTATAATTCTAATTCCGGTGGGGATGTCTGCCAGTAAAATGTAGATGTCCAGCGCAGGAGTTGTCGAAAAAATTCACAAATCCCTTGCGTTTGTTGTTAACATCGGGTATAGCATAGCCCGTCACGATGGCCCATCGTGGCTAGGATATCTGGTCACACCATGGGAATGCACCCGAGCCAAGCGTATTGAGGAAATCCAAGGAAACCCGAACCCATTCGTAAAAGAACCTTGCATTGAACAAGGGCTGTATGAGTAATTGCTTTTTTGAAATTTAAAATTCCTGCCAATTTTTGTCATGTCCATATTGACATTTGAAAAAAGAATCGAGTATAATGTGCCAGCTAAAGTAAGAATGGAGCCGGAACATGTATAAAAAAACGCAGACGCTCAATGACCTGATTTTGTGGATGCAGGACACAGATGACGGCGTTTCTCTTAAAGACATCATGGAAAAGTATGATGTCTCTCTCCGGACAGCGGTTCGTATGAAAGATTCCATCGCCGATAAATACCCTCAATTAAAAGAAATTAACGGTCGTTATAATACAAAACGTTGGTATTTGCCTAAGGGGACCGGCCGCGAAATGGTCAATTTTTCTATGGAAGAGATCCACGCCTTGCAAAATGCTTCAAAACTTTTGGCAACAAAAAGTATACTAGATGCGCACTACGTTGATACTGTTTTACATAAAATAAAAGCCATCATCGGTAAAGATGCCACAAACAGGATCGAACCGGATGCCGAAGCACTTTTGGAAGCTGAAGGTTACGCTTTCCGGCCCGGACCAAAGATTATCATCAACACCGAGCACTTAAAACAACTCAGGTACGCAATTATTGCGTGCAACCGCATTAAAATAAAATATGATTCTGCGCACAACAAGGACTGGCGCGAGTTGTACCCTTATGGCTTTTTGTATGGAAATAAACACTACCTTATTGCTTGGAATCCAACAAAGCGCAAGATGTGTCACTTTAACCTGAATAAAATCAAGGAAATTGAAGTCTTAAATACATACTTCAAGCGCGATCCTCATTTCTCGCTTAAGGAATTCAGCGAACAAGCCTTTGGGGTTTACCAAGAAAAACCATTTGATGTTGAATGGCTGTTTGATGCAGAAGTTGCAGATTCCGCGGCTCAATATACATTTCATCCGAGGCAAGAAGCAATCCGCAATCCGGACGGTACCTTAACCGTAAAATTCCGTGCCGGTGGCGCACTTGAAATGGATTGGCATCTTTACACATGGGGTAAACATGTAAAGGTCATTCAACCGGAAGATTTTGATGAAAGAAAGATGTGGAAAACATTATGAATGATGTTTATGTAAAATATAAAAATTTATCTGAGGAAGATACAAAACGTATCGAGATTACACCTGCTATTACTAATAAAGGATGGCATTCTGAAACCCAAATAAGAATGGAGTACCTATTCACTAATGGCAGAATAATGGTAAAAGATAAAGAAATCCGCAAAGGTAAAAGAAAAAAAGCTGATTATTTGCTTTTTTATAAGCCGAATTTTCCTATAGCAATTGTAGAAGCAAAAAAATTTCATAAAGATGTGAGTGATGGATTACAACAAGGTATGGCATACGCAGAATGTTTGAATGTTCCTTTTGCATATAGCTCAAATGGTAAAGGTTTTTATGAACATGATTTTCTAACAGGAAAAGAACGAGAATTAGCAATTAACGAGTTCCCGACACCTGAAGAATTGTGGGAAAGATATAAGCAAGCGAAACAAATTTCCCAAACAGAAGGTAATAATATTTTATCAGATTATTATGTAGATACTTCTGGTAAAGAACCAAGATATTACCAGAGAAATGCTATTAACAAAACTGTAGAAGCGGTGATTCGCGGTGAAAAGCGTATTCTTTTAGTGATGGCTACAGGAACAGGAAAGACCTATACTGCATTTCAGATTATCTGGCGTTTGTGGAAATCTAAGCAAAAAAAACGTATTTTATTTTTGGCTGATAGGAATATTTTAATAGATCAGACAAAAGTCCAAGATTTTGCACCATTTGGTAATGCTATGACAAAGATAGAAAATAGGAGCGTTGATAAGGCTTATGAAATATATTTATCTCTGTATCAAGCAGTAACGGGAACAGAAGAAGAGAAAAATATATATAAGCAGTTTTCTCAAGATTTCTTTGATTTAATAATTGTTGATGAATGTCACCGTGGCTCTGCCAAAGAAAATTCATCATGGCATGAAATTCTAAAATATTTTAGTTCAGCAACTCAAATAGGTATGACCGCCACACCAAAAGAAGATAGAGATATTTCTACAAGTCAGTATTTTGGTAAACCTATTTATACATACTCCTTAAAAGAAGGTATCGCTGATGGCTTTCTCGCTCCTTATAAAGTAATGAGGGTAATATTAGATAAGGACTTGGGGTGGAGACCAGAATTTGGAAAATTGGATAAATATGGTAATGAGATTCCTGATAAGGAATATACGGAAAAAGATTACGATAAAGATATAATACTCAATGCTAGAACAGAATGTGTGGCAAAATGTGTTATAAAATTTCTGCGTGAAAATGATCCATATGCAAAAACAATTATCTTTTGTGAAAATATTAATCATGCTATGCGAATGAGAAATGCTATAGCAAAGGTTGCCGATGATCTGATGAAAGAGAATAGTAAGTATGTTATGCAGATTACCGGTGACAATTTAGAAGGGAAACAAGAGTTAGATAATTTTATTGCGTTGGATGAAAAATATCCGGTTATTGCTGTTACGTCTCGACTTATGACAACTGGTGTAGATGCAAAGCTCTGTAAGTTGATTGTCCTTGATAGAACAGTAAACTCAATGACAGAATTTAAACAGATTATAGGCCGAGGAACGCGTGTAAATGAAGAATATCAGAAATATTACTTCACTATCATGGATTTTCGTAAGGCGACAAAATTATTCGCAGATCCAGAATTTGATGGTTATCCGACAGAAATAAAAGTTGTAGCTGGTGCTGATGTTGAAGAACCAAACGATGAACCGGATGAATGGACTATAGAAGAAGATCCAGAAGAAATATCAGAAGGAGAATGGGAAGGTGGTGAAGTTATTGATGAAGAACCACAAAATAATAAATATGTAATTGATGATGTTCCTGTATCTATTGTAGACAAAAGAGTTCAGTGGTTAGATGAAAATGGAAAGCTTATAAGCGAGAATATACAGGATTATTATAAAAATTTCATATTGAAACGATATGATACGGAGGATTCTTTTCGGTCTGCATGGACGGGGGCTCGTAAGAAGACGGCTTTTATAAAACATTTGATTGATGAGGGTTTAATTATAAAAGAATTAAAGGCTATATATCCAGCAGATATTGATATTTTTGATATAATTCTTAAAAATACTTACGATATTGAACCTATAACGCGTTTTCAACGTGCTGATTTTTGTAAAGAATTTTTAGCACAACTACCTGATGGAAAGAAAGATTTTTATATTGATGTATTATCTAAGTATGTAGAATTCGGAATTTATGCGTTTGAAGATAGAAAAACTTTAGAAACCCCAGATTTTGAGAAAAAGTTCGGTAGGCCTGTAGAATTATTTGGAAAAATCGGCGGTAATGAAGAATATTTAAATACTATAGAAAAATTAGAACGTTTGATGTATGGAGGCAAATAGAATGTCAAATGTAAGCCAAATTGTAAAATCCATTCAAAAAATTATGCGTAAAGACCCTGGCGTCGATGGCGATGCTCAAAGACTGGGACAACTTACTTGGATGCTATTTTTAAAAATCTTTTCCGATAGAGAAAAAGAAAATATTCTTATCAACGATGATTACGTATCTCCAATTCCCGAAAAATTAAAATGGTCTTCATGGGCAGAGAATGATGAAGGTATAACTGGCGAAGAGTTGCTAGATTTTGTAAATAAAGAACTGTTCCCTGGACTTAAACAATTAGATATTTCTGATCCAAATGCTGCTATGGTCCGATCTGTTTTTGAAGATACTCATAATTATATGAAATCTGGACAATTACTTCGTCAGGTTATCAATAAGATAGATGAAATTGATTTTAATAAAGGGACCGACAAACATTTATTTGGGGATATTTATGAACAATTATTAAAAGACCTTCAAAATAATAAACATTCTGGAGAGTTCTATACTCCACGTGCTGTTACTCAGTTTATGGTGGAAATGACGGCTCCAAAATTAGGCGAGAAAATCTTAGACCCAGCATGCGGTACTGGCGGATTTTTGGCTTCTGCCGTTAAGTATCTAAATCCTCAATTAAAAACAGGTCAAGCTTTTAATACGCTACACGACTGTATTATGGGTTGGGAAAAGAAACAGCTTCCATATATTCTTTGTACAACAAATATGATTTTACACGGAATAGACGCACCAAATATTAAACACTTTATAAACGGCAGTTTGGCTCGTCCATTAAGTGATTATTCTGAAAAAGATAAGGTAGATATAATTCTGACTAATCCACCATTTGGCGGCGAAGAAGAAGATGGAATAGAATCTAATTTTCCGGCACATGTCAGGACAAAAGAAACAGCCGATCTGTTTTTAGTACTTATTATTAAACTGCTTAAAAATACAGGAAGATGCGCTATGGTTCTACCTGACGGCGCACTATTCGGAGAAGGTGGTGCTAAAACTCGCATTAAAGAAGAATTACTCACAAAATGTAATTTACATACGGTCATCAGATTACCAAAAAGCGTTTTTGCGCCATACACTAGCATTAATACAAACCTTCTGTTCTTTGATAAAAAAGGTCAAACTAAAGAAACATGGTTCTATAGATTAGACATGCCTGAGGGCATAAAAGCTTTTAATAAAACAAAACCGATGCAACTAGAACACTTTGATCCTGTTAGAGAATGGTGGAATAATAGACAAGAAATTCAAGAAGATGGCTTTGATAAAGCGAAAAAATATTCATTTGAAGAATTGAAAACTAGGAATTTTAATTTAGATCTTTGCGGCTATCCAACGATAGAAAACGTTATACTGGAACCAAAGGAGCTGTTTGAACAGTTTGAACAACAAAAAGCCGCGTTAGAAACTGAAATGTCGGAAGTAATTACTCAAATTAAAAAAATATTAGGAATAAATTAAATGAAAGCAATTGATCTTAAAAATTCTATACTGCAGCTCGCAATATCTGGTCGTCTCGTTTCACAAGATCCGTCAGACGAACCGGCAAGCCTACTGTATGAGCGGATTCAAGCTGAAAAGAATAAGCTGATTAAAGAAGGAAAAATAAAATCGCAGAAAAAAAACGGTCGTATAAATTCCGCAGAAACACCGTTTAAAATTCCGGATACATGGATGTGGGTAAAATTAGGAGATATTGCTGATTTTCCTATGGGAAAAACACCATCACGCAACGATTTTGAATATTGGGAAAAAAATTATCCTTGGGTATCTATTGCTGATTTGATAGATGGAGAAGTAATTAATTCAACAAAAGAAGGAGTATCAGAAAAGGCCAATATAGAGGTATTTAAGAATAGAATTTCGCGACAAGGTACTTTGCTCATGAGTTTTAAATTAACTATAGGTAAAGTTTCGATATTAGGAATGGATGCTTTTCATAATGAGGCCATAGTATCCATTTTCCCTTTTATAGATATAGAGAAAAATACAACTAAATATTTATATAAGGTTCTGCCTTATTTAACTACATTGACGACGGATACAAAAGAGGCGATTAAGGGAAAAACGCTAAATTCATCTAGTTTATATAATCTCATGATTCCTTTACCACCGTTGGCAGAACAAAAACGGATAGTAGAGAAGATAGAGGAATTGGAACCACTGATTAATCGGTATGGAAAAGCGTCGGAAGAATTGGCTCGTATAAAATCCGCATTTCCGGAAGATTTAAGAAATTCTATTTTACAACAGGCTGTTGAGGGAAAATTAGTGCCACAAAACCCTGCAGACGAGCCCGCTGGCGAACTATTGAAACGAATTAAACAAGAGCGCCAACAGCAAATTAAAGAAGGAAAAATTAAGCTGTCTAAATTGCCGAAATCAAACGAGCCTTTAAATCCCGCAGATATGCCATTTAAAATACCTGATTCCTGGATATGGACGTCTCTGTCAGAAATCGGTCTAATTAATCCACGAAATGTTATAGAAGATAATTTAGAAGTTTCCTTTATTCCAATGGATAAAATTTCATCTAAATATAATGTTTCTGTAAATGTAGATGAAAAGAAATTATGGAAGGATGTAAAATCTGGCTACACACATCTAAAAGATGGTGATGTAATTATGGCAAAAATAACACCTTGTTTTGAAAATAAAAAATCGTCTGTTTTACATAATTTGTTTAATGGTTATGGAGCAGGAACAACGGAATTGCATGTATTTAGAGGCATTAATATAAATCCTTACTATGTGTTAATTTATCTTAAAAGTCCTTTTTTTATGAAATATGCAAGCAATAATATGACCGGAACGGCAGGACAACAGCGTGTTCCAAGTGATATTTTTGCGACATATCCCTTTCCTATGCCACCATATAATGAACAGAAAAAAATCGTGAAAAAGGTTGAAAATTTAATGGATTCAAGCAATAAGCTCGAACAAATTATTAATTAACAGGTCTAAGTCCTTTATTTTTTTGACTATCCGCTTTTGCTCCGTCAATGGTGGTATGGGAATTGGCAGTTGCTTAAAAATATCAAATGGTGGAATATTTTTTATAGCCGAACCTTTACTTTGATTGGAAGATGTTTCTTTAATTATAAAATCAAAATATACAAGAAAATAAGGAACATATATATAGTTGCTAATTTTTATTTTCATCAAAGCTTGGTTTATAATGCCTTTTTCCATGTTATCAGGCAGAACAAAGGTTTCTCCTATTGTTCCTGCACAACTAACAATAATATCACCTGGAAAAACTTCAAATCCTTTCATCTTTTGTTCAAAATAATCATTTGTAATATAGTAATTACCCAACTTTTCATCTTTATATATTGCATTTTTCTGTTCGTAAACTTTCACTGTATTATCAGATTTTTCAACAAATATACCCTTCGTTAGCGAACTTCCAAAAGGTCCTTTCTTGTATATTCCTACATTGTCTAATCTTTGCCATATCCAGGAATCAGGTATTTTAAATGGCATATCTGCGGGATTTAAAGGCTCGTTTGATTTCGGCAATTTAGACGGCTTAATTTTTCCTTCTTTAATTTGCTGTTGGCGCTCTTGTTTAATTCGTTTCAATAGTTCGCCAGCGGGCTCGTCTGCAGGGTTTTGTGGCACTAATTTTCCCTCAACAGCCTGTTGTAAAATAGAATTTCTTAAATCTTCCGGAAATGCGGATTTTATACGAGCCAATTCTTCCGACGCTTTTCCATACCGATTAATCAGTGGTTCCAATTCCTCTATCTTCTCTACTATCCGTTTTTGTTCTGCCAACGGTGGTAAAGGAATAGAAAGCTCAAACATCTTTTTTATACTTACTCCACCAATGATACCGCTATTTTGCTCATTAAACATGAAGCGGAAAAAATCTGACTGTAAAAAATAATACAAATAAGAGTTATCAAAGCCGAAAGGTGTTATCGCGCACAATTTATTGCCGAAACAAACTTTTGTTTTTAATTTTCCAATTTTTCTACCAGCACTGCCACCTTCAATACAAAGTAAAATTGATGTGTCATAAGCATATTTAAATCCTTTTTCATCATAAGGAATTTTTACACCATTATTATACGCTATCATATTGTCAAAACCAACATCTTTAGTTCCAATGTAATCATAGCCAGTTTCTATATTCGTATATTTTGTTGTTTTTACTAATTCAGGAATACTATCACCTGTATATAGATCCGCAATATCTCCTAATTTTACCCACATCCATGTATCCGGAATTTTAAACGGTGTTTCTGCGGAATTTATACGACCGTTATTATACCGCAGATTTATCATACAGTTTAAAGAAAGGAATACAAAATGATATACGGATATATTCGCGTTTCAACAGATAAGCAAACTACAGAAAATCAACATTATGAAATAGAGGAATTTTGTAAAAGAAATAACCTTTATATCGATGAATGGATAGAGGAAACAATAAGTTCAACCGCCGATTTAAATAAACGAAAATTAGGAAAGTTAATAAAAAAAATAAAAAAAGATGATCTTATAATTGCAAGTGAGCTATCTAGATTAGGTAGAAATTTGTTACAGGTGATGGGAATGCTGAATAAATTATTGGATACTGATGCACGCGTGTGGACTATTAAAGACAATTATAAACTTGGAGATGACATTTCAAGCAAAGTATTAGCATTTGCATTCGGATTATCTGCAGAAATTGAACGTAAGATGATTTCTCAGCGTACAAAAGAAGCTCTAGCTGCACGTCGTGCTGCAGGAAAAACTTTGGGAAGACCTTTAGGTACAAAAAACAAGCAACTAAAATTAACTGGAAAAGAAAATGTTATCAAAACTTTATTGAATAAAGGCATTAGTAAAACCAAAATAGCGAAACAATTGCACGTAGACCGGGATACATTAAGAGAGTTTATAAAACAGATAAAAATTTAAATCATGATGAAATATAAAATTGTGTTATTGAATTTTAAATCATCAACGGATATACTGTGAAAAATTTTATTTATATAAACGAAAGGGGCTTTAAATGAAAAATACAGCGAGTATAATTGCATTAGCAGTATTGTCTCTATTTGTAGGTTTTTTCTTCGGAGAAAGAAGTAATATCCAACAAAATGAGGATGTTATACATTGTGGATATAATCAAGATTCGTTGAAAGATACTTATACTAACTGGATAAACAAAGCCCTTATTAAAGCTGACAAGCGTGCTGAACAACATCCTGTAAAAGTAGTTGATGTTCAAGGCGTGATGGAATACAACACTATTCCAGAATTAATGAAAGTTAAATTATACGAAGATTTTAAGGGTAGCAAGGTATGTCAAGCATCCTTATTAGTAAATTATGCACCAGATGCTGAGAAAGAAGTATTAGAAGAAATTACCGTGAGATTTCAAAAAATAGCGACAGCCCCAAGCGAAGAAGGAATTATTTCAAGCAATATAATATCTTCAGGCTATGATGTAAAAGAAATGACAGAACAAGCTGTCGAACTTTTTAAAAAGCATTATGCTAATAAAAAATAGTATTTAAGGATGTAAAATGACTGAAATTAGAACTCTTATTGATGAAATTAAATCCAACAGAATGCGTCTTCCGGAAATGCAACGTGCATATGTTTGGAAGTCTACACAAGTAAGAGATTTACTTGATTCTCTGTATAGAAAATATCCGACTGGTACCATTTTAAGATGGGAAACAACACAAAAGGTTCCGACACGTGATTTTGCGGTTTCTCAGGATGACACGAAATATGAGTCCTACTATCTGTTATTAGATGGCCAACAACGCTTGACCTCTCTCAAAGCAATCCTTTGCGGCGAGCCTGTCAATGTACGTGGAAGAAAACGTGCCATTGATATCTATTTTAATCTTGATCACCCAGATAAATTGGAAAATACAAAAGTTGCTACTGATGATGATAATAAAACAGAGTTTGAAGAAGATGATGATATCAAGATTACTTCAGATGAGGAAGAAAATAAAAGCCGTCTTGATGATTTAAATCGTCGTGCTTTTGTGGTTGAAAACCCGCTTGTAAAAAGCCAACAAAATTGGATTTCTGTTGCAGGTGTTTTTGCTAATAAAGTATCGGTTACCGACATTATGCAAAGAGCCGGCGACATTAAAACCCCTGAAGGAGAGCAACGTTTAAAGAAATATATGGATCGTTTTACAGCTCTCAAAAATATAGAAAATTACGACTTCCAAGTAAAAACTCTTCCTGCAGGTATGTCATATGAAGAAGTCACTGAAATTTTTGTGCGCGTAAACTCTGCCGGCACAAAACTAAAAGGTTCTGATTTGGCTTTAGCGCAAATTACAGCCAAATGGCCAACTATTGAAACAGCGGAGGGAATTAACGAAGGTGCCTTAATAAAATTCAATAAAGAAGCCGAAAACTGTGAAAAACATGGTTGGGATATCAGCACAGGCATCATCGTCAGAACACTTGTTGCTATATTGACATCGCAATCAAAATTTAAGATTGTGCCGTCATTAACAAAAGAGGATTTGGAAGGCGCTTGGCCGAAAGTAACAAAAGCTCTTGAACATACATTGGATGAGCTAAAAAATACGTTTGGTCTTGAAACTGATGCGACATTGTCGTCACCGTACTTTATCGTATCGCTTTCATTCTTGTACCACATGAAAAACAATATTCTTACGGATAACGAGGCAAAAATAATCAAAAAGTGGTTCCTCATTGCAAATGCAAAAGGTCGTTATTCAAGAGGTTCATCTGAAACAATTTTGGATCAAGATCTGTATGCTATCAAAAACAATAACTTACAGGGGTTATTGGATAACCTTAAAATGCAATTCGGCAGACTTGATTTCCATACAACAGATTTTGAAAATAAAAACACAGCCAGTGGCATTTTCAAAACTATGTTTACAGTCATGAGACATAATGGCGCATTGGACTGGAATACACCTCAAGTTTTAAGCATGAATAACGTTGCAAACCGCAATCAAATTGAATTTCACCATATATTCCCTCAGGATTTCTTAAAAGGAAAATACGAGCGTGATCAAATAAATGACATTGCTAACCAAACCTTTATTGTAAAACGCACGAATGTTTTGATTAAAAATGATGATCCAGCTGTATATCTGCCAGAAGTTCTTGTCAAAAAAGGCGAAGAAAACTTCAAAAAGCATTGTATTCCAACAGATCAAAGCCTTTGGAATATAAGTAAATATCCTGAATTTATAGCAAAACGGCGTCAACTTTTGACAGATATGGTAAACGATTATTTAAAAGAACTTGATTAAAAAGAGCCCCGCAGGTTTTTGTTCCTGCGGAGTCTGCTTCATCTTGTACATAAATCATCGTAAACCACATTGTTTCTATCAATTTGACGGACAGTTTCGGGGGTGTCGTGCTCATAATCTGCATACACCGGTTCGTATAAAAGGCAAAAATCACCGTTTATATTTGTTGTGCAACCGCTTAGCGCGCTCAGGATCAGCCAGGCTGTCCCGACTTTTTTTAGCTGTTTTAACATTGTCCACCGTTCCTTTCATTACTTTAACTTGTTCTTTTTCCTTGCCGTGCCGATAGCCGAGCATATATAAGACGGCCACCGCTCCGGCGATTATCCAGTATTTACCCTTATTCCAAAGTTTTGTTATTCTGTTCAACATCTTGTTTTTGCCTTTCCTTTAATCCAATATCTCGTGCGCCACTTACACCGAGTAAAATGCCCATGGCCGTTAATAAATACTCCCAGTCCACTACCGGAAGACCCGTTATAGGTGCGATCAAACAGTTATGGAGGAACCCGTAACACAGAATCCACCCGAGGACCGGGATCCAAAGCCGCTTTTTCATGACATTCGTATTCCTTTCAAGAGAGTTTCATTAGAGTATGGTTGTATGCCGTTCTCATGTCGTATGATTGCCTTAATAAAGACCATCAAAATACCATCTTCCGAAAGATCTACCGGTGTGTCCGGCGTGATGTTTAG
>CANPYJ010000004.1 GCA_947588275.1 uncultured Alphaproteobacteria bacterium | reverse complement strand
AAAATACCTCTTTCCGCAAGAAATATTTCATACATCACACTATATCGACAAAATGCTTAATTTTAAGTAAAATCTCAGAAAGTCGGGTTCATTGGAAGTTGTGAAACAAAACCGGAGCATTAGAATACTGTCCAATAAAAATGGATTGCTTCGCCGCCTTCGGCGTCTCGCAATGACAAGCTTTTTCCCCGTCATTGCGAGGGAGTGGACCGACCGAAGTAATCAATCTTAAAGAATCGTGCCACAAAGCCGAAGCATCAGATTACAGACAAAATAAAACTAAATTGCTTCGTCGCCGATGATGGTGAAATAATCAATCTTTAAGAAAAACTCCCCGCTGACAAAGAGGGGAGTTTCTTTTGCAAGATAATTTAGTTATACGGAATAACGCGCGCTTGCCGGCCATAGATAACCAAACAGCGCTGTCCGGGCTGGATATAGACATCGTTGCCTTGCACAACCGTAACCATGCTGCCGTTGTCAAGCCGCACGATATATTCATAACCGGTTTGTTTGGAAAGCTGACCTTGCGCCGCGTCGCCGGCAATTCCGCCGAGGAGTGCACCGCCGATGGCGCCCAAAATCGGAGCAGTAGTACCGTTGCCGATTGCCGAACCGGCCACGCCGCCGGCCGCCGCGCCAAACAAAGTGCCGGCGTTGTTGTCGTTGCTGCGCACCGTTACCGGCCGCAGGCTGACCACCGTGCAGGGTTTGGTTGTGCTAACCGTATTGGCGTTGGAAGCATAGTAGTCATTGGCGCTGATGTCCGAAGTGCAGGCATTGAGAACGGCCAGCACCGGAAGCGTCAGCAAAGCAAAAAGTTTTTTCATTAGCCGTGTCCTCATTAAATTAAACCTGTCATAAATTTAATCTGTAGAATAAAATTTGTCAATGCTGGACATTGGCGCAAAAGTATAATACTGTATCAACAAAATTTGCGCCGCCAAACCGGCCGATTATGAATATAAGGACAAATATAATGCTGAAGAGAATCAAAATTGCCGCGTTGCTTTCCGCCCCGCAGCCGTTGCCGAGGGTGTTGCTCAAAGGCTGGGTCAAAACGCGCCGTGACGCCAAAGATTTTTCGTTTATAGAGGTAAATGACGGCTCCTCGCTCAAAAATATTCAGGTGATTGCCGACAGCAGGCTCACGAACTATGATGAAGTCAAAAAAATCACCACCGGGTCGTCAGTCGCGGTGACGGGGGCGTTGGTGGAATCTCAGGGCAGCCAAAAATATGAGGTCAAAGCCGAAGAAATAGAAATTTATGGTCTGGCGCCGGATGATTTTCCATTGCAAAAGAAAAAGCACACCGACGAATATCTGCGCACCATTGCCCATTTGCGCCCGCGCACCAACAAATACGGTGCCGCTTTCCGGGTGCGTTCGGAATTGTCGTTTGCGATTCACAAATTTTTCAATGAGCGCGGATTCCGCTATGTGCACACGCCGATTATCACGGCTTCCGACTGTGAGGGCGCCGGCGAGATGTTTCAGGTGACCACGCTTGACATTAACAATCCGCCGCGCACCAAGGACGGGCAGGTCGACTATAGTCAGGATTTTTTTGGCCGCGAGGCCCGACTGACGGTTTCCGGACAGCTTAACGGTGAGATGTACGCCTGCGCCTTGGGTGATATTTATACTTTTGGCCCCACGTTTCGGGCGGAAAACTCCAATACCACCCGCCATGCCGCGGAGTTTTGGATGATTGAGCCCGAAATGGCCTTCGCCGATATTCACGATGATATGGATTTGGCTGAGGACATGGTTAAATTCTGCATTAAACATGTGATGCAGACTTGTCCTGACGAACTCGAATTGTTTGACAAATATGTCGAGCCGGGACTGCTGAACAAACTGAACAACATTGTAGACAATGGATTCGCCCGCATTACTTATGCCGAAGCCATTGAAATTATGCAAAAGTCCGGTCATAAGTTTGAATATAAGCCGGAGTTCGGCATTGATATGCAGACCGAACACGAACGTTATCTGGCCGAGGAACATTTTAAACGGCCGGTGATTGTGCGCGACTATCCCAAAGAGATTAAGGCTTTTTATATGCGCCTTAACGACGACGGGCGCACGGTGGCGGCCATGGATGTGCTTGTGCCGGGCATCGGCGAGCTTATCGGCGGATCGCAGCGCGAGGAAAGATATGATGTTTTGGTACGTCGTATCCGCGAGATTGGCATGCACGAGGACGATTACGGCTGGTATCTCGATTCGCGTCGATACGGAACAGTGCCGCACGCCGGATTTGGCCTTGGTTTTGAACGGATGATGATGCTGGTGACCGGCATCGGCAACATCCGCGACGTCATACCTTTTCCGCGCACTCCGAAATCCGTCAATTTTTAGGAAAGTTCCTGATGCGATTGAAATATGCCGTTTTGCTGTTTACCCTGTTTTATGTGTCGGTTGCCGCCGCTGAGCCGCAAGAGGTCGAGTATGATATGTTCGGCGTTCCCACACAGGAGATAAGAGTCATTGAAAGTCCGGCTGTTGCGGCGCCGCAAAATCCGGTTGAGTTTCCGCCTTGCGATGACGCCGCTTTGCTGGCCGGCGTGCGGCGTCTGCTGGCCGAAGACGAGAGCAAAATTGCAGACGAAAGCATCGTTGCCCGTCGCAAGCGTCTGTTGGCGCTCAAAAACGCCGACAACTTTGCTCCTCTGGCCATCAGGTCGTTTCGTCCGCAGGATAACTATGCGCTGGCCAATATTATGATTACAGCCAAAATCAACGACGGTCTCACCGACGATGACTTTGCAATTTGCATCGGTGATAATCCGATTTTGAAACGCCGCATTTATCTTTTGCTGCGCAACATAAACAAGGATGGCGGCATAAGGGTGGATGTGGTGAACTATCGGTTGAATATGTCGCCTTTTTTTATTTATGAAAAAAATCTTGCAAATATATAAAAAATAGAATAATATCTTTTTTCGCCGTCAGCCTTGTACGGCGGGTTTAAAGTGCTTAAATATAAAGCGGCTTTAACTTGAAAGGAAGTGCGAGCGTCAATGAGCAATTGTTCCGAACTTGTCATAAAATCAGCCAACCTTCCCGCGGTGGTGGGCGAAAGCAGTTTGGTTGCTTATCTTGAACAAATCAAAAAATTTCCAATTCTTTCCGAAGAAGAAGAGCAGAAATTGGTCTCTGATTTTCAGCAAAACGGGGATATGCGCGCGGCGCAGACCTTGGTGACTTCGCATTTGCGGCTGGCCGCCAAAATCGCGTTTACATACCGTCGCTATGGCTTGCCGCTGGCTGATTTGATTTCGGAAGCCAACATCGGCCTGATGCAGGCTGTCAAGAAATTTGATCTTTCCAAAAAAGTGCGTTTGGCCACTTATGCGATTTGGTGGATTAAGGCAGCTATCAACGAATATGTGTTGCGCTCTTGGTCATTGGTCAAAATCGGCACTCGCGCCGCACAGAAAAAGCTTTTTTACAACCTTTCGCGCATTAAGTCGCGGCTGGGTTTGTTCGGCAACAAAGAGCTTGAGCCGGAAGTCGTCAGAAACATTGCCCGCGAGTTGGTGGTTGATGAAGACGAAGTTCGCGAGATGAACGGCCGGTTGTTGGGCGATAAATCGCTCAATGTGGCAGTGGGTGACGAGGACGAGAGCGAAAAAATAGATTTTCTAGTCGATTCCCGCCAAAATATCGAAGGAGCCTTGGCTTCCAGACAGGAGGCGGCACTCAAAGCCGCAGTCTTGCAAAAGTGTTTGGCTGAATTGAGCGACCGCGAGCAGTTTATCATTAAAAATCGGATGTTGACCGATTCTCCCGCAACCCTTGAAGATATTGGCGCCAAATACAATATCAGCCGCGAACGCGTGCGCCAGATCGAAAAAAATGCGTTTGATAAGCTAAAGGCGCTGGTTTTAGTTGAAATCCGTTCAAAAAACTGATATACTGACAGAACAACCGGAGAAAAAGATGATAACTGAAACCATAGCGCAAGATGCCTTTCTTCCCCGCTTAACCGAAGCGGAGAAGCAGGGTTATGGTTTGGCTATGGCGCAGTTTGCCGCACGTATGATGGCTCGGCTGGACAAAGTGCGCAATGACCGGAAGAACAGCGATGAAACGGTTGTGCGTCCGTCTAAAGAAAAATCGCGGAACTGATAAAATTGCAGCGTCTGCCTCGGGCAGATGTTTTTTTATTTAAAAAAAGTATAATTCATGCAAACCACGGACATAATACTCAATGCGGCGCGGCAGCGATTGGAAACGGCCGGTGTCGAAACATCGTCTTATGAACTGCGCCTGCTGCTGGGCGAGGCAATGGGACTTGAGGTCGCGCAGCTGCTGCTTCCGCAGCCGGTTTCAAAAACGGCTGAAGCCGAATTCAACCGAATGCTTGAGTTGCGCTGCCATCACATGCCGGCCGATAAAATCATCGGCCGCCGCGGCTTTTACAAATATGAATTTGTCGTGGATTCCAATGTGTTGTCTCCGCGTCCCGATACGGAGATTTTGCTGGAAAAAGCCCTTGAATATGCCCGTCGGGACAATTATAAAAAAGTGCTGGAACTCGGAGTCGGCTCCGGCTGTGTGGTTTGCTCTCTGCTTGCCGAGTTGCCGCAACTGCGGGCTGTGGGCATCGATATTTCGGCGTCGGCGTTGAAAGTTGCGCATGCCAATGCCCAAAGGCTGAATGTTGCGGCGGCATTGGAGCTGCGGCAGGCAGACTGGTTTGATGCCGATTTTATGGCGCTTGCCGGCAGCGGTTATGATATGGTCGTTTCCAATCCGCCGTATATCGCCGCTTCGGAAATTGCCGGACTGGATTCTGAGGTCAAAGACTATGACCCGCGGCCGGCTTTGGACGGCGGCGCTGACGGACTTGCCTCTTATCGCCAGATTGCCGCATGGATGCCGCAGCTGTTGCAAGACGGCGGAATTGCGGTTTTGGAAGTCGGTGAAGGGCAGGCGGCGGCAGTGGCCGAAATTTTTTCGGAGCAAGGATTAAGACGGCTTGAAACGGCAGTTGACCTAAACGGTGTCGAGCGCTGCATAAGTCTGAAAAAATAGGTTGCAATTCTAAAATTATTATGTCATATTGGGGCAGTTCGAAAGGCCGTTGCCAAAAAAATCGGCCGTCGTATTTCTCAACAAACAGTTTTTGTTTAGTTTTTTTTAATCAACCTCAGTCATAATGAGGTTAATGCTTATGGTAAAATTGATGAAAAAAAATATGAAGTATCGTTCCTCTAACAATAATTACAACAATCAGGTCTATTCGCTGAACTACAAGTTTGACAGTATTTCTCCGGCGGGAAAAATCAGCGGCACCGCGCTGGACCTCATTAAGCGTTATAACGAATTGGCCAAAGAGGCGCAGGGCAGCGCCAATTATATCGAGGCCGAGAATTTTCGCCAATACGCCGAACATTATCGCAAAATCGTGACCGAAATCAACGAGCGCAAGAACCTGCGGTTTGCCCAACAGGCCGCATCAGAGGCTTCTGCTTCGATTGAGCCGCAGACGACAGCCGAAAATCCGACGCCGATGCCTGCCGCGCCTCAGCCTGTTTTTGCCGAGACCATTTCGCCGGCGGCTGAGCCTGTTTCCAAACGGGCATTTAAGATTATAGAAATTAATCCGGCTGACGCCGAAAAACCGATTTCCAGAGTCGGTCGTCCGCGCGGACGACCTGCCCGCAAACCGGATATCGAGCCTGAGGCCATTGTGACGGCATAGTTTTTATAAGGAGGCAATATCTTGTTTTTTCTTGCTTTCTTTATATTGGCGGTTGCTTGTTCCGTCATCACCATTAAAACCTTGGTCGGTTATACGGATATTAGCCTGATTGGGAAAATTGCAGTTTCGGTGGTCATCATCACCGGATGGTTTATGCCGATGCTGGCGGAAACGCTTCGCCATACGGCCGGCATCAATCCCAAGCTTGTCGCCGTGTTGTCGGTTGTCGGCTACAGCTTGCTGGGCTTTTTGTTTATCTTGTTTTGCTTTCTGATGCTGCGTGACATTATCTGGTATGCCGTTTATGGTGTTTCGCGTCTGATGAAAATTGATAATTGGGCGCTCAACCCCAAAAATGTCAGTATGCTGAACTACGCTAACCTCATCACTCTCGGACTAAGCTTTTTGACGGCGGCGTGGGCGTTTTATCAAGGCATCAAACTTCCCGAGCTCAATCGCCTGACGATTAGCAGCGCGTTGATAAAAAACGATTTTCGTCTGGTGCAGATTTCTGATTTGCATATTGATCGCACCACGCCGCTCAGCCGCCTTCGCGACATTGTGGCTGTGGTTAATGTTCAAAACGCTGACGCCATAGTCCTTACCGGCGATATTTTTGATGATGACATATCCGTTTTGGCACCGCATATTGCAGAATTACGGAATCTGAGCGCGCGCCACGGTGTGTTTGCGGTTTTAGGCAATCACGAATATTACAACGGGCTTTACACCTGGATATATCAATATCAGCAGCTGGGGTTCAATTTGCTGTTTAACAACGGCGCCGCGGTCAGAGACGACATCTTTATTGCCGGTGTTCCCGATATGCAGACGGCAAGCGCCGAACCGCAATGGAACATCAATCTTGTGCACACGCTCAAAGGCAGCCGGCATGATCAATTTAAGATATTGCTGTCGCATTATCCGAGTATTGTTAATTCCATCACATCCTATAATTTTCAGCTGCTGCTTTCCGGTCACACGCACGGCGGACAGATTTTTCCGTTTCATTGGTTTGTCAAAAAAGCCAACGGCTATCTTTCCGGCGACTACAAAGTTAACGGCGTGGATCTTCATCTTTCGAACGGCGCCGGCACTTGGGGACCGAGCATGCGTTTGTTTGCGCCGTCGGAAATTGCGGTTATCGATTTGCTAAAAAAATAAAAATCGGCGCTTGATTTAGCGGCTGTCCGTTTCCTATATTATAGATAAGAACACGGAGGATAAACCATGGATTTTGAAAAACTCACGGCCAAATCAAAGGAAATCATCGAGACGGTCATCAAATTGGCCACCGCGCGCAAAAACCAATATATCAGCCCGTTGCATTTGTTGCAGGCGCTGCTTGACGATAAAAATGGGCTGATTGATGGGCTCATTTCTCAGGCCGGCGGCAAACTTGAAGAAGTTCGCGCGCAGACGTCCGCCGCGCTGGATAAACTGCCGCAAGTGGCCGGTGCCGGCGTGCAAAGTCTGATGAGCCAGGAGTTTACCGCCGTGATGATGGCGGCCGAAAATCTGGCGGCTAAAGCCAATGACAAATTTGTGACCGTAGAGCGCCTGTTGCAGGCTCTTAGCGTGACGGCCGGTAACGAAGCCTATGATATTTTGCGGGCCTCGGGCGTAGACGCGGCGCGCCTCAACCAGGCGGTCAACGAATATCGCAAAGGCCGTCTGGCCGACAGCGAAACGGCCGAAGATACTTTTGAGGCGCTCAAAAAATTTACGATTGACATCACCGCCAAGGCCAAAGAGGGTCGCCTTGATCCGGTAATCGGGCGCGAACACGAGATTCGCCGCACCATACAGGTTTTGTCGCGCCGCACCAAAAACAATCCGGTGCTTATCGGCGAGCCGGGCGTCGGCAAAACCGCGATTGTCGAAGGTTTGGCCATGCGCATTGTCAACAATGATGTGCCCGAAAGCCTGCGCGGCAAGCGTTTGTTGTCGCTGGACTTGGGAGCGCTGATTGCCGGTGCCAAGTTTCGCGGCGAATTTGAAGAGCGGCTTAAAGCGGTGCTGAAAGACGTCGAAGCCTCGGAAGGCAACATCATTTTGTTCATCGACGAGATGCACACGCTGGTTGGTGCCGGCGCTTCCGAAGGTTCGATGGACGCGTCCAATCTGCTTAAACCGGCGTTGGCGCGCGGCGAGCTGCATTGTCTGGGAGCCACCACGCTGAACGAATATAAGAAATACGTGGAAAAAGATGCGGCGCTGGCGCGGCGATTTCAGGCCGTATATGTCGGCGAGCCTGACGTTGAGGAAACCATTTCCATTTTGCGCGGCATCAAAGAAAAGTTTGAGCTTCATCATGGGGTGAAGATTTCGGACAACGCGTTGATTGCCGCGGCCACATTGTCCAATCGATATATCAGCGATCGTTTTTTGCCCGATAAGGCGATTGACTTGATGGATGAAGCCGCAAGTTCGCTCCGAATGGCTATCGATTCCAAACCGGAGGAACTGGATGAGCTTGATCGCCGGATTTTGCAGCTGAAAATTGAACGCGAAGCTGTCAAAAAAGAAACCGACGCCAAGTCCAAAGAGCGTGCCGAATTGATTACTTATGAGATTTCTGGGTTGGAGGCCAAGGCCAAAACGCTGGAGGAAAAATGGCAGAGCGAAAAGCAAGGTCTGGCGGCGTTCACCGAACTCAAAGATAAACTTGACAAAGCTCGTATCGAAGTCGAAATTGCCAAGCGCGAAGGACGTTTCGAGCGCGCCGGAGAGCTCCAATACAGCACGATTCCCGAATTGGAACGCCGGATTAACGAAACCGAAAAACAGGCCGAGCAGCACAAAAGCGGCTTTTCGGAAACGGTCACCGATGAAAACATTGCCGCCGTGGTTTCCAAATGGACAGGGATACCGGTGGACAAAATGCTGGAAGGCGAGCGCGAAAAACTTTTGCATATGGAAGACTTTTTGGCCAAGCGCGTCATCGGCCAAAAGGAAGCTATTGCCGCCGTGTCCAACGCCGTGCGGCGCTCGCGCGCCGGTATTTCAGATGCCCGCCAGCCGATAGGTTCGTTTTTGTTCCTGGGACCGACGGGCGTCGGCAAAACGGAACTCAGCAAGGCTTTGGCCGAGTTTTTGTTTAATGACGAAAGCGCCATGCTGCGGGTGGATATGTCCGAATATATGGAGAAACACGCGGTGGCTCGGTTGATTGGCTCGCCGCCCGGATATGTGGGCTATGACGAGGGCGGTTTTTTGACCGAGGCGGTGCGTCGCCGCCCCTATCAGGTGATTTTGTTTGATGAGGTCGAAAAAGCTCATCCCGATGTCTTCAATGTCCTGCTGCAAGTGCTTGATGACGGCCGCCTGACCGATGGCAAGGGGCGTACGGTGGACTTCAAAAACACCATGATAATCATGACGTCCAATCTGGGTTCGGATATTCTTTCAAATGCCACAGGCGCGGACGATGGCAAACAGATTCGCGCCAAAGTCATGGAAATTGTCAAATCGGCCTTTCGTCCGGAGTTTATCAACCGAATAGACGAGATAACGGTGTTCCACAAACTGGACAAGACCAATATCAAAGACATTGCCAAGATTCAGATTGCCAACATCGAAAAACGTCTGGCAGATCGCAATATTCATCTGCATGTAAACGATACGGCGTTTATCTGGATTGTCAACAACGGCTATGATTCGGTTTATGGTGCGCGTCCGCTTAAGCGCCTGCTTAAAAACCAGATAGAAAACAAGCTTGCGGTCAAAATTTTGGACGGTGAGATTGGCGACAATGACACGGCCGACGTAATCGTATCCGGCGGCGAGCTTGAGATTGTCAAGAGCAAAAAGCCGCGGCCGACCGAGTAGCAACGCAGAAAAACGCCCCTTTCACAGGGGCGTTTTTCTGTCAGGTTGAGGGAAAAATACAAATAATTAATGACAAACCGATTAAAGTTGTTAAGATAAGACCGAATATTCAAAAAAGGCAGTGACAATGAAACCGGTTTATAAACGAATTTTGCTCAAACTCTCGGGCGAGGGCCTGATGGGGGATTTGAGTTTTGGAATGTCTGCCGAGGTTATCAAAGATTTGGCCGCCCAGATAAAAAAAGTTCACGCCGATGGCGTGGAGGTCTGCATCGTGGTCGGCGGCGGCAATATCTTTCGCGGCGCCAAAGAAGCTTCCAAGGGGATGAACCGCACGGTGGCCGATCAAGTGGGAATGCTGGCCACGGTTATGAACGCGTTGTACATCCAAAATGCGCTTGAAGCCGGCGGTACGCCGGCGCGTGTTCTGTCCGGACTGAATATCCCGCAAGTATGCGAAAACTATATGTATCGTCGAGCGCTGCGGCATCTGGAGAAAGGCCGCGTGGTCATTTTTGCCGGCGGCACCGGAAATCCGTATTTTACCACTGATACCGGTGCTGCTTTGCGCGCTTCGGAGATGCAGTGCGACGCCTTGCTCAAGGCTACGCAGGTGGACGGTGTTTACGATTCTGATCCCATACATAATCCTAAGGCCAAAAAATATAAACAAATCAGTTATGAAGAAGTTATCCGTCGGGAGCTGGGCGTTATGGATTTGACCGCGGTGGCTTTAGCCAAAGAAAACCGCATTCCGATTGTCGTGTTTTCGCAGCATGGAACCAAGGCTTTGGAAAACGCCGTCTGCGGCCGCGGAGAATTTACAATCATCAAATAAACAAGAGGTAAGAGAATGTCAGATTACAGTACCATCAAAAAAGACTGCCAAACCCGAATGGAAAAAACGCTCGATTCGTTTAAAACGGATTTGGGCAGCTTGCGCGCCGGCCGCGCCCATGTCAGCCTGTTGGACGGGATTATGGTTGAGGCTTACGGTTCAATGACGCCGCTGGCGCAGGTCGGCACCATTTCGGTTCCCGATGCCCGTACTTTGTCGGTAAGCGTGTGGGATCGCGGTTTGGCCAAAGCGGTCGAAAAAGCGATTTTGGAATCCGATTTGGGACTCAATCCGGCCTCTGACGGGCAGCTCATCAGAATTCCGGTGCCGCCGTTGAGCGAAGAGCGCCGCCGCGAGCTTTTAAAAGTGGCCGGCAAATATGCCGAGAACAATAAAGTCGCAGTGCGCAACATTCGCCGCGATGCTTTGGACGACATCAAAAAACTCAAGAAGGACAACGCCATATCTGAAGACGAAGAAAAACGTTTTGAAAACGAGATTCAGAAATTGACGGACGATTCGGTCAAAAAGATTGATGATCTGATGGCGCAAAAAGAAAAAGACATTATGCAGGTCTAGACCCGTGACTTCAACCAAACTGCAGCATATCGCTCTTATTATGGACGGCAATCGGCGCTGGGCAAAAGCGCGGGGGCTGCCGGCCATCTCCGGTCATCGCAAAGGCGCTGAAACTCTGCGCGAGATTGTGCAGGCCGCCGCCGATTTAGGCGTAAAGTATCTGACGCTTTATGCTTTTTCGACTGAAAATTGGCAGCGAGAACCGGAAGAAGTCGCCGGCCTGATGGGACTTTTGCGCCAATATCTGAAAACCGAATTGACCGAACTGCAAAAAAACGGCGTGCGAATAATGTTCATCGGCGAACGTTATATGCTGGATGCCGACATTGTTGCGCAGATGGCCGAGATTGAACACAATACCGCGGCCAATGACAAGCTGACGGTCTGCATCGCTCTGAGCTACGGTTCAAGACAGGAAATTGTGGCCGCCGCGCAAAAAATCGCCGTTCTCGCACAAAAAGGGGATATCCGTGCGGAAGAAGTTGATATTAAAATGTTTTCGGATATGCTTTATACCAAAGATGTGCCTGATCCCGATTTGGTCATCCGCACCAGCGGCGAACGGCGCGTCAGCAACTTTCTTTTGTGGCAGGCGGCCTATGCCGAATTTTTTTTTAGCCCGACGTTGTGGCCGGACTTCAATCGGGTAGAACTGGAACGGATAATCGACGATTTTAACCATCGGGAGAGACGATATGGAAAAAGCTAAGATTTATTCTTTTCTGAAACGAGTGGTGACTTCATTGGTTTTGCTGGCGGTCGTGTTGGGGTGTCTTTATGCCGGGCCGCTTTATGTGCTCTTGCTGGCATTGACGGTTGGTGCGGCGTTTGCGTGGGAATGGGCGCAAATGGTGCCGAGCGTCCGCGGCGCTTTTTTTGCGGTTTTATATTTGTTGGTAACGGCCGCCGCCGTGTTCACCGGTCCAAGTTGGACATATCTGGCCTTTTTGATTGTCGGCTCGGCACTGGCTTTATACAAAGCTCGCGGTGAAGCACGGCGCAATCTTCTGGTGTTGGGCGTGTTTTACGTATCGCTCGGCATCGGTTCGATAACTTGGCTGTATCTGACTGTCGGGCCAAACGGTATTTTGTGGTTTATGCTGGCGGTTTGGGGAATGGACATCGGCGGCATGATTGTCGGTTGTTCGCTCAAAGGTCCTAAGCTGGCGCCCAAAATCAGCCCGAATAAGACTTGGTCGGGGCTGATTGGCGGTATTCTGTTGGCCGTTTGTCTCGGCAATCTGTATTGCTGGTATGCCGGCGCCGGTGCGCACTTGCTGTATTACGGCCTGTTGGCGGCGGCCATTGCCGTTGTGGCGCAGATTGGCGATTTGGTCGAATCGCAAATTAAACGCAGCTTGAACCTCAAAGACTCAAGTGATTTGATTCCCGGTCACGGCGGCGTGTTTGACCGTATAGACGGGTTGGTTTTTGCGGCGCCGCTGTTTTATGTGTTGTTCCGCTATTTTTTAATTTTGATATAAGGCTAAGGTAATGGAGTGGATAATTAACACGGCTTATTATGTGATACCGTTCGTTGTCTTACTGGGTATATTGGTGTTTGTGCACGAGTTTGGGCATTTTGCGGTTGCGCGGCTGTGCGGCGTTAAGGTCAGCGAATTTTCCATCGGTTTTGGCAAAAAGCTGTGGGGACGCGTCGATCGCCACGGGACGGAATGGCGTTTGTCGCTTATCCCGCTGGGCGGATATTGCAAATTTTTGGGTGATGATGATGCCGCAAGCAGCAGCCAGAGCGAGGTCAAACCCGAAGATCAAAAATATACTTTGGCTAAGCAAAATCCGTTTAAGAAATTAGCCATTGTGATTGCCGGTCCCGGTGCCAACTATTTGTTTGCGGTGCTGATTTTTGCCTCAATCTTTTTCTTTTTGGGCAAGATGGATTTTCCGGCGGTTGTCGGCGAAGTTATTGCCGGCGGCGCGGCTGAGGCCGGCGGCGTGGAAAAAGGTGACAAGATTCTCAAGGTTAATGGCAAAGCCATAAAAAACTTTAGCGAGTTGCAGCAGGAAATTGCCATGCAGACCGAGCGCCGTATTCATCTGGAAATTGAGCGTGACGGCAAGGAGTTGCTGCTGACGTTTCCGCTCAAGACGGTGCCGCTGGAGGTCGAGCCCAATCAGCCGGCGCAAGCCAAGCCTATGCTGGGCGTACGTTCGGTAAGCGTGGTTGAGGTCAAGCCCGAAAAAGTGTCTTTGCCGCAGGCTTTTGCCGATGCCTTTGCCGAAACTTGGCGGGTAACGACGGTTACTCTGCGCGGAGTTGGGCAAATGATTGCCGGCAAACGTGATACTGATGAAGTCGGCGGAATTTTGCGCATCGCCGAAATGTCGGGAGATATCAGCAAAGAGAGCGGCTGGGTGGATTTTGTGGTATTTATGGCTTTGCTGTCGATTAATTTGGGGTTGATAAACCTGTTTCCGATACCTCTTTTGGACGGTGGCCATGTGGTCATCTACAGTCTGGAGATTGTAACCCGTCGCGAACTCAACGAGAGGATTAAAGACTATGTTTTCCGCTTTGGGCTGTTTGTTTTGATTGCATTGATGTTGTTTGCCACATACAATGACTTTACGCATTTGTTTAATCGTTGGTTTTCATAAGGATGATAATGATGAAGTGTCTAAAAACCGGAACTTTTCTGTTGGCGTTGATGAGCAGCGTTTCCGCGCATGCGGCATCAGTTTATGTTGAAAATATCAAAGTCGAAGGGCTGCAAAGGGTGGAGCCGGAAACGGTTTTGTCTTATGTGACCGTCCAAAAAAATTCTTTGGCGGATTCGGCGGCCTTGGATGAGTCCTTAAAACAGCTTTATGACACCGGTCTGTTTAACGATGTATCGTTGAATATGCTTCAGAACGGCACTTTGCTGATTCAGGTCGAGGAGAATCCGGTGATAAACCAAGTGCTGTTTGACGGCAATGATAAAGTCGATGACGAAATGTTGGAATCGGAAGTTCGTCTTGCTCCCCGCTCGACTTATTCGCGTTCCAAGGTGCAGGAAGACGTTCAGCGGATATTGGAGGTCTACAAACGCAGCGGCCGTTATGCGGCGGTTGTCGAACCGCAGATTATCAAGCGCGATCAAAATCGCGTTGATTTGATTTTCAAGATAGACGAAGGGCCGTTGGCCTCCATTGACAAGATTAACTTCATCGGCAACAGCCATTATGATCATGATGATTTGCAGGAAGTCATCATGAGCAAGGAAAGCCGCTGGTATCGTATTTTTTCTTCCTCGGAGAATTATGACGCCGATAAAACCAATTATGACAAAGAATTGCTGCGTCGCTTTTACTATAAGCGCGGCTACGCCGACTTTCGCGTCGTTTCGGCGGTGGCCGAACTTAGTCCGGACAAAAAGTCGTTTGTTTTGACCTATGTTTTGGACGAAGGCAAACGTTATAAGGTGCGCGGCATTGATGTTGTGTCGGAAATTGCCGACGTCAAAGCCGAAGACTACAAAAAATACATTGAGCTGGAAGTCGATGACTGGTTTAACAACGACGCCGTTGAAAAGAGCGTGACCGCCATAACCGACGAGCTTGGCAAAAAAGGATTCGCTTTTGTGGATGTTGAGCCGGAGTACATAAAAAACACGTTGACCGGCGATGTTGATATTGTGTTTCGAATTAACGAGGGCGAACGTATTTTTGTCGACCGCATCAACATCAGCGGCAATACCCGCACGCACGATGAGGTTATTCGCCGCGAGATGCGCATTGAAGAAGGCGATGCTTTTAATGTTTCCAAGATTCGCGATTCTCGCCGCAATATCGAAGGGCTGGACTATTTCAGCAAAGTCGACATTTCCACGACGCCCAAAGACGCCAATAAGGCTGATTTGGATATCAATGTCGAGGAAAAATCCACCGGCTACTTTAACGTCGGCGTCGGCTATTCCACCGTTAATGGTATGTTGGTTCAGGCCGGCGTTACCGAAAACAACTTCCGCGGTCTTGGTCAGAGGCTGAGCTTGGACGGCAGCGTTTCGGAACGTTCGCAGGAATATGGACTGAGCTTTACCGAGCCGTATTTCCTTGATCGCCGTTTACGCGCCGGATTTGATCTGTTCCGCACGGAAGACGACTATCAGGACGAGAGTTCTTACGACAGTTCGACCAACGGCGGCCGCCTGCGTCTGGGATGGAACTATACCGATGATTTGTCTCAGCAGGTGCGTTATACGCTGCGCGAAGACAAAATCGAAAACGTCGGGCGCTATGCTTCCAAATATATCAAAGACGAGGAAGGCAGCTATGTCGATTCTTCAGTCGGACAGACGATAGCTTACGACAAGCGCGACAGCATGATTAACCCCAAAGACGGTTATTATCTGTCGTTTGGCAACGATGTTTCCGGCCTGGGCGGCGATGAGCGTTATCTTAAGTTTGACGGCAAGGCATATCGGTATTATACATTGGCTGACGACTATACTTTCAAATTCTTTGCCAACGGCGGTTATATTGTCGGCTATGACAAAGAAGATGTTCGTCTGCCTAATCGCTATTATTTGGGCGGCGCGACTTTGCGCGGCTTTGACGTGGCCGGTATCGGCGCTCGCGACAAATACACGCGCGATGCTTTGGGCGGCAACTGGATGCTTTATACCGGCGGCGAAGTTTCGTTCCCGATTGGTTTGGACGAAGTCGGCATTAAGGGACGCACGTTTGTCGACATGGGCATGCTCGGCAAGCCCGACAATATGAACAGCGATGACATTGAATATTCGTCCTCGCCGCGCGTTTCCACCGGTTTTGGATTCCAATGGTTGTCGCCGATGGGGCAGATTGATGTCGACTTCGGCTTCCCAATTGTCAAGGAAGATTATGATGAAACGCAAGTGTTCCGTCTGAATTTCGGAACTCGTCTGTAATCAAAGGAGACAAAATGGTAGATACCCGCTTTTATAAAAACAACGGTCCGTTTACGCTGGCGAAGATTGCGGAAATTTGCGGCGCGGAGCTGTCCGATGCCGGCAAAGCCGAGGTGCAGATAAAAGAGATAGCCTCGGTTGGCAAGGCGGGCGCCGGAGACATCTGCTTCTTCTACGACAAGAAGAAAAAAGCTGTCGGCGCCGACATCAAAGCCACCGTCTGCGTCACCAATGCCGAGCTGGCTGTCTATATAAATCCGCAGGTTGTCAAACTGGTTGTGGCCGATCCGCATTTGGCATTTGTCAAACTCAATGCAGCCATGTACACCGAAATTTTGCCCGCGCCGGAGATTAAGCCGACTGCCGTAATTGCGCCATCGGCCAAAATCGGCGAAGGCTGCTTTATCGGCGATTATGCGGTCATTGGCGAAAACGTCAAAATTGGCAAAGGCTGTCTTATTGAACCGCATGCGGTCATAGATCATGACTGCACGATAGGTGACAATTGCCGAATTGGCGCCGGCGCATGGCTTGGACATTGTGACGTCGGCAACAATTGTTTTATATATGGCGGCGCTCGCATTGGCTGGGATGGGTTTGGTTTTATCACCGTCAACGGTCAACATCGGCGGATTCCTCAGCTTGGCCGCGTCATTATCGGCAACGATATCGAAATCGGCGCCAACTCGTGCATAGACCGCGGAGCGCTGGATGACACGGTCATCGGCGACGGCTGTCGGATTGACGATTTGGTGATGGTGGCTCACAACAACCGGTTCGGCCGCGGCTGCATTTTGGTGTCGCAAGTCGGAATTGCCGGCAGCTGCCAATTCGGCGACTATGTCGTGTGCGGCGGTCAGGTCGGAATAGCCGATCATCTGAACATCGGCACCGGTGCTCAGATTGCCGCCCAGTCGGGTATTATGCGCGATATTGAGGCCGGTGCGGTGGTTATGGGCTCGCCGGCGGTGCCGATTAAAGATTTTATGCGTCAAGTTTCATTTGTTCAAAAAGCCGTAAAGAAGTAAAGAAAAGAGGATAAAATGTCTGAAAATAAAGTTTATCAAGTTGAAGATATAATGAAAATGCTGCCCCACCGCTATCCGTTTTTGCTGGTGGATCGGCTGGAAGTCGAAGTTCCCGGTGAAAAGGGCGTCGGGCTTAAGAATGTGACCATGAACGAGGAGTTCTTTCAGGGGCATTTTCCCGGAAATCCGGTGATGCCGGGCGTATTGCAGGTGGAGGCGATGGCGCAGACGGCCGGTGCGTTGGTGATGTCTACTTTTCACGATGCCGAAAACGGCAGCAAGAGCGTGCTGTTTATGTCGATAGACGGGGTCAAGTTCCGTAAGCCGGTTAAGCCGGGCGATCAGCTCAAAATGCATGTCGAGAAGATTCACGAGCGTCGCAACGTCTATATATTTAAAGGACAGAGCATGGTGGAAGACAAAGTCGTGTCTGAGGCCGAGTTCACGGCAATGATTGTGGGCTAGGCATAAATCATTTGAAAAAAAAGCCCCGCATATGCGGGGCTTTTTTTCAGGCCTTGCGGCGGTTCATAAAGTTTTCCAGCCAGTGGATATTATATTGTCCGTCAATAAATTCGGCTTGTCCGATAATATCCTGATGCAGCGGGATTGTGGTTTTGATGCCGTCAATCACAAATTCCTCCAACGCGCGGCGCAGACGCATCAGCGCGGCGTTGCGGGTTTTGCCGCTGACAATCAGCTTGGCGATCATGCTGTCATAAAACGGCGGAATGGAGTAACCCGAATAGATTTCGGAATCAACGCGCACGCCCAGTCCGCCCGGCGCATGCCATTCGGTAATTTTGCCGGGGCATGGGGCAAAGGTTTCGGGGTCTTCGGCATTGATTCGGCATTCGATGGCATGACCGCTGAAGTTGATGTCTTTTTGCGTATAGCCGAGAGCGGCGCCGCTGGCGATACGCAGTTGTTCGCGCACGATGTCGATTCCCGTGACAGCCTCGGTAATAGGATGCTCCACTTGCAGACGGGTATTCATTTCCATAAAATAGAATCGGCCGTCTTCAAACAAAAATTCCAGCGTACCGGCGTTGGTATAGCCGATTTTTTCGATGGCTTTACGCACGATTTCGCCGATTTCGTCGCGTTGTTGCTGATTAAGGGCCGGCGAGGGGGTTTCCTCAATCACTTTTTGATTGTTGCGCTGGATAGAGCAGTCGCGCTCGCCCAGATGCACCACGTTGCCGTATTTGTCGGCCAGCACCTGCATTTCGATATGTCGTGGCTTTTGCAGATATTTTTCCATATACACGACGTCGCTGGTAAAAGCGGCTTTGGCCTCGGCGCGAGCCATGGTATAGGCTTCTTTCATTTCCTCGTCGTTAAAGGCGATTTTCATACCTTTGCCGCCGCCGCCGGCGGTTGCTTTGACAATCACCGGATAGCCGATTTTGTTGGCCCATTCGATAGCGTGTTCCACGCTTTCCAAGGCCGGAGACCCGGGGGTAACCGGCAGGCCGGCTTCTTCGGCGGCTTTGCGGGCGGCGATTTTGTCGCCCATCAGGCGCATTTGCTCGGCGCTGGGGCCGATAAACGTGATACCGTGTTCTTCCACCATTTCGGCGAAGTCGGCGTTTTCGGACAAAAAGCCGAATCCCGGATGGATAGCGTCAGCGCCGGTAATCAAAGCTGCCGAAATAATGGCCGATTTATTCAAATAAGAGTCGGTTGACCTCGCCGGTCCGATACAAACTGCCTCATCGGCCAGCCGCACGTGCATGGCGGTCGCATCGGCCTCGGAGTGGACGGCCACGGTTTTGATACCCATTTCGCGGCAGGCTCTGTGAATACGCAAAGCCACTTCGCCGCGGTTGGCAATCAATACTTTTTCAAACATAGGCAAATCCCTATTCTATAATCACCAACGGTTCGCCGAATTCCACCGGATCGCCGCCCTCGACCAAGATTTTGCTGACGGTTCCGCTCTTGTGAGCCTTGACCGGATTAAAGGTTTTCATAGCCTCGATCAAGCAGACGATGTCGCCTTCCTTGACGCTGTCGCCGGGCTTCACATAATTAGGGCTGTTGGGGTCGGCCGACAAATAGACCACGCCGACCATCGGCGACTTGACGGCATCGGGGCTTTGGGAATAGTCGACTTCGTTGTTCGGAGCGGCCGCCGGAGCCGGAGCAGGCGTTGTCGGCGCGGCGCTTACGGTCGGCGCGGGCATTGCAACCGGAGCCGGTGCCGCGGGCGCGATTGAGGCTCCCTGAGCGGCTCTGGTGATGTTGATGCGGCAGCCTTCGTCTTCATATTCAATGCCGGTCAGATTATTCTTGTCGAGAATCTCGGCCAGTTTGCCGATGATTTTGGGGTCTAAAGAACTAGACATGAGGATTTTCTCACTTTCACTGATTAAAACGAAAATACTTTTCAGCAATAGCGCATTTTTATCAAAAATACAACAAAAATATGCAATTTTTTAGCAATTTTGCCTCAAAAACATCAAAAAATGCGCAAAAATAGAGTTTTTGTTCCGCGTCCGACGGCCGCCGGCGATAATTCTGTGAACAAAAATTGGCACGCTATTTGCATATAACTCTGCAAACAACCTTTGTGAGGTCACGCCAATGGACGTAAAAGAGATAAACAACAGCGCCGCCGCGGTGCAAGCCATGTTCAGCAAAGCCGTTGCCAATGCCGGCAGCGGACAGTCGCTGGGAGCCGGTTTTGCCAATCTGATTCAGCAGACCGGAGATATTTTGGCCAATCCGGCGGAAGCGCGCGAACCCAAAGCCGCGCCCGCTGCCGACAAAGCGGTTAAGCCGACTTCTGAAAAAGCCGTCGACAGAAAGGCCGCGCCTAAGGAAACCGAACAAGCCAAAGATTCCAAGCCGGCCAAACGCAAGGAAAAAAGCGCTCCCGACGCGGCCGCGATTGAAGCGCGTCCGGCGGAGGAGGTTAGAACTGCCGCGGCGCCTCGTTCGACGTCGGCCGTTGCCGAAGCCGACGCTGTCGAGACCTCTGTTCCGGCGGCGGTGGCGGACGAGACGGCTCCGGTCGTAATGCCGCAAGCCGAGGCCGAACCGCAGATGCAGAATCTGCCGACGTTCGGTTTGCAACAGCTTGAGGCGGCCGGCGCGATTGCGGTTTTGTCCGAAGACATGCTTTCTGTACTGTTGCCGCAGGTTGACTTGTCGGCTTTGGCGCAACAGCCGCAGGTCAGCGTTTTTGACACGGCCGCCAATCAGATTGCAACCATGACCGGCGCCGAATTCGTGGACAAACTGCAACAGGCGGCGGCACAAGACGAGTTGTATGTCGTTTCCGGCGAGATGCCGGCGGAGCGGCTTGCGGTTTTGCCGGCGATGCTCAAACGGCCGGACGCGGCGGATTCGACTGTTTTCGAGCCGACGGAAGTCGAGCCGGAAGCTTTGCCGCAGTCCGCGGCTCCTGTGGCCGAACAGGCGGCTTTGCTGGATTCCAAATTGCGGTCGGAGCGTCGGATTGAAGTTAAAGTTGCGGTTGAAGAGGAAAAATTTTCCTACACCGATACCAATCAATTGGTGCAAGACAAGGTGGTTTTGGACGAAGTCGTCCGCGCGGCGCTGGAAGATGTCAAGCCGCAGGCGGCCGAGACCAAGGCCGGGAGCAAGGCCGAAACTTTGGTTTCCGCACCGCTTGCGCCGCAAAACCAAGATAACAATGCCGCGCCTCAGACGCTGACAATGCCTGCCGCATCGATGACGCTTGCGGCCGAACCTGCCATGGCGGCCGAGAGTGCCGCGTCGACGGCGGTAGAAAACGTTGCGGCCGTCACCGGACAGACTTCCGGACAAGTGCTGAGCGGTGCCGCGACGGCGGCCGCGGTTCGCGCGGAATCTGCACCGCGTCCGGTTGAAACCTCTTTTCGCGATGTCTATAAAGGTTTGTCGAGCGAGGTTGTCGAGCAGGTGAAAGTCAACATTACCAAGTCGGCCGTAAAAGGCGTCGATACGATTGAAGTCAAGCTGAATCCGCGCGAGTTGGGCGATGTCGAGATCAAGATGCAAATCGGTCGCGACGGCAAATTGACGGCCCACATTGTGACCAGCCGTCCGGAGACAATGGAAGCGCTTAAAGAAGACGCCGCCGGTTTGGAGCAGGCGTTTAACGAAGCCGGTTTTCGGATGGACGAAGGGGCGTTGAGCTTTGGTTCGCGCGGCGGGCAAGAGGCGGAAACCGAACACCGCAGTTTTATCGGCCGCGCGCTGGAGCACGGCACGGCTGAGGTCGCCGGCAATGACAACGGCTGGATTTGGACGCCTGAAAAAGGCCTCAACATAAAAGTTTAGGACAAGGAGAAAGACAATGGTAGATTTAAGCGCAATCAGCGGAACGGTTATGAGCGGCATGAGTCAGACCAATGCCAGCAGTCAGACTTTGTCGGCCGACATGAACACTTTTCTGACCTTGTTAACCACGCAACTCAAATATCAAGATCCGTTGGATCCGATGGATACGGCCGAGTTTACCAACCAATTGGTGCAGTATTCGAGCGTTGAGCAGGCCATTCAGACCAACAGCAAATTAGACACTTTGCTTGGTCTCAACATCTCTAACCTTGGTGCGCAGGCAGTTTCATATATTGGCAAGACGGCGCAGGTTTTGGGTGACGTAATGCCGCTTGAAAACGGCAAGGCCATGGCTTCTTACACCTTCAACAAAGACGTCGCGTCGGCCACCATTATGGTCAAAGACATGAACGGCAATGTCGTTTATACCGAGAGCGGCGAGGTTACCGCCGGCACCCACGAGTTTATGTGGGACGGCAAAGATTCCAACGGCAACCAGCTGGAAGACGGAGCTTATCAGATTGTGGTCAGCGCGCAGGTTCCGGCCGGCGAAGCCGAAGCCTCCGTAACCACCACGGTGTTTGGCCGCATTACGGGCGTTGCCAGCGACGGCAACGGCGTGTATGTCGGTCTTGGCGATGCCGTAACCGCAGGTTTGGGCGACATTTTGACCGTGCGTGACGGAGATTATTTTGAGCGTTTATTTGCCGACAAGGGGGACAGCGGCAACGGTGATGAAAATCAGGGAGACCAGGAAGGCGCTTCCGATGCCGACAAAGAACTTCCCTCTGCTTAAAAGTGACTAAGTTTTAGGAGAACAACAATGAGTATCTTTGGTGCAATGCAATCGGGTATATCAGGGTTGGCTGCCCAGTCCGCAGCGATGGGCTCCATTTCTGACAACATATCCAATGTCAACACCGTTGGTTACAAGAGCAATTCGGTGGCTTTTTCCACACTGGTAACCAAACAGGCGTCCAGCAACCACTATTCGCCGGGCGGCGTTCAGCCGGCCTCCAGACAGGGCATCAGCGCTCAGGGTCTGTTGGCGGCCAATGCCTCCAACACGGCCATAGGCATCAGCGGCAACGGCTATTTTGTCGTTAATTCGGCGGCTCATCCCGGCGAGAGCGATGTCTGGGCCTATACGCGTGCCGGCGACTTTGGGGTAGACAACAACGGTTTTCTCAAAAACACGGGCGGTTTCTACATCCAAGGCTGGTCGCTGCTGCCATGGGACGGCAATCCGAATGCCACAGTGGTCAACTACAACGGCATCAACTATATGAAGGCTTATTATGATGCGCAGGGCAACACCGTGTATATCAACGACAACATTGTTGATTCGCGCAACCTGCAGCCGATAAACCTCAAGACCATCGGCGGCACGGCCAGCCCGACGCAGCAGCTGCGTTTTGGCGCCAACCTGCCGTCCGGAGACCCGATTTTTAGTCCCAGCAATCCTGATGCCGGCGGGCGTCATTCGCTCAATGCGCTGATTTATGACAGCTTGGGCAATGCCGGCAACATGAACCTGACTTTCACCAAGCAGGCGTCCAACGTTTGGGGCATGGGAGCATCGGTTCCGAGCGGTGCGGCAACCACGGTTTTGACCGGCAATCGCGAAAGCTATGCCGATGATGCGCCGGATGTTTATTATGCGGCCGGCCAGTTGGAGTTTAGCTCTATTCCGAGCGAAGGCTCCACCATCACAATCAAAGATACCCAGACCGAGGAGACCTTTACCTTTGTGTTCACCAAAGATCCGGAGAGCGTTAAGGATGGGGCTGGCGAACCCGCTAATGGTAATCATACTCTGGCCGTGGATTTGTCGAGCAACATTGCCTCGAGCAGTGACGTGGTGGCCAAAATGGTTGAGGTCATCAAGAACAATATGCCGGGAGCCAACCGCTTCAGCGCCGAAGGCAGCCGCGTGGTGATCGAGCAGTCGGTCGGCGGCGGCGCGCTGGAAATTGACACCAGCAAAACTTTGGCGGTTTTGCAGTCTTCGGCCAATCCGGACGAAAACGGCATTCCGACCGGACAGTTTGTTATTCCGGCAATCGACGACGAGCTCAAAAACACCGCGATCGTAAGCTTTACATCAACGAAAGACACTGATTATAAAACTAAAAAGTTTACCATTAACGGCATTGAGTATGAGTTTGTCGACGGTGAAGGTGATGTTTCTGGCGATGGTCAACATAGAAAAATTTCGCTTAAAGAGGCTAAAGTCGGCGATACTCTGAGTATTGTCAAATTGGTTGAGCTGACCGTTGCGGCCATTCGCAAAGATCTTCCGGAACCGGAGAGGGTTTCGGCGAGCGGTACGTCAATCGAGTTTTTGCCGAGTGCAAGCGGTCCTGACATCAAAATGAAATTTGATGAAATGAATGGCACTATTAAAGGTCGGGGACGCAACGGAGACAATGGCGGCAGCTTTGTCGAACTAAAAAATGAAATCACGCTCAAGAGCACTTTCACGGTCAACGGCACCGAGCTTGAGAGCGGCTCTCTGGTTCCGGGCATCAAGTTTGACGCCAAAGGAACGCCGAGCTACTTCTATGTCGACTCAATGTCCATCACTTGGGCCAACGGCGCTCAGAACATGACCGGCGAGGCCGGACAAGGCACGCCGATTGACCTTGGCATGGGCAGCGCCGGCACCAACGACGGCCTCACCAGTCTGGCGGGCAATTTCAACACCAACTACATCAGCCAAGACGGCGCCAAGTTTGGCAGCTATTCCGGCGTCAGCATTGATGAGAACGGCATTGTGACAGCCCTGTTTGACAACGGCGAAACCCGCCCGATTGCCATCTTGCCGCTGGCCACCTTTACCAACCCTGACGGCATGGGCGCTCTGACCGGCAATGTCTGGATTGAAACTGACGCTTCCGGTCAGGCCTTGCTCAAAATGGCCGACACCCACGGCGCCGGCGAGATTACCGCCAACTCGCTTGAGCAGTCTAACGTCGACCTGGCCACCGAGTTCTCCAATATGATTATCACGCAGCGCGCTTATTCGGCCGCGACCAAGATAATCACCACGGCTGACGAAATGTTGGACGAACTCACCAGAATGACTTAGGAATACTTGGAATAAGTATTGGCTCCTAAGACGTAAAAACCCCGCTCAAGAATTGGGCGGGGCTTTTTTTGCGTTGGTCGGAAAACTATATTAATATTGGCACAAAAATTGCATATATCTCATTGGATTAATTTAACCGGAGAGGTTTGTTATGGCACTCAGTTCATTCATGCCGTCCACCACCGGCCTTGAGGCCTACAGTCATGCTTTGGAAACGGTGGCGGACAACTTTGCCAATCTGCGCACGGTCGGCTATCGTTCGGCCGAAACGATGTTTTACACGCTTTTGGGCTCGGCGCCGGTGGTCAAAAACGTCAACTCCGGCATCGCGTCTTCGCGGGCAGACATTCAGGGCGTCGGCTATTATGACCGCGTCAATATCTTGGACCCCGGCGTCATCTACAATACCGGCGGTTTCTATGACGTGGCTATTTCCGGCAACGAAAACGCTTTTTTCCAGCTTAAAGACAGCGGCGGCAAACTTTTTTATTCGCGCGCCGGCAACTTCTCTACCCGCACCGAAAACGGCATCACCTATCTGGTCAACGGCAATGGGCTGAAAGTTCAGGGTTTTCCCGCCACAGACGGCAAAGCCGTGTTTGGCCAAACGCCCGGCGACATCGTGTTGCAATATCCTGAAGTTCTTCCGCCGCACCCCACAACCGAGATGAGCATCACCGCCAACGTGCCGGCCACCGGCGTGGACAGCAGCAGCTACACGCTCACGGTCTACGGCGCCAAGCATGACGGAGCCAATGTCAATATGCAGTTTACAAAAGTCGAAGGCAAAATCAATACTTGGGCCGTTAGCTTCAGCACCGCGGACGGCACCGTAACCGCGCCGGAAACCGAAGTCTTGTTTTCGGACAACGGTGAGCTCTTGTCGCCAAAAAGCCTGAATGTCAGCGTGGCCTGGGACGACGGCGATACCGCAAATTTTGCGCTGGATATTTCCAAAATGACACAGTTCGCCGGCGATTCTTCCATTACCGACATCTCGCAAGACGGCGCCCCGTCCGGACAATACCAATACAGCACGATTGACCGCAACGGCGTCTTCAAAGCCTATTATACCAACGGCGACACTTATAACATCGCTCAGCTGGCTTTGGTCGGGTTTACGGCTCCCGAAAATTTGGTGCCGGCCAGCGGAACTTTGTTCGAGGCCTACGCCGATGCCGGCAACAGCAGCTATGTCAATCCCAACAATATGTTCGCGCCGCAGTCGCTCGAGGCTTCGTCCGTCAACGCCGAAGAAGAGTTTTCCAAACTGATTGTCGTTCAACGCGCCTATAGCCTGAATACGCAGACCTTTACCGCCAACAACGAAATGTTGGAATTGCTGATAGACCTCAAGACTTAAAACAAAAAACGTCCGAAAAAAAGCCCGCCTTTGTGAGACGGGCTTTTCCAAAATCCGAATTATTTGGAATTTTGATTGAAACTCAGTGGCGATTTGACACCGCTTTTAAGACTTGCCGACTTAAGCGCCGACGTCTTAAAACTTGCGGACTTCAAGCTGACAGCTTGAGCCAAAGACCGTTTGGCAGCAATCAATTTGGACGAAGCCAAATTTCTGCTGGCGATCTTTAGAGCGGTCATCGCATTAAGCTGGTTGACGGCCGAATTCCAGTCTTGAGAGCTGGTGCCGGTCGGACAACCGTTGTTTTTCCAAATGTAATAAGCCGCTTCGCGAATGTTTTCGTCACTGAATTTATACATAATAAATACCATAGTGAAGGACTAAAATGTTATTGTAACATTAACATAAAACATTACAGTAAAACAAGATGAATATATCCTCAAAAAAATTAAAAATCAATTAAAATAATTAAAAATTGTCATTTGAGCCCAAAATTGCCGTTTTCGAGCTCAAAATTGTCGGTTTCCTGTGGATAAGTCATAATGTTTAATCCGATTCGTCTCAAATGACAAACGAAAAACCGACCGCCTTGGAAAACAATTCTTACCAGTAGGCGTTGTTGCCTTCCGCCTTCAAAAATTCTTTCAGAGAATGCGGTTGGTATCGGGAATCGACATTAACCCAGTATGAATTATAAAATTCTTTTTCAATGGCGCTGCCGTTCCACCGGCTTCCCTTGATGCCGAACAAAAGCTGCAAGGCGCCGCCGATATGCACGGCTTGTTTATTCTGCCGCTTGACATAATCTCCCAAAAATATTCCGTACGCGCCGGCGGCAATGAGTGCAATGTCAAAATCCGTTTGGTCAATTTGGCGATACATGCTTTCCAGCGCCTCAAACCAGTTTTCGTAGCGGTCAACCTCTCCCGTTTCGCCAATGCCTTGTACCGCTTTAATGACTTTAAGGTCAAAGTCCGGCAAAATTTTGGGGTTTTTAAACAGCTTTTTCCGGTTTTTATACTGAGAGACAATCTGCTCGGCAAAAGGATGAATAACTAAAACTTTTTTGCCTTCCAAATATTGCATCCACGGCTCATCGTCAAACAGTCCGACGATGGAGCCGTAATTGACGAGTTCCGCTTGCGGATTATGGTCATCCATAATTTGCTTCTCGGCTTCGCTGTAGTTAAGAATGCCCAAAATATCAATGTTGGGCACCAATCTCAAAAAATCGCAGCAAAATTTGGTCAGCAATTCGTTGCTCGGCCTGAAAAATCCGGCATTATGCTCCATTTTGTGCCAAACGCCCGAAGGAAATTTTAAGGCCACCTTGTCTTGCCGCGGCAAAAAAAATTGCACGCATTTGCATTCGGTCATGCCAAATCTCGTAATCAGACACGGCTGGCCTTTGCGCAAAGTCTCCAAAATCAAACGATTCCCTTCTTTGGCGGTTTTAAAATATCGTGTGCCGTAATGCGTGTAGGGAATGGATTTAAGCCAAAGTTTGTCCCGCAGATAATGCCGAAATCTTTGGCAGGGCAATACGGATACGATGCGTTTGAGTATTTTTCGATTATCCATGAGTCTCTCCTTTTTTGTACTTCTCTAAAGTATCATAAAAGAAGAGATAAAAAATATAATAAATTTTACTCTATCCACAAAATTGTCTAAATTTAAAGTATTTTTCCGCTCTCAAAAATTGCTAATGAAACATAAAAAAACTCCGCCAACGCGGAGTTTTTTTATGGTGCTCGGGGACGGGATCGAACCGCCGACACGAGGATTTTCAGTTTTGGACGGGGTGTTTATTACATATTACTGCAGTTTACAACTTCTCACTCAACACTTTGATTTTGCTTGATTTTATACTAAATAGATATTACAGGCACTTTCTACTGATTACATCAAATTTTAATCAATTTGCTTACTATTTGCTTACTAGTAAGCACTATTAGAAAGGGCTCAAAAATGAAATTTATTAAAATCTGTAAAATGACTATAGATGGTTTGAACTATTCAAATTCTGATGAATTTTATTGGGATAGTGATATTAAAGGGTTTGCCGTAAAAATTACTAAAACAAAGAAAACTTTTGTTGTACAAAGTAGAGTTAATGGCAGAACTATTCGCAAAAATATAGGATCTTGCTCTGTTTTTACTCCGGATGAAGCAAGAAAACTTGCTAAGAAATTTTTAGGTGAAATGGCTCAAGGAATTGATATTAATTATCGAGAAAAGGTAAGCAATGCAAAGAATACAACGTTGCAAATGGCTTTTGATGAGTATATTGCGATAAAAAACATTACTGAAAGCACCAAAACTAAATATAAAAGGAGTATGAGATTAAGATTTAATGATTGGAAAGATAAGCCGATACCTTCTATTACTCGAGAAATGATAGAAGCAAGGTTTATTGAAGCCAGTAAATCATCAAAATCAATAGCAAACTCTGATTTTAGATTTTTGAGAGCATTACTCAATTTTGCGATGGAGAAATATATTATAGAGGGCGAGCCGTTAATTCCTTCGAATCCATGTAATCGTCTAAAGGCATTGAATTTATGGAATAAAATCCCAAGAAAACGCAGTTATGTTCATCCGTCACAGATTAAAACTTTTTTTACGGGGTTACAACATAATGAAAATGATAGTGATTGCGTAAAAACAGTAAAAAATCAGTGCCTTTTTATACTATTTACCGGTTGTAGAGATCAAGAAGCCGGTAAATTACAGTGGTGTAATGTTGATCTTGATCTTAAAACAATAACTTTTGAGAATACCAAAAATCATAAAGAACATATTTTACCTATGGGAACATATTTATATGACTTTTTGTTGTCATTAAAACAAAACAGAGGTATTTCTCCGTATGTGTTTCCTGCAAACAATAATAGCGGACATGTTGAAAATCAAAGAAAAACTGTTCAATATATTGCAGAAACAAGCGGTATAAAATTTTCATTGCATGATATCAGAAGAACTTTTGCTTCAATTGCGAACAATCATATTGCCGGTATAACAAATTTTACACTTAAAAAGTTGCTTAATCACTCAGAAGATGATGTTACCGCAGGGTATATTCAGTTTGAGATCGAAAGTTTACGTAGACCGATGCAAATGATTGAGGATTATATATTAAAACAAGCCGGCGTTAAAGAAAATGAAACTAATAAGGTTGTAGAATTTCCACAAACTAACGTGGGAATGTAACATGGAATCGGAAAACAAAGTTCAAGCAGTATTTTTTGATATATATAAAGATTATATTCCGGATAATGACGACATAACTGAAGTAATAGATTTTTGGAGTACATTGTTGGATGTATTTGATATTATTGAAGTTGTGTTTCAAAAACATAATATTGAGCTTACCGAAAATAATATTAGAGAATTTTTTCTGAAGAAATCTAAGGTTGATGATAAGACTTTTGGTGCAATAAGTAATATTTTGTGGACACTAAAAAAGATCAAAAATTCAGAAAATCCGTTAGCAGCTCATCTTATAATTGAATTGTTACGAAAAAGAAGCGAATTATGGAAGATCGCTTTGAGTGATATTATGAATACATCTATGAATAGAGAAGATGTAATAAAAAACGCAATAAAAAATAAATCTGAAAAAATGAATGATATTAAATATGCAACAATGCGTAAACTTTATGATGTTGTATATAATATGTATCAAGAACAAAAACTTTCAGATCTAAAATTAAGTCCTATTAAATTTGCAAAGAAATTTCAAAATCAAGATAAAATCAAAGAAGAAGCGAAGAAATTAGGGATTAAATGTTATCCTACGGATGCTAAATCAGATTCTATGACAATGGATGATTTTAAGAAAAAATATCCGAATAATTGTATTAATGAAGATCAATTGGAACGAAATGTTGTTAATTGGATAAAAAAATATAAGAAATAAGCCAAATTTTTAAACATCTCCTTGGAGGTGTTTTTTATCTCCTAGCACTTGCCTTACAAAAATTTTTAACTCCTTGCATACTGACATTGTTCAGTCGATCTGACATGGTGTCATTCGATGGATGAACAAAGAAAATTAACTAAAAGGAGAAAAAATGACTAAAAGTCTAAACTTCTTTTTATCTGCTCCTGCAGATGCATTGTTGCCAACAAAAATTGTTGCAGCATATCTTAATAAATCTATTTCGTGGTTTAACAATAAAGCCATATCTGGCGGTGGTATTCCATTTATTAAATTGGGTAACAAACGCTTATACCAAAAACAAGATGTATTAGGCTGGCTTGAAAGTAATACCAAGAAGGTTTGTTCAACTTCCGAATATGAAAGGGAAATAAACTATGGAAAATAATACAAAAGAAACCGCCTTGTTGGCGCAAGACGGTCAAAATAAACAAATTGATCGCGAAATCAATCATGCTAATGATAATATTGCAGAACTTGAAAAAATGCAAGAATTTAAATCGCATTGTAATATTATAAATCTAAAAGATTTCATGGTGCAGGATCTTCCAAAGCCTGAAATTATTTTAGATCCGATAATACAATCTAAAAGCTTAACAATGGTTCATGCATATCGTGGTGTCGGTAAAACATTTTTTGCCATGTCTATTGCATATGCGGTAGCAACATCTCAAAAATTCTTGCGCTGGTCAGCTAAAAAGCCAGCAAAGGTGTTGTATGTTGACGGAGAAATGTCGGCAAATATTCTTCAAGAACGCTTTGCAAAGATAGCTAAAGGTTTTGGAGATGACGTTAATACATATACTGATAATATCAAAATATTTTCAGCTGATATGCAACCATTTCCTAGTATAAATATTGTTTACGATACAATACAAGAGGAAATAGAAGCAGTTTTGCAAGATGATGTAAAATTGATAATCCTTGATAACTTGTCATCACTTACAAAATTTGACGAACTTGACGCTAACGCATGGAATATTATGCAAGATTGGTTGCTTGATCTTCGTAAAAGAGGAATTGCTGTATTAATTATACACCATTCCGGTAAGCGCGGTGGTCAACGAGGTATCTCTAAAAGGGAAGATATTCTTGATACGGTTATTAATTTGGAAATTCCTCAGAAAAGTAATAAAAAACAAACAAAAAAAGAAGAGGAAGAAGCAAATTATGCTGATATTCCTGATGAAGATGTCATTTTTGGCGGCAGATGTCGTGTAAAATTTGAAAAAAATCGTAATCTAAATCCGAAAGAGATTTCAAATTTTAATATTGATATGGTTGATACTGATAATGGTGGCATTGCATGGCTTGATACCTATTCAATAGTTAAAACTTTGCATGATGGAGGATCAAGCTATCGTGAGATTGAGAAAATAACAGGTGTTTCTAAAAGTTCTATTGGAAATATTCTAAAGAATCAAAAACCGCTATAATTATAAATAATTCTCTGTCCCAATATTTATATATATAGTATTGGGACAGGGAAATTTATTATGTGTTGAGAAGTAGTCGAACCTGATTCAATGCTTGCTTTTTCTAATATAAGGGCTAAACTTTATTTAATTTAATCTAGTTGGGTGAAATAATGAGTGTAGATAATAGTATTGTTATATATAAAACTTCTAATAATCAAATTGATGTTGAGATAGATTATAAAAATGACACATTATGGTTGAATGTTGAAAAAATTTCGGATTTGTTTGAAAAAGATCGCTCAACAGTTCAACGTCATATAAAAAATATCTATAAAGAAGGAGAGTTAGAGCAAGGTGCAACATGTGCATTTTTTGCACAAGTTCAAAAAGAAGGCTCTAGAAATGTAACAAGACAAATACCTTATTATAATTTAGATGTTATTTTAGCTGTCGGATATCGTGTTTCTTCTAAAGTTGCAACCGATTTTAGAAAATGGGCGACAGGAGTGCTGAAACAATATTTGGTATCCGGTTATGCTATTAATGAAAAGAGATTAGCTGAAAAACAAGAACAGATTGAAGTTTTGAAAAATTCACTCAATTTATTAACTCGTTCTATCACATCTCAGGCAAAAAATATTGATGAGGCTCAAAATTTAGCAAAAGTATTAGAGATTTTTGCTAAAGGTTTGGGTTTATTAGATGATTATGATAATAAAACTCTTGCTACTAAAGGCTTAACTAAGCGAGAAGCCATTAAAATATCCAAAGATGAATATTTAGAGCTTATTTCTAGAATGAAACCGGAATTTGGTTCAGATGTTTTTGCTAATCCTAAAGATGACAGCTTTGATAGTTCAATAAATCAAATCTATCAAACCTTTGATGGAGAAGATTGTTATCCAACATTAGAGGAAAAGGCAGCTATGCTTTTATACATGTTGGTTAAAAATCATAGCTTCACAGATGGTAATAAACGTATCGGTGCCGCGTGTTTCCTTCATTTTTTAGAAAGAAATAACATGCTTTATCAAAACGGAATTCCAATATTAGATAATGCTACTCTTTTTGCTTTAACACTTCTTATTGCTTCAAGCAAACCGGAAGAAAAAGACACCATGAAGCAAGTTATATTGAGCGTTTTGAACGGTGGAATAAACAATTATTAATACTTACTTATTTATCTGTCCAATACTTATATATAGAAAGTATTGGACAGATAAAGCATTATGAAAAAGACTTTCACGCGAAGCGTGTCAAACCTGTAAGGTTTGATTATGAAAAAACTTTCCCGAGTTTACTCGGGTTTAAGTGTTGTACTTAAGTTATAAAAAATTATTCTACCTTTTGTAATTCAATCATAACATCTTTGAAGGAATTTAGTGCTGTTTCTAAATTCTCAATGATTTCATCAGCTAAAATTTCCGGATCAGGTAGATTTTCAAGATTTTCTAAACTTTCATCTTTAAGCCAAGTAATATCAAGGCTGACCTTATCGCGCTTGATTATCTCGTCATAGTTAAACTTCTTAAAGCGTTCGCTCTCTGTCCTCGCCATAATATTATCAGCGTTATAACATTTGATAAAGTCGGCTAAGTGCCCATCATTGAGGGAATTGGTTACCAAGCTTAAATTCATATTAGTACGCAAATCATAAAACCAAACGTCTTGTGTACGATGACCATTATCAAGTGGTGGGTATTTATCAAAGAATAACACATTAGCTTTGACTCCTTGCGCGTAAAAAATACCGGTAGGTAATCGCAAGATAGTATGTAAATTAAATTCATTGAGTAAACGACGGCGAACTTTTTCTCCGGCACCACCTTCAAATAATACATTGTCAGGAACAACCACCGCAGCACGACCATGAGAATTTAAGATAGTCATAATATGTTGCAAAAAGTTAATCTGTTTATTAGATGTCGAAGCAATAAAATCCTCACGGTTATAATCTTCTTTTTCTGTTGTTACGGAGCCATCCTCACCCATAATTTTGAGTGAACCTTTTTTACCAAACGGCGGATTAGTCAGCACCATATCATAACGTTTATCACCAGCATTCATCAAAGAGTCACATTCCCTAATCGGAGCCTTGTTACCACCGATACCATGCAGATATAAATTCATTGTGCAAAGGCTGACAACCAAAGGTGTAATATCATTTCCGGAAAGTTTGTTTTCTTTCAACTCTTTGATTTTCAGTTTATCATTAGTTTGAGAGCGCATATAATCATAAGCTGCAAGCAAAAATCCACCTGTTCCGCAAGCCGGATCAGTAACCGTCATTTCAGGTGTTGGGCGCATAACTTCAACCATAGCTTTGATTAATGGTCGAGGTGTAAAATATTGACCGGCACCAGCTTTGGTTTCTGTTGCGTTTTTCTCTAGTAAACCTTCATAAACCGCACCTTTAACATCAACATCAAGTCCGAGCCAGTTTTCACCGTCAATTAAAGATACCAAGCGTTGTAATTTTGCCGGTTCATTGATTTTGTTTGAGGCTTTAGTATAAATAGCTCCGATAATCCCATTCATCTTAGAAAGAGCGGTCAAGGTTTCGGAATATTGTGTTTCTAAATCAATACTGGAAAGAGATTTGAGTTTATTCCAGCGATATTTCTCAGGAAGCAAAGATGTTTCACCAAGCAGTGTGGTGCGCTCATCATCCATCTTAAGGAACAACAGATATGTCAACTGAGCGACATAATCCATATAAACAACGCCGGCATCTTTTAAGATGGTGGCATAATTCCAAACTTTGGTTACGAGGTTATTTTCAGTCATTTTTTTGCTTCCCAATCGTTATTAAGAATAGTATCTATTTTTGTAATCAACTGCATATATTGATTCATAGTTAAACCGCTTAGATAAACTAAATCATTGATTAAATCTTTTTGAGCTTTGAAAAAGTCTTTATCAATTGCTGATTTTTTATTTTTCTCTTCGGCGAATAAATAAACATCAATATCAAAATAATCCATATAGTTTTTGCATTTTAAGGTTACAAAGTTTTCCGGCACCATTTCTTTGCGGAATTTTTTTAAGTTATCTAATTTGATTTTATATTTTTCATTGTTAGATAAGAAAAAGTTCAATTCACTATATATTTCTATTGTAAGTTTTTTATTTCGGCTTGGTGGTAAAATGTTTATCTCTGAGATGATATTACTAAATAATGGTAAAATTACCTTTGTTTCTTCATGAGAATTTTTGATATAACCATATGGGGATTTTAATCCGCCATCACCAATACTTTCAAATAAAATAGTTCTAATCTGTTTTAAGACATCATTTAAGACAGAATAAAGCAGTTTTTGTTTTTCTTTCTGAGTTTTGTTTTCTAATCTGATGCTGACAATGTATGTAATAAAGCCACCAATACAAACACCGGCAAATCCGGAAAATAAATTACTGATAATATCTATTATTTCTTTAGTCATTTTTTCCGTCCTTTTGCAGGGGATTGGTTTTCTTTTTTGATACGTTCGAGGAGTATAGAGGCAGGCTCGTCATTTGGATCTTGAGGAACGAGTTTGCCGGCAAAGGCTTTTTTGAGGATGGATTGTTTGAGCTTTTCAGCCTTCTCTAAACCATCATTAACAGCTTTTTCCAATTCATCAGCCACTGTAAATCGTTTTTCAATCTCTTTAACAATGCGTTGTTGCTCGGAAAGTGTTGGAAGGGGAATTTTGATATCTTTTATAATATTTGTATTTAAATTTGGTTGAGCTGCTCCCTGATTTATAGCTCTAAGCTCTTTTGTTTTACTCAACCAAAAATAATAATGATATAATAAATTTTGTTTATCCATATTTAAAAAAGCTGCAATTCCATCATTAAAAGTCGTGTCAAATGTGCAAATTTTAGGAACACCTAATGTCGCCCCACTATTTGTTAACAAAAGTGTATTGCTTTTTACCATTCTTGTTTTTGTTAAACCAGCAGGTTTTATGGAATACTCTGCGGAATACACATATTTATTGCTATCTTTTGTTAGATCTGCAACCTTCAAAAAGGGGATATTTCCATTGTAATATATTGGGCTTCCTGCTGGTCTAGGAGATCCTCCCCTAACAACATCGCAAACATCTCCAATTCTGACCAAATTATCGCCTTCAAAGGCGGATTTGAGGACGGATTGGCGATATTGCTTAATTTGTGCTTGTGCTGATTTTAAGTGCTCTACACCCTCGTCAATATCCGCAAACAATGCCTCAATCTTCTCCACAATCCTTTCCTGCTCCCTAAGTGGTGGAAGATACAATTCAAGGCTTTTTATTTTGTTAAGCGATACCCCTCCTATTAACCCATTTTTATTTAACGAAAATATTGAACGGAAAGCTGTACTTTGTAAAAAATAAAAAATGTATAAGTTTGTAATTTTATTTTTAGAAACAAAAGCACATAATTTATTTCCGAAACAAACTTCTTCTTCTGTAAATGCTAATTTTCTGCCAGCACTTCCACCTTCAATACAAAGTAATGGAGTATTTTTAGGCGCAATTTTAAAAGTGCCATTATCAAACGGAATTTTAACACCATTTTCATAATCAATGGTTTGCTCAAAACTTATATCCTTTGTTCCTATATAATTATACCCAGAATCCAGATTTGTATATTTAGATGCCTTTTCCTGTTCATTTATGCTGTTTCCAGTATAAATGTCACATACATCAGAAAATTTACACTCACACCAATTTAACGGAAGATTATTCGGCATCGGTTTCTTCCATTTTTTCTTTTAGTTTTTTAAGTATTTCAAAATAATCATTTTTAATATTAGCTGACTGAATATTTTTTCCTATGTATGTCTTAAAATTTTGTTTAGCTTCTTTTGAAAGAGAAGTTAAAAACTGCATAACTTTTTTACTTCCTTTATCGCGTATCTTTTTTTCACTACCAATACTATCAAGTGCTCGTTGTAATAAATCATCATTAATAAAATCTTCTAATGTACAACCGTCATACTCTCCAAAATCATTTAAAGTATAAATCTTTTCTTCTGGAAATTCTTTTTGTAAAGTTGCTTTTTTCTCTTTTCCTTCCTTATCAGCATCTAAAATTACGAAAGTTTTTTTATCTAATAATTTTATCATCGAGATAAAATATTTTAAGTTATTTACCCCATTTCCGTAAGAATTTCCACTTTCTTTTAATTTTTTTAAAACTGTTTTGACTCCATCTCTATTACTGTCCAATGCGATATTAAAAACGCGATAATCTGTCCATCCTTCAAAAATAATGTTAGTTTCTCTAATATTTTCAAATGCAGACATACCTATTGCTCTTAACAAAACTTCATCATCTCTAAATTTCGAATCACTTAAATCTGTTTTTAGAGTTGTGATGTCGTCATGCTTTTCAACAATTATATGCCTATCGATAGTTGTTTTATCAATCATACACGAATTGTGCGTCGAATAGAAAACAATATTATTTTCAGACATTTGAATTAACATATCTCTCAAATATCCTGCTCCTGTTGGATATAGACCATTATCCGGTTCATCCAAAACAATAACAGAATCCTTAATCTTACCTTTTTCAACTGGTGATGCTAACATACATAATATGCTAATAAACTTCTTAAACCCATCACTTCTAGCTGAAACATTTTGCTTTATCTTTTCTTGTATCTTTATACGAATCTCTTGAGAATTTTCTGAAAGAATTATATTTATCTTCTTTAAATCAGGCCATGCTTTTTGTAATTTTTGAGTTGTCTTTTTTGACACTCTATCCAATAAATTATCATAATCGCCACATTGTTTTTTGTTTTCTTGAAAAGCCTTTGTTATATTTTCAATACCCGCTAACTCGAATATATTTTGTAAAGGTTTGCAAGATGATGGTGTATCTATAAATGTTTGCAATGCGACACTATCTGGAATTAATAAATCCTTAGAATAGTTCCAATAATATACTGTAGGAAGTAAAGATTGCATAATTGTTTCCATTTTTTTTATGCAAAAACTTGTCAAATCTTCGAAATCAGAAAATTTTTGACAATGCTGTATACTTATTTCATCTAGTTTATCAAGATTTACTAACGAATTTAGTAAATAACTTTTATTTCCTTGCGTGAAAGCTGTTTTGACTTGTCCTACATTTAACATATCAACATCTTTTATCGTATAATATAAATAGCTAGGTGCTTTTTTTTCAAAATTATACCTATATATTCCGTTAGAAAAATATCGATTAAAAAAATCCAATAAAGTAAATGTTTTTGCTCCTTTTTTAGCTACTAATACAGAAGAATCTATATCCGTAAAATTTTCTTTAATTTCTTCTAATTGCAACTGAAATTCATAATCTATATAATATTTTTGATTTTCATAATCCTCATCATTTAACAGATTACGTTTATCTTTGTCTGTAAATGTGACAGCTTTTTGAGATAAACCACCAGCAATAGCTTTAAGAATATTGCTTTTACCCGCCTCATTTTTTCCAACAAATACTAGGCAATTATGGTTAAGATTAATTATTTCATGTTTAATTGATCTAAAGTTGTTGATTTCAATTTTTGTAAGTTTCATTGAGTTAGTCCTATTTACCTATTTTACATAACTTTCCGTTTAAATAATTTACAAACGCAGAACAAGTTACGAGCATATATTTTGCTTCTTCAAAATCTAAGTTTATACTTTCATCCATAAGAGCATGGCGTATTCCTGCTTCACTATTTGTGAAATAGTAAAGCTTTTTCATACCATCTCTAAGCATATCAGGGATAATAATTCCTTTATTTTTCAGTTTCGGTAAGGCACTATCTAAAGTGCTTTCACCAGTTATATTACGACAGACAGCTTCAACAGCTGAAATACTTTCTTTGATTGAATTGCGATAATCAGGGTGTTCTCTGTCTGATAATAAAATTAAAGCATCTTTTAAATGAAGACCTGCTTTTTCAAGAGGTGCATTTATACCATCCTCTATGCTTTTAATTTCGTCTTCATTTGTTATTTCTGTAATAACTTCATCAACAAAACGATATGCTGAATTTTCACGTTGGAAAATTATGTTACAATTTCTTATAAAATCATTTTTATTCATTATTGTATAATGATTACCAGAGGCTAAATAATTTACAGTTTCTTCTAACATATCATATACAATAAACCAATTATCCTCTAGTATCACTTTCTTTAAAAAGTAATCACTATAATATTGTTTAATTTCATCAATAGGCAATTTATACAAACGGAAATATAACCATTTTTGCAATCCATATGCAAAGTTATTACTAGAATCCCTTTCCAAATAAAAGTAAAACATATTCCATAAGCTGTTTCTTAAATCTTGATTCATATCATCTCGTTGTATGATATTTGAAACCTCAACCTTCTTTATTCTTTCTGAAAATCTCATCTCCCCCTCCTTATGCAACCAGACTCAAGCTTAAGTCAGCCAATAATGGTTCAAGATTGGCACCGAAGACTTGACGAGCGCGGAGGATGCCACCTTTATCGTCCATTGCGTCTTGAATATCTTCTTTATCTATACTAGCATTAGCAACAATGTAATCTTTAATTCTTTCCAACCACTCATTTTGTTCATCGGTAAAGGTTATGCCTTTTTTGAGTTGACGTCCCTTCCAAAGGTTGAAACGTTGATTAGCAACTTTATCAAATTCTTCCAATTTATCGTCTTTACCAATAGCAAAACGTACTAGTTGTACCAAATTGGTTAACAAACGTGCCGGATCTTTAACATGTTGGACTTTGTCTTTTTCTAATTGTTCGAATGCTCGCCAAATTTCAATCGAAGCAAGCGGTGGTCGTGCTTCACGCATTTTATCGGCTAGTTCTTGAATATTTTGATAAGTTAGAAGTTTTTTATTGTATTGAGTATTATAAATGATGGACAATGCATCAATTTCATTTTTGTTATTTTCGATAAATTCTTTGAACGATTCAACCATATGACGTGCTTTTTCACTGTTGATATCGGCAGATATAACTTTATCTTGAGTTAATTCATCAATATAAATTCCTGTTTTAGCACTCATATCCATCAAAATATTGCGAAAACTCGGTTTGTTGAAAGGTTTAACAGCATTTTCTTTAATTTGTTCAATTTCGGAGGTAGATAATCCTTCTTGTTTATCAGGATCGATAGCATTTAGAAGTTGACCGGAAATTTCATGCAAAGAAATACCATCTGTGGTTTCTTTAATTTTATGCTTTTCAACTTCGTTTAACTTGCGTTCAATATTAACCAGTCGACTGGCAACGGAGCTCAAAGTATCATCATCTGTTTTGCCTTGAGCAATTTGTTCCAGCATTTTCTTTAATGGTACGGAACGCTTACGTTCCAAAGGTTGAGCGGCTGTTTTCTTACTTTCGGTTACGCCGACAGCATCAATCAGATAAAAGAATCCTTTACCTTCAGCATTCGGTGTAACTTGTTTGAGGTCAGTTTCATTAATCGAGCGAACGCCTCGACCTTTCATTTGCTCATAATACAGCGAAGAACGGACATCTCGCAAAAACATGACAACTTCCAAAGGTTTAATATCCGTTCCGGTGGCAATCATGTCAACCGTAACAGCAATGCGCGGTTGCGGCGAAATTCTAAACTGTTTGATAAGTTCTTCAGGCTTTTCTCCTGTTACATTGTAGGTAATTTTTTTACAAAATTCATTACCTTGACTAAATACTTTGCGCACAATACGAACAATTTCTTCAGCATGATGGTCATCTTTGGCAAAAATCAAAGTTTTAGGTGTCCAAGCAAAATTAGGCTCACGATTTGGGAATAAATCTGTATAAAGCGAGTTTTTATAACATTCAATAATTGTGCGAATTTGATTTTTTGCTAAAACCGAGCGATCCAAATCATTTTTGCTGTATTCTAAATCTTCATCCAACTGCTCGTAAGTTATCTTGCGAGTTTTCTTATCTCTCACAGGTACCGGAAAATCTTTATCCAACTTACCACCGTGCTCGCTGATGGCTGTCTTGATACGCAAAACCTGATAATCAACATTAACACCGTCTGCAACCGAACGTTCATAAGGATATTCAGCAACAATGTTGCGATTGAAATAACCAAAAGTCTGTTTTGACGGTGTGGCAGTTAATCCAATAATAAAAGCATCAAAATATTCCAAAACTTGGCGCCAATCCCCATAAATGCTTCTGTGACATTCGTCCGTGATGATAAAATCGAAATAGTCCGGCGGAAGAGCAGAATTGTAAACAACTTCTTTTGGTCTGCCCAGTGAACCCAGTTCATAAGCAGAAACCTCTTCGTCAGCTTCATCATAAGTTTCTTCACCGCGAAGCATAGAGTAAAGGCGTTGAATAGTTGTTATGACAATTTTAGCATCTTTATCAATCTGATTTTGTTGAAGATGTTGAGCAATATAAACTTCCGGAAACAAGCGATTTTCATCAGGAAGGCGGAAATTTTCAAACTCCTTTTTAGTTTGTTTACCAAGATTATTACGGTCAACTAAGAACAAAATGCGCTTTGCTCCGGCATATTTAAGCAAACGATAAGAAAAATTACAAGCTGTGAATGTCTTGCCAGCACCGGTGGCCATTTGAATCAGAGCTTTTTTATTATTTTGAGCTAAAGAAGACTCCAAACCTTGAATTGCTTCAAATTGACAGTCACGCAAGCAGCCTTTTTCTAATACAGGCATATTTTGTAAGCGATTGCGCAAAGTACCATTATCTTGCAACATTTCATATAATGATTGTGGGGAGTGAAAAGCAAAAATGCGACGAGAACGGCAAATTTTATCGCGTCCATCACAGAAAAATGTTTCATCACCGGTACTTTCATAAACAAAGGGAAGTGGCATCAGCCAGTTTTTTACATATTCTGGTAAATGGCAAGCATAACCATGGGATTGATTTTCAACACCACTAAGGGCAACTCCGGCTTTTTTAGCTTCAATGATACCGCAAGCTTTACCATCAACAAATAAAAGATAGTCTGCTTCTGTATTGTCATCCATTAAAAATTCACGAACAGCAACACCTAAACCGGCTGTGCGATCAAAATCAGCTCTGTCTTGGATAATCCAACCAGCATTGATTAGTTGTTCGTCTATAATTTTTCTTGCTTTTTCTTCAGGCGTTGAGGTCATTTGAAAGTTCCAAAAGTTACAATATGGCAGCATATTTTATACTCAATTCTTTGAAAATCAAGCTGAATCTTCTAACAAGTTGGGTAAAATACACTTTCAATTTTATATTTATTCTAAAAGGAGCAGAAGCTATTATACCTCTGTCCACTTACTTATATATATAAGTAGTGGACAAGTATATATATGCGAAAAAAATACGTGATTGATGTCATATAAGGTTATTAAAGCAGATTAACCCCCTGTTTTGGGAAATAGTGGGGGAGTATTACTATTATTTTAGGATAGTTATCGTTACATGTTTTTATATGAATAAAGCTAACCGGAACAGCAGATATGCTATAAAATTTCAATAAATATATATGTTTTCATAAATAATAACACATCATTTTTAGAATATTATGTAAAATCAATATATTACCTATGTTAAGTGTTATTATTGTTCTGCAGAAACCGTCTGCCTTGCGGATTTTTTAAGTGATTTGTGACGTTTCCAAAGGGAAATGTCATGGATTAACTGTTATTCTCAAGGATTAAAATCATGACAGAATATAATACAATAAAACATGCTAATAGCGATTTTTATCAACCAAATACCATCAAAATAGAGATGGATATTGAAGATTACATATATTTGCTCGATAACCGCAGAAATTTTGTAGAAAATCATTATAATTGGCATATTCCTGATTGTTTATGGGAATATTTCTGCGAATGCATAAAAGATACGGGAGTTTATGGCAATAATCGACCTGATATTGTAGTCGATAACGCAATAATCAACGGAGATTGGGGAGATTTTGACGATTACAAACAAAAATTTGAAACAGATGATGATTTTATCAAAAGAGTCGCAGATAATGTCTTTTATCTTAACAAAGATGAAAGAGTTGTTTGTTTTTCTATATAATAATGACGAAAGAAGCTGTTTATTTGAGTTTTGTAGGCTCTATAAACAGCTTCTTTGTGCTTTACAAAAAACTTACAAATTATTATAACTGTTTACAGTAGATTACAGTGTTTGTGCTTACTATTTGCTTACTGGTAAAATCAGAGAGTGGAAAAACAAAATGCTCAGATACAACAAAACCCTTGATTTCTCAAGGGTTTGAAATGGTGCTCGGGGACGGGATCGAACCGCCGACACGAGGATTTTCAGTCCTCTGCTCTACCAACTGAGCTACCCGAGCATCAACAGACGAAAGGTTTATAATGCAATTTTTTTGGGTTGTCCAGATAAAAATTGCAATATTGCCTAAATTTTTTTGATAAAAAAGTCAGAAATTAGCCTCTTTTACCGCTTTGTCGGTGGCAAAATCCGTCGTTCTTTGGGTGGTGTTGCTAAAACTGTTTAAAAAACTGTCAAAATAATGATTGTCGTAAAGATATTTGCCGCCATAGGCCAAACCGACCAAAATAACCAGAGTCAAAACAGCTTTCATATTTTTTCTCCTGAATCGTTAAATGAGAATACCCTGAAGCATAAAACAAAATTATTAATATTTTCCTACTTGAGTTTTTGATGGCCTTGACTGAGCCGCAAAAAATGTTACGCTTTTATAAACCCATCAGGCAAAAAGAGGAGCTATGAGCAAACGTTATTTTCCGTATTCTGAAAGGGAGCTTGATTATCTGGCGGCGCATGATGCCGCCTTGGGCACCGTCATCAGAGAAGTCGGGCGAATTAGGCGTGAAATCAAAACGGATGTTTTCGCCGCGCTGGTTGGTTTGATTATTGCCCAGCAAATTTCCGGCAAAGCCGCGGCTGCGGTCGAGGCAAAGCTTGTCGCGCGGATCGGAAAACCAACCCCGCAATTGCTCGCCTCGTTGACGGAGGAAGATTTGGCAGCCTGCGGCATGAGCCGTCGCAAAGCCGGTTATATTTTAGGCGCAGCCCAAGCGGCGCTGAACGGGCAGGTTGATTTTGCCGCATTGTCGGTATTGTCCGATGCAGAAGTGATTGCCGGTCTGACCGGACTTTCGGGGGTAGGGCGGTGGACGGCGGAAATGCTGCTGATTTTTTCTTTGGCGCGGCCGGATGTCATCAGCTATCAAGATTTTGGCATTCGCAAGGGAATGCGGCTTTTGTACGGGCTCGAAAATTTGAGCCGTGCCGATTTTGTGCGCCTGAGCGAAGCCTATCATCCTTATGCCAGCATTGCCTCGTTTTATCTGTGGCACATTGCCAACAATGCCTGAAAAAAACAGCCCGCTTTTAGAGCGGGCTGTTTGGCCGAAAACCGGATACTTAAGCGGCTTTTTGGGACTTTTTGGCCGCAAATTCGTTCATCGTGTTGATGATGTAGTCCAAATCCTCATTGTCCAGATACGGCGTCATCGGCAAGCTCAGAACCGTCTTGGACAATTTCTCGCAAACCGGCAGTTTGCGGGTGTTCCACTTGGCATAAGCCGTCTGGGTGTTGACCGGACGCGGATAGTAGACACCGCACGGAATGCCGTTGTCTTTAAGGTAAGTCATCAGTTCGTCGCGGTCATCGCAATTGATGGTGTAAAGCGCATACGCGGACTTGCAGTTGTCCAGAACGCGCTGTTTTCTGAAATACGGATTCAATTCGTTGTCATAGCGACTGGCCACGCGGAAACGATCTTTAAGCTCCTGATTGAGGATAGTCAGTTTCTGCAACAGAACGGCAGCCTGAAAAGTATTCAAACGACCGGTCATGCCGAGACGAACGTTGTCATAATGGTCTTCCGGACTCATGCCGTGGACGCGGCAGGATTTGACCAACTCGTTTTCTTCATTGGTGTTGGAAAATACCGCGCCGCCGTCGCCGTAGCAGCCGAGGGGTTTGGTCGGATAAAACGAAGTGGCGCTCATGTCGGCGATGGAGCAAGAGGTTTTGCCTTTATAGACCGAGCCGAAAGACTGGCAGGAGTCGGACAAAACTTTCATTCCGTTGGCATGAGCGATTCTGATAATCTCGTCATATTCGCAGGGGTTGCCGAAAATGTCGACCGGAATCACGGCTTTGAGTTTGAGATTGCCGGCTTTTTTGACCTCGTCGATAGCGCGCTGCAGGTCTTTGGGATCCATATTGTAGGTTTCGGGGTCAGAGTCGACAAAAATCGGCGTGGCACCAAGCAGAACCGGCGCTTCGGCCGAAGACACAAACGTAAACGACGATACAAAAACCGCGTCGCCGGGCTGCACGTTCCAAGCCATCAGCGCCAAAGTCAGGGCATCGGTTCCCGAACCGCAGGTGGAGCAGTATTTGGTGCCCGCATAAGCGGCCAGTTTTTCATCCAGTTCGCGGGTTTCGGGGCCTTGGCAATATGCGCCGTGGTTCAAAATAGTCTGAAACGCGTTCAAAAATTTATCTTGGCCGATGATGCTCTGTGCGGTTTTGCAGTCAAAAAGCATAATCGGTTTCGCAGGTTTGTTGCTCATTTGTATATTCCTTTGCATAAAAGTTTCAACTGCCGCTCATAATAGAGGATTTTGCCCGCCGATGCAAAACACAAAAGGTTTCTTATTTGTAACATACCGTCTTGTAAATAATCTTGCGGCGCCGGCTGCAAAAAATGTTGATTTCAATAAAATTGGTGATATATTATAAATCAGTTTAATTCAAACTGACGAGGATACCGTGCCTAACTTTAAACTTCCCAAGATATTGACCGTTTCGGCCCTGATGCTGACAACGGCATGTGCTTTCAACGGACAGCTCCAGCGTCCCGAAAACGAGGCTGACCCTTATGAGAACGTCAACCGCAAAATATCTTCGTTCAACGAAGGGTTTTACGAGAATATTTTGTTCCCGATCGCTCGCGGTTATCGCAAAATCACCACGCCGACCATACGTGAGCGCGTCAATTCGTTTATTGCCAATGTCGATGAGCCGATTAACGCCGTCAACTATCTGCTGCAGTTGGAATTTGTGAAGTCGCTGAAGAGTATTGGCCGATTCGCCGTCAATACGACCATGGGTTTGGGCGGCTTGTTTGATGTTGCGCCGGGCTGGAATTTGGCGCAAGATACCACATCGTTCAACGAAACGCTCGCTTCTTGGTGCGTGGTTCAGGGGCCATATTTGGTGGTGCCGTTTATCGGGCCGAACTCCGGGCGCGGGCTTGTCGGAACCGTAGTTGATGCGGCCGCCGATCCGGTCTACTGGTTGACCTATCATGACGCCAATACCAGCGCCAAAATTTCGTATCCGTACGCTGCCGTCAAGTACACGGCCAAAGCCGAGAGCTTTGAAACTTTGTATAATGATTTGCACCGCAACTCGGTCGACTTTTATTCGACCATGCGCTCGGCTTATCTCCAAAATCAGCAGAAATATCATTGTCGCTTTGCCGCACCGCGCACGGCTGAAACTTATGACTTTGATTTTGAGCTGGATGAAGACGATTCGTTTGAACAGGATTAGACTTAAGGAGTAAAGTATAATGAAAAACTTTTTGTATGCCCTTTGCGCCGCCGTCATGCTGACTTTTGCCCAAACGGCCAAGGCCGAAGTTGATGCCGCCAAGGCCGAAGCTTTTGTAAAAGACGTGACCGCGCAAGGCATTAAGGATATTATCAACGCCAATATTTCGCAGGCTGAAAAAGACGCCCGATTTGCCAAGTTGTTTAACAATGCGCTGGATTTGGATTTTATCGGGCAGTTCGTATTGGGACGCAACTGGCGCACGGCTACACCGGCACAACGCAAAGAATTTATCTCGGTTTATCGTCAGCTCAATGTCAGCACTTGGTCAAAACGTTTTGACGAGTTTAAGGGCAAAGAGTTTGTTTTTAAGGGAACTTCGCCGTCCAACTCCAAAGGGCAGGTGTTTGTCAACACCGTGGTGCCGATGGATCAGGGCGAGCCGGCCAAAGTGGCTTGGCGCGTGCGCGAGAAAAACGGTACCTACAAAGTGGTGGACATTGTCATTGAAAATGTCAGTTTGGCGATTACCGCGCGCAATGAATACACCGCGTTTATCAAAAACAATCCGGGCGGATTGGATGCTCTGATTGCCAACTTGAAAAGCAAAATTTAAAATCAAAAAAGCCGGATGATTTCCGGCTTTTTTTTGATCAGTTGTTCAGATCTTCGCCAGCCAAAAATTCAGGAATGCTTCGTCTGTCCCAGTTGACGTTTCGTTTGATAATTTTGGCCGGCACCCCGGCGATAATCGTGTGAGGTTCATTAAATTCCTTAGACACGACGGATCTGGAGCCGATAATAGTATAATCCGGCAAAACAACATTTTTGAGAAGAACACTGCCAACGCCAATCCAACAATGTCTGCCAATCGTTAAAGGATGTTTGGGAGAGTTGATCACATTGTTGTGACAATCTAAAATGGTGTGGCCGTCAACAACTCTTATAATCACATCTTTTGAAAACATACAATCTTCGCCAATGTAACATTCGGTGTTTCCGTGTTGAACGATTTCTACGCCGCCGAATGTCGTTTTTTGACCGATTCTAAGGACATGTTTTTGTCCTTCGACAAGGGCGATTGCCAAATTTCCTATCTCAACATCCTGATTGATTTCCAAAAACGTATCAGCGGCGTATACAAAAATGTCCAGTTTATTTCTGATTAATAAGGGCAAATGAATTTTGATGACATTGTTTTGCCCTTTTACATTAAAGATGATTTTGGGAGGTAAATCCAAAAAGCAATTTTTATACTCCCGATTATTTTTTACGACAATCAATTGATTGGTCTGCCAATCGCATCTTAAGATGGAACGTAGGGTGCGGCGGTATTTTTTGTCAGAAGAAAATTTAGAAAGCCACCAAATGCGTAATTTGTATAAAAACGGGATATCACATTTCATTTCATGAGCCTTTGTTTCAATTAAACTTTTGAAACTATATAGCCAAACTCATTTAAATTAAATATTTAATTACACTATGTGGAAAAAAATAATAAAAAAAGCAGACTATTTTAAAGTCTGCTTTTTTTCTAGATCAAATCTTGTACGGATAGCTGTCCGAAGTCTGCGTGATTGACAACAAGAAAATGATCGACTGTTTCTTGGTCATAGCGCAACTTAAAGACGCCGTCTTGCTCCTGAAAATCGTTCTTGTCGTTCAGGTAGTAAAATTCTTTCACTTTTGTAGAATAGAATTTTGCCGGAACTAACCCTCGCACATCTTCGGGCGTAAGCAACCCCAAAAACAAAGCTCCTTCAACCCAGCGTCGCTTCAGCAGGCCGTTGGCGCGCTTGCCGTTGGCTTTGCGAAAAGTCGTCAGACAGTTGGCGCAATATTCGGCACTGTCACCGGCATTGACGGCACAAAAAAAGCGGCTGCCTTCGTTTAGTTGTCGTCCGTCCCAACTATATCCGGTGGCCGCAAGTCCGCCGACGTTGTAAATAAACAGCGCCGTTCCGATAATCTCTCCATCGGTCAACGGGCGGGTAAAATACTGAAAAAACGGAAACACTCTTTCTTTGATGTGTGTATAGCACCATAGTTTTGCCGTATCGCGCGAAACGGTCTCTTTGGAACTAATTTTTTTGCCGTTTGGCTTGCGCGTAACACCGTAAGCGGTTGTCCAGGCGCCGCTATAATACGGTTTTGAGTGTCCGGCATCAGATTCCACCAGAACGATTGCGGCAAAAATGTCGTCAATCAGCGCGGCTGCCCGAGTCTGATTATCTTCCGTTTGTGAAAGTTGATCGGCATTTTCGACCTTATCCTTGCTTGTTTTGACAACTGTGATGATTAGGATTATATTGACAATAGCCAATATTACCATGCAAACAGTTAAGATTTTTAGTTTGTTTGTCTTCATAATAATTTGTAATTAAGTAATGATCACGGGCAATATAGCAAAAATGCGTCACCGAGTCAAATATTTTTTGGAAATTTTTGTATAATTGTGATTTTTGTCAGAAATTACATATAATAATAAAAAAGGAAAAGATTAAGTACCGACAGTAATGAAATTTTCGGAAGTCATCGGAATTTTTGCCGAACTGAGCCGTGATTCGCGGCTGCATCTGAATATGCCGCATACCGGATGTTTGTGCATGCCGAGCCGATATGCGACAAGCTGGAGGCGTCGGGTTATGAGCCGATGATTGTGCGGACCAAACCCAATCATTGTCTGCTGACGGGGACGATTGCCCTGAAAGCGCCCGATTCGCCGCGCGCCAAACTTGCCTCAATGACTTGGCGTTTTCATGTTGCCGCCGTAGTCAGGAGCGTTGACCCCTTTTTTATCGTCTTTTTGATGATTATATCTGAGGCGGAAGGTAAAAAGGATGAAAAAATTTCTGTCATTTGTTTTATTGCTGGCTTTGCCGCTTATCGGCGGCCAAATATCTTCTGTGTTTTCCGGAGATATCGCTGCCGCGTATGCCTCGCTTGAGAAACCGTTTTTCAGTCCGCCGGGCTGGGTGTTTCCGCTTGCGTGGCTGATATTATATGCCTTAATGGGCATCGGTTCGTGGCTGGTTTATCAAAGCGCCGTGCAAGAGGAAAAGTCGCCGGCCTATTATCTGCTGCCGTATGCGTTGCAGTTGATTGTCAATTTTTGCTGGGCGCCGGTGTTTTTCGGTCTCGGCGCCTACAAAGCCGGCACGGCGTTGGCCGTCGTTTTGCTGGCGGCCGTGGTGTGGATGATTTTGCGCTTTGCCCGCATAAACATAACGGCAGCCTTTTTACAGCTGCCGTATCTGTTGTGGTGCATTTATGCCGTCGCTCTATGCTTTGGCATTGTTTGGCTCAACTAAAGCTGAGACTGAGGTTGCGGCTGCGTCGCCAATTCAACGACATCAACGTCAATCTCAGTGGTGAAGATGTCTTTGTCCACTTCACCGCGGATGACAATCGTGTCTTCCGGACCGACGTCAACGCCGCGCCAGTCTTCATTGTCAATTTCAACCGTAACATTACCGGTTTCATCGGCGAAGATATATTTTTCGTGGCCGATGGCTTTTTGAATTTTTCCGCGCAAAACAACCGGCGTATCATCACCCATCTTAAGAGCTTCAGCCACCGTTGTCACAGGAGACGGAGCTCCCTGAAACGCCGCATATGACGAAACTGCGGCCAGCAAACCCAGCGCCAATGTTCCGGAAAAAAGTTTTGAATTCATAGTTATCCTCCTAAAAATAAAATAACTGACTAATAAAGTATATTATGTCTTTGATTATTGTAAACGCTGTTTTGTAACTTGTGCAAAATATTGTCGGTAAATGGTTTTTATGGTTTGGTTGTTTACTTTTTCGTTACCATTAAATGCTATCTTATAGCAAAGGCTGGTTTATGGAGGACATAATGTTACTGTTTGATGAGGAAATTTTATTTACGCACATCGGGTACGCGGCCGGGTTGGCTACAATTCTGACCTTCACTATTCAAATTTTGAGAATTATTGAAACCAAGAATGTTACAAATTTGTCTTCTTACATGTATATGATTTACACTTTGGGGCTTGTTTGCTGGTTTGCCTATGGTGTTTATATCGAGTCTTGGATATTGGTCATCTCAAACCTGATTACATTCTTGTGCACATTTACGATTCTGCTGCTTATTATTTATTATGACGCCGAAGATAAGATTGAGCGTGAGCGCAAAGATCCGCAAACCGGTGTTTACAACTTCAAATATTTTAACGAAGCCGTACCACTTAAAATCGCCGAGGCGATAGCAACCAAGCAGAAGTATTCGTTGCTGTTGGTCGCGGCGGATAATCTGACCGAAATTTACGAAAAATACGGCCAGCGCAACAGTGAAAAAGTTCTAAAAAACACGGCCAAAGTTTTGGATAAAGCCTTGCGTGGCAGCGATATGGTGGCCCGATATGATGAAGACAAATTCGTTGTTTATTTGGCCGGCACCGATGATAAGTCAATCAAAGTCGTGGCTGAACGGCTCTATGCCACCCTTAATGCGTCGGCAATCAAAATCAAAAAGGACGAAGTTGTCGTCAGCGCCCGCATCGGCGGCTGTGCATCTAAATATGCGGAAGATGTGGAGCAATTATGCAAACACGCGGGCGAGGCCTTGCGGGAAATAACATTCAAAAGCCGCAGCAAAATTAAAATCTGGAAAAATAAATAGAAAAAATCCCGCATCGGCGGGATTTTTTTCTCATTGACTATAAGCCCAATAACATGCCCAAGCCGCAGGCGATAATGATTCCTCCGGCCAGTTCATGCGCGTGGCTATCCAAAACATTCAGGCGCAAAGCGTTGATGCCGAGCAAGCCGGCGCTGACGGCAAGCATCATGGTAGCGATGGTTGCCGCCGAAAAAATCAGCGTTGACGAAATCACCGCCGTTCCGCCCAAGACGCTGGCTGCGGTCAAAATCGGCAGCAAAGCTTCGCACGGTCCCAGCACAAAGATAATAAACAAAACCCACACCGTGATATTTTGTTTGTCGTCCGGCTTGTCAAGGTGTTTGTGATGTTTGTGCAGCCAACGGTGACGCAGAGCCCACAACAGATAAGCCGCACCCAGGCCAATCAAAGCATAGGCGGCCATATCGGCGCGGTTGTCCTCAATCCAGCCGAATTGCGCTTCCGACAGCCAGTGCGAAAAATAAATAAACCCGAGCGCAATCAGCAAAGCGCTGCCGATATGTCCGAGTCCGCAGACAAAAGTCCAAAACAGTGTTTTTCTCAGACTATAGCCACGGCTTTTGGCAATTGCAATAAACGGTAGGTAATGGTCCGGTCCGGCAATGGTATGCACCACCGCGGTCAACAATGCTGTCAGCCACAAAGCCGAAAGCACCGAGCCGGTTGCAACAGGTTGAGTCGAAACGGCCCAAGCCGGACATGCCTTCCAGCTTAAAAGGGCAAAGAAAAGTGCTTTTTTCATTTTGAGTCCTGTATTAAGTTAAACATCAGAATAATTCATAAACATAATAAGACATTACAAATCTTTCCGCGCCAGTGCGGCGTTCAGGCTTCCGGTTTTATATCCGTTGAGATCAAGCGCCGTATAGAGAAACCCGAGTTTGGCAAATTCCACGGTGATTTTGGAGCGGATTTGAGGTTTCATGATTTTATCAAAATCTTCCGGCTGAATTTCAATGCGAGCCGTCTGATTCTGCAGTCTTACCCGCCGCTGTTCAAAACCCAAATCGGTCAGCAGCTGTTCTGCCCGACCGATGGCACTCAGTTTTTGGGGCGTAATCGGTTCGCCATAGGCAAACCGTGAGGCCAAACAGGCAAAAGACGGCTTGTTCCATGTCGGCAATCCCAGTTGGCGAGACAAGTCGCGAATGTCCTGTTTGTTCATGCCGGCCAGCCGCAGCGGGCTGATGACGCCGAGTTCGTCCACGGCTTTCAGTCCCGGCCGATAGTCGCTCAAATCATCAAGGTTGGAGCCTTCGACCACCTGACTGACGTGTTGTTCCTGCGCGGTCTTTTTTATCTCCCGCAAAAAGTTTGCTTTGCACAAATAGCAGCGATTCGGCGGATTTGCGGCAAATCCTTCAATCTTCAATTCGTCAATCGGTATGAGGATCTGTCGAATGTTTTCTTGCCGGCAAAAAGCCGCAGCCGCTTGCGACTCATGTTCCGGAAAAAGCCGCGACGTCACCGTAACCGCAATTGCGTTGCGGCCCAGCGTGTCATGTGCGGATTTGAGCAAAAAAGTCGAATCCACGCCGCCCGAAAAAGCCACTGCGACGCTTTGGAGGTCAAGCAGACAAGCTTTGAGGCGATTAAATTTTGCTTGCAGATCATCAGTCATTTAAGGCTGCCCGAAAAGTTTTTCCGCTTCGGCCTGAACACAGCGGTATATTTTTCCGAAATCACCATTTTCGCCGGCCAATTTTTTGATGCTTTCAAATTCCGGCCGACAACGGACGATGTCTTTCCATGTAGAAATTTTGACTGTGGCGGCACCGTATTCGGTCGGCACTGTTTCCTGTCGGCGGTTCATGCATGTGCGCTCCACCGGATAATAGCGCAATCCTATGGTGCTGGTGGTGCGAAAGACCAAATCTTGCATCAGGGGCAGTTTGGCGGCAGTCGCAATCACGCGCAGCATGTAGGCCGGACGGTTTTTCTTCATCAGGCAGGGTTCAAAATGCACATCCAGAGCGCCGGCGGTCATAAGTTTTTCCATAGTCAACCCCAATTCTTCGGGGGTGGAATCGTCTATGTTGGTTTCCATCACATAAATTTGATCAGTTTCCGCGGTATCTTCAAGAATCATTACCCGCAGAAAGTTGGCATGTCCAAAATCGCGTTTGCCGAGGCCGATTCCTGTCTGCAAAACCTTATAGGCTAAGGGAAGTTTTTCCGCTGTGCGCAAAGCCGCCGCAATGGCAATTCCGGTCGGAGTCACCATTTCGCCCTGTGTGGCGGACGGCCGCAGAGGAATACGGTATTTTTCGGCAATATTCAAAACGGCGGGCACCGGCACGGGCAAGATGCCGTGCTGGCATTGGATTGTGCCGCTGCCTTCCGTCAGCGCGGTCACAATGCATGAGTCGATTCCCAAATCGTCAACCAAAACGGCCGTGGCCACAATGTCAACAATCGAGTCAATCGCGCCGACTTCGTGAAAATGCACTTCTTCCGGCGTTGTTCCGTGGGCTTTGGCTTCGGCCTCGGCAACAATCAAAAAAATTTTTTTTGCCAGTTCACGCGCCCTGACGCTCATATTGCCACGTTCGATGATTTCATACACGTCTTTAAGATGTCGATGCTCATGATGATGTCCGTCATGGTAAACGCTTTCATGCGAATGCTCGTGCGCATGAACATGAACGTCAAAGTCCAAACCGCTGATACTGTAAGAATTTTTGCGCTCAATATGATGCTCGAAACCGTCCAACCGAAGGCTGTCCAGCACAGCGTCGAGTTTTTTTTGGTCAGCTCCCAAATCAAGGAGCGCGGCCACGGTCATGTCGCCGCTGATTCCGCCGGCGCCTTCCAGATAAAGGTATCGTGTCATAGTTTTTTTCCTGCCATTTTTAAAATTTTGCAAGCCAGAACTCCGGCGCCGTATCCGTTGTCGATGTTGACGACCGATATGCCTTCGGCGCAGGAATTAAGCATGGTGAGCAGAGCCGCCAAACCGCCGAATGACGCGCCATAACCCACTGATGTCGGCACGGCAATGACCGGTGCCTCAACCAAGCCGCCCAGCACGCTTCCCAGAGCTCCTTCCATGCCGGCGGCGGCCACAATCACATCGGCTCGTCTGATATCTTCCAGTTTGTCCAACAGACGATGAAGGCCGGCCACGCCGACGTCATAATAGCGTTCGACTTTGCCGCCCAAAAATTCTATGGTGCGGGCGGCCTCTTCGGCTATCGGAATGTCCGCGGTTCCGCCCGTGCAGACGGCAGCTGTGCCTGCCAAAGCCTGCGGTGTAACGCCGTTGTCCAAAAAAATCAGGCCCGAAACTTCATCATATTTCGCCGCCACTCCCGCCGCCGTCACATATTCATATTTTTCGCGGCTGCATTTTGTGCCTAAAACGGCGCGGTTTTGCTGTTGAAACGTTTGCAAAATTTTGAGCAGCTGGGAGGGTGTTTTGCCGGCACAAAACACCGTCTCGTTCAATCCGGTGCGGTTGTGCCGGCTGATGTCAAGTTTGGCAAAACCCAAGTCGACAAATTTTTCGGTCATGGTTATTTTTTATAGCCCAAATCTTTAAGCCAGCCCGAAATGCCGATTGTAAAACTGCCATAACCGACCCACGGTGTTGCCGAAACCTTGCAGCCCTTGCACTGTGCGGTCAGGTCTTTCACCGTGTTTTGCACGCCGCCGCCTCCGTGCGTGATAAACGGAATCACGGTTTTGCCGTTCAAATCGGTATTGTCCAAAAAAGCGCTGACAGCCGGCGCGATGGTTCCCCACCAGTTAGGAGATCCGATAAACACGGCGTCATATTTGCTCAAATCGCCAGCTTCGGCCGCCAGTTTGGGCCGATACCCTTCGGCAATTTCTTTTTTGGCCTGGCTGACTGTGGTTTTGTAGTCTTCCGGATAAGCCTCGACAGTTTTGATTTCAAACAAATCGCCGCCGATTTTTTCCTGAATTTCCTTGGCCACTTTCTGGGTGTTGCCGGACCAGGAATAATAAGCAATCAAAATATTGGGTTTTGCCGCAGCGGGCGTATTGCCTTCAGTCTTGTTTTCGGCGGCGTTGGCACCGGTTGCAAACAACGACAACGCGCAGCCGACAAGAGTCATCATTTTGTTCATTGTTTTTTCCTTTCCAAAAATTAAGATTCAAAAGTTTTAGCCACTTCATCTTTCATCAGACGGCTGATTTCAATATGTTGCGGACAATGTTTTTCGCAAGAGCGGCAACCTATGCAGGCCGAGGCTCGGCCATGGCTTTGAGCCAAACTTTCATAATAGTTTCGCTGAATAGTAAACGGTTTGTCCGAGCGTTCCTGTTTTTCGGCATTATAAAGTGCGAAATAGTCCGGAATGGCAATTTTCATCGGGCAAAACTCAACGCAATAGCGGCAGCCCGTACAAGGAATAATTTTGGCCGCATGCAGAGCTTTGACGGCATTTTCGACCACTTTGGTTTCTTTGGCATCCAGCGGCTTAAAGTGCTGCATGTAGCCGGTGTTGTCCAGCAGTTGCTCCATGGTGGTCATGCCGCTCAGTACCATCATCACACCGGGCAGGCTGGCCGCATATCGAATAGCCCAAGAAGCGACCGACATTTCAGGTTCGGCGTCTTTAAATATTTTTTCCACCGTCGGCGGCACATTGGCCAGCGAGCCGCCTTTGACCGGTTCCATAACCACCACCGGCAGATTGTACTTTTGCGCAATCTCATAACAGCGGCGCGATTGAATGCCGGCATTGTCCCAGTCGATATAATTAAGCTGCAGCTGCACAAAATCAAGTCCCGGATTCTCTTTCAGCACTTCTTCCAAAAGTTCCGGAGAATCATGGAATGAAAATCCTATATTTTTGATTTTTCCTTCTTTTTTCTTATCGGCAATAAATTTGAAACTTTCCAGCCGGCGAGCGTTGCCGATGGTGTTGACGTTGATGTTGTGAACCAAATAGTAATCAAAATATTCTAGGCCGGTTTTTTCAAGTTGTTTGTTAAATACCTGCTCTTGCTCTTCTTTGCTCTTAAGATAGCCGACCGGAAGCTTGCTGGCCACCGTAAAGCTGTTGCGCGGATGCCGTTTGACAACCGCTTCGCGAATGGCAATCTCGCTTTCGTAGCCCATATACATCCACGCTGTGTCAAAATATGTAAACCCGCGCTCCATAAAAGTATCGACCATTTTGTTGAGCGTCTGGTAGTCGATGGAGGTTTGATCCGACGGATTTTTGAGCGGCAGGCGCATAAATCCGAAACCAAGCTTGTTTTGAGGATTGATTTTGCTCTTAACGCTCTCCGACACGGCAATCGGATCGCCGAGGGTTAATTTGGGCAGCGCCGACAATGCAAAAACCGCCAGCGAACCGGTTAAAAATTCACGTCTGTTCATATTTTTCTCCACTTAAATAAGATAATGCCTTTACCATAATTCTTAGAGTATACTCCAAGTCAAGAACTTTTTTGGGGGTTGGAACTTTATTTATGCCGCCCGCCGAAAAAAAGTCCGCTTTCAAACAACAAATAAGTCGGTGTCGCCAGCAGTATTTGGCTGACGATATCGGGCGGCGTAAGCAGAGCCGCCATGATCAGGATTCCCACCGCCACATACGGCCGTTTGCGTCTTACGGATTCGGCACTGGTCAGTCCGGAGCGGATAAGTGCGTATGTAATCAGCGGAAACTGAAACATCAGGCCGAAAATGACGGCCAGCCACAAAGTGGTGGAAATTAAGCCCGACACGCCGAACATGGCTTTCAACTCGGCTGAGGCAAAACTCATCCCGAAGTTAATCAGCATCGGCAAAATAAAAAACAGGCAGAACAGTGCGCCCAAGACAAACAGACTGCTTGAGACCAACGCTATCGATTTGATAAAGCGGCGCTCTTGTTCATACAGCGCCGGCAGGACGAAAAGCCATATTTTGTGTGCCATATATGGAAAACAAACAATCAAATCCAGCGTCACCGCAACTTTGATTTGCAGCATAAACACTTCCGTCGGTGCAAAGAAGTTAAGCGCGATATCATGATGCCCGAGTATAATTTTTATCAACAGCCGCAACACCCACGGCGCGGCGGCCAGCATGGGCAACAAGCCGATGCCGAGCGCCCGCAGACAGCTGATAAGCGTTGCCCGCAGCGCTTCCAAATGCACGGTCAGATTTTCGTCTTTGTCCGCCATTTATTCTTTGGACTTTTGTTCTTCTTCGGCGGCAGCTTTGTCGACGCTGTCCTTTAGCTCTTTAGCCTCGTTTTGCAGCAGTTCTTTGGCTTTTTTATATTCATACTGGGCCTTGCCGAGGGCTTTGGCCAGCTCGGGGATGCGTTTGCCGCCGAACAATATCAGCACCACGGCCAAAATAAGCGCGATTTCAGTCAGTCCCAATGACATTTGTTTTTCTCCTCATTCCAAAACTTTTTGTCGTTCCGCCGCTTCTATCCTGATTGCATCGACCGGACAAGTGCTTTGGCAAACGCCGCAGCCGATACATTTATCTGAGCTGATGCACGGCCGGCCTTCATCGTCACGCTCGATAATCTGCCGCGGACATTTCATTGCGCACAAGCCGCAGCGGATGCAGACCTTATCGTCCACAAGAGCAATGCCGAGCTGCGTGCGCTGTTTTTCTTCCAATGATATCCGGCGGATGGCGCCGGAAGGACAGATCTCGGAACATCTGTGACAATCATAATCACAGAAATTTTCGCCATAGTCAAGATGAACTGCGGGAAAATCCGCATCGGCTTTTTTAATGATTTTCATTGGGCAGTTGGCTACGCACAAATTGCAGTTGAGGCAACGGTCAACAAACGCGGCGACATTTTGAGCACCGGCCGGCAGCAGCCTTTTTTTGACCTTTTGAGCGGTGATTTTGGCAAGTTCAAATCCGCCGCGGACACCGGCCGCCAACAGCACCAAAACCGCGGCGCCGTTTGCCAAAAATTGGCGTCGGGAAGCCGAAAAAAACGGTTGGGTTTGCGTCTGCGGCGCCTTTCCGTAGTGCAGGCATTTTTGCGGGCAGACGGCCAAACAGGCAAAACATTTGACACAGGTTTCATTGTCCACGCATTTGTTGGCAAAATCAATGCTGCCGGTTGGACAATGACGGGCGCACAAGCCGCAGCCGACGCAGCGATCCGCATCGACATAAATTTTAAGTGCCGCCCGCTTGCCGAGCAGCCCCAAGATGGCGCCTGCCGGACAAAGATTGGCGCAGAACCAGCGTTTTTTAAACCATACCAGACCTAACAAGACAATCCAAACGCCAATTCCGAATGCGCCGCCAACGATTCCGTTTCCAAACAACGTGTAGGGATCGGTATGGGCTGCCAACCATGCGCTGCCGCCCGCAAGCATGCCGATGACGGCCGCCGCCAGTCCGTATTTGTAAGACCGGTTTCTGATAATCAGGCATTTCTTGCCGCGATGCAAAAGGCCGACCGCTTCCTGTAAAAGTCCGAGCGGGCAGAGAACGGAACAATAAAGCCGTCCGCCGACAAGCGTAATGCCCGTCAACAGCGCCAGCCAAACGGCTGCGCCGACAGAGAATTCGATTGCTGCACGCCCGATCAGCGGCAAAAGTTGTCCGTCAAAAATTTTGAGCGGATAACCAAGGCCGGCAAAAGCCGCAATGACGGCCAAAAAGACCAAAACAGCCGCGCTGCCGCGGATAAGCCGATAATATTTTTCCATCATATCCTCGCTTAAAAAAACGATTCTTTATCGCAGTGTACACTTTAGAGTTTGGTTTAAGTCAAGTTTTTTTTACGCTTGTGGCAAAACAGATATAACATATTTGCTTATGCAAATTCCGCTGCCGCAGATTACATTTGTATGCAGCCTTACTCACTGACTGCACTAAACCAGACTGACTACAGCCTGACAGGTTAGACAGAAAGGTTTTGGCAATGGAAATGGGGAAGCTGCCGTATCTTGCCGCAGTTGCCGGTATGATGTTTGTCCGAAATGTTTGGGCGGCATCGGTCAATGTGGAAGATTTCGGGGAGTTCGTAAGAAATATGCGCTCCGAAACCGATGAACAGTTGACCGCAGATTTGGCGGCTGCGACCGGAACCTATAATATTACGGCCGATAATTTGCGTATTTCGGGCAACAATCATTATTTGGATGCGCAAAACGGATATCTGAAATTCAATATTTTTGATTCTTCTGCGGTGTCTTGGCACGACATAACGTTGGAAAATATTTCGGAAAATCGGGAAACCGGTATGTTTGACGTCCGTAATGCCACGGTCACGTTTAATAATTTTGCCTTAAACAATGTCGTCCAGACAAGCGACAAACAATTGCACGGCATTTTGAATTTTATGGATGGAGCCGTTGTTGAAATCATTGGTTCGTGGTTTGAAAATATTGATATTTTGACTTCGGTTATGCATTCCGACAACAGCGCGGCTGGCGGTGTTTTATATGTGCAACGCGGTCTGAGCGGGCTGTCGGCTGGACAGATTGCCAAAATTGAGAGTTCGACCTTTATGAATAATCGTCTGACCTCCAACGGCGATATTCCGATTTTGGGTGGCGTCATATACAACGAAGGTTCAATCGGCGCCATCGATAATTCCTTGTTTATGTTCAATACGATAAGTACGACCGCCGAAGGGCAGAGCGCTTATGGCGCGGCCATTGCCAACGGCGGGTTTGATACTCAGGAAACCGACAACATAACGATTGGCGGCATTCACGGGACGGTGTTTGCCAACAACAGCGCCGCTGCCTATCAGGGAAGCGCTTACGGCGGCGCCGTATACAATGAAGGCATTATCGGTGACCTGAAAAACGTGACTTTTGGCGAGAACAGCGCCGTCGGCCGCAATGAAGCTTTGGGCGGGGCAATGTATGTTGCTTCGGGCGAGTTGAGTTTTTCGGGTGTAAACACGTTTTTCGGCAATTCGGCTGCCGCCTCCGAGGGCACGGCGCTCGGTGGCGCCATTTATATGCAGTCGGGAACCGTCAACTTTGCCGGCGAAAATTATTTTTCGGCCAATCAGGCCAACGGCAGCGCCAATGATATTTATGTGGCCGACGGCAAAGGGCGCGTGGTTGTCAAAAGCGGCGGCAAGCTTTATTTGGACGGCGGCATAGACGGCGGCGGTGTCACCGAGGTTGAAGAAGGCGGCGAGATTATCGTCCGCCACGTTTTGGAAAACACCGTTCTGGGCAACACGGTGCTAAACCGCGGCCTGATTACGGTCGATTCGAATTACAGTCTGGTGCTGTCTAAAGCCGCGTTCAACAGTGGTCTGATTAACGCCGGGGCCGACAGCAAAATCAGAGCCGCCGGCATGTATAACGAAGGCACAATCAACAACGGCGGAACTTTTGTCAACGAGGGCAACATGGAACTTCTTGGCAGCGGCAAACTGAATAATACCGGAACTGTGCAAATCGGCGGAGATTTGATTTCGGGCAGTCAGTCCGAGCTGTATATGGGCTCTTCAGCCAGTCTTTCGGCCGAAAATTACAAGGCGGCCCGCGGTTCGACTTTGCGGCTGGATATTGCTGTGGACGGTGCCGCCAACCGTTTGCGCCACGGGGTATTGAATATTGACGGCGATGTTTCCGGATATACGCGGGTGATTCTCAATTTTTTGACCGGTGACGATTCGCTGACCGATGCCGAAAAGGTTTTGAGCCCTTATGTGATTGCGCCCAACGACAATCCGGATACGGCCGCCGAATTTTTGGTCAGCCGTATTTTCGGCAGTCCGCTTATGTACAATTGGGCATCCATTCGCAATGCTCTGGGCACGGAAGACGGTAGCGTGTGGTATTTGCATGTCGGCGCGCAGTATCCGGAACTGCCGTTTGAAGATTTGTTTAATGTTCCCATGCCGCCTGATCAACCGGTCTATGCGCCGGAGATTGCGGCTTATGTCGGATTACCGTCATTGCTGACGGAACAAAATCGGGATTTGCTCGAGAATATGGCGTCCGAAACCGCTTATCCGTGCGCCGAAAAACGAGGTTGCCGGCGGGCGTGGCTGCGCAATGTCTATCGGGGAATACGCGCTGATGCGCCGCAGGAATACAAAGGTCATGCCGATAATCTGTTGTTTGGTTCGGATATTTTTGCCGATTCCCGCACGCGGGGCGGCATTTTTGGTTCCTACGGACAAGGCCGCGGCAAATTTTCGGGGCGCGGACGTTATTATTCGGCCGGCAGCACCAAAGCCGACGTCAAAAGCTGGCTCGGCGGCTTATATTTCAACCATACTTTCGGCCGCTGGCAGTTGATGTCCGTTTTGTTCGGCGGCCGCCAACGTATAAATCTGACAACCGGAGATACGGTGATTAATGCCGAAACACATGCCGATCAATACGGCGCCGGCGCCATGCTGCGGCGAAGTTATCGGCCGGCGCCGAAATGGACGCTTCAACCGTCTGTGAGCGTGTTGTATGAAACTTTTAAAATCGATTCCGTAGAAGACAATGCCGGCAAAACCGCTCGTTATTCACAGGTGGACTTTACGGAAGTGGGTTTGGCGCTGGAAATTGCCTATGCTCCGTTTGGACAAGGTTCCCGGCTTTTTGTGCGTCCGGCGGCGGTGCAGACTTTCGGCGGTTCGGCCGCAACGGCAGTCACCGGTCTTGATCGAATCAAAGCTCTCAAAAATCAGACTTTGGGAAAATTGGAAATCGGCGGGGAACTGCATCTTGGATCCAAATGGTCGGTTACGGCCGCCGCCGGCTGCGCGCTCGGCAACGATTATCGGGCTTATAACTTAAACGCTAATTTGCGTTTTGCATTTTAAGGCAGCCGTCAAACCAGTCCAACTCGGGATTATAAAGTTTGGATTGTATCGACAATAGGCGTAAAACGGAATGGAAGATGTTGTCATGCGAAAAGCCGTCGTTGCGGGCACGCTTGGTCAAACATTCTAAATTAAGTTCCATTGCATTGCGCAATTTGTGCGACATCCACAGAATCAGAGGAATGCGGATTTGATGCTCGGGGGCAATGTTGTAAGGCAGTCCGTGCAAATAAATGCTGTTTTCGCCAAGTGACTCACCGTGATCCGAAAAATACAGCATGGCACTTTCAAATTGCGGATATTTTTTCAAAATCTCTATTACCCGCGCCAAAATATAATCGGTGTAACGTATTGTGTTGTCATAAGAATTAACAATTTGTTCACGGGAACAGTCCTGCAACGATGCGGTGTTGCATGCCGGCTTAAAATGCTTAAACTTGTCGGGATAACGTTTGTAATAAGTCGGTCCATGGCTGCCCATGGTATGAAGCACAATCATCGTATCGCGCGAGATTTGGCCGATTTGCTCCTCCAGTCCTTCCAGCAGAGCTTCATCATGGCAGTAAGAGCCGAAACAATGGGGCTTTTTGTTTTCGGCCTGCACATCAATGACGTTGACGCGGTTGCATATTTTCTTGCAGCCGTCGTCATTTTCTTTCCACCACACATCATAGCCGGCACTGCGCGCAATATCCAAAAGATTTTGCCGAAAAGGCTCTTTGTTGACGTTAAAGCTGCGGCGCGGCAGAGCCGAAAACACGCAGGGCAAAGCGACGGCGGTCGAAGTTCCGCAAGATACCGCGTCGGCAAAGACAACAATATCTTGCTTGGCAAGTCGTGGGTTGGTCTCTTTGGCATAGCCGTAAAGCGAAAAATTGGCGGCTCGGGCGGTCTCTCCGGCCACCACAATCAGCAGTCGCGGCGCGGAAGTGTGCTTATCGCGCTGGGGCGACGCATCCAAAACCTCAAATGTCCGGTTGGCATTAAGACTGGTTTTGCCATAACGGATAGCCGCCGAAATGTAATTAAAGGTATTCAGATAACGCCGCGCCATGCTGTTGTTGCGGCCAAAAGAGACGTAGTGCTTATAGACACCCGGAGCAAACAGCACAAAAATTCCCACTGCGCCGAGACACTGCCAGAGGCGTCGACAGATTTCTTTGGGCAGCGGCGCATAGCGAATGTGCGTCAGCATCAGCAAAACCGCCGGCAGAACTCCAAACAGCGAAATATGCAAGGCCGCGCTCCACGTCATCAAATCCCACATTTCGCGACGATTGGTTTCCATCAGATTGCGAAACATGTCCGACGAGATGACAACCCCGAGTTCGCTCATGGCATAATTGGCGGCCGCCGAGCATATCAGCAAAAAAACAATCACCGCTTTGCTGTTGGGAAAAACAATCAGGTTAAACAACAAATATAGCGGAACAAAGATAAAAAACGGCAGCGAAAGCGCAAACAAGGCGTCGGCAAGATTGTCAAAAGACGTCTTATCGGCCATATACCGCCAAAATGCCTGATTTAGGAAAGTTGCAAAATACAGGCTGATGACAAATATCACGACAGATGACAAAACAGAGAATTTTTTGCCGGCCAATTTGAAGGTCCTTATAATTTGGTTGCGTTCGGCAGATAAAACGAATATGATGCATATAACTTAATCGGAAATATCTGTCAATATAAATCAGCGGGCGGACAATTTTCGATGAATATTTTGAAAGGGAAAGCGCAAATTGTATACAACAATATGTCCGTCGCCGATCGGTTCTCTGACGCTGGCTTCTGACGGCCGCAGTCTCACCGGACTGTGGCTGGAGGGGCAGAAATATTTTGCCCGCACGTTGCCGCCGGATGCCGTGCCGACAGATAATCTGCCGCTTTTTGCGCGGACGCGGCGCTGGCTTGAGAGCTATTTTGCCGGACGACGGCCAAAGACAGAAAATTTGCCGCTGAAACCGGACGGAAGCGAGTTTCAGCTTGCGGTATGGAAACTTTTGACACAAATCCCCTATGGCCAAGTGACGACTTATGGCCTCATTGCCAAACAACTGTCATCATTGCGGGGAGGGGCGTCGGTGTCGGCGCGGGCAGTCGGCGGCGCCGTCGGACGCAATCCGATAAGCATCATAATTCCGTGTCACCGCGTAATAGGCGCCGACAACCGCCTTACCGGATACGCCGGCGGGATGGTTGTCAAACGCCGCCTTTTGGAATTGGAACAACAAAAAAGCCCCGATCAAACGGCGGGACTTTTTGCTGACGCGCAATTATTTTAGATTATCCTTGAAGAACTGCGTGATTTTATCAAACGGAATTTTGTCTGTCCGGTCATACAAATCTACATGGTTGGCATCGGGGATAATCATCAGTTCTTTATTGCTGCCGGTGAGTTTTTTAAACGCATCTTCGCTGAAGTAGCGGCTGTGCGCTTTTTCGCCGTGCAACATCAGAACGGCATTTTTGATTTCGCCGCTGTAAGCAAGCAGAGGCATATTCATAAACGAAAGCGCCGAAGTCATGTTCCAACCGCCGGTCGAGTTGATTGAGCGGGGATAAAAACCGCGCTTGGTTTTGTAATAACCGTAATAATCCTGCACAAACTGCGGCTCTTCGCCGGTGAGCTTGTCGGGCAGGCCGGGCGCCGCGGCATAAGTTCCGGCAGCGGCGTCTTTGCTGCGTTGAGCATTGAGTGTCTGGCGCAGGGCATAGCGCTGTTCGGCGTTCATTGCGTCAAAATAGCCATTGGCGTTGACACGGCTCATATCATACATTGTGGAGGTAACGGTGGCTTTGATACGCGGATCCATGGCGGCCGCATTGAGCCCCATTCCGCCAAATCCGCAAATGCCGATAATGCCTATTTTGTCGGCATCGGCCTGCGGCAGATTGGTCAAAAAATCAACCGCCGCGCTAAAGTCTTCGGTGTTGATGTCGGGCGAGGCTACGTTGCGCGGTTGACCGCCGCTTTCGCCGGTATAAGACGGGTCAAATGCCAACGCAATGAAACCGCGTTCGGCCATCGTCTGAGCATAAAGACCCGAGGCCTGCTCCTTGACTGCGCCAAACGGGCCGGCCACCGCAATCGCCGGCAATTTGCCGTTGTCCAAGTTTTTGGGCAGATACAAGTCGCCGGTCAGCTCAATGCCGTAACGGTTGGCAAAATGAACTTTTTTGACCTCGACTTTGTCGCTTTTGGCAAAAGTCTTGTCCCATGAGGGTTGCCGTCCAAATTGCCAATATACGCCGGCGGCCGCCGCCAAAATTATAATGATGGAAACAAGCTTAATCATTACTCATCCTTCCTTTGTGAAATCCTTGGTAAAAAATATGACT
>CANPYJ010000003.1 GCA_947588275.1 uncultured Alphaproteobacteria bacterium | reverse complement strand
GCCTTGGACAATCCGTCATCGTATTATGCCGCCCGTTCGTTGAACAACCGTGCGAACGACTTGTCCGCCCTGATGGACAGCATGGGCCAGGCGATACAGACGATAAAAGCGGCCGATGAAGGTATTGAAACGATTACGGCATTTGCCGAGCAGGCGAAAGCTGTTGCGCAGTCGGCAGCCGATACGACCGATGAAGCCGAGCGCAAGAGCTATGCTGAACAGTTCACGACTATTCTTGAGCAAATTAAAGGTGTCATTAAAGACTCCGGCTATAAGGGTGTCAACCTGTTGAACGGTGGCAACTTGACTGTCAAATTCAATGAAGCCGGCGAAGACAACCTAAACAAGCTTGAGATTACGGGTAAAAACGCTATAACAGATTTGAACCTTGATACAATAAAAAACGGAGATGGTGAATGGAGTGGAAATAAAGACGACGATGCAGCGGCCAAAGAGGCTGCTGCGATTGAAAAATCTATTGCAGCAGTCACCACAATGATTAACACGTTGCGCAGCTGGGCAACCGAGCTTGGTAACAACAACTCGATTATCCAAAACCGCGAAGACTTCACCGAGAGTATGATTAACGTTCTGACCGAGGGCGCCGATAAGCTGACTTTGGCCGACATGAACGAAGAATCAGCCAATATGCTGGCTTTGCAGACCAGACAGCAATTGGCTATTAACTCGTTGTCGCTGGCGTCACAAGCCGCGCAATCGGTGTTGCAATTGTTCTAAAATTAACAATCTGCCAAAAACCTCCCTTGCAAAAGCAAGGGAGGTTTTTTTGATAAACTTTTCAATACATAATATGCCTGATTTTCGCTTTTATTTGTCATTGCGAGAAAATCGCAGATTTTCGAAGCAATCCATCTTAAGAAATCTTGCCATAAAATCGGAACATCAGAGTACTTTCCAAATAAAAATGGATTGCTTCGCCGCCTTCGGCGTCTCGCAATGACATAGGGTTGAGAGATTGCTCCGCTCGCAATGACAAAGGAAGGGAAAATTTCTGCAATGACGGCGCTCGCAATGACAAAGGAAGGAGAATTTTCCGCAATGACGGGGAGGAGATAAAACTGGTTTGCTTCGCTCCACTCGCGATGACAGGGAATAGAAGACAATGTTATTGTGAGTAATGGAGCGGAGGCGAAATGACGACGCAATTTAGTTTAAGGGGTTGTGCTGTTTATGCCAACGATGGCTATGCACTATGACAGTTGTTGGCTGGGCATCGTATCTTGCAGATGGATGTCTGGGTAACTATGTTGATTGTTTGATCTTCATTTGAATCGATTTGGCGGTTACAAGACGTGAAAACTCAGGACACCTCAAGTATCCTGAGTTTTTTGGTTCAAAGCCGCCATCGGCGGAATTTCAGTTGTTGTTAATATTTTTGCATATTTAAGAGATTTTTTAGAATTTTGGGCGTAGACTTCCGCCATAACAGGAATCTGCCAAACTGTCATTTCAGGGCGGCAACGTTATAATTTTAGCTGATATACAACTTCAACTTTATTTAGGGAATCGAAGATGATGATTTTGAAAAAATTAAGCAGCTTGTCTTTGGCTTTGCTGCTGGTTGTCGCGTTTGTTTCAACCGCGGCGGCATCGGAAATCGACCTGAAAGTTCCGTCACTAGACGTGGCTTACAACCTATTCGGCTGGACAGTCACCGGTGCTGAACTCCTGACCTATGGTTTGGGGGTGTGCGTGCTGGGAATGATTTTTGGGTTTGCCGAGTTTGTCATGATTAAGAAAATGCCGGCGCACAAGCTGATGCTTAATGTGTCGCATACAATTTATGAAACTTGCAAAACTTATATGAAACAACAGGCCAAGCTGCTGATTTTGCTGGAAGTATTTATTGCAGCGTGCATTTTCTATTACTTCTACTATCTTAATGCCACGCCTCTGCCGAAAGTTTTGACTATTTTGATGTGGTCGGTTTTTGGTATTTTGGGGTCTTATCTGGTGGCTTGGTTTGGCATGCGCATTAATACGTTTGCCAACTCGCGGACGGCGTTTTTGTCGCTGCGCGGCAAGCCTTATCCGGTAATGAGCCTGCCTCTGCGCTCGGGAATGTCTATCGGCGTTCTGTTGATATGCGTTGAGCTGGTGATGATGATTTCAATTCTGCTGTTTGTGGCCAAAGAAAATGCCGGCGCTTGCTTTGTCGGGTTTGCTATCGGCGAATCTTTGGGCGCTGCGGCGCTGCGTATTTGCGGCGGTATTTTTACCAAAATCGCCGATATTGGCGCCGATTTGATGAAGATTATCTTCAAAATTGATGAAGACGATGCGCGCAATCCGGGCGTGATTGCCGATTGTACCGGTGACAATGCCGGTGACTCCGTCGGCCCTACTGCCGACGGGTTTGAGACCTATGGCGTGACCGGTGTGGCGCTCATCAGCTTTATTGTGCTCGGCGCCGGAATGATGTGGGCTCCGAACGGTCAGCTGGCATTGATGCCGAACGGCGCGGATTTTCAGGCACGGTTGATCGTGTGGATTTTTACCATGCGCGTGCTTATGATTCTGACCTCTATCATTTCATACAGCCTGAACGCCGGTTTTTCAAAACTGCGGTTCGGCAATAAAAAGGCCTTTAACTTTGAAACTCCGTTGACTACGCTTATTTGGCTGACTTCGGTGGTTTCAATCTTGGTGACATTCGGAGTTTCTTATCTGATGCTCGGCGGATTTGGCGAGTTGTGGTGGAAGCTTTCGGTTATCATCTCCTGTGGCACATTGGCGGCGGCGTTGATTCCGGAATTTACCAAAATCTTCACGTCGTCCAAGTCCAAACATGTGGAAGAAGTGGTTAATGCCAGCCGTGAGGCCGGTGCTTCGCTCAACATCATTTCGGGCATTGTGGCCGGCAACTTCTCGGCCTTTTGGCAGGGATTGGTGATGGTCGGTCTGATGGCCGTAGCTTACTTTACGGCGCGCAACGGTCTTGACGCTTATATGGTTTATCCGACCGTGTTTGCGTTTGGTCTGGTGGCGTTTGGTATGCTCGGCATGGGGCCGGTAACGATTGCCGTTGACTCCTACGGGCCGGTGACCGACAATGCGCAGTCGGTGTTTGAACTGTCGCAGATTGAAAGTCAGAAAGGCATTGCCAAAGAAATTGAAAAGGATTACGGTTTTAAGCCTGACTTTGAAAATGGCAAGCATTTTCTGGAGGAAAACGACAGCGCCGGCAATACTTTTAAGGCCACGGCCAAGCCGGTGCTTATCGGCACGGCGGTTATCGGCGCAACGACAATGATTTTCTCAATCATATTGTTGCTTCATTTGCAACTGAATTTGTTGTCGCCGGAGGTGCTGTTTGGCATTATCTTGGGCGGCGCAGTCATTTTCTGGTTCTCGGGTGCTTCCATGCAGGCGGTTTCAACCGGTGCTTATCGGGCGGTGAACTACATTAAGAAGCACATCAAGCTCAACACGGCCAAAGCCGCGTCAATCGCCGATTCCAAGAAAGTGGTGCAAATCTGCACTCTCTATGCGCAGAAGGGAATGTTTAACATCTTTATTGTTATCTTCTCGTTTACCATAGCGTTTGCCTGTTTTGATCCGAACTTGTTTGCCAGCTATCTGATTTCTATTGCCGTGTTCGGACTGTTTCAGGCGCTGTATATGGCCAATGCCGGCGGAGCATGGGACAATGCCAAAAAGGTTGTGGAAGTAGACCTCAACCAAAAAGGCACGCCTCTGCATGCCGCTTCGGTTGTCGGCGATACTGTTGGTGATCCGTATAAAGATACGTCCTCGGTCGCTTTGAATCCGATTATCAAATTTACAACCCTGTTTGGACTGTTGGCGGTGGAAATGGCCGTTTCGGCTCCCCGCGTAGTCTCACTGGGGCTGGGTATAGGATTCTTTCTGCTGGGGCTTCTCTTTGTGTGGAGATCTTTTTACAGAATGCGCATTGAAAAACTTTGATTTTGCGCAACAAAGAGACAAAAAACGGGAGCTTTCGGGTTCCCGTTTTTTTTGCAGGCAAGACATAAAAGTTGTGCCAAGACGCGCAATCGGGGTTGCCAAGCGGAGCAATTGAGGTTAAAAAATAACTTGAGATTAAAAAGAGGGAGAATTGTTGATGACAATAACCGAACTTTTTGGCCTGTGCGCGGCCGGCGGATATTTGCTGGGTTCTGTTCCGTTTGGGCTGGTGTTGTGTTATTTGGCCGGATACGGCGATATTCGCAAAATCGGTTCCGGCAACATCGGGGCAACCAATGTTTTGCGTACGGGCAACAAGACATTGGCGCTGGCTACGTTGTTGCTTGATGTGTTTAAGGCCGGTTTGGCGGCGTATGCGGCACGTCGGTGGTGTCCGGATACGGCCTACAGCTTGTGGGGCATGCCGACGACAACGGCAGTTTTGGGCGGATTGATTGCCGGCGGCGCAGCGGTTATCGGACACAATTTTCCGTTATGGCTCAAGTTTAAGGGAGGGAAGGGCGTCGCTTCATCTTTTGGATTGGTGCTGGTGCTGACGCCCAAGATTGCTTTGGCCGCTTTGCTTATATGGTTGATTACGGCGTTTGCGTTTAGATATTCGTCTTTGGCCGCCATTGTTGCGGCAGTCTTAACGCCGGTTTTGACATGGTATTGGAGCGACGCGGTGCACACAGTCGTTTATACGGCCATCGTGGCTTTGATTTTGGTGCGGCATCACGCCAACTTTGCGCGTTTGTTCAAAGGACAGGAAAGTAAAATCAGTTTTAAGAAAAAGTAGGCGGAAAATTGGCAGATACGGCCGGTATTATCGATATTTTGCAACTTATAAACTCCGAAAATTTGGGAGCCGTTACTTTTTATAAGCTGCTGGAGGCTTATGGTTCGGCTGCCGAGGCCTTGGCGCATTTGGACGGCAACGGCCGCGCCAAGATTTTGCCGCGCGGACGGGCAGAAGAAATTTTTGCCTTGACACAGGAGCGAAAAATCCAGATTTTGTGTTATGATGACGCAACTTATCCGGCCGCACTCAAGTGTCTGAATACACCGCCGCCGGTGCTGTATGTGAAGGGAGATGCGCGACTGCTCAACGGAAAGCCGGCAGTTTCTATCGTAGGTGCGCGCAACGCGTCAATCAACGGTCGCAAAACCGCGTCACGCATTGCTTATGATTTGACCAATAACGGGATTGTCGTCGTTTCCGGTATGGCGCGCGGAATTGATGCGGCGGCGCATAAGGGCGCGCTGTATGCCCAAAATCGGCAAGGACCGACGATCGCTGTGCTCGGTACCGGTGCCGATGTGCCGTATCCGGCTGAAAATGCCGAATTGTACGAACAAATTTTGCGGCAAGGGTGTGTCGTTTCGCAGTTTGCCCCGGGGACACAGCCGCAGGCGGCTAATTTTCCGCGTCGCAACGAGATTGTGGCGGCTCTTGCGGAAGGCACGCTGGTTGTCGAAGCCACGCTTAAATCAGGATCCTTGATAACGGCTGCCTGTGCCGCCAGATACGGCAAGTGTTTGTTTGCGGTTCCGGGAGCGCCGGCCGAGCCGCGCAGTTTTGGTCCCAATAATTTAATCCGACAGGGAGCGCAGCTCGTCGAATCGGCAGCGGATATTCTGAAAGTTCTCCACAACAATCCCAAACCGACGGTGCATGACATTGTGTTGCCCGAACTCAAAGCGCCGGCGCGGACGCTGAAACCGGTGCGTGAGTCGGTTTCAAAACCGGCTTTGAATGATGGCAAAACAAAAATTATTGACTATTTGAACTTTGATGGAGTATATGTTGACGAGATTATCCGCGCCAGCGGGTTGTCGTCCGCCGAGGTCGCCCTGGAGCTTTTGGAACTTGAAATGGACGGAAAAATAGAGCGCCAAAGCGGCAATAAAGTCACGCTGATTAAACGCTGATTACAGGAAGATGAAATGAAACTTGTTATTGTAGAGTCTCCGGCCAAAGCCAAAACAATCAATAAATATCTGGGCAAAGACTATCAGGTTCTGGCCAGTTTTGGACATATCCGTGATTTGCCGAGCAAAGACGGTTCAGTGGATCCGGAGCATGATTTCGCAATGACATGGGAACTTTCGGGCGGCGGCAAAAAACGCCTGAGCGATATTGTTAAGGCGGTTAAAGATTGTGACACGATTGTGCTGGCTTCTGACCCGGATAGAGAGGGAGAAGCGATTGCCTGGCATATTTTGGAAGAACTCAAAGCCAAAAAGGTTTTGAAAGACAAAAAAATCGAGCGCGTGGTTTTTCATGAGATTACCAAGTCGGCCATTACCGAGGCCATTAAAAATCCGCGGCAGATTGATGACAATTTGGTTTCGGCCTATATGGCGCGGCGGGCGCTTGACTACTTGGTGGGGTTTACCCTGTCGCCGGTGCTGTGGCGCAAGCTTCCGGGGTCTAAATCGGCGGGGCGCGTGCAGTCGGTGGCGTTGCGGCTGATTTGCGACCGCGAAACCGAGATTGAACAATTCAAGACCGAGGAATATTGGACCGTCGATGCCGAATTGTTTACCAAGACCAAAGCTTTGATTAAGTCGCGGTTGGTGGAGCTTGACGGCAAAAAACTTGAAAAATTTGATCTTAACAGCGAAGAAAAAGCTCTTGCCGCCAAAGCTAAAATCGAAGCGCAGGAATTTGCCGTTGCCAATGTCGAGCGCAAAAAGGCCAGCCGTTATCCGGCGCCGCCGTTTACGACGTCTACTTTGCAACAAGAAGCGGCGCGCAAACTCCGGTTCTCGGCTAAGAAGACCATGCAGATTGCTCAGAAACTCTATGAAGACGGCTTTATCACTTATATGCGTACGGACGCGGTGAATTTGTCAAAAGAGGCCATCACGGCCTGCCGCGAAGCCATTAAAAAATATTTTGGCGAGGCTTATCTGCCCAAAACGGCCAAAGAATATAAAACCAAGTCGAAAAACGCGCAAGAAGCGCACGAGGCCATTCGTCCCTCCGACGTGATGAACACGCCTAAGAAGATGGAAGTCAAACTTGACGCCGATGCGCACAAGCTCTATGAGCTGATTTGGAAGCGTACGGTAGCATGCCAGATGACGCCGGCGGTTATGGACAGAGTGGTGATTGACTCGGTTTCGGCAGATAAGCGAATTTTGCTGCGCGCTAACGGGCAATTGATTGAATTTGACGGTTTTCTGAAACTTTATCAGGAATCCAAAGACGATAATGATGACGATGACGAAAATCGAATTTTGCCTAATGTGGAAATCGGCGAACAGGTGAGCAAAGGCGAGGTTACTCCCGAACAGCACTTTACATCGCCGCCGCCGCGGTTTACCGAAGCCAGTCTGGTCAAAAAACTTGAAGAGCTCGGCATCGGTCGGCCGTCTACCTATGCAACGATTATAGCGGTTTTGCAGGAGCGCAAGTATGTGCGCGTGGAAAAGCTGCGCTTTATTCCGGAAGACCGCGGGCGAATTGTGACGGTGTTTTTGGAAAATTTCTTCCGCAAATATGTGGAATATGACTTTACGGCACAGATGGAAGAGTTTTTGGACGATGTCTCGGCCGGTGAAATGGAGTGGAAGAAACTTCTCAGCGGTTTTTGGGCAAAGTTTATCAAGACCATCGACAGCGTTAAGCCGCTGCAAATCAGCGAGGTGATTGAGCGGATTGACGGAATGCTGGCCTATCATCTGTTTCCGCCGCGTGAAGACGGTTCGGATCCGCGAGTTTGTCCGGAATGCGGCAAAGGCCGTCTGAGCGTTAAACTTGGAAAATTCGGAGCGTTTATCGGCTGCTCCAATTATCCGGAATGCAAATATACCAAGCCGCTGACCGACAGCTCGGAAGAAGAGGCTGCCGCTCAGCCTAAAGCCACTGCACCGGAAGACAAGGTTTTGGGCGAACAAGACGGACTGAAGCTTTATCTTAAAAAAGGACCTTACGGGTTTTATGTGCAGTTGGGCGAAGATGCCACCGCCACTACCGAGAAACCTAAACGGGTTTCTCTGCCTCACGGCCTAACGGCGGCGGAAATCACGTTTGAACAGGCAGCACGGTTGGTGTCTTTGCCGCTTGATTTGGGTGACGGCATCACGCTCAACAACGGCAAATTCGGTCCCTATGTCAAACAGGGCAACAAGTCGCAGTCACTGCGCGGAAGCGATACGATTTTTAATATGACGGCCGAGCGCGCCAAAGAACTTTTGGCCGGTGCCAAAGAGCGTCCGAGCGGCAAAGTCTTGGGGATTAATCCCGTCAACAAACAGGAAGTGCATTTGTTGGCCGGACGTTATGGGGCTTATTTGAAGTGCGGACGAACAAATTATGCCTTGCCCAAGGCGCTTAAGGAGCGCGAGCCGACTTTGGAAGAAGCCCTGAAAATCATTAATAAAGCCACTAAATAAAGTTGTTTTGTTTATAGCGTGTTTTGATATGTCCAAGCCACGGCTCGCAAGGTTTGAACAAAAGTTTCGTCTGACATAAAGCCGTTGTCGGAAGGCAAAAAGTTGTCAACCAAAATTTTCGGATCGGAAATTGTGGTTACAAACTGCGGGGCAAACCGACGGCAAAACGCATAAGCCGAGGCCTGCAAGGCATGCGGCGTGCGGGTGTCATAGCCGATGTCGGAAAGAAGGGCGGCAACATCGGAAATTTTTGCCAGATTTCCCTGCGGCCACAAACCGATGCCGGCCTGTGCCAGCTGCCGCCACGGAAATGCTTTTCCGGGGTCAGGTTTGCGCACGGGGGCAATGTCGGAATGTCCGACAATGTTTTGAGGCACAATTTTGTGCCGCCCGATAATATCCAGACACAATGGAATCAGAGCCTGTATTTGTATTGGCGCATAAGGAGTTTGTCCTAAGGAAAGCGAACAAATTTCGATGCCGACGGAACGGTCGTTGAGCCCGCAATCTTCTCCCCGCCAGAATCCGACGCCGGCATGCCACGCGCGTTTTGATTCGTCAACGCATTGGTAGATATCGCCGTTCAGGTCGATGATGTAGTGGGCACTTAAGTTCAGTTTGTGCAAAATTTGCAGAGTTTGCGCTGCCGTTCCGGCCGTACAATGCAGCACCAGCATATCCACAGAACGGCTGCGGTCGTCAAAAAACGGCAAGGGAGCGTTTATCATCGGCGTGTCCTCAATTTGATGATTTCCTGATAAGCGCGGTTAATTTGGGCCAGTTTTTCGGTGGCCGTTTTGAGCTCTTCCGGAGAGGCGCCTTGCGCTTGCAGGCGGTCAGGATGGTATTCGACAATCAGTTTTTTCCAACGGGCTTTAATTTCATCGTTCGAAGCGGTATAAAGCACGCCCAAAACATCATACCAGCCCTGTTCGGTCTCGGTTTTGGCTTTTGGCGTGTAGAGGCGTTTCAACATTTCAAAGTTGCCCTGCGGCAATTCAATCAGTTCGGCAATTTGCTGCAAGAGTTCAAAAGCCGGCAGACTGACCTGACCGTCGGCGGCGGCAATTTTGAACAAGTTATCAATGCTTTTTTCCTGCATTTCGATGTTGCCGCGGCAAATTTGCTTGATTTGACGAGCAAAAGAAGCATAGTTTTTAGGAGTTTTTTTGGCTTCGTTAAAAACTTTGGCCACGGCAGAACTCATATCTTCCTTCAGGGCAAAAACCTGTTTGAAAGTGCGGATTTCGTTTTCGCTCACCTGGCCGTCGGCCTTGGCGACTTTGGCCGCTAATCCGGCCATGGAACGAATGTAGGAAATATGACGAGCTTCTTTGGAATGGCGCCAAAGTTTGAGGGGGTTGATTCCTTTCCAAAAACGACGCAGAGTTTCAATCGGCATCAGGTTTGCGGTTTCCATCCGATAATTGTCAAAAAAGAAGCCCAATATAACGCCAAAAAACAAAATCAGGCGGTTTTGACAAACGAATCCGATAATGGCACCGCCGATTTTGCCCCAATGATTGTCCCAGAAGTGGTCAAATTTTTTACGCCAATAAACGGCGTGGCGGCTCTCGGGGGTGTCAAATACGAAATGACCGACGACAAACAGAAGAATAAAGCCGTCTATGCCGTAGAGCACGCCGCCGACCAGCATTCCCCAGATTTTGCCCCAAAAATGCCCTTCCAGCCGATTGTAGCAGCGATAGTATTTGTAGGGAAGCAGTAGCCGGATGTTATCATCTATCAGACTGAGACGTTTTTGCAAAGACAAAATCAGGTGAGTGCGATCAATCAGCAGATGTCCCATAAACATGCCGACAAAAAAACCTTCGGCGCCAAACAGACGCAAACCGATGAGAGCAAGGGTAATTTTTCCGAGAGGGGACATGTGACACGGCGAATTTGTTATGACAATGAAGTTATTGTATTCGGTTTTTTTGTGAAATTAAAGTTGATTCGGTTGATTGTGCAAAGTCTACAACACAATGGCCGAAAGCTCCGTCGGAAAAGCTTTGAGCCGTTTTATCAGAGCCTGATGCGTGAAACGGCGGAAGCTGTAATATTTTTTGGTTTCGGCATAAGTGTCTATATGGGCGGCGGCAATGTCGGTCAGGCCGCAGGCTTTCAGCCGGGCAATGCAAAAAGCTTCAAGGTCAAACTGAAAATGTGCCTCGCGTCCGGCAGCAAAAAACGCGGCATAAGCCGGATCCCGATGCACAAACTGGTCATAAAATCCGGCGTCAACTTCATAGGAGGCCTGGCCGATACAGGGGCCAACCGCGGCGGCAATGTCGGCCGTTTCGGCGCCATGCCGACACATCAAATCGACCGTGTTTTCAATAATTCCTTGGAAAGCGCCGCGCCAGCCGGCATGTGCCGCGCCGATGACGCCATGTTTGACATCGGCCAGCAAAACCGGCGCGCAATCGGCCGTGCGGATACATAAAATCAGATTGGGACGGGTGGTTACGGTGCCATCGGCTTCAATTTGATCTTGCGTTGGCGAATCGATGTAAACGGCGGTGTTTGATACGCCTTGATTAAGCAAGTTGAGGCATGATTTGTCCAATCCGAATCGGTCGGCGGCAATTTGCAGATTGGCCGAGACATGCGCCGGACTGTCGTCGCTTTTGGTATTGACGTTCAGACTTTGATAAAACCCTTCGGATACTCCGCCTTCGGAACCGAAAAAACAATGCCGGCCGGCCGGCAGGTTGGGCGCTGTCCAGCTCATGCATCAGTCTTTCAGAAATGAGCGGCCGTATTCAAACGGCGGCAGGTTGAAAAATTCGGCGATGGTTTGCGCAATGTCGGCAAAAGTATCGCGTTTTCCGATGTCGGCCGAGGTTACCTGATGTCCGAACATCAATACGGGCACCTGTTCGCGGGTATGATCGGTTCCTTCCCAGGTGGGGTCGTTGCCATGATCGGCGGTAACGAAAGCCAAATCGTCTTCTTTGAGCAGGGCAAAAAACTCCGGCAATCGGCGATCAAAATATTCAAGCGCGCGAGCATAGCCTTTGACGTCGCGGCGATGGCCGTAAAGCATGTCAAAGTCGACAAAGTTGGTAAAGATCAGCGAATTGTTCGGCGCCTCGCGAACGGCTTTGAGCGTGGCGTTCCACAATTCTTCCAAACCGGTGGCATGAATACTTTGACTGATGCCGCAACCGGCGTAAATGTCACTGATTTTGCCAATGGCAACGACTGTTCCGCCGGTTTCTTTGAACTTGTCCAGCAGCGTCGGCGCCGGCGGAGTCACCGAGTAGTCGCGGCGGTTGCCGGTGCGGGTGAAATCTTCTGCAACATTGCCGACAAACGGACGGGCAATAATGCGGGCAATGCGATAGGGTTTGACTTCCTCAAAGGCGATTTGACAGAGCTCGTAGAGTTTGTCGAGACCGAAGCGCTTCTCATGGGCGGCAATTTGCAGGCAGCTGTCGGCCGACGTGTAAAATATCGGCAGACCGGTTTGCAGATGCTTTTCGCCCAGTTCTTTGATGATTTCGGTGCCGGAAGCAGCCTTGTTGCCCAATATGCCACTTAAGTTTGCACGCGCACATATCCGCTGTACCAGTCGGTCAGGAAAAGAGGGATAAGATTTTGGAAAATATCCCCATTCCTGCAAAACCGGAACACCGGCCATTTCCCAATGTCCGGATGTGGTGTCCTTGGCTTTGCTGATTTCGACCGCATGGCCATATTTGGAGTGAAGGCTCAGTTTAACCGGATCTTGCAGGCCGGCCTCACGTTGTAAACCGGTTGTGGCTTCGGCAGCTTTGCCGAGCCCGAGCATCATCAGATTGGGTATGTTGAGCCCTAAGTTGACTTTGGCAATGTGGCCAAAAGTGTCCGCTCCGTCGTCGCCAAACATGCAGGCATCGGGTGCGCCGCCGATACCAAACGAATCCATCATCAGTATAATTGCCCGAGACATTTTCCGACTCCCTGTTTATGATTGCATCAGTTTAGCAGAAGTTTGTCAAAAAATCTACTAGACTTGCGGATTTATCAACTATTGCAGAGGGTGTCGGGAGTTTAGTCGTCGCCAATGCGCAACGCCTCGATAAACGCCGACTGCGGAACCTCTACCTTGCCGAATTGGCGCATTCGTTGTTTGCCTTTTTTCTGCTTGTCAAGCAATTTGCGTTTGCGGGTGACGTCTCCGCCGTAACATTTGGCGGTGACGTCTTTGCGCAAGGCCGAGATTGTCTCGCGCGCCACGACTCTTCCGCCGATGCAGGCCTGAAGCGGGATTTTGAATAAGTGCCGGGGAATCAAATCCTTGAGGCGCTCGCAAATCTGCCGGCCGCGGGCTTCGGCTTCGGACCGGTGACTCAAAAAAGCCAAAGCGTCAACGGGTTCTTCATTGATGAGAATCTGTACTTTGACCAAATCGGATTCTTGATAACCGGTGAGCTCATAGTCAAAACTTGCATATCCGCTGGTTACCGATTTGAGGCGGTCATAAAAATCGAACACAATTTCAGCCAACGGAATGTTGTAGACGACCATGGCGCGATTGCCGACATAAGTCAGTTCCGCCTGTTCGCCGCGGCGTTCGGTGCAAAGTTTGAGGATGGAGCCAAGATAGATGTCCGGTACCAAAATAGTTGCTTTGACCATCGGTTCTTCAATTGATTTGATCTGTGACAAATCAGGCAAATCGGCCGGATTGTGCAAAGTGATGCAGGTGCCGTTGGTCAGGTGGATTTTGTAAGCCACGGATGGAGCGGTGGTGATGAGATCAAGATCAAATTCGCGTCCCAGACGTTCCTGAATGATTTCCATGTGCAAAAGTCCGAGGAATCCGCAGCGGAAACCGAGCCCCAAGGCGGCGGAGTTCTCGTTTTGGTAATCGATGCTGGCATCGTTGAGCTTGAGCTTGGCCAAAGCGTCTTTGAGCAAATCGTATTGACTTGAATCAACCGGAAAAATAGAGCAGAAAACGACCGGCACCGAGGGCTTGAATCCTTTGAGCGGCGCCTCGCACGGCTTTTTGTTATCGGTTATGGTATCGCCGATGTGGCAGTCACCCACACTTTTGATGCTGGCGGTTATAAACCCGACCTCACCGGGGCAGAGAGTTTCGACGTCGGTCATCTTGGGCGAAAAGATACCGACTTTTTCCACCAGATAGACAGCGTTGTTGGACATCATGCGGATTTGGGTTTTGCGGCGCAAAATGCCGTCGTGAACGCGCACCAAAATTACCACGCCGAGATAACTGTCATACCAGCTGTCAATCAGCAACGCTTTGAGCGGCGCCGTTTCATCGCCTTCGGGCGCCGGCAGGCGGGTGACAATGGCTTCCAGTAAATCGGACACGCCCAAGCCGGTTTTGCCCGAGGTTTCAATGGCGTCGGAGGCATCAAGACCGATGACTTCTTCAATTTGCGCTTTGACGCGTTCGGGGTCGGCCGAGGGCAGGTCAATTTTATTTAAAACCGGCACAATTTCGTGATTATTGTCGATGGCCAGATAAACGTTGGCTAAAGTTTGCGCTTCTACTCCCTGGGTGGCATCAACCACCAAAACCGAGCCTTCACAGGAGGCCAAAGAACGCGAAACTTCATATGAAAAATCCACGTGGCCGGGAGTGTCTATAAGATTGAGCTGATAAGTCCGTCCGTCTTTGGCGGCGTAGTTTAGACGAACGGTTTGCGCTTTAATGGTGATGCCGCGCTCTTTTTCAATGTCCATATTGTCCAAAACCTGCTCGGTCATCTCGCGTTTTTCGAGCCCGCCGCAGATTTCTATCAAGCGGTCGGCCAGCGTCGATTTGCCGTGGTCGATATGAGCGATGATGGCAAAATTGCGGATATGATCTAATTTATGTTTGGTCATCAGCTTGTCAAACTTTCGGTTGTGCTTATTTAATCTGTATTGAAAATATCCGATATTTTTATTTTCGCAACTACAAAATGACATTAAACCGATATCTATTGATTGATTATCAAAAATGAGTTATAATCAATCTTGCAGATATTATTAGAAAAGGAGGATTGTCCGATGAAAAAAATGATCGACATAGATTTTGGTTCTACCCGCTATGACGAGTTGGTCGAACTGCGTTATAAAATCCTTCTTGAACCTCTGGGGCTGAAGTTTTTGGATGCCCATCGCCAAAAAGAAATGAACTATCTGCACATCGGCTGCATCGAGTGTTTGGACGACAAGCTGGTCGGCGGGCTGATGCTGGCGCCGGTCGATAACAATACGGTGCGGATGATGGAAGTGACTGTCGATACTAAATATCAGCGTGAGGGAATCGGCCGTGCCATGGTCAAATATGCCGAAAAACGCGCTGTCGAGGCCGGATATTCGCGGATTGTGATGCATGCCAGACTGACTGCCGTTCCCTTTTATGAAAAGGTCGGATTTCGGCAAGAAGGGGATATTTTTGAAGAACAGGGATTGACGTTTGCCCGTATGGTTAAAGACGTGTAAGTGCAAAGTTTCTTAAAAAACCCGCGATGTCGCGGGTTTTTTAAGAAAATCAGGGCACGCTCACATTAGCCGCAGTTCGCCGGCGGCAGCGCGGCCGTCGCGGTCGGCATAAAGTTCGTATTTGATGCGCTGGCCGTCCACCAGTCGGGAAATGCCGGCTTTTTCAAGCTGCGAAATATGAACAAAAATATCTTTTTCTCCGGTTTCCGGAATTATAAATCCGTAGCCTTTTTTTTGGTTAAACCATTTGACAGTGCCTGTTGACATCTTAAGTCCCCTTTGATTGTTGTTGATTGAGAAAAAATCGCGCTGCCGGTTGCGGCAGACCAAAGTCATATAATGAAAAAACGCCGTATTTAAACCGCTTTTAGATACAATTATCAGGGGTCAGAGAAGCGCCAGCGCGTCCAACGCGCCCTGCAAAATGTAAGCGGCGGCGGAACTGTCTAAAATTTGCTTGCGTTTGGCGCGCGACAAGTCGACTTCCTTGATTAAGAAACTCTCGGCAGCGCGTGATGACAGGCGCTCATCCCAAAAAGCCCAGGGCAGGGGTATTTCGCCGGCAACCTTTTCGGCAAAGCGGCGCACCGCGGCGGCGGTCTGGCCTTCGGTGCCGTTCATTTGCAACGGCAGCCCGTAAATGATCGCACCGATCGAACGCCCTTCCAACAAAGCGCGAATCTGCGCCATGTCCTGTTCCCAGGAAGAGCGAACAATGGTTTTTTGCGCCGTTGCCACCAATCGCAACGAGTCCGATACGGCAACGCCAAGGCGTTTTTCGCCGTAGTCAAATCCAAGCAGCGCCGCATGGTCAGGCAAAACGGATTTTAGTTCTTTTAAGGTCATAACCTGCAGTTTATCGTATCAAGGCCGCCTGTCAAGAGATATGATCCAAAAGTTATGCCGAACCGGCGGATTGCCAATTGATTTTTTTTAAACATTGTTTACTATATCAGCCAGTAAAATTTTTCAGTTGAGAGAAAAACAATGAAATTGCGATTGGGAATAAGTTTTTGGATGATGCTGTGTGCGCTGGCCTTTGCTTTGCCGGCGCGGGCCGAACTGCGGATTGACGTTGACGGAGCGCAGCGCGAACCGATGCCGGTGGCTTTTCCGCAAATGATTCACGAGGGTTTCTTTGTCGGCCGGCTGGGCGGCAAAATTCGTGATGTCGTTACGGCTGATTTGGAACGTTCGGGGTTGTTTCGCATTATCAGCGAACGCAGTTATATTCAGGAATTCAACTCCATGTCGCAGGAGCCGAATTTTACCGACTGGAAAGCCATTAATGCGCAAGTGTTGGTGCAAAGCGCCATTACGGAAGTCGACGCCAATAACGTGCGGATAGAATTCCGTCTTTGGGATGTCTATACCGAGACGCAAATGCAGGGACAGTCTTACACGACTTCTAAAGACAACTGGCGGCGTGTGGCGCATGTGATGGCCGACGCGATTTATGAGCGTTTAACCGGCGAAAAGGGCTATTTTGACACACGAATCGTTTATGTTTCGGAGACCGGGCCGGCGACGCGCCGTATCAAGCGTTTGGCCATTATGGATCAGGACGGCGAAAACCACAAGTTTTTGACTTCCGGCGAGTATATGGCTCTGACTCCGCGGTTTTCTCCGAATTTGCAAAAAATCACCTATATGTCGTACAGCGGCAATTCGCCGCGGGTGTATCTGCTGGATATTGAGACGGGCAAACAAATGCTTCTGGGAAATTTTCCGGGGATGACTTTTGCGCCGCGGTTTTCGCCCGACAGCTCCAAAGTTTTGCTGAGTTATGCCAATAACGGCAAGACCAACATTTATGAAATGGATTTGAAAACGCGCACCAGCAAGCAGCTGACCAACAGCAACGCGATTGACACGTCTCCATGCTATTCGCCGGACGGCAGTCAAATCGTGTTTAACTCTGACCGCGGCGGCAATCAGCAGCTTTATGTTATGAATGCCGACGGCAGCGACGTCAAGCGCATCAGTTTCGGTTCCGGTCGCTATGCGACGCCGGTGTGGTCGCCGCGCGGCGACTATATCGCGTTTACCAAAATTGCCGGCGGGCAATTTTATATCGGCGTAATGTATCCGGACGGCAGCGGCGAGCGCTTGTTGGCCAGCGGTTATCTGGTTGAAGGGCCGACTTGGTCGCCCAACGGACGCGTCCTGATATTCTTCAGACAGGAAGAAGGCGGGCGCGGCACCGCTCCGGTTAAGCTGTATTCCATTGATTTGACCGGATATAACGAGCGGCAGATTATTACGCCGGCCGACGGTTCGGATCCGGCGTGGTCGCCGTTGCTGCCCTAACCGAGCAGAAGGGCATCAAAACCGACCGCCGACGGCTCCGGTTGAACGGAAATCTGCCGGCGCCGTTCTGAAAGACGGTCGTTTGCTGCGAGATGCCCGGTTCGGCAGAGAAAACAAAAAAGTCCGGAGCTTTGAGGCTTCGGGCTTTTTTGTGTGCGATTTTTTCTCTTATAATAATAACAGGAGGAGTTCACGAAAGGTCTTTGAGCGTCGTGGCCAAAACCTGGCGACGCTGACGTTCGGCGATGGCCTTATAATAAAGCAACAAAAACAATCTGGTCGCGTAAGCTAATCCAAAAATTTCGTTTTTGTTTTTTTCGATTATGGTCACCAATTCGCTGCGGCTGAGTTTCTCTTTGCGGCAAACTTCATCCAAAGCTTTCCATTCCTGACTGCACAACCGCATGCTGGTGCGGCGGCTGTTTACGGTAATGATACGATTGCATAGTTTGGTCATTTTATTTGCTTTCATATTAGGTTCGACAACAGTTATAACAGTCTTAAACAAAGTTGCAATAAAAAATTGATTGCTTGTTGATAAACATCTTTTGGTTGCCGAACTGGACAATAGACAAAAATTCTGCCTTGACTCAAACAGAGTCTGAGTCAAGGTTTGCGCTGTATCAAAAATAATTTTTTTTGAATTTTTGTAAAAAAACTGCTTGCAATTAGGATTTGGTTGTGTTACAAGGCATTCACGGCAAGCGGAATCGGCGTTACGGAGGCTGTTCGCTTGAGGTATAAAACATAACGCATCCCTTGCGTGGCAAGGCTCTGCCGAGTTTAACGTTTAGAGGGCAACTTCTGGTAAGAGGTCGCCGTCTAGTTATAGGAAAAGTATTTTAACATGATGGATACACAAAACATAAGAATTCGCCTTAAGGCTTTTGACCATCGGCTGCTTGACCTCTCAACCAAAGAGATTGTGCATACGGCCAAAAGAACCGGGGCTAACGTCAGAGGACCCATTCCTCTGCCGACCAGAATCGAGAAATTTACGGTGAATCGTTCGCCGCATATTAATAAAAAATCACGCGAGCAATTCGAAATCCGCACTCATAAGAGACTTCTCGATATTGTAGATCCCACACCGCAGACGGTTGATGCTTTGATGAAGCTGGATTTGGCCGCCGGCGTTAATGTGGAAATCAAATTGTAAACAACAAAGTTAATGTTGGCTGTCCGGACGGACTGTCAACCAATTAAGAAAAGGAAATAAAATAAATGCGTACGGGTCTAATCGCAAAAAAGCTTGGAATGTCGCGCGTGTTTGAAATGGACGGAACTCATATTCCGGTTACCGTTTTACATGTCGACGGGCTTGAAGTCGTTGACGTCAAAACCAAAGAGAAAGACGGTTATACCGCCGTTCAGCTGGGATGCGGCAACGTTAAAGCCAAGAACCTTTCGAAACCTCTGAAAGGTTATTTCGCCAAAGCTAAAGTCGAACCGAAAAAGAAACTGGCCGAATTTCGCGTGTCGGAAGACTGCCTGCTTACGGTCGGCGATAAATTATCTGCGGAACATTTTGTTGCCGGACAGTATGTTGACGTCTGCGGTACGTCTATCGGCAAAGGTTTTGCCGGCGTTATGAAACGTCACAACTTTGCCGGTTTGGAAGCTTCGCACGGCGTGTCAATTTCACACCGCGCTCACGGTTCCACAGGTCAAAGACAAGATCCCGGAAAGGTGTTTAAGGGCAAAAAAATGGCCGGTCACATGGGCGATGAGCGGGTTACCGTTCAGAACCTGAAAGTGGTTTCGGTCGATGCCGAAAAAGGTTTGATTATGGTCAAAGGCGGTGTTCCCGGTGCCGAAAACAGCTGGGTTTACATCTCCGATGCCATCAAAAAACCGGCTTCGGTCAAGTTGCCGATGCCTGCCGGTCTGCTGAAAAAAGCTGATGAACCTGTTGCAGCTAAAGCCGAAGCTGAGGCTCCGGCTGATAATGCGTAGAAAGGAACAAGATTATGAAACAGGACATCTTGAATTTAGAAAACAAAAAAGTCGGGTCTCTGGATTTGGACGAGTCGATTTTCGGTTTGGAAGTCCGTCCCGATATTTTGCATCGGGTCGTGGTTTGGCAATTGGCCAAGCTGCAAACCGGCAATCACAAAACCAAAGGCCGTTCGGAAGTCGCGTTGACTCCGGCCAAGCCGTTTAAACAAAAAGGCGGCGGCCGTGCTCGTCAGGGCTCTCGTAAAGGCACGCAGTTCAGAAAAGGCGGCGTTGTGTTTGGTCCGGTTGTCCGCGATCATTCGCATGATTTGACCAAGAAGTTCAGAAAACTCGGGCTGAAAACCGCTTTGTCGGCCAAAGCCAAAGAGGGAAATCTGGTTATCATTGACGAAGCCAAACTGGCTCAGCCCAAGACCAAAGATTTGCAAGCCAAACTCGCAGCCTGCGGTTTGAGCAACAGTCTGTTTATTGACGGCAAGGAAGTCGACCTGAACTTCGCGCTGGCCAGCAGAAACATCAACGGCGTTGACATTTTGCCGACTATCGGTGCCAACGTTTATGACATCTTGAGAAAAGACAAGCTCGTCTTGACTAAAGATGCCGTTGCTTGCTTAGGAGAGAGATTGAAATGAGTAAGTCGAAAAAAACAAACAACGTAACTGCGAAAATGTACGACACGCTCGTTCATCCGGTTATTACCGAAAAGTCCATGCTTTCGTCGGAAGCCGGAAAGGTTACTTTCCTGGTACCTCTGTCTGCCAACAAAGATGAGGTTAAAGCCGCTGTTGAGGCGATTTTTAACGTCAAGGTAAACAAGGTCAACACAATTCGTCAAAACGGCAAAGAAAAACGCTTTAAAGGATATGTAGGACAACGGTCTGACTTTAAGAAAGCGGTTGTTACTTTGGCCGAAGGTCAAAATATTGATGTTACTACAGGGATTTAAAAAATGGCATTAAAAAATTATAAGCCCACATCTCCTGGACTTCGTCAGCTCGTTATCGTTGACAGAAGCGAGCTCTATAAAGGCAAGCCGGAAAAGACTCTGACTGTTGGTCTGACCAAGACCGGCGGCCGCGATAACTTCGGCCATGTTACCAGTCGCAGGGTTGGCGGCGGTCATAAACGCAAATTGCGCGTGATTGACTTTAAACGTAATAAGTTTGATTTAGAGGCTACGGTTGAAAGAATCGAATATGATCCCAACCGCTCGGCTTTCATTGCGTTGATCAGCTATGAAGACGGCGAAAAGGCTTATATTCTGGCTCCGCAAAGACTGAAGGCCGGCGACAAGGTTGTGGCTTCGGCCAAAGCCGACATTAAGCCGGGCAATGCGATGCCTCTGAAGAGCATGCCTATCGGTACCATTATTCACAACGTTGAGTTGCGTGCCGGCAAAGGCGGACAGTTGGTTCGTTCGGCCGGATGCTATGCTCAGCTGGTTGGTAAAGATGCCGGTTATGCGCAGCTCAAACTTTCAAGCGGCGAGCTTCGCGTTGTTCGTGAAGAATGCTTAGCAACTGTCGGCGCGGTTTCGAATCCGGACAGCCAGAACAGATCTCTTGGCAAGGCCGGCCGCAATCGTTGGCTGGGCAACCGTCCGGTGTCGCGCGGTGTCGCGATGAACCCGGTTGACCACCCGCATGGCGGCGGCGAAGGACGCACCTCGGGCGGACGTCATCCGGTTACGCCGTGGGGCAAACCGACCAAGGGTTACAAGACTCGTACTAACAAGAAGACGGATAAGTTCATTATGAGAAGCCGTCACGAAAACAAGAAGAAATAAGGAGATTTGCATATGACACGTTCCGTTTGGAAAGGGCCGTTTGTTGATGGCTATCTTCTGAAAAAAGCTGAGGCGGCCAAATCTTCAAGCCGCAATGAGGTGATTAAAATCTGGTCGCGCCGTTCAACGATGTTGCCGCAGTTTGTCGGCTTGACGTTCGGCGTTCACAACGGCCACAAATTTATTCCGGTTCTGGTTACCGAGGATATGATTGGCCATAAATTCGGCGAGTTTGCCCCCACCCGTACATTCTACGGCCATGCGGCAGACAAGAAAGCGAAGAGGAGCTAACGATGAGTAAGTCTAAAGACGCAAGAAGAGTTGCCGCAAACGAGGCTTTGGCCGTTTGCCACTCCATCCGCACTTCTCCGCGCAAGCTGAATCTGGTTGCCGAATCCATTCGCGGTCTGAGTGCCTCGAAGGCGGTTGCCGAACTGAGCTTTTCGAAGAAGAGAATCGCTAAAATCGCGTTGGCGGTTTTGCGTTCGGCGATTGCCAATGCCGAAAATAACCACCAATTGAACATTGATAAGCTGATTGTTAAAGAAGCTTATGTGGGCAAAGGGTTAGTGATGAAACGTATGCACGCCAGAGGCCGTGGACGGGGAGCCCGGGTATTGAAACCCTTCTCCAATATGACCATTGTCGTTGCCGAGTGTGGGGAGTAAGTCGATGGGACAAAAAGTAAATCCTACCAGTCTTCGCCTTGGGGTTAACCGGACATGGGATTCCCGCTGGTATGCAGATGACAAGTATTCTGACTACCTGCACGAAGACGTGAAAATTAAAGAATTTCTGAAGAAGAAACTGGCGCAGGCCGGTATCAGCAAAATCGTGATTGAACGGCCGGCCAAAAAGGCTCGCGTGACCATTCATTCGGCGCGTCCGGGTGTGGTTATCGGCAAAAAAGGCCAGGATATCGAGCTTTTGCGCAAAGAAATTCAGAAAATGACGGACTCTGAAGTTCAGTTGAATATTCTTGAAGTCAGAAAACCGGAGCTGGATGCCAAGTTGGTTGCTGACAGCGTTGCGCAGCAGTTGGAACGCCGCGTCGCTTTCCGCCGTGCGATGAAACGCGTTATGCAGTCGGCTTTGCGCTTGGGAGCCGAAGGTATTAAAGTGTGCTGTTCAGGACGTCTGGGCGGTGCCGAAATTGCTCGTACCGAGCATTATCGCGAAGGTCGCGTGCCTTTGCACACCCTGCGTGCCGATATTGACTACGCAACTTCGACCGCGCATACCACTTATGGCGCCTGCGGCGTAAAAGTGTGGATCTATAAGGGTGAAATTATGGCTCATGATCCGATGGCTCAGGACAAAAAACTGGCTGATCAGAAATAAGGAATAGAGAAATGTTATGTCCTAAAAGATTAAAGTTCCGCAAACAGCATAAGGGTCGTATTCACGGCCTGGCCAAAGGCGGATCGAGCTTAGATTTCGGTTCTTTCGGACTGAAGGCTCTGACACCGGATCGCATCACCGCCCGCCAGATTGAAGCGGCACGTCGTGCGATTACCCGTGAGATGAAAAGAGTCGGAAGACTTTGGATCCGGATTTTCCCAGATGTTCCGGTGTCGGACAAGCCGGCTGAGGTTCGTATGGGTAAAGGTAAAGGCTCTATAGAATTCTGGGTTGCCAGAGTTAAACCCGGCCGCATTCTGTTTGAAGCAGAAGGCATTGATGAGGAGACCGCGCGTGCGGCGTTTGCTCTCGGTGCTGCCAAGCTGCCGATTAAGACCAAGTTTGTAAAGAAACTTAATTCAGAGCAAGGAGCCTAAAAATGGTAAAAACTAAAGATCTTCGTGCGATGAGTATTGATGAGCTTGAGGCCAAACTGGTCGAATGCAAAAAAGAGCAGTTTAACCTCCGAGTTCAACAGTCTACCGGACAGCTGCAAAATACCGCAGTTTTGAAGAATGTCCGTCGTGAAGTGGCAAAAATCAACACGCTCCTCGCTGAGCGCAAGAAGAACAGTTAGGAGAACAAGACTATGCCTAAAAGAATTCTTCAAGGTGTTGTTGTCAGCGACAAACAGGACAAAACCGTCATTGTGCGCGTTGAGCGTCAGGTGATGCATCCTGTTTATAAAAAGTTCATCAAAAAGAGCAAAAAATACGCGGCTCATGATGAAAACAACCAGTGCAAAGTCGGCGATATCGTTCGGATTATTGAGTCCGTGCCGTATTCCAAGACCAAGTGCTGGACAGTAATGTTTGATGATACAAACGCCTAAGAGAGAGGGTTAGCCGCTTGCGCAGAAGGCCAAAATAATCAGCAGGGTGGCAGAGGCCAAAACAAGTTCTGCCTTTTCCAAGATTGTTGAGCCGAAACGCGCAAGACAGGCTGGCTAAACTAAAGAAAAAAGGAATTGAAAAATGATTCAGATGCAAACCAACCTTGATGTGGCCGACAACTCGGGCGCTCGTCAGGTGCAGTGCATTAAGGTTCTTGGCGGGTCCAAGAGAATGCACGCTTCCGTCGGGGATGTTATTGTAGTGTCTGTAAAAGACGCTATTCCGAAGGGTCGTGTCAAAAAAGGCGATGTCATGAAGGCGGTTATTGTCCGCACTTCTTCGGACATCAGACGCAAAGACGGATCGGTCATCCGCTTTGACAAAAATGCCGCTGTTTTGATTAACAAAGACGGCGAGCCGATTGGTACGCGTATTTTCGGTCCCGTGACCAGAGAACTGCGTGCTAAGAAGTTTATGAAAATTATTTCATTAGCACCGGAGGTATTGTAATGCCTAAACTGAAGATTAAGAAAGGTGACCAAGTTGTTGTGTTGTCAGGTGACGACAAGGGCAAAACTGGTGAAATCGTAAAAGCTATGCCTAAAGAGAACAAGGTTGTGGTTCAGGGTGTCAATTTGGTTAAACGCCACACCAAACCGAGCCAAACCACTCCGGGCGGAATTGTTACGAAAGAAGCACCGATTCATGCTTCCAACGTGGCCTTGACCAAAGACGGCAAAGCTGTCAAAATCGGTTACAAGGTTGTTGACGGCAAGAAGGTGCGCGTTAATCGCAAGACCGGTGACGTAATCGATTAATGGGAGAAAAATTTATGGCAAATTTTGAAACATTGTATAATGAAGTCATAAAAAAATCTCTTGTGGAGAAATTCGGTTACACCAACCCACATGAGATTCCGAAACTGACTAAAATTGTACTGAACGTCGGTGTCGGCGATGCCGTTACCGATAAGAAAAAACTGAACAACGCGATGGAAGAATTGGCCTTGATTGCCGGTCAGAAACCGGTTATGACCAAAGCCCGCAAATCAATCGCAACGTTTAAGGTTAGAGAAGGCATGCCGATTGGCTGCAAAGTCACGTTACGTTCTACCAGAATGTATGAATTTTTGGAAAGACTGGTTAACATGGCTTTGCCGCGCGTTCGTGACTTTCACGGCATTACCGGCAAAAATTTTGACGGCCGGGGCAATTTTGCCTTTGGTATCAAAGAGCAGATTATCTTTCCGGAAATTAACTATGATAAAGTTGAGAACATCCGCGGTATGGACATTTGCATCTGCACTTCGGCCAAAACAGACGAAGAAGCCAAGGCGCTTCTGACCGGCTTTAACCTTCCTTATAAGAAGTAAGAGGAATACCAAATGGCAAAAACGAGTTCAGTTTTCAGAAATCTGAAAAGAGCTAAAATGGCCGCCAAGTTTGCTTCGCGCCGTTCCAAGCTCAAAAAGATAGTTATGGATAAAACCATCTCTCCGGAAGAGAGATTCCAAGCTACTTTGAAATTAGCCGAGCTGCCGCGCAACTCTGCACGCATTCGTTATCGGAATCGCTGCAAGCTGACGGGGCGTTCTCGTGGTGTATACCGGAAGTTTGAGTTGTCGCGTAACGAATTGCGCGAGATGGCCAGTTTTGGCGAGATTCCGGGTTTGGTGAAATCTAGCTGGTAGGAGGAAGAGGTATGTCTATGTCTGATCCTTTGGGCGATATGCTCACCCGCATTAGAAACGCGCAGAGAGCGAAAAAGTCTGAGGTTGTATCTCCGGCTTCCCGCCTGCGTGAGAATGTTTTGGAAGTTCTCAAGAAAGAAGGCTACATTATGGGCTATGAGAGAGTCAATGTACGCCCCGGCGTTGATGAACTTCACATTAAACTGAAGTATCATGAAGGTTCTTCGGTTATTACTGAAATTTACCGTGTATCCACTCCGGGGCGCCGGGTTTATTCCAGCGTCAAAGATTTGCCGCGGGTATACAACGGTCTTGGCATTTCCATCATTTCGACTCCGGCAGGCGTCATGAGCGACAACGAAGCTCGCAAAGCCAATGTCGGCGGCGAAATTTTGTGCCAGGTATTTTAAGGGAGAAACAGGATGTCTAGAGTAGGTAAATATCCGGTTATCATTCCTGATGGTGTCAAAGTCACCCTTGAAGGCAATATGGTAAAGGTCAGCGGCAAGCTCGGCGAGTTGAGCCAGCATTTTGACGCTAATCATATCAATGTTGAAGTCAAAGACAATAAGATTGTGGTTACGCCAAAAGTCGAAACTCAGCAGGCTCGCGCTTTGTGGGGTACGACACGTGCTAACATCAACAGTATTGTCAAAGGCGTCAACGAAGGATTTTCAAAGAATCTGGAGCTGGTCGGCGTTGGTTATAAGGCGCGCGTTGAGGGCAGCAACAAGCTTGTTTTGTCGCTCGGTTTTTCTCACGATGTGCCGGTTGAAGCGCCGAAGGGCATCAAGGTCAGCTGCCCGAGCGCTACCCAGATTACTATCTCGGGTGCAGATAAGCAACTCGTCGGCCAGTTTGCGTCGGAAGTTCGCAAGTTCAGAAAACCGGAGCCGTACAAAGGCAAAGGCGTTAAGTATGAAAACGAATATATCCGCCGCAAAGAAGGCAAGAAGAAATAAGGAATAGTGGAATGAGTACGCCAAAAGAATTGTTTGAAAAGAGAAAAGGCCGCGTTCGGTCTGCTCTTAAAAAAGCTGCCGGCGGCAAGATGAGATTGTCGGTTTTCCGCAGCAATATGCATGTATACGCTCAAATTATTGACGATACAAAAGGCGCAACGGTTGCTTCGGCTTCCACTTTGGAAAAAGAAGTGCGCGACAACATCAAGAAGTCGTCCAACATTGAGGCCGCAAGCTATATTGGCAAACTGGTTGCCGAACGCGCTCTCAAAAACGGCGTGACCGAAGTTGTCTTTGACCGCGGCGGTTATATCTATCACGGCCGAGTCAAGGCATTGGCTGACGCAGCTCGTGCTGCCGGTTTGAAATTCTAGGAGTTTGAAAAATGGCACAACAAGCTGTAGATCGTCATAATAAGACGGAAAAGAAAGATGAATTGGTTGAAAAACTGGTTCATATCAACCGTGTGGCCAAGACGGTTAAGGGCGGACGCACGATGTCGTTTGCCGCAATCGTTGTCGTGGGCGACCAAAAAGGCCGCGTCGGATTTGGTTCCGGCAAAGCCAGCGAAGTTCCCGAGGCTATTACCAAAGCGACTAATGAAGCCAAAAAGAATATGGTTCGGATTCCGCTGCGTGAGGGCAGAACTCTGCATCACGACATTGCCGGCCGCTACGGTGCAGGCAAAGTATATCTGAGAACCGCACCTGCCGGTACCGGTGTTATTGCCGGCGGCCCGATGCGTGCCATCTTTGAGGTTTTGGGTGTTCAGGATGTGGTTGCCAAGTCGGTTGGATCAAACAATCCCTACAATATGATTAAGGCGACGTTCAATGCGCTGGAGTCCATCAACTCGCCCCGTATGGTTGCAGCCAAACGCGGCAAAAAGGTGGGTGATATTGTCAGCCGTCGCGAGAACACCGCAAATGCCAAACTTGCGATTGAGGAGGCCTAAAGATTATGGTTGAGAAGAAGAAAAAAACAATTAAAGTCACCCAAATCAGAAGTCCGATTGGTCGTCCGGCCATTCAAAGAGCCACTTTGATTGGTCTTGGCCTGAACAAGATGAATCGGACGTCGGAGTTGGAAGACACTCCGTCGGTCCGCGGCATGATTAGAAAAGTCGCTCATTTGGTTAAGGTCGAAGAATAGGGAGTTTGCCAGGCTTTGGGGCTGTAGAATTTGAGAATTGGCGAGCGAAATGACGTCGCGTCTATCAAATTTCGACAGCCCGAGGCTTGGACGGGCTTATAGCTAGTTAAAAAGGTGAAAAGTTATGAAATTAAACGAGATTAGAGATAACGAAGGCGCCAAAAAGAATGTTAAGCGCGTCGGCCGCGGCATCGGCAGCGGGACGGGCAAGACTTCCGGTCACGGCCAAAAAGGTCAGAAAGCGCGTTCGGGTGTTGCTATCAATGGTTTTGAAGGCGGCCAGATGCCGATTTACCGTCGTTTGCCCAAACGCGGTTTTAAGAATCCGTTTGCCAAAGTTTATGCGGTGGTCAATCTGGATACCATTCAAAAAGCCATTGATGCCGGCAAGTTGAAAGCTGAAGATGTTAATATTGAGGCGTTGAAGAATGCCGGTCTGATCAGCAAGACTTTGAGCGGCGTGCGGTTGCTTGCGCGCGGCGCGATTACCTCCAAGGCAAACATCAGCGTCAACTCAGCCTCCAAAGCAGCTGTCGCGGCGGTTGAAAAGGCCGGCGGCAAAGTTGCTATTGTGGCTTAAGACACAAATAAGTTTAAGAAAAAAAGCGGAATTGTTTCCGCTTTTTTTTGCGCTTGCATTTAGGGAGTAGATATGGTATATTAATCCTAAATAAAATTATTAATTCTTATCATTCTGTCAGAGTTGTTATTTTTCTGATATGAAAATAATGTCTAATTTAAAAAATATTAAGATGGAAAAAACAGAAAAAATTTTTTGTGCGGCGCTTACTGTTGCTGCGATTGGTGTGGTGGTATTCTGGGTAACCGGTTACAATGGAAATCAGGTGGTATCCTCAATATCATTTATTGTGGCAGGAATTGCTGCTTATGTGGCTCTGGGAGCTCTTGTTGTGCACAAACTGCGCAATCGGTATCTGCACTAGGACATTGGCTCAAAACGGTTTCGAAAGAAACCGTTTTTTGTTGCGAATCATAAAAAAAGACCGGAACGTTCCGGTCTTTTTTTTTGCAAGATTTATACATTAGCCAAAAACTCGGCCAATCGTCGATTGCGGATTTGTCCTTCCAGAACGAACGCCTCCGCATGCTTTCCCAGAAGTGTGCGGATGGCGGCCGTGCGGCGGGCAATTCCGCATTTTGTCAGTTCGTGGCAGATCTCGTCGGACAGAATTTGCTCATGCACTTCTTTGGCTGCTTTGAGTGCCGCGATGTTTGTTTCGTCGTCACCGAAAGGATCTTTCAACGTCGAGGCTGCCTGATATCCGACACCGGCTTTTTGAGCCAAAGCATAAATTTGCTTGTAACGGTTGCTCAGCTGTATGCGTTCGGCGGCCACATCTACTTTGAGAATGCTTAAAATCTTGGTTGTGTCGGCGCTTCGGAAAATCGTAACATCATAAAAGTCTGTTTCTCTTGTCAGACGGATTATGCTGTTGCGACCGCCGTTGACGCTTTTGTACTCCCAGCGAGTTTGAGCCATTTTCCACGGGCCGATTTTTTTGAACACTTCCATCGTGATTTCGGGCGTGCAGATGTTGTGCTCGACAATCCAATTTTTAAAATCGTTGATTTTTGAGCCTTCATCTTTTCCGTAAAGGAAGATGTTTTTTTCTTCATTGGTGCCGTCGGGGCAGATTTTTTTGAAGACATCCTCTTTTATCGCGACGGGGAGGTTGTCGTTTTTAATCAGCCAATAGTCGGTCGAATTGTCTGTCAGCGGATCCGTGTATTCCAGACGGAAATTTTCGCCGTCGGTTGCATAGTGGCATGTAATAACCGACGCGTCGAACAGGACAATTTTGTAATCGGCTTCAAATGCTTTGTAGCCGCGTTCTTTGAGATTGCTTCGGAACACTGAGGCGATTTGCATGTTCTGTTTCATAGTAAAAATTGATTTTGTCAGACAGGTTTCAGTCAGGAGTATTTATGGCGCGATCAATAAAAGCGCATAAAGGACGCACAGATCAAAGCCCGAAGGCCAAGGGGCGGTCAAAAAGCAAATTTCATTGAAATTGCCGGATGTTACAGCTTAATCCTTAATTGACGCGGTGACCGAACATCTGTTTTGTCGAGTTATGATTTTATTGAAGCGGCATAAACCTTTTTTGATTTCTGCCGGTCGGACGAGATTAATTTGCTATTATGAAAAGCCACAATGCGGCAAGCGCAAAATAACTTCATAATAATTTTCTACGTTGAAAAAATATACCACATTCGGCGTGTCGTTGCAACAAAAAAAAGAATCGTTTTTTTGTGCTTTTCTCGGGATAAAGATAAATTAGTTGCATAAATTTTTTTTTAGTGTATTACATTAGGCAGTATTGAGCATATTTATGCTTGAAGATAATTTATTGACAGATAAGGATACAAAAATGGTTTCACTGGCAGAGAAAATGGCCGCCAATTTAGATATGTCGGCTTTCGGCAAGGCAGAAGAACTTAAGAAAAGATTGTGGTTTACGATTTTGGCGCTGATTGTCTTTCGGCTGGGTACGTTTATTCCTTTGCCGGGGATTGATCCGCACATTTTGGCCGAAATTTTTGACCGCAATTCGGGCGGAATTTTGGGAATGTTTAATATGTTTGCCGGCGGCGCGCTTGAGCGTATGACCATTTTTGCCCTTAACATTATGCCCTATATCTCGGCCTCCATCATCATCCAACTCGGGCAGTCGGTGGTGCCGTCGCTGCAAGCCCTCAAAAAAGAAGGCGAGGCCGGCCACCGCAAAGTGACGCAATATACTCGTTATTTGACCGTTTTGATTACCATCGTTCAGGGCTATGGCATTGCCGTCGGGCTTGAGAGCATGACCGGTTCGGCCGGTTTGTCGGCGGTGGTTATGCCCGGATTTGTGTTTCGCTTTACAACTATTGTTTCGCTGGTCGGCGGCACGATGTTTATCGTCTGGCTGGGCGAGCAGATTACGGCGCGCGGCGTTGGCAACGGTTCGTCGCTGATTATTACCGTCGGTATTATTGCCAATATTCCGGCGGCTTTGGCGCAAACATTCGAACTCGGGCGGGTAGGCTCAATGTCGGCGCCGGTGATTTTGATGTTGATGGCCATGGTTTTGGCTCTGATTTATCTGATTGTGCTGGTGGAACGCGCTCAGCGCAAAATCATCATTCAATATCCTAAACGTCAGGCAATGGGGCGGATGGCCGCAGCCGAAAGCTCGCATTTGCCGCTTAAAATTAACCCAACCGGCGTTATTCCGCCGATTTTTGCCAGCTCGTTGCTGCTGTTGCCGATTACCATCGCCAACTTTAGTGCCGAAAACGGGCCGACGTGGGTTCAGGAACTGAGCCGTATGCTCGGGCACGGACAGCCTCTGTATTTGGCTTTGTATGCGTTTTTGATTGCGTTTTTTGCATTTTTCTATACCGCAATTGTGTTCAATCCGGAAGAAACCGCCGATAACCTCAAAAAGCACGGCGGGTTTGTCGCCGGTATCCGTCCGGGCAAAAATACGGCCGAATATCTTGACTATGTGATTACCCGTCTGACGGTTTTGGGCGCGGTTTATTTGGTCGGATTGTGCATTTTGCCCGAGATTCTCATCAGCAAGCTGGCGGTGCCGTTTGTTTTGGGCGGCACGACTCTGCTCATTGTGGTGCAGGTGACAATGGATTTTGTAACTCAGATTCAGTCGCATCTGATTGCTTATCAATACGAGTCTCTGATTCGCAAAGCTTCACTGGCCAATCGCAAGAGAAGATAAAATGAGCAAAAACGGCAACGGATTGCACATCGTTTTGACCGGTGCGCCGGGGTGCGGAAAAGGCACTCAGGCGCGCCTGCTTAAGGAGAGAGCCGGAATTTGTCATCTTTCAACCGGCGAGATGCTGCGTGCCGAGGCCGCCAAACCGACTCCGGAAGGCCGCATCCTCAAAGAGACGCTGGACAAAGGCGGTTTTGCCACGGATGAAATGATTATTGCCATGGTCTCCAAGAGGATTGACGAAGACGATTGCAAAAATGGCTTTATTCTCGATGGATTTCCACGCACGTTGCCGCAGGCCGAAGAACTTGAAAAAATGCTTGCCAGCAAAGGGATTACTCTTGATGCGGCGATCGAAATTCAGGTTCCCGACGAGATTATTATGGAGCGCATTTTGGGGCGCTATGCCTGCATGAAATGCGGTCACGGCTATCACGACAAGTTTCAGAAACCAAAGGTATACGGCGTTTGTGACCAGTGCGGCGGTACGGAGTTTTATCGCCGAATCGATGACAACCGCGCCACTGTGCAAAACCGACTCGTCAATTATAGGGCGCTTACATATCCGACTATTCCGTATTTTGAAGAGAAGGGCCTGTTGCGCTGCGTGGACGGTACCGGTTCAATTGAGGCTGTGGCGCAGAAAATCAATGATTTGCTCGGTCGGCGATGGGGTTGATTGCTTGTCGGCGCGAAAAAACGCATTTTTTTCCAAAAAAATCACAAATCTTTGTTGACACAAAATATTTTTAGCATATAATCCGGCTTAATTTTGAAAAGTGGTGATCAACTTTTTAAATGTAATTCATCTTTAAATAATGGAGAGTTAATTTGGCTCGTATAGCTGGTGTAAATATCCCGACTGCCAAAAGAATCGAGGTCGCGCTGACTTATATTTACGGCATCGGAAGAAAAACTGCTCAAGACATTTGCGCGAAGTCCGGCGTTTCGGTTGACCGCCGCGTGCACGAACTGAGTGATGAAGAAGTTGCCAAAATCCGCGATGTTATTGATAAAGACATTGTGGTTGAAGGCGAACTTCGCCGCGAAATCGGCGTTAACATCAAACGTCTGATGGATTTGGGCTGCTACCGCGGTCTGCGTCATCGTAAAGGTCTGCCGGTGCGCGGACAAAGCACCAAACAAAATGCCCGTACCCGCAAAGGTAAGCGCAAGACCGTCGCTAACAAGAAGAAATAAGGTAGGTTGTTAAATGGCAAAAGCAGTAACACAACGTGTAAAAAAGAAAGAAAAGAAGAATATTACGGCCGGTGTCGCACATATTAATTCTACTTTCAACAACACTCGCGTAACCATCACTGACGCTCAGGGCAACACGGTTGCTTGGTCTACCTCGGGGGCGCAGGGATTTAAGGGTTCGCGTAAATCGACTCCGTATGCCGCTCAGGTTGCCGCTGAAGAAGCCGGCAAAAAGGCGCAGGAGCATGGTATGAAAACTTTAGAGGTAGAAGTTAAGGGGCCGGGGTCTGGCAGAGAGTCTGCTATCAGAGCCTTGCAAGTTGTCGGATTTACAATCACCACAATCCGTGATGTTACCCCTATTCCTCATAATGGCTGTCGTTTGAGAAAGAGACGTCGCGTCTAATAAATCTTCAGATGGGGACAAGGCCTTGCGCGGCCTTGTCGTCGTCTGGTTTTTCTGAACTTTGCATATGCAGTAAAAAAGAGGACACTCCCGTGATTCAAAAGAATTGGCAAGAACTTATTAAACCGACTAATTTGGATGTTTCTGCTTTGGAAGGCGGAAATAAGGCCAAAATCGTTGTCGAGCCTTTGGAAAGAGGGTTCGGCTTAACTTTGGGCAACGCGTTGCGCAGAGTTTTGCTCTCGTCTTTGCAGGGCGGCGCGGTTACCAGTATTAAAATTGACGGTGTTTTGCATGAATTTTCGGTTGTTCCCGGAGTGCGGGAAGATGTGACCGATATCGTGCTTAACATCAAAGGACTGGCGGTTGCTTTGCACAGCGAAGGCCAAAAGACAATGACCCTTAAGGCCGAAGGTCCCTGCGAAGTGACGGCGGCAATGATTGAGCATGGTCATGATATTGAAATTATGAATCCTGATTTGCTTATTTGCACCCTTGACGCCGGCGCCAAAATCAATATGGAATTGACGGTCGGCACAGGCAAAGGATATGTTCCGGCCGCGCTCAACAAGCCGGCTGACGCGCCGATAGGGTTGATTGCCGTTGATGCGATTTATTCGCCGGTGCGCAAGGTTTCTTACAAGGTTGAAAATACTCGTGTCGGACAGGCCACCGACTATGACAAGCTGACCATGGTGGTTGAGACCAACGGTGTGGTTACGCCGGAAGATGCGGTTGCTTTTGCGGCGCGCATTTTGCAAGATCAGCTTAAGCCGTTTATTAACTTTGACGAGCCTGAGACAGAGGCCGAGTCGGAAAAAGAAGAGCTGCCGTTTAACCGCAATCTGCTTAAAAAGGTTGAGGAACTGGAGCTTTCGGTTCGTTCGGCAAACTGCCTCAAGAACGACAACATTGTTTATATCGGCGATTTGGTTCAAAAGACCGAGGCCGAAATGTTGCGCACCCCGAACTTTGGTCGCAAATCTCTGAACGAAATCAAAGAAGTGTTGGCCAAAATGGGTATTCATTTGGGTATGGATACGCCGGGATGGCCGCCTGAGAATATTGAGGAATTGATTCGCCGTTGTGACGAACATTTCTAAAGTTGGCAAAGATTTTGAAAGCGGCTGGGAACAGCCGCTTTTTTATGCGGTTTAGGGGTGCTGCAATGTCTGCCGTGAACCACAACGGGCTGGGAACAGCCGTTTTTTTTATGCGTTTTTAGGTTGTTGCAAAGTTATCGGCGTGTTGCGCAAGTTTTTGTTCCGAAAAATTTCGGGTATCTGACGTATCCGGAATATTATTAATCTGGCGTTTTAGCTTGGGTGTTTATTTCTTGGCGTTTTGCTGCGCCGGCAGACAATGGCAATCTATCCGTTAAATCGTAATCGTCTTTGTATCGGCGCGGGTTTGCAAAAAAATCCCGCCTATAAGGCGGGATTTTTTTAGTTCTTTTTTGTACAGCCAATACTATTACGGTCGTTGCAATCGACTTTCCATTTTGAGTCTTTGATTGTATAAGTAACTTTATTCGACCCTACAGGGCCCGATGCTTCCATAGTCGCAGTGCAGGAACTAGAAGCACATGTATCAAAGATCAAATTTATATCTCCACTATTAGAATAATTGTTAGGATGAAGCTCCATTATTATTCCAGTGCCGTTAGTAATTTTGGTATTTTTTATTGTCACGTCGGTCTTGTTGTAGAATTGAAAATTCTTGTAACCTGAACCACTGATGTCGATTGTTCCCGAAACAGGCACTTCAAATTTCAACGAAACAGTACCCTCAGCCGTGAGAGTGTTTAATGTCAGCTCGGGATTCTGGGTGAATCCGCAGGTCGATATCGAAAATGGTCCGCCAGCCGGTGCGGTTGTCATGTTCTCAAACGTTCCGCTGTTAGAGCTATGTTCATTGCTAATAGTTGCATTAAGCGTGACATCAGTGGTCAAGAAGTTAATCTTGTCCTCGTTGGGAGTTAAGGAAGTACCGTTCGTGCCTCCCAAAAGATGACAATAGCCGTTACAATAAGGATTGAAAACAGTTGTCAATATTGTCGGACAAAGGGTACAGGAGGTATAAGTGTATTCAGGCGCAGTCGTGTATCCTGTGTTACATGTCAAAACACACTGTTTGCAGGAAGGGTCGGATGACGCGGTAGTACCCAAAGAATAAGACCCGTGAGAATCGGTGCCGCATTCGGCAAGCGTCTTTTTATAATTGGATCCGAAGTGGCTGCAGGAGCTGTCTTCTTCGGTCACTTTATATTTTTTGGTGCAGGTTTTGCCGGAGGGGCAGGAATCCAACAAGTCGTTCTCTAAATGGGTGCAAGCTTTATAAGCCGTGTCAAAAGGACAATTAATGGACTCCAGACAATTGGTGGGAAGAGAAAGAGTGTAGCCTAAACTTGCGCAGTCGGCCTTGACACAGTCTGCCGCCCAAGCTGAGGTTGTGAACATTGTTCCGATGCCCAACGCCGCCGCAAATGATAGCTTTTTCATCCCTGCCTCCATAAAAGACTTTTCTTTTATTTTAGCAGGACAATAAAAGTGTGTCAATAACCTATTTCACACGGCAGACAAAAAATGGATTGCTTCGGGCGCGAGCGTCCTCGCAATGATAAAAAGAGGACAACACGTCCTTGCAATGACAAGGAGGGATTGGATACGTCTTCGTGACGACAAAGGTTATGACATCTTGCACTTTGGTCTAGTTCGGCTTGTATTTTGCATTTTGGCGCTTACGTCTTGACGCAGTGTTAACAAAGGAGCAAAAAATGTTAGTCGCCAAAACAAAAGAAAATCTCAAGTCTTGCCGTTGCCGAGAATGCCCGTCGTATACCATGGGCTGTAAAATTAAGAATTATCCTCTGAATCTGATTAAATTGGCCGATGATTTGGACAATGTGGAACATTATGAAAGTATGTTTTGCGCTTTTGAAAAAAGTCATTGCATTGAGGAAGACCGCGGTTGTTTGTGCGAGGAATGTCCGGTTCATGCCAAATATGACTTGGTGCGCGATGAATATTGTCTGCGGACGGGCGGCGAACTCGGACGCACCTGCGTGATGGGTTTTGAACAAAACTACCAGTTATAATTAACACGATTTTTAAGGAAACGCATATATGAAAGTGGAAGAGCACACAAAAGCTCATCCGCAAACGATTATGCAGGCTTTTCAGCAGGCAAACGATATGGTTGCGGAGAGCAAAAATCTGGATGAAATGATACGGGCTTATGACAAAGTAATAAACTTTTGCGCAGGAACGCCGGCTTGCCGGATGGAGCGCAGTACCAAACGCGACGTTTTGTTGTTTTGGGCTTATCAAAACATTGCCCGCGCTTATGTCAAAAAGAAAATGCCGTCAGCCGCTTTCGCGTATTATGAGCAGGCGCTGGCCGTGGCTCATTCGGATCGGCAAAAGGCTCCGCTGTTGGAAAAAATGCTGGAAGTGGTCGGTTCTGAGGATTTGTCGGTTGCCGATCGCTGCCGCAAAATTCTCAAACTTGCCAATCAATTGGTCGATATTTATCGCAAACAGCCTGACAATTCCGATTTGCACCGTATCAATACGTTGGCGCAAAATACGCTGGAGCTTTTGAAAAAATCGCAGAACTAGAGAGTCAGGAATAGGGTTAAAAAGATAAAGCCGTACATCAAAACGCCGGAAATATACATCCGCGCCACTCGAAAATCGGCGCCGGAGGGCATGGCGTTTTCAATGATGATGGTTTGCAGCAATACATATAACACGTAGTTGACAAAAGTCGGCTGAATCTGCGGCAGAACCAAGCGGTTGACATAGAATCCCAACGGCAGCAAAAGCAGCGGCGCCATGGCGGAGGGAACGGCATTATAAAAAGTGATGTTGCGGAAACCGACACTGCCCATTACATAGTTGCCGTCTTCGCCGCGGCGCGGAAAAATCGTGAAATTGCAGGGACGTGCGTTGAGCAGCGCGCCGACAAAATAGTGCAGAAACTCATGTAAAATTGTCCCCGGAATATTGACCAAAGAACTCATCCACATGGAACTGTAGGTGGTGTATTTTACTCGCAACAGGATGATAACCAGCAAAATCAGGTAGAATCGATTGTCAAAAAAGGCATGCAGAAACGCCGGATCGTTCAATATGGCTAAAAATTTGTAGTAAGCTTCATAAATCATCGATAAGCCTTTCGTAAGCTGTCAAGTCCGGCCAAATAGGTGTTGAGCAACAGTTTGCAGAGGTTGTCTTTATTGACGTTGCGTACCCGCTCTTTGGCGTCGGCGGTCAAAAAACCGCTCAAGGCAAACAGCGAAACGCCCAAAACCTGTAGCGCTACCCGTCGCTCGCCACGGGTGAGACTTCCGAACATCTGTGCTATCTGACGGTCAAGCAGTTTTTCAAACCGGCAAATGATTTTGCGGTAAGGCGCCGGCAAAGGCTGCGCGCCGTTGAACAGATGCTCACGGTACAGAAGAATCCACAAATTGCGGTTGTTGACGACAAAAGCGCTGAAAACATCGGCATAGCGGTTTATGGTGTTGAAGGGGTTGGCCTCGGGAATAATTGTAACCAAAGCCTCATAAAGTTCACTCAGGGTTTGGAGATTTTCGGCGGCAATAAAGTTTTCCATGGTGGAAAAGGCGTTATAAATTGTGCCGACAGATGAATTTGAGGCTTCGGCCAGTTTGCGCGCGGTCAGGTATTCGGCGCCTTTTTCCACCACCAGACGGCGACCGGCGCGCAGCAGTGTTTTGCGAACCTCATCATGAACAAACTTCTTGAGCCGCAGGTATTGATCCATAGTGTCTGTCATCCGTTCTTACCCGAAAACATAGATATTTAACAAAATATTTGCAATTATATCTTATAATAACCAAAACTTGAACGCTGTTCAATTTAATTTTTTGGAAAAAGGATTTTTAGATGAAAAAACTTATCCTGTTTGCGATGTTGGCAATGACGGCCAAGGCAGCGGCGCAAAGCGGCGGATTGTCACAGGATTTTTTGGTTGATGCCGAAGTTTTGGCCGAAGTTGAGGCGCAAGAGGCGGCTCAAAAGGCCGAAGCCGCCGCGGTTAAGCCTCAGCCGACGGTCAACGCCGCCGATGCACAGGCGCAGGCCCGCAAGTTGTTGGAGCAGAGGCCGCGGGCATTGCGCAAACAGAGTTTTCCGAAATTGCGGCAGCGGGCCGTAGCTTCGGCGGTCGATAGAAATCCGCTTAATGCCCGTCAGCAGGGGGCGCCTTTCGGACTGATGTGGGGTGCAACAATGAATCAGACGCGGAATCAGGGAATTATGATGACGCCGGTCGAACAAAAAGATTATGTCAACAGCTTTAAAGTTACGCGCTTGCCCAAAGCGATTGACGATTTCGGGCGGGTTATCGTCACTTTCGGCGACGGCGATCGGCTGTGGCGTATTTTGGCATATGGGCGGTTGATTGACGACAACGCTTCGGCCGAAAAAGTTATGCAGCTTTATAAAATTTATGATATGCGGTTGAGCAAAAAATACGGTAATGCGCAGGAGTATTTTACGCCGGCGCAAATCGACGTGGTCAAGAAAGACAAAAACGGCAAAGATATTATGGTTCAGGAATCCGCACCCATTGGCAATCCGCAGTTTTTGTCACAACTGCAAAGCGGCGCGGCGGTTTTGTATTCGGTCTATCACAACAATCAGGTTGAGGCGGCGCTGGCGGTTAATGTTGACGGCGACGGAAAAAGTTATATTGTAGTTGACTACAAAAACCTGATATTGCTGAATGAACAAGAAAAAGAAACAATGGATGCACTTTAGAACTGAGGACAACAACGAATGATAAAAATTGCTTTCTGCGGGGCAGCCGGAAACGGAATCAGTCCGCTTGAACAAATTATGCTGAAAAAAGGTTATGAGGTTTATGGTTCGGACCGGAGCTTTGATGTCGGCGGCGACACTGCTCGACGGCGGGCGCTGGAGACGGTCGGCCTCAAGGTTATCCCGCAAGACGGCAGCGGCATTACGCCGGATATGGCCTGCGTTTATGCTTCGGCCGCGCTTGATGATAATAATCCGGATATTCGGGCGGCGCACGCTTACAACATTCCGGTCAAAAGCCGTTCGGATCTGCTGTGCGAGATATTGTCGTCTTATCCCAAAGGAATTGCCGTCGGCGGCACGGCCGGCAAAACAACAACAACGGCAATGATCGGCTATGTTTTGGATCAGCTCGGGCAAAAGCCGACGATGATTAACGGCGGCATGCTCTGTAATTATGAAAACCAGCCGGGGCTGCCGAATTATTTGTATAACGACGGCGAATATTGCGTGATTGAGGCTGATGAAAGCGATGGCTCCATTCGCAAGTATCGGCCTTTTGTCGGGCTGGTCAATAATATTTCGCACGATCATACCAGTATGGAAAAACTTATTGAATATTTTTCAACCTTTGCGCAGCACGTTACCGGCGCGTTGGTGGTAAATTATGACTGTCCGCTGAGCCGCGGGCTTAAGAGTCCGGCACGCGTGTTCAGCTATTCGGTCGGCAATCGGGAGGCCGATTTGACGGCCGAAAACGTGCGTGCGGTCGACAACGGAATCGAATATTCAATCGAGGGACGGACTTTCCGCTTAAATCTTATCGGCAAGTTCAATGTTTCGAACGCTTTGGCGGCGATTTCAGCATGTATGATGCTGGGATTCGACAAATTTGAATGTGCAGCGGCGCTGGAAGGCTTTTTGGGAATTAAGGTGCGGTTGGAGAAAATCGGCACTTCCAAAGGTGTTACGGTTTATAATGACTTTGCTCACAATCCGAGCAAAATCGAAGCCTCTTTGCTGGCGCTCAAAGATTATCCGGGGCGGATTATTGCCATGTATCAGCCGCATACGCCGTTTTCGGCGGTGAATACAGGCAGCGAGATGGCGGCCGCAGTGGCTCGGGTGTTGGCGCCGGAAGACATTATGATTATGCAGGAGATATATGAACTGACGCCGCAGGATGTAGGAATCTCGTCGGCCAATATCATTCGTGAAATCAAGCAAAACGGGCATCAGCAGGCGCTGTTTTTGCCTCACAAGGAAGATACGCGGCGCTTTGTGCTGGAAAATGCACGTCAGGGTGACCGAATCGTGATTATGGGTGCCCATGACAACTCTTTGGCCGATTTCAGCCGAGAACTGCTTAAGGCAATTTAGACAGTCTGAAATTTTTTAGATAAGATTTTGCTTGCAAACATGGATTTTGTGTGTTAGAAACTCAGGCGAATATGGAGTCTTTATGTATGGGCGTACTTTGGAGCTGTCGGTAGTAAAGACTTTGGGTTTGATACGGTTTGCCTTGCAAGCCACAGAAAAAGGAGAATGCCATGAGACACGGTGTAAAACACGTTAAGCTGAATATGGATACCAATGCCCGCAAAGCTTTGTTTTCCAACCTTACTGCTGCAGTTTTGAACCATGAGCAGATTAAGGTTACGGTTCAAAGAGCCAAAGCTCTGAGAACGTTTGTTGACAATATGATTACCCTTGGTAAAAAAGGCGGACTGGCGAATCGTCGTCAGGCATTGTCTTTTTTGCGCGATGAAGAAATCGTGGCCAAGCTGTTCTCAACACTGGCTGAGCGTTATAAAAACCGCAACGGCGGATATTGCCGCGTTTTGCGTGCCGGTATGCGCTATGGCGATGCGGCGGATATGGCTATCATTGAGTTGGTAGACCGTGATGTCAACGCCAAAGGCGCTAAGGATTTGGCTCGCGTTGCCGCGGAGAAAGCCGCTGCTGCCGAGGCTGCTAAGGCTGAGGCCGCAGCTTCCGAGAGCAAATAGTTCGGTTTTATTCAAACAAACAAAAACGCCTTCTGAATTTTCAGAAGGCGTTTTGCTGTTTAATCTTGGTTTTCTGTTTTTTCTAAGTCTTCCCGGGTTTCTTCCAGGTTTTCCAAGTCTTCCAAGTTTTTCGGGCTTTCTCGGTTTTTCTCAGACCTAAGGTCGATTAACAGCATTATGCTGATAATAAGAGAGAAAAACAGTGTTCCGAATAAAAGGACAAGCGGCGAAAAACAACTTTTGATCGAAAACAGTTTCCCAAGACCGCAGTACAAGGACAAACATCCGGCAGCCCAGATAACGTAATAGCTACCGACAAACAATATTCCAAGGCTGCACAAAAGATTAGTTTTTTTGCAGTTGCCCAGAAGAAAAACAACTATTGCCAACAGACAACCGAGCGATAATTTCCAAGAAGCGGCAAAGCCTGCAACGACAATCAGGACAATAAACAGTCCTTCCCAAAAAAAGTTTTTTGCTTTCATAATTATAATTTGATTAGTAATAGTCTTAAAAATAAAAATTTAGACAATTATACAAAAAAAATCGAAAATTGCAAGCAGAAACTTCAGACAATAAAAAACTCAAAAAAGTCCCCTGATTTCAGGGGACTTTGTCGTTGCAATTCGCGTCAGTCGACATTGCCGAACGGGTTCAATACCTTTTCGTCTTGGGCGGCGCGCAAGTTAAAGAGGTTTAGAAATACCGCCGACACATAAATTGAAGAATAGGTGCCGATGATAATGCCGAACAAAATCACAAACGAGAAACTGCGCAGCGCGTCACCGCCCCAGATGAACAATGCGGCGGCGGCCATCATGGTGGTGAAACCGGTCAAAATGGTGCGCGAGAAAATGTCGTTGATGCTTTTGTTGAGCAAGTCGTATTGCGGCATTTTTTTGTATTTGCGCAGGTTTTCGCGAATGCGGTCATAAGTAACCACGGTGTCATTGACCGAGTAGCCGGCCAGAGTAAGAATTGCCGCCACGGTGGTCAGGCTGAAGTCCAGACCGAAAAACGACAACAGGCCGACGGTGACGATGACGTCGTGAGCCAGACCTATCATCGCGCCCAAGGCAAACTGCCATTCAAAGCGAAACCAGATGTAAGCCGAAATGGCCAATACCGAAATAATCGAGGCAACGACACCGGCTTTTTTGAGTTCGTCGCCGACTTGCGGCCCGACAAGCTCAATCCGGCGGTATTCGTATGAGTTGCCCAAAGCGGACTTGATGCTGTTGACGGCTGCCATTTGCTCTTTTTCGTTCATGTTTTTGGCTTGTGTGCGCAGCACGACTTCATCACCGGTTTCGCCGATGCTTTGAAGATTTATTTCGTCAAGGTTGGTTTCGGACAATTGTTTGCGCAATAGCTCGACATCGATTTTTTCGGGGCTTTTAAGCTCAATTAAAATGCCACCCGAAAAATCAATGCCATAGTTGAAACCTTTGAGGGCCATGCTGACAAACGAGAGCGCTACCAAAATTCCCGACAAAGCATAAGTAAATTTGCGTCCTTTCAGGAAGTCGATAGAAGTGTCTTTGGTAATCCAGTTAAATATTCTTATCATGAGTCTATCCTTATTCTAAATCGGCAGTTTGGTAGGTTTGTAGCGATTAAGCCAAGCCGTAATCATAAGCCGCGTTACCGTGACCGACGTAAAGACCGAAGTGGCAATACCGACTGCCAGCGTGACCGCAAAGCCGCGTACCGGTCCGGTGCCGAAGTAAAACAGCACCAAGGCGGCAACCAGTGTGGTTAAGTTGGAGTCGACAATCGTTGTCCAAGCCTCGGTAAATCCGGCTTCGGCAGCATCGCGGGTAGAACGGCCGGCCTTGACTTCTTCTCGCATGCGCTCAAAAATCAGGACGTTGGCATCAACCGCCATGCCGATGGTGAGGATGATACCGGCGATGCCGGGCAGGGTGAGCGTGGCACCCATAAAACTCAGTGCGCCGAGCATCAAAAACAAGTTGGTAAACACGGCGACAACCGTAAATACGCCAAACAGACCATAGGCGGCGACCATAAACAGCACAACCGCAATCAGGCCGATGATGGAAGCGATGACGCCGTCACGAATCGAATCGGCGCCAAGTCCGGCACCGACGGTGCGTTCTTCCAACACTTCAAGCGGAGCAGGCAGAGCGCCGGAACGCAGCAACAAGGCCAAATCATTGGCCTCTTTGACCGTAAAACTGCCGGTAATGACGCCGTTGCCGCCCAAAATGGCGGTTTGAATGGTGGGCGCCGAGATAACCTCGTCATCAAGCACAATGGCCAAACGTTCGCCGACGTTGTTTTTGGTCGCTTCGCCAAACTTCTTGCCGCCAACCGAGTTGAAGCGGAAGCTTACAACCGGATTGCCGTCTTGGAAAGAGGGCTGAGCGTCCACCAGATTTTCGCCGCCGACCACAGGTTTGCGGTTGATAACGTAAGTTTCGCCCATGCTGCCTTGAACCAAGCGCGAGTTGGACGCCAATTTGCCGCGACGGGCATCGGCGGCCGAGGAGCGGCTGTCAACCATATGAAAAGACATCTTGGCGGTCTTGCCAAGCAGCGTTTTGACATATTCGGGATTTTGCAACCCCGGCAGCTGAACGACGATGCGGTCGCTGCCCTGGCTCTGAATCACGGGCTCTTTGGTGCCGAGTTCGTCAATGCGGCGACGGACGATTTCTATTGACTGATCAACCACGCGCAGGCGGATTTTGTTGAGCTCCACGTCCGAGTATTTGACAACCAAGGTGTCATCCGGTTCGTCCAAAACCTCAATTCCGTTGTCGATGCGGCGGAACAGACCGGCGGCTTTGCTGCGGGCATTGGCGTTTTCTATCTTGACGCGAACCGAATCGGCGCCGAGCGAAAGGTTTTGATAGCGGATTTTGTTTTCACGCAGAAGCTGACGCACCGAGTCTTCAATAGAGGACATGCGTTCTTTGATGACTTCGTCGATTTTGACTTCAAGCAAAAGGTTTGAGCCGCCTTGCAGGTCAAGCCCGAGGTTGACCGGCTGCCACCACGAAGGAAGCGCGGCTTTGTTGCTGACCACATTGGGTATGGCAAAAAAAATGCCAAGCACGCAAATGGCCAAAATGATTAAGATGCGGGATTTTGAAAGTTTGTACATATCGGCTCTCGCTATTTTTTGGACTTTTTGGAAGGTTTTTGATTGGTGTTGGCCGGTTTTTGAGGCGCTTTGTCTTCTATCACCAAATCGCGCACGGTTGCCCGATAGAGGCGAACTTCAACGCCGGGGGCAATCTCGGCCGTGAGTTCAAAAGGATCGGAGGCGTTGGTAACTTTGGCAATGATGCCGCCGCCGGTGACGATTTTGTCTCCTTTTTTAATGGACTGCAAAAGCTGTTCGTGCTGTTTGAGTTTTTTCTGTTGCGGACGAATAAGAAACAAATAAAAAACCAGCAGAATCAAGACCAGCTGAAGCACCATGCCGGTGCCGGAAGTTCCGGTCACGACAGCGCCGGTGTCAGCAAAAGCGGGATTGATAAACATTGACTTCTCCTCTAAATAAAACAAACCTACTATAGAACAAGTTTTATTGCTTATATAGGGTATTTTTTATTATTTCACAAGAATTTTTTGACATGCGTCGCGCAAAACGGACAACAAAAAACCGGAGCATGGCTCCGGCTGCAGGATAATGAAACCTGTCAATCGTTGATGTCGGCCTCATAGGCATAGACAATGCGGGTATCTTTTTCGTCTTTTTCAATGCTGAGTTCGCAAACCAGCAGTTTGTCGGCCTCGGCCAAGCTGTCAAACACATCGTCGGGAATGCCGTCCAAGGAAACATCGTCTCCTTCGCGGCGGTGCAAAACGGCGGATTTTTCATCCGGATTCAGGGTGATGGTTGCATTTTGCGGCTCGCCCTCGCGCACATAAAGCAAGAGCATAGTCTCGTCTTCATCGTTAATCAGAAAATCATAAGTTTCAAATTCTTCAGCAGCCATAGCAGCATCCTTGTTTCTTTTACATATAAATTAGTCTTTAGAATAAGTCAAGAAGGGTTGAAGAAGTGTTAATATCGTGCAGAAAAGGTGTGAAAAATTTTTTGGATTTGATATAGTTGCACAGAGGTTGGAGATGAGAGAACTGATTGACCGACTGATAGAACTTTTGAAATGGCCGGCGGCGGTTTATTCGCTGCTGAGTTTGCCTGCCTATGTGCAGTCGCTTTCGTATTTTCAGTTTTTCAAGTTGCCCTATGTGGCGTTGTTGGGCGGCTTTTTCTTGTTTTTTATTGCGCGCGGCATGATGGATTCTGCGGTCAAAACCATTATGGAAATTGCGGCGCACGAGATGACGCACGCGTTTTTTGCGCTGTTGACGCTGCATAAGGTTAAGGGAATGAGAATTGAGGCCGACAACAGCGGCGGAGAGATGGCGTTTGAGGGCAAGGGAAACTGGTTGATTGTGATTGCGCCGTATTTCTTTCCGTTGTTTGGGATGGTGTGTATGATTGGCATTTCCATTTATACGCTGTTTGCGCCGATGAATCTGATTTTGAACGGGTGTATGGGGTATTTTATCGGGTATCATATGGATACCGTAGGCTCGCAAATTCATGAAAAACAAACGGATTTGCCCAAGGTTTCGTACAAGTTTTGCGCAATGTTTCTGCCCGGTGCCAACTTGTGGGCCGTCGGCTCGATGTTGGCGTTCAATACCGAAGGCTGGCGCGGCGTGTGGCGGTATCAGGATGTCGTATCGTATCTGAACGCACGCAATTTCGACTATCTGGTTTCGTTTTTGCGCGGATTGTTTTGAGTGAGAATTAAAAAAAAGAAAAGCGCCAAAAACCCGAAGGTTTAAAGCGCTTTTCAAATATTCAGAATCTGAATGAGATTGTTACTCCGGCATTGAAACCGATCTTGTCAGCGTCAAGGCTGATTTGTTCAAGGTCGGTTTTCGTTGAAATTTCCCATCCTTGCGGAAGGTCCATGTTCGACGAAGTGGCGGCAATCTCCTTCAGATCGCCTTCATTTGGGTTATATATTACATTGGCATATGCTGCCAACGTAACGGTCCGGCTGATAATGAAGTCCAACTTAACTCCAAGATTACACTGGAAATTCCAGTTGTAATCTTTTGCAAACGTGACCATGTCAACGTTTACATCGTAATTTGTACCCTTACCGTCAATGGCGGTTCCGTAGTACGAATAACGAGGTTGAGAACCCATACCTGCGCCAAGACCTACATACGGACGTACTTTTGCGTTGGGGTTGCCCACCAAGCTGAAACGTCCGAATAACCCGGCGTGTGATCTGTCTTCTTCGTCCTTGCCAAAAGTATGCCCATATTCAGCACCCAGTTGCCAACGACCAAGCGTCCAACCAGCTTCTATTCCGGCTTCGCCCATGGTGCTTTCGCTGAACGAAATCACTCCTCCTTTGACAGCGCCAAAGAAATGATGATTACCATTCATTAAGACGGCTTTGCCATCTTGAGCGTTAGCTACTATAGAAACTATTGTTAATGCGATCACTGCTAAAGTATTTTTTAAATTTTTCATAATGTTGAATTTTCTCCGTCTAAGAACCCAAACGCTGGGAGACTCGACGGAGACCCTATCCATGTAATAGGGGTTTTAAGTCTATTGAAATTGATTGATTTTAAATTTTTTATTTCGCTGGATTATTTAACGTCGTCAACGATAACGATGGTCTGTCCCTTGTATGAGAAAGACAATTTGCCGTTTTGGGCTACACGACCGTCGTTGTACCACACGATACCTTCGCCGAGCAAGTCGGTTACGGTGGTGTTGGACATCAACTGTGTTGCAGTCTTGCTCCAGTTCCAATAAGCGAACTGAGTAGACTGTTTCACATCGCGGTTGGTTCCCATCTGCATTCCATACTCCCAGCGATTTGCTGCGGAATTGAAACGCATACTGAACGGCAGACTACCGTCAGCCGGTTTGCCAACTTTTTCAAGTTGATCCGGAAGTTGGTTGCTGGAACCTTCCAGAACATAGTGAACGGCAACTATGTCACCATTCTCAATGTTCTCCAGAGCACCTACCAAAACAACCAAAGAGGCGTTGCCTGCCTGATTGAAAATTCTGGTGATAGCCCACTGATCTGCATAAGCTACTTTGTAGCCTTTGTAGGTCGGTTCTTCCGGTTCCGGAGTGCTGATTCTTATAATCTGCACGTCAGAATCAACTTTGAAGTTGTCAGCGTACAACGAAGCGTTGTTGCTGTAAACTTCACCGTTGCGGCTAAGTCCTTCTGAACGAACTTCATAATTAGCCTTCAAAGGAAGACTAATCGTTTCATCGTTCGGAAGAACGAAGGTAACTTCGGCAGGCGTATTTACCGTCCAATTATCAGAGAAGGATTCTCCTCCTAATTGATATTTGAACGATGCGCTCGTCGAAGTGAGGTTTGCCGTTGTGTTATAAAGAGTTAAAGTTTCCTTTGACTCTTTAACAATTTCGGCGCCGGCTTTTAATGTGAAAGATACGTTTGCTTTCAGGCTTTCAACGTCTCCAGTGCGTTCACCATCCACAGTAGGATAAATGTTAACACTAGCTTCATTTTCACCCGTCAGCGTTGCGTGGTCGTCCCACTCATAACCGTAGTTATGTTCCGGCTCCTGCGGCTCTGCACCCTCATCAATGATGAATTCAACAGACAGGCTGTATTCTTCACCATCGACAACAACTACAATGTTACCATTGAGTTTGTCGCCGTTTGCTTTGCCGGTCTCCAGACGAGTAATCGTCGGCTGGCAAATTTTCAAATCTTTCGGATAGCTGTAAGTTTTCCCGTTAAGGCTAAAATAGACTTCTTCAGGAGCTTTGACCATTTCCAACGATGCCGTAATAGTGTTGCCATTGACATCGAAGTAGCCATTCTTATAAGCTATCGTGAGATTTTCGAGGGTTTTTACAGCGCCAAAATCTACAGCAACGATAGAATCGTATTTCGCTGCATATTTGGCACTGTATTCTTGTTTTGCCGAAGCTTCTTGGCTGAGGTTGTCGACCACCCAAGCATTGTGGTTATCCCACAGTGTATCTGCAGCAACAACGTCAACATGCTCCGTAAAAAAAGAATAACTAGGATCTTCAGGATCCTGACCATATTCGTTAACATATCCGTTGGCGGACAGATTAACGAATTCATCGTCTTTCGAGCAAGAAGTTGCCAAAAGAACGACAGACATTAACATAGCAACGAAAACATTTAAGCGTACCATAGAAATTTAGTTTGTGGGCATGAATATCAAAGACATCTTCCCACTTTAAGTAGCTCCATCCAAACAAAACATCGCCGCCAAATCCGCATATCCGTCAAAGGTTACTGTTCTTCGCCTTTGTGAGCCGCTATTGCTCTGGATTATATAAGATTCGGGTTAAATATTCCATTCGGTTGCAGGAGTTTCTGTTATTATTTTATTTAATTTTTCACGTTAGAAAAATCTTTGGCATTCCTCTTTACTAAAACTAAAATCAATTCAATTCAAAGACTTATTAGACACGTTAGTCTAAAGAGCACTATGAAAAGCAAAAATTTTTAATTATAATAAAAATGACATCCAAAGATAATATTGTTACAATTATATTTATATCATATTTTACCGAACCGCGCAACAAAAAAAGAACGGCTTAAGCAAAATTTTTGACAGAAATTAACAAAAAGTTAAGATTGGAGGATTGAATGCGAAGTTTTAGGCCAGAGCCCTGGAAAATTCGGCTTTTTTGGCATCCAGAAGCCGCCGCGGTTCGCCGCTCAAAGGCGCGTGTTTGCGTGCCACCGTATATTGCGGGAGCATAGATTTGACTTCGGCCAAAGGCAGAGGCCAAACCTGCGGACGCAGGCGGATTTTTTTGCCTTGTCCGGCCGAAACCTTGGTTGTGATTTCGCCGCTTTGGGCGTCTTCAAATTGAGAAAGGGCGAGAGAGAGGGTTTGAAGCCCTCGGGCAAGCAAAAATTCGATTGTTTCGCCGGCTTCAACGCAGTTGCGCAGTTCAAATATGGCGTCGTCTCCCTGCCACTCGACAATGGAGCCGGCAAAAAGCCAGTCTCCCAAAGTGCGCGTGTAGTCGTAATTTTGCTCAAGGGCGGTCAGCCGCCCGTCATGAAAACCAAGGCAATAACCGCGGTTTTGCAGCGTGTAAAGCTCGGCCAAAGCAGGCTTATAATCCCAAGATTCGGGCGCTTTGTACCAATCGTCTATGGCGCTGCGGTAGGCGCGCGCCACAACCGCGGCATAATATTCGGTTTTGTTGCGGCCCTCGACTTTGAGCGAGTCGATGCCCAATGCCAAAATGTCCGGCAGGCGCGGCAGCAGGCACAAGTCTTTGGAGTTTAGAAAATAGCCGCCGTGCGGGTCTTCTGCCAGTTCATAATATTCGCCGGGGCGAAAATCTTCTTCCAGCAAAAACTCAAACATGTTTTTGTTGTCGTCGTTCAGCTCCAAGTCTTTGATTGTGCCGTCTTTGAAACGCAGGCGCAATTTGTAGTGCCAGCGGCAGCAATGGGCGCATTTGCCCTGATTGGCGCTGCGGTCGGCCAAGTAGTTGGAAATCAGGCAGCGTCCGGAATAAGACATGCACATCGCGCCATGAATGAAACTTTCAAGCAAAATATCGGGACAGGCGGCGCGAATCTCCCGCATCTCGGCAAAAGAAACCTCGCGTCCCAGCACACATAGCCTGGCTCCCTGCGCCTGCCAAAATTTGACGGCCTGCGCCGAGCAAATGTTGGCCTGCGTCGAAACAAAGAGATTCAGTTCCGGCGCATTGTCGCGCAAATATTGAAAAACTCCGGGATCAGCCACCAGCACGCCGTCCGGATGCAGGCGGCGCAGGGTTTTGACAAAGTCCGGAAGTTTGGCCGTGTCGCGATTGTGCATAAACAAGTTGAGAGTCAGATAAATTTTTTTGCCTTTGGCGCGGACATAAGACAAACCGTCTTCCAAGTCAGACAGACTGAACTGACTTTGAGCGCGCAGACTCATGTCCGGCAGGCCGGCGCAGACGGCGTCGGCCCCATACAAAACGGCGGTTTTGAGTTTGACCAGCGAACCGGCGGGAAGCAGAAGTTCTGAGCGTGCAAGCATGGGTTAATCCTTCGGAGTAATGCGGCGGGTATAAGCGGTGAGCTCGCCAAGCGGTGTTTCGGCGATGCTGATGCGGGCGATAAAGGGCAGTTTGTTTTGGGTCATCAGCCAAAAATATATCGGTTTTTCAGAGGTGAGCTGCCACAACATATCGTCACCGTCTTCATTCAGTTTGTCAATATACATTGAGCATTTGTGTGCCGCGCCGAAATAAGGCGAGTTCTCAATTGATGACAGGGTGTCGGAGCCGAGGTCTTCAAAAATGACGTCAAAGCGCCGTTTGCCGTCAAAAACCTGCATTTTGGCGCGGCAAGAGCCGGTTTTGAGATAAATGTCCGCAAGCTCGGCAAAAACCGTTTGCAAATCGGTGGTGCCGCCGTAGTTCGGATTGTCGGCAATGTCAACTTTCTTTTGTTTGCCGTTTTTGCCGCTTAGGCGGTAAAGCGGCGTGCCGTCGGGAGAATAGACGATTTGCTTGGTGCGGGTGTTGAAACGGGAACGGGACTTGTAGGAATAAGACGTTGAAACAAGGCCGCTTTTTTTTATGATGCCGGCCGCGTGATAGTCTGCCCGAAAAGGGTATAAGGCGTCAAACAAATTGGCCGTTTCGGCATGCGAACTGACGGCGTAGGAATTTGATTGAAGATTGTAGGAGAAGGACGCTTCCGCCGCCGCAAACGGGCCGATGTCAACGGCAAATTCGTGAGCCATGCCGACAGCGTGCGCCAAGGCCGGAAAAACAAACAGCAAAGCCGCAGACAACAAAAATTTTTTCATAATCTTATTCTTTCTTTAAAACATTGGCGGTACACTAATACAAAAATTTATAATTTAAAGGATTTAAAAATGTCTAAAAAAATTTTGGTTTTGATGGGCGGCTTTTCGCATGAGCGCGAAATCAGCCTCATCACCGGCAAAGGCGTGGCCGAGGCTCTGCGTCGCAAGGGTTATGACGTGATTGAACACGATTTGACCGACGGCCGCCGGCTGGCCGCCCTTGTGCTGGAGCAAAAACCTGACGCGGTGTTTGTGGCTTTGCACGGAAACTGGGGCGAAGACGGCGAGATTCAGGGTTTCTTGGATGTGATGCAAATTCCTTATACGCATTCGGGAATGCGCGCTGCGCTGCTGGGCATGGACAAGGAGCTGACCAAACAGATTGCCGCCGCCTGCGGAATTGCGGTGGCGCCGGCCGAACGGCTGCGGGTGAAAGATTTTTGGAAATTCGGCACCGACATTCCGATGCCTTATGTCCTGAAGCCGGTGAGCGACGGTTCCAGTGTGGGCGTGTTTATCATTCGCTCTCCCGAAGACCTGAAACAGGTGCATTATGACAATGAAAACGAGGAAATTCTGGTCGAAAGGTTTATTGCCGGCAAAGAACTGACGGTAAGCTGCATTGACGGCAAAGCTTATGTGGTGACCGAAATGCGTCCCAAACAGAATTTTTATGACTACAAAGCTAAGTATACCGGCGGCATGACAGAGCATGTCCTGCCCGCCGAAATACCGTCCGAAGCGGCGGAAACTTGCAAAAAATGGGCTGAACTGCTGCATCAAAAGCTTGGCTGCCGCGGGGTTTCGCGTATTGATGTGCGGTATAATCCGGTTGACGGCCCGATACTTTTGGAAATCAATACGCATCCCGGAATGACTCCGCTGTCGCTGGTGCCGGAACAGGCTCAATATGCCGGCATCGGTTATGATGATTTGTGCGAGATGCTGGTTGAGCAGGCTTGTTGCCGGCCGGTTGGCGGTTGAGGAAAGGAAAAACGGTGCTGACACTTGAGTCTGTCGGTGATTTTGACGTGATTGTGGCGGCCGGTCCGACGGCTTGCGGCAAGTCGGCTTTGGCTTTGGAATTGGCGCAGAAGTTCGGCGGCGAAATCATTAATGCCGACTCGATGCAGATTTATGCCGGCACGCCGGTTTTGTCGGCGGCGCCGAGCGCTGAAGACAAGGCTTTGGTGCCGCATCATCTTTATGAGATTTATCCGCCGGCTCAAAAAGGCACCGTGGTGGATTGGCTGAATTTGGCGGCGGCCGTCATCCGCGATGTCTGGAAACGCGGGCGGGTGCCGATAGTCGCGGGCGGCACGGGTTTTTATATTGATAATTTGATAAACGGCACCACGCCGATTCCGGAAGCCACCACCGAGGTTCGCCGGCAAGTGGCCGCAATGCCCGATATTTATGCTTTTTTGTGCAAACACGATGAGCGCGCCGCAGCCATGCTGCGCCAAAATGATACGACGCGGGTGCGGCGGGCGGCAGAAATATTTTTGCAAACCGGCGAATCGATTGCCGAATGGTTTAAGCGACCGCTGATTCGCAAACTTCCGGAGGCCAAGTTCCGCGTGATTAAGTTTGTGCCGCCCGTTCAAGAGCTTGACGAACGCTGTTTTCGGCGGTTTGATCAAATGATGCAAAACGGCGCTCTGGATGAAGTGAGACAGCTTGTGAAAATGAATTTGGCCGCTGATCTGCCGGCTATGAAAATGCTGGGCGTGCCGGAGCTCGGCGCTTTTGTCCGCGGACAAATTCCTCTGGCAGAGGCTGTCAGACTGGCCAAACTTCATACCCGCCAATATGCCAAACGGCAGCGGACTTGGTTTCGCAACAAACTGCCGGCTGAGGTTACGTTGGACAGCTGCTATGAAACAATGCAATTTGACTGTTAACAAAGCAATTTGCACTTGCACAGTAAATATTATCGTTATAAAAATTTACTAATAACTGAGTTTAATTCGGAGATTGAAAATGCTTTCAAAAATTATGGGGTGGCTGTCTGCCGACATGGCAATCGATTTGGGCACCGCCAATACGTTGGTTTATGTTAAGGGCAAAGGAATTGTGCTGAATGAGCCGTCGGTGGTGGCAATTGAGGAGTATCGCGGCAAAAAGCAAGTGCTGGCGGTGGGCAACGAAGCCAAGCAGATGCTCGGGCGTACGCCGGGCAACATTCACGCTATCCGTCCGTTGCGCGACGGCGTTATTGCGGATTTTGAAATTGCTGAAGAGATGATTAAATATTTTATCCGCAAAGTGCATAATCGGCGCACTTTTGCTTCGCCGATGGTCATCGTCTGCGTGCCGTCCGGTTCAACCGCGGTCGAACGTCGTGCCATTCAGGAATCGGCTGAAGCCGCCGGGGCACGCAAAGTCTGGCTGATTGAGGAACCGATGGCCGCCGCTATCGGCGCCGATTTGCCGGTGACCGAACCGACCGGCTCCATGGTGGTGGATATCGGTGGCGGTACGACCGAGGTGGCGGTGTTGTCTTTGGGCGGCATTGTCTATGCTCGTTCTGTGCGCGTCGGCGGCGATAAGATGGACGCCGCCATCATCAGCTACATTCGCCGCAATCACAATCTGTTGGTCGGCGAAGGCAGCGCAGAGAGAATCAAAAAGGAGATCGGATCGGCCTGCGCACCCGAAAAAGGCGACGGCCGCACCTTTGAGATTAAGGGACGCGACTTGATGAACGGCGTGCCGAAAGAGATTGTCATCTCTGAGCGGCAAGTGGCCGAGAGCTTGGCCGAACCGGTGGCACAAATTGTTGAGGCGGTGAAGGTGGCGCTTGAATACACGGCACCGGAACTGGCGGCGGACATTGTCGACAAAGGCATCGTGCTGACCGGCGGCGGCGCGTTGTTGAGCAATCTGGATCAGGTGTTGCGCAACGCAACCGGACTGCCGGTTTCAATCGCCGAAAACCCGTTGGCCTGCGTGGTTAAGGGAACAGGCAAAGCGTTGGAAGAAATCGATAAGTTGAAAACGATTCTTTCTACCATGTATTGATATGCGGACGGCGGGACGGCAAAAATGCTTTGCCGCCGTCTGAAAATGATTGAAGTCTGGAGCCGGCAGAAGGGTGTTTCCCCCAAGCTGGCTTCTTTGTGAAAATTAAAGGTCGGGAACAAGATATGAGTAGGCGCAGAAGTTTGTTTTTTCGGTTGAGCCACATCCGCCTGCTGGTTCGGAAATTTGCGCTGGTTATATTGTTTTTGGCCGCGTTCGTACTGATGCTCATCAGCAAAACCGACAGCGAAATTGCCGATCGTGCTTCCAGCGTAACTACCGGTATCGTCTCGCCGCTGATAGATGTGTTGGTCATGCCGGCCAGACTAATTGCCCAAAGTTATGATTCCGTCCGAGATTTACAGAGAATTCATCATGACAATATCCGCTTGCGGGAAGAGAATCATCGCTTGAACATGATTTATGACCGCTTTCGCGCGCTGGAAATCGAGAATAAGCTTCTGAGCGATTTGCTGAATTATGTGACGCCGCCGCAGGCCGATTTTGTGACGGCGCGAGTAATTGCCGAAGAAAGTGACGCCTTCGCTCATGCAATGATTGCATATGTCGGCGAAAATTCGGTGCGCAAAGGGCAGGCGGCGTTGTCGGATAAAGGAGTGGTCGGACGGGTTGATCAGGTGAGCGGCAGTTATGCCAAAATTATTTTGATTACCGATATTAACTCCAAAATTCCGGTGATGGTGGAAAAAAAACGTGTGCGCGGTATTTTGTCGGGAGACAACACAATGTCGCCCAAGTTGATTTTTATTCCGCTTGACACGACAATCAATGTCGGTGACCGAATCGTTACTTCCGGCGTGGCCGGCGTGTTTCCGGCCGGTTTGCCGGTGGGCAAAGTTGTCAGCGCCAGCAAGGGCGAGATTGTGGTCAAACCGTTCAGCAACTTGGAACAGATTGAGTACGTAAAGCTGGTGGACTACGGTCTTGATGGGATTTTGCAGGATCAGCCTCAGGATAAGCGAAAATGAGCGAAGGGCTGGGAAACAATCTTGTCTTGATATTTAAGCGTCGGTTGCCATTTTTGGTTTCGGCGGTTTTGGTTCTGTTTTCGTATGCGCCGCTTAACGTGGTGTTTTGGGGCAGTCTGCGGCCGGCAATCGGTGCCGCCTGCGTGTATTTTTGGCTTCAACACCGTCCTGATTTGTTTAATCTGGTTTCAGTGTTTTGTCTGGGGCTGCTGGACGATGTTATTAGTACGTCGCCGCTGGGGTCAAACATATTGGAAATGCTGCTCATGTATGTTTTGGTTAACAATACTTCGCGGCTTTTAAATGCCAAACCGTTTATCGTCTTGTGGTATGGGTTCGCGCTGTTGCTGCTGCTGACGATGTTTGTAAGATATTTGGTGGTTTCTATTTATTACAGCCATTTTTTGCCGCCGTCGCTGATGTTTTTCAGCTATATGGTTACGATTGCCGTTTATCCGCTGGTGTCGCTGCTGCTGGCGTTTGTGCAAAATAATTTGATACAGGACGACGTCTGATGAACCGCGACAACGACAAAGGAAAAGTGCTGATTTCGCGGTCGCTGATTTTGGGCGGCGTGCAGCTTTTTTTGCTGTTGCTGCTGATTTTCAGACTATATTATCTGCAAGTTTATCAGGCCGATAAATATAAGATGCTGGCAGATGAAAATCGAATTTCTACCCGCCTTTTGGTTCCGCCGCGTGGACGGATTTATGATCGCAACGGCGAACTCTTGGCAACCAATCGGCAGAACTTTCAGGCCATGATGGTGGCCGAACAGACGCCCAACGTGCAGGCTACGCTGGACGCGTTTAAGAAAATTATGCCGTTGTCGGAAGCCGAGGAAGAGCGTATAAAAAAAGACTTGAAAAAAAATCGCAGTTTTGTGCCGGTTAAGATTAAGGATAATCTGAGCTGGGAAGAAGTGGCGCGAATCCAACTCAATGCGCCGGATTTGCCGGGGATTATCATAGACGAAGGCCTGAGCCGCGATTATCCCGTCGGCAAAGAGGCGGCGCATGTTATCGGGTATGTGTCTTCGGTGTCGGAAAATGACGTTAAGGATGATCCGCTGCTGGAAGTTCCGGGGTTTAAAATCGGCAAGGCCGGAATCGAAAAGCTGTTTGAAAAAAAGCTGCGCGGCCGCGGCGGCAACCTCAAGCTTGAAGTTAACGCTTTCGGCCGGGTAATGAAAGAGATTGAGCGTGAAGACGGAATACCCGGAGACAGGATTGACCTGACCATAGATGCCCGCTTGCAAAAAAAAGCTTATGAATTGTTTGGCGAAGAAAGCGGTGCGGCGATTTTGCTTGATGTTAACAGCGGCGAAATTTTGGCCTTTGTGTCGGTGCCGGCTTATGATCCGAATTTGCTGACGCAGGGACTGTCGGTGCAGGATTGGACGGAGCTTAATGAAAATGAGCGCAAACCGCTGATGAACAAAGCCGTGTCCGGACAATATTCTCCGGGGTCGACTTTTAAGATGGTGGTGGCTTTGGCCGCGCTTGAAAGCGGCGTAATCACACCGCAAAGTCGGAGTTTTTGTGCCGGTAAAATGTTTTTGGGAAACCATGCTTTTCATTGCTGGAAAGAGGGTGGGCACGGATATATTGACGTCGTACAGGCGTTGCAGCATTCGTGCGATATTTTCTTTTACGAGACAGCGCAGAAACTCGGAATTAACAAAATTGCCGAAATGGCTCGGCGGTTTGGAATGGGACAGGTCGTGGATATCGGTCTGGAAAACGAAAAAGCCGGTCTTATTCCGGATACGGACTGGAAACTCAGACGGTTTGGCGAGCCTTGGCAAACGGGCGAAAGTTTGATTTCCGGAATTGGGCAGGGGTATATTTTGACCACGCCTATTCAGTTGGCCACAATGACGGCGCGCATTGCCAACGGCGGGTATGAGGTGACGCCGACCTTTATACCGGCCGGCGATGACCGGCCGGAGCTCAAAAAGCTTCCGGTCAGCTCGGAAAATGTGGCTTTGGTCAAGCGAGGAATGTTTGACGTGGTTAATGTTCCGGGGGGAACGGCTTTTGGCTCAAGATTTGATTATAAGGGTATGAAAATGGCCGGCAAAACCGGAACGACGCAGGTTCGCCGGATTACGATGAAAGAACGCCAAAGCGGTATTGTCAGACAAGAAGATTTGCCATGGAAATATCGTAATCATGCGTTGTTTGTCGGGTATGCGCCGCAAGAAAATCCGCGTTATGCGGTTGTGGTGCTGGTGGAACACGGCCGCGGCGGTTCGGCCGTTGCCGCGCCGATTGGCGGCAAGCTTCTGCTTGAAGCCCTGAAACTTGAACAACAGCCTTTAAAAGCGAAAGATTAAGCCAATGTATAAGTTTTATGAAACCAGTTTTAAAAACCAACCGCCGACTTTTCGCGAAAAGCTGCAAAATTTGAGTATGGCTTACATTTTGATTATTTTGATTTTGGCCTCGCTCGGGGTGGTTATGTTGTATTCGGCCGCCAACGGCAGCTGGCATCCGTGGGCTTTGCAACAGCTTTTGCGCTTTGGTTTGGGGCTTTGCGTGATGCTGACCTTGGCGCTGATAGACGTGCGGTTTTTTATGCGTTATGCCTATGTCTTTTATTTTGTGACGCTGGGACTGCTGATTGCGGTGGAAATCGGCGGACATATCGGAATGGGAGCGCAGCGCTGGATTAATCTCGGATTTATAAAATTGCAACCGTCCGAATTGATGAAAATTGCCTTGGTGTTGGCTTTGGCGCGCTATTTTCACTCTTCTTCGCTGCAAAACATCGAATCGATCAAAGGGATTATTGCGCCGATTTTAATGGTGATGTTTCCGGCGTTTTTGGTGTTGACGCAGCCTGATTTGGGAACGGCGCTGATGCTTATCTTTACGGCCGGCGCAATGTTTTTTGCCATCGGCGTGCAGTTGTGGAAGTTTGGCATTGTGCTGCTGGGCGGGCTAATCAGTCTGCCGATTGTCTGGAAACTGCTGCATGAATATCAGCAAAATCGGGTGCTGACTTTTTTGAATCCGGAACGTGATCCGCTGGGTGCCGGATATCATATTATCCAGTCTAAAATCGCGTTGGGAGCCGGCGGAATGTTTGGTAAAGGTTTTTTGAAGGGCACGCAAAGCCATCTTAACTTTTTGCCCGAAAAACACACCGATTTTATCTTTACGATGTTGTCGGAAGAGTTTGGAATGATCGGTGCCGTTTTTGTGGTGCTGCTCAATGTGCTGCTGATTGCCTATAGTTTCGGTTTTGCGCTGCGGAGTGCCAATTATTTCGGCAAATTGGCGGCAATCGGGTTGGCAACCAATTATTTTTTGTATGTTATGATTAACATCTCAATGGTGCTCGGTTTGATTCCGGTTGTCGGTGTGCCCTTGCCGCTGATTTCATATGGCGGCACGGTCATCCTTTCGGTGATGGCCGGATTTGGAATTATCCTTTCGGTCAACATCAACCGCAACATCAACATCGGCAAAGAGTGATTACTCGGCTTTTTTGTCAACGGTCAGCGAATCGCCGCTTTGGGCATAGGCTTCAACTGCGCGCGCGGCTTTTTTGCTTAGGGCAATGCAGCCCGGACCCGAAACGCAGCCGCCTTCGCAGCACATAACTTCAAGCATGTTGTTTTCACCGCCTTTTAGGGCATAGCGTTTAAGCAGCTTGATGTTATCTTTGGTGAGACCGTCAATTTTTTCGGGGCGAATGTCGACTTTGCTGCCCACCAGACTGGCCACTGCACCGGCAACGCCGCCGCTGATCGGAAATTGGCGTCCCTGAGCATGCGAAACTTGGGCAAACGAAACTTCCGGGCAATCATCAACATTGATGCCGGCCGCCACCAACATGGCGCCTAATTCTTCAAACGTGAGCACATAGTCGACATGCGGGTCGTACTCGGCTTCGGCCCGTTTGGCCAAACAAGGGCCAATAAAGACAGCCACGCAGTCGGGATGTTCTTGTTTGAGAAGTTCGGCGGTGTAATACATCGGGGTTTTGGTGTCTGAGACGAACGGGCGGATTTCCGGAATATGAATTTGTGCCGCACGATAATAAGCCGGACAGCAAGAGGTTGTCATAAACGGTTTGCCGGCTTCCATACGCTCCACAAATTCGGCGGCTTCTTTTTGCGTGGTGATGTCGGCACCAACCGCAACTTCCACAACATCGGCAAAACCGAAAGCTTTGAGCGCGCCGGCCAAATGTTCCAGAGAGCTGGAGAATTGTCCGGCAACAGCCGGCGCAAGCATGGCCACAACCTTTTTGTCGGTCTCTTTGATTTCGCGCATCACATCAATCATTTGCGAACGTTCGACTACCGCGCCGAACGGGCACGAAGCCAGACAACGGCCGCAGGAAATGCATTTTTCGGCATCAATATGCTCTTTGCCGAACTCGTCTTTGCTGATGGCGCCGACCGGACAGGCTTCCTCACAGGGAACCGGAATTTTGACGACCGAGTGGTAGGGACAGACTTCATAACACTTGCCACAGTTAACGCATTTGGACGGATCAATGTGAGCTTGCCCGTTGACAATTGAAATGGCTTCTTTGGGGCAGTTCAATCGGCAGGGCTGAGCAAAACAGCCGCGGCAGACGTTGGTGATGACGTATTGCGATTTGATGCAGGCAGAGCAAGCGATGTCGATGACCGAAAGTTTGTTTTTGGGTGCCGCACGCCGTTCCAGAGCTTTTTGGCCATATTCCTTGAGGGTGGTCAGCTCGTCGGTCTCTTCGTCGGGACAATGTCCCAAGCCGGCCATGCAACGGTATTTGAGAACCGCGCGGTCTTTATAAACGCAACAGCGGCTGACCTCGCCGTCTTTGGGGCGGAGTTCAAGCGGGATTCGGTCTGCTTCGGCAAATTTGTTTTCCAGATAACTGGAGGCCAACCGGACTAAAATTTTTGTTCTCATTAAGTTGGCGTTATTTTTAGGTATCAACATCGTTCTTATAAGGCCTTATGATATTTTTTTTAATTTTTCACGGATTTTGGCGACAACTTTTTCGTATGTAGCGCTTTCAATCAATTCATCATCTACAAAAACGAAAGGGCCGTGATTATGCTTGACTGCGATTTCGCGGCACAAGCCCATACAGCGCTCTTCTACAATCTCAATATGGTCGGCGATATCGGCCGGGGCGTTAAATTCTAGCGATTGTATCTGCGCCGATCCCATTACAAAACAGGAAGTTCCGACACAAATTCTGATTTTGATTTTGTTCATGGCTCCAGTCCTTTCTAAATGTATCTGACACTTGTTTCCTTGAGGTATTTTTCCTGCAGGATACGAATGATATTTTTAATAATATTGCGGCGGATTTCCAGTTCCATCGGTAAGTTCGGATCCTGATGGGCAATGTTGATTTTGGTGCCGACCACAAAATCTATGCGGTCGCTGTCCAAAAGCAGTCTTGCCAACCGCGTGGCGCCGTTGTTTCGGTCTGTGTCTATGCCTTCTTTTAGCATACGGTACACATCAGTCAAGGTTAAAATTCCTTCCGTGACCAAATCGACGCCGTCCATAATTGAACACATTGGAATATTAGGATCAATAGAGGTCTTGTCGATGACACATTTGAGGCACAGTTCGCGTTCCACGATGTTCGCCGTAGTGCCGCCGCAAATAGCGGTTTTGCCGTCATAATCCGACACCAGTTCGGCATATTCCCGATCGCGGCTTTCGTCAAACGGCGGGCCGCTCAAAACCAGAAGTTTGCGCGGTTTACGAAAATACAGCACTACGCAGCTGATGTCGTCACCGGCACGACGGTTGACCTCTTTGTTCAGCGCTTCGCCGACAATGTTCTGCGCCAGTTCGGCGGCCGAGACGTGCGGATTTTTGCGGATTTTTTCCAATACAAAGTCCAGACATCCTTGACGCTGCCAGCCGAGCGGGTATTTATGATTGCCGATGCCGGCCTGACTGACGCCGTCCGAGATGAGGATCAGGCGGTCTTCTTCCTGATTGGTTATCTGCGAGATATTGATTGTGCGGTTTTTCCATTTTTCGGAAGATATGGCACGGCAACGCACATTGACCGGCCGACCGTTGCGAATCATCATAAACGGCGGATTGTCCATTTCAAATACGCGGGTTTTGCCATCGAGCTCGGTGTCAACAACCGAAAAAGTCGCATAGCTGATTTTGCGGATTTGGCATATGGGCAGAGCATCCATTATAATGTCGGACGAATGCGCCAGCTCCATGTTGCTTTCTACAAACTTCATGGCCATGCGCGTGGTCATGGATGACAAAATGTTGGCTTTGACGCCGCTGCCCAAGCCGTCGGACAAAATCGAGATAATACGGCGTTCATCCGGTATTTTTTTGGAATATATGGTGTCGCCGTAACAGTCCTCACCGTATTTCTGCTGTTGCGCGGTGCCGATTTCTATAAACAAAGAATCGCTCATCGGGACAGCTTTCCTTCAGTCGAGTTGGTATGGAACTTTAGTTTTTCGGCTTCGGCGTCTTCCGCCGCATAGTCCTTGGCAATGGAACGCAGCAAAACTTCGGTTTCAGCCATGTGTTCACCCAGAGTGCAGGCAATCTGCTGTACGGTGGCCAGATTTTTGCGAATGACTTCGCGCGCTTTGGCGGCAATCTGCTCATTGTGCACTTCGGCGTTGGTTACATCTTCAATAATGCCGCCCACGCTTTGTTTGTTGTCAATGTTAAAGACAACCACGTCATAAGTTTTGTCGTCTTGCCGGACATGTTCTTTGTGAATGTCTTGTTTGAGTTCCAGCGAGGCCGAGAAAAGGTTGGTAAAGCTGACGAAGTCGCGCAGGTTGGCGCCGCGGAGATTGTTGTAATCGTATATTTCGGCGTGTTCTTCCTCGTTCCAGAAAGCATCGCGGAAAAGGTCGTTATACTCGATAATGTTGAGCTTGGAATCGGCAATCACAATCGGTGACGGAATGCAGCGGATAAGAGCGTTGGCTTTGCGCTGCGCCTGTTGTTTCATGTGCGAAACGCACATTTCGGGCTCAGCTTTGCCGCAAAGCAGAGCACGGGCAAAATTGCGGCAGGTGTCATAGCCGCAACCGTTGCAGTTGAGTTCGTCTTCAACCGAAAATTTGCCGATTTTCATCAGCGCTTGGCGGATATCGGCGTCCGAAAACTGTTCTTCTTCGGCCAGAGGTTGCGGCGTGTAGGCCGCAAAAATGTTGTATTGCGGCCGGCGTTTGCCGGATTCTTCGCTAAACGGCGCCTGATTGACAATTTGCAGGCGTTTTTGCAGACCGGCTTGCCGGTTGACCGTGCAGGGGCCGGCCAAACATCCGCCATAGCAGGCCAAACATTCCAAAAATACGGGACGGTCTAAAGAATTCGCGTCAAAAGCGGTCAATTCTTTTTGGATGTTGATAATGCCGGTAATCTGCGCGGCGTAGACATTGTCCGGTCGATAAGCCCGAATCGTCTCAAGCATGCCGCCTTCTAGCGGATAGATGGTGCCTTCCTGCGCTTTGTCGATGACAAAAGTGTCGTATACTCCCGGCGTGAGCGCTGCCGGATTGATGTTTTCTTCCTTGAGCCATTGCCGCAAGTCGGCAAAGCTGATGGCCAAACTCAAAAGGTCCGGATGGCGGTCGGCTTCGAGTTTTTTGGCAATGCAGGGGCCGATAAACAAGGTTTCGGCAGAGGGTCCGAATTTTTCTTTGATTATTCGGCAGTGAGCCAGCAGGGGCGACAATACCGGCGTGAGGCAGGGTACCAGATCGGGCAGGTATTTTTCGACATATTCAACCACGGCCGGACAGGCGGTGGAGATAAAAAGTTTGTTTTCGCCTTTGGCGGCCGAATCACGCAAAATTTCTACCGTCCGGCTGGTAACTTCCTGGGCGCCCAAGGCGGTTTCACTGACGCCGCAGATGCCAAGGCGGCGAATGGCGGCAATCAGCTGGCCGGCGGTATATTCGGGAAACTCGCTGATCCATGAAGGCGCCAGCGAAACATAAATTTTTTTGTTCTGCGAGACCAGATATTTGGCGCGGCTCAGGTCGCCGCGCGGTTGCTTGGCTTTGGCCGGACAAACCCGATAGCAGATGCCGCAGGCAATGCAGAGCTCCGGCACAATCATGGCCGAATTGTCTTCAATTTTGATGGCTTTGACAGGGCAGCGGCGCACGCATTTGTAACAGTCCTGACAATCGGTTTTGACAGTATGAAGCGGATAGTCTCGATTTGACATATTTGTTCAAATTCCCAAGGAAGGCAGGTTCGTATCAGCGACTGAGGTTGAAATGTTTTTCCAAAATGTCGGGCAGGGTGCCGCTGTCAATATTGTTGTATTCGGTGCCGTCAATATTGATGTTGGGGCCTTTGGAACAATTGTCGCAACAGCGCAAACCGGAAAGCTCGACCTCGGCTTCCAAACCGTTTTTTTCCAGAAACTGCTGGATGATTTGCAGGTTTTTGGAATTGCCTCGGGCAAAACAGGAGCTTCCCATACAAATTTTTATTTGCGCCGTCATTTTTCCCTCAATCATGTTGAAATTATTTTTCCAAAGTATATCAGTCCGTTTATAAAAACGCAACAACAATATTTCATAAGGAAAAATGCAGATATTTGCTTGCTCTTGCGCCAAAGCGAGATTATTATGGTTAAGAATGTAAATGAAAGGTGCGACTCTGAGTAATGGCCAAGGGCGGAAATTTCGGCGCGGAAAAATATTTGCTGGATTCTCTTAACAGGGTTTCCCGCAGCCAGTCGGCTTATGCGCTTTTGTATGTGGCGGTCTCTAAACTCAAACCCAAAAACCGGCACGCTTCGTTTGTGAAAATCATTGCCAAGATGTTTGAAGATATGGTCAATGCCGCTGACGGAACGGTAGTGGTGCTGAGCAACGGAGACTTTGTGATTTTGGGGCGCAATATTATGCCGGAAAAGGTTGAAGACGCGGTCGGGAAACTGCGCTTGGGCTTGGCCTCCGACCCGCTGCTCAACGGCGACAGCGACGCCGAATTTACCCATCTTTATGACTTTCCCGATGATTTTGCCAAAGTTTATCAGCAAATTGAAGCCTTGATGACGCAAGGCGCCACGACCGAAGATGAAGATTTGCGGCGGCCGGTTGATGCCTCGGAGATTGACGGCGTGGTTGCCCACCTCAATAACATTGATATTGCGCAGATAATTAAACGTCAGAGCGCTATGCGGATTGAGGGCGCCAATAACTTTAAGACATTGTTTCAGGAATTTTTTGTCGCGGTCAAAGACTTGAGCCGGCGCTATGACCGGATGATCGATTTGTCGGGAAACAAATGGCTTTTTTTGTATTTGTCTCAGGAACTCGACAAAAAGACATTGGCCTCTTTTGAGACGGCCGATATTGTCAGGTGGCCGCAGCGAATCGGCTTGAATTTGAATTTGACGACAATTTATTCGCCGGAGTTTACGGCGTTTGAGCAAAAGTTCTTGAGCAAGGGGCATACGCTCATTGCCGAAGTGCAGCTGATGGATGTCGTGAACAATCTGAACCAGTATTTTGAAGTACGGAATCTGCTGCACCAAAAAGGGCATTTGGTTTTGCTGGACGGAATGTCGATAGAAACTTTGCATATGCTCAATGTGATGCGGCTGCAGCCGGACATGGTCAAGTTTTTTTGGGAGCCGCTGACGGCTCATAATACCAACAATCAGGATTTCAAAAAATTTATTGCCGAGTTTGGCGTTGACAATGTCATTCTGGCCAAATGTTCAGATGCTGAGGCGTTGCGGTTCGGCATGGGGTATGGGCTCAAAAATTATCAGGGGCCGTATATCGACACGCTCGAAATCTCGCTGATTAAGGCGCAATGCCCCAATGGAAAAGGCTGTACGGCGATTGATTGTTTGAAACGGCGGCGGTTGGTGGCCGGACAATTCCGCGAACAATGTCCGCAAAAGGAATATCTGGAAAAAATGCTAGGATAGAGAGATGACGGAGGGTACACAGGAAGGCAATTATTCCGAGCGGCGGGATTTTCAAGTATTTGAATTCTTGAAAAAAATAGAGCAAGGAAAATCTGAGGCCGAAGCTCTGCTTTTGAGTCTGCACAAACTGCAGGCCGGCAGCCTGAACGTGATGACTCGGCGCGCCATGACAGAAATGTTTGTCACGCTTTCCAACGATTTTAAGATATTTTCTTTGTGCAACGACGATATGCTTATTGTGTTTGCTCCGCGGATGCACGATGAAATTTTGTCGTGTTTGGTGAAGGTTCGGTTTATGTTTCACACCGATCCGCTGATTAAGGACGCCGACGATTTGTCCGGCATCGGGTTTGCCACGATTTATAATCTGCCGCAGCAATCGGTGGAGTTGTGGCAGTTGGTCAAGAACCTTGCCGAAACGCAAAAGAACCCCGCGGCAGTTGCACCGACGGTTACGGCGGTTTCTGCGACTTCGGGAAATTCGGCTCGCCGGCCCAAGCGCGGATTGACGGCTGAAATGCTTGGCAAGGTGCAAAAGATTTTGTCGGTGGCCGATTTTTCAAGCTTTATTCGTCGACAGTCGGTCTGTGCCATTATCGGAAAATCGGCTCCGCAGCGCGTGTTTGAAGAAGTGTATGTGGCTATTCCCGATTTGCGCGACATGCTGCTGCCTGATGTCGACCTGACGTCTAATCCGTGGTTGTTTTTGGCTTTGAGCGAGACTTTGGACAAGCGGGTAATGGAGACAATCAGCCGCCATGACGATGGTTCGCTAATCGGCAATTTCAGCATTAATATCAATGTTTCGACCATCTTGTCCGACGATTTTTTGGAGTTTGACGATAATATCAATGTGTCGATGCGCTCCACGATTATTTTGGAGCTGCAGCTGGTAGACATATTCAGCGACATCAAGGCCTTTGTGTTGGCGCGCACGTTTGCCAAGGCGCGAGGCTATAAGGTCTGCATAGACGGAATTACGGTTGACAAGCTCAAATATCTGAACCGCGCCAATTTGGACTGCGACTTGATGAAGATTATCTGGCATCCGAGTTTTATGGACGTGGTCAATGAAGACGGGCATTTTATGGATTATGTCAATCGTTCCGAGCGCGCCAAGATGATTTTGTGTCGGATAGACGATCCGCAGGCGATAGAGGCGGGGAATTCGCTGGGCATAAACCTGTATCAGGGGCGTTATGTGCAGAAGCTGCTTAGTCAAAATGCGCCGCGGACGATTTATAAAAAATAAGACGACGAAAAACGGCCTCGTTTCGAGGCCGTTTCGTTTGGTTGGGAATTTTTGAGTTTATTGAGCCTGCAAGGTTCTGCGCAGCATCTCATCTTTTTTGCGGAGCTTTTCTTTCTTGAGCTGCTCTATTCGAATCATATTTTTCCAGACGTGGCTTTCTTCTTCCTGAATGGCGGAATCGAGCGCGGCATGCTGGATTTTGAGTGTTTCCATTGTGGTCTCGATATACTCCATAGAATCCTCCCTTAAAAAGGATAACGAAATATATTATAATCCTTTTTTTAAAAATTTCCAGCAAAAAGAATCTGTTAAGATTTTGCCGCCGATTTGAGATGAGCGCGCCAAACTTTTTTCATGAGGGTAGAGAGGGGATAGCGGGCAAGTTCGGCCGGCGATACAAAGACGCCTTCGGTCGGCGCGGCGGTGGCGCGGCGTTCGCTGAGCCTGAGGGTGAGGCGGATGTGCGTAAAGGTGTGAGTGACGCAAGTCTCGGCGGCAAAAGGCGGTTCGTTGTCCGTCCACGGAAATTCCCACAGACCGGAGAGCAGGCCTTTTTCGGTGCGGCGACGGATAAAAACCTCGCCGCGAGGGTTGAAAATGAGCCGCACGGTGCCGAATCTGAGCTTTTTTTCGGGTTTGGTATGAGGCAAAATTTGCTCAATGTCCGGTCGGCCGGCCGAGAGGCAGCGGCGCTGCCACGGACAAACGCGACACTGCGGTTTTTTTGGGGTGCAGATTAAGGCGCCCAAATCCATAAGGGCGGAAGCGTAATCGGCCGCGTGTTCGGTATCGGAGATTTTGGCCGCGGATTTAAATACAGTGTTTTCAAAGTCGGAATTTTGGGGGTTGAGGGCGAACATCCGGCACATAATGCGACGTACGTTGCCGTCCACCACCACGGCCGGACGGTTGAATGCCAGAGCTACAAAACTGGCCGCGGTATAATTCCCGAAACCCTTGAGCCGCAGCGCTTCGGCAGGTGTCTGCGGCCATTGGCCGGCGGCCGCAATCATTTGCGCCGAGGCGTGCAGCGAGCGGGCGCGCGTGTAGTAGCCGAGCCCTTGCCAGCAGGCATAGACGTCTTCGATGTCAGCGTCAGCCAAGGATTTAAGCGTCGGAAAACGACTCATAAATCGGGCAAAATACGGGATGACGGTTTTGACGGTGGTTTGCTGGAGCATAAACTCGGAGACCAGCACCACATAAGGGTCGGGGTGCGCGCCGCCTTTTGTCCGCCATGGCAGATCGCGGCCGCAACGGGCATACCAATCCAGAAGCAGGGTGGCTAAGGAACGGGCGGACATGATTTATTTTTTGCCGCCGAACCAGCCGGCGATTTCCAGCGGAAAGAGGGCAATTTTTTGTGACGGCGCCGCCGAAATGTCTTTGATTGTCTGAAGGGTTTTGAGTTGCATGGTAACCGGACTTTTCTCGAGGGTTTGCGCGGCTTCAAGCATCTTTTGCGCCGACTCCACTTCGCCCTGCGCGGCGATAATCATCGCCCGCCGATTGCGCTCGGCTTCGGCTTGTTTGGCCATGGCGCGCTTCATGTCTTCGGGCAGCTCGATTTCCTGCACGTTGATTGCCTCAATGTCAATTCCCCATTTGTCGGTGGTAAGGTCGACGATGTTTTTAATCTCTTCGCCGATGCGTTTGCGCTCGGACAAGATGGTGTCCAAATCGTTGGTTCCGATAACGTCTTTGAGCGCCGACTGGCTTTGTTGGATGACGGCGAAAATGTAGTTGGAAATCTGAATAACCGCGTTTTCGGGGTTGGTTACCTTAAAATAGACGACGGCGTTGATATTGACCGGTATGTTGTCTTTGGTCATGACTTCCTGCTTGGGAACGTCGACCGTCATAATCCGCATGTCAATTTTTTGCATCGTTTGAACATAGGGAATAATCCAACGCAGACCGGGATTGCGAGTGCTGGTATAGCGGCCGAGCGTAAAGACGATGCCTTTTTGATATTGCATCACAATCCGAAACCCCGGAATCGCGATAAAGACAATGAACACGAACAAAAGCGGCAACAGAGTGGAAAGCAGCGGATCCATGGTTTTCTCCTCGGCAATAAAATATCGTTGCCGCCATTATACTCGTTTGGCGGTGGCAAACAACACAAAAATGCAGGTTATGTGCAAAGCAAAAAAAAAGGCGGGATACTGCCATCCCGCCTCAAACTTTATGAAACGAAACTTGCTTTGGTCAAACTAGAAGCTGTATCTGGCACCAAGCAAAATCTCATGAGCAGAGGAATCAAATTTGGTTTTCCATGCTCCGTCCTCACTAACTCCTTTTTTGGTAACATCGCCAGAGTCGGTGTATCTATAACCCAGATCCACAGAGAGGTCGTCTGTCACAGCATAAGCAACGCCGGCGCCAACCTGCCAAGCGAAATTTGTGCCGCTTTTGCTAACGGACCCATCATCTTGTTTTATTTTAGCTTTCAGGCGGGCCAAACCGACACCGGCACCGACATAAGGCGTAAATTTGGTTCCCGTCTCAATATCATAGTAAGCGTTCAACATAATGGAGTTGTTTTCCAGTGAGCTTTTCCAAGAACCATCATCTTCACCAGTAGCAGCGTGTTTCTTTTCAGCTTTTTGATGCAGGTTTAATTCAAGCTCGGTTCTTACCGCGTCGGCCTTAACGCCATAAGCGAAGCTGCCGCCCAATACATTGTCATCAGTATTTGCTTTCTCCGTACTACCATCTGCGTCTGTGTCTTTCATGCCATTATCCATAATCGAATAATTCAATTTGCCGGAAACATATTGTTTCACTTCGGCAGCGTTCGCATTCGCGGCAAACAAGCAAGCGGCAACGCCCGCCAACAATAAAGCTTTATTCATAGTTCATCCTTTTATAAAAAATTAAACCAGTAACTAAATTCAGTAAAATGCTCGTTTCATTGCAAAAAAACGAACGATTTTTTGCAAAGTTTGTAACGATTTGTAAAAACAAAAAAATCAAAGCTTTTGAACAAAAAAGAAAAATTTAATTGACTTTTAACTAATCTGTTTTATATTGAAAACAAATGTTCCTTTAATTTCAATGTGTTAGTTATAAGTCATTTTTAGTCATAACAACAGCTAAAAAGGATTGAAAATGATTTATGCCTATATTCGCACTTCTACCGAAAAACAAAACAACGAAAATCAGCGTTTTGAAATTGTCAATTTTGCGGCGGCGCAAGAGTTGAGCATCGACCGATGGATTGCCGAAACCATTTCTTCGCGCAAAAAACTTGAAGAACGAAAACTCGGCCGCTTGTTAAAACATCTGAAATCCGGCGATATCCTGATTGCCTGCGAATTGTCGCGATTGGGGCGAAATCTGCTGCAAATTATGAGTATCTTGCACCATTGTATGAATGTCGGCTGTCAGGTTTGGACAATCAAAGACAACTATCGTCTGGGCGCCGATATCCAATCCAAGGTGCTGGCGTTCGCGTTCGGATTGTCGGCCGAAATCGAGCGCGATCTTATCTCGCAGCGAACCAAAAACTCTTTGGACAAACTCCGTGCCGAAGGGCGGCATCTGGGACGCACCAAAGGCAGCAAAAACAAAGTGACCAAATTTACCGGCAAAGAAGAACAAATTCAATGCCTGTTGGCGCAAAAGGTCAAAAAAATCAAAATCGCCCAAATCCTCAAAATCAACTATACCACCTTGTACCGCTATCTTCGCACAGGCGCAAAATAAAGCAAGACGGTCGCTGTCGCTTTCCTTGCTTGCTTCAAGTTCTATTCACCATAACAAAAAAAGCTCCGTTGGGAGCTTTTTTTG
>CANPYJ010000002.1 GCA_947588275.1 uncultured Alphaproteobacteria bacterium | reverse complement strand
TTTATTCCTTTAGTTCTTATAATTGTTGTCATTGAACTAGCGGTCGCCGTTCTCTGTTACTATGTCACCTATTCCACGATAGATTCGAATTTTTTCGATTTTGAATACTGGGGAGTTTTCATAGCTGCATACTCGATTATTTCGCTCTACGTAGCAATATTTCTGAGCATAATCGGCATAGGAGACCCTTATACCTACATAGCTATGATAGGAGAAATGGCATTCATTATCGGAGGCATCTTTACCGCGACGTTGTCCCTGCCTTTGGCCATAATCCTCCTAATCTTAGGAATAAGTTCTTTCTACTATGGAAGAAAAGTGCTTCTTGAAAATCTATAAAAAAAAGAGCTCCGAATTTAATTCGGAGCTCTTTTTTTTTTAAGGAAAACATTTTACGACTTTTGACGCATCAAAACGAAAAGCCCTTGTTTCTGCTTCCCGATTACCCCAAATGCGCCGCAGACACACACCTCTCATCTGCTGCCATACCGCTCTTATTTGATATGAACCGTATGCAGCATATTTGTCATTCCTTTCACGTTCAGCGGAAAACCCGCGGTAATGATGAGGTGATCGCCGGAATGAACATAATTGTTGGCCGTTGCGACTTTGACTGCGGCATTCTCGACATTGGAAAAATTGTGCAGATTAGTCTTATTGAGGAACGGCCGCACTCCCCACACCAAAGCCAGTCGTCTGGCCACCGCGATATCGGGCGTCATGGCCAAAATCGGCAAATACGGCCGCTCGCGTGCCGTCAAAAAAGTGGTGAGACCCGATGTCGTATAGCTGACAATCGCTTTGACGCCTTTTAAAGTGCAAGAAAGCTCGCTTGCCGCAAAAGTGATTGAATCCGCCTCTTCCGAGTTGCACGGACGACGGCGGGAAGCCTGCAAAATTTCAAAAAACAGCGGATCAGCCTCAACCTCGCGCACAATATTGTGCATCATCTTGACGGCCTCAACCGGATACCGGCCGGCCGCCGTTTCGGCCGAAAGCATGACTGTATCGGCACCGTCGTACACCGCCGTGGCCACATCCGAAACTTCTGCCCGCGTCGGTGTCGGATTACCAATCATCGATTCAAGCATCTGCGTGGCAACAATCACCGGCCGCGCATATTTGCGACAGGCCGCAACAATTTTTTTCTGCAAAACCGGAACATTCTGTATGGGGCACTCAACGCCCAAATCGCCGCGCGCCACCATAATCGCCGCCGATTCCTGAATAATTGCGTCCAAATCCTCTATCGCGCTCGGTTTTTCTAGTTTAGAGATAATCCAAGCTTTGCCGTCCACCAGTTTTTTGGCGGTGCGCACATCTTCGGCGCGCTGCACAAACGAAAGCCCAATCCAGTCCACGCCAAGTTTAAGCGCAAACTTCAGATCTTCGCGGTCTTTTTGCGTAATGGCCGAGATATTGAGCTGCGTATTGGGCAGATTAACGCCTTTGTGACTTGAGATATAGCCCCCTACTTCCACCGTTGTCAGAGCATGCTTGCGGTCACAGCTTCTGACTCGCAGCACGATATAGCCGTCATTGACCAGCAGTTTGTCCCCGGCTTTGAGCGCTGCAAAAATCTCTTTGTGCGGCAGACAGACACGCTGTTCGTCCCCCGGTTCGGGGTTCAAGTCCAAAGTAAACTTTTGTCCTTCCTTGAGCAGAACCTTATCGTCCCTAAACATCCCGACTCTGAGCTTCGGCCCCTGCAAATCGGCCAAAATCGAAATGAAGCGGCCTTTTTCCTTTTCCAATTGACGAATAAGCTTAACCCGTTCTTTGTGCTCGGCATGTGTGCCGTGGCTAAAGTTAATGCGAAACGCGTCGGCGCCGGCGTCAATCAATTTTTCAATTTGCTCGCGAGTGGCCGAAGATGGCCCCAAGGTGGCTAAAATTTTGGTATGAGTATCTGTTGGCATAATTAATCCTTTGGCTGAAATTTAGCTGTAATATATACCCCAATAGGTTAACAAGCTGTTATTTTTATCAGTTGTCAGACAAAAATTATATCTTGTCAAACCCGATCAAATTTGTTAATTTCCTCTGCAATATAATATTTGCCAAAGGAGAATAAAATGACTGACGAAAATCAAAACGAAGTCGGCGGCATTGCGGCCGACCGTTTGCGCTCGCTGATTGAGCGCATCGAGCGCCTTGAAGAAGAAAAAGCGGCCATTGCCGGCGACATTCGCGATGTCTTTGCCGAAGCAAAATCGGCCGGATTCGACGTAAAGATTATGCGTGCCGTTTTAAAACTGCGCAAGATGAACGCCGCCGACCGCGACGAGCAGGAATTTTTGCTCGAGACCTATCGCAAGGCTTTGGATATTTAGTTTCAAGCCCCGCTGTCGGGGTTTTGATTTATCGTTTCGGCCTATTTGCAATCAACGTCGACCTAAGGCAAAAGCAACTGCGCCCTACAGCTTAAGCGCCACTCCGATAACGGCCGCCACCGCCAGATAAAAAATCGGACTGTGCCGCCACATCCGCACCGCCGCCAGCAAAAACGCGAACACGAGCCCGCACAGCATGTCCGTCAGCGCCAGCTCGGCAATCGACATTCCCGCCGCAATCATCAATGCCACCACTGCCGGCCGAACTCCTTTGAGCATGGTCTGCACTCTCATATTGCACTGATAGCGGTTCATCAGCTTGGCCACACCGATGATTGTCACCACTGAGGGTAGCACCAATCCAATCACCGCCGCCAACGCCCCGCCGACTCCCGCCGTATTAAAACCGACAAATGTGGCCATATTGACCCCTATCGGGCCCGGCGTCGATTCGGATATGGCAATCATATCCACTAATTCCCTGGTCGTGAACCAACCGTAATTTTCAGACAAATCAAACAAAAACGGCACCGTAACCAAACCGCCGCCCACGGCCAGCAGTCCGATTTTGCAAAACTCATAAAACAACAGCGCATAAATCATTTTTTGCTCTTCTTCAATTCGCCCGAAATCAGTGCCGTCAACGCCGCCGCCAGCACAATCCACGCCGCCCCGACCTTAAACCCGACGGCCAAAACCAATGCTCCCGCAAAAACCAAGACTTCCTGCAAATTGCCGATATTTTTGCGCCACAAATTCAGAATAACGTCGGCAATCAATACCGTGGCGCCGACGCGCACGCCGGCAAACGCATAGGCCACATAGCGCTCATGCATATATCGCTCAAACACCGTCGCTATCAACATAATCACCAAAAGCGACGGCAGCACCATTCCCACCGTCGAAACGATCGCGCCGGCCGTTCCGCGCTGCCGATACCCGATGAACGTGGCAACGTTAATCGCAATAATCCCCGGCGTGCATTGGCCGATGGAATACATGTCCAAAAGTTCTTCGTCGGTCAAAAAACGGCGTTTGCGCACAAATTCTTCCTGCAACAGCGGCATCATCGCGCCACCGCCGCCAAACGTAAACAATCCGACCTTGAAAAAGACGGCCGCCAATTTTATTAAACTCAACATAAATTCGCTTGCCCTGCCTGTTAAAATTTTCTGCCGCGATTATATTTGGAGTCAGCTTTATATATGGTTAAAATCAGGAATTTAAAATGCTTGTCTCCGCCCTCAAAGAAATTTCCGCCAACGAAGCCCGAGTAGCTCTCACTCCGCAGTCGGCGCGCCGATTTGCCGCTCTCGGCCTGAAGCTTAAAGTGGAAACCGCCGCCGGTCTGGCCGCCGGATTCGCTGACGAAGATTATGCCGCCGCCGGCGTCGAGATCGCGCCGAATGCCATGGCCGCGGCCAAAGAAGCCAACCTTGTCCTCAAAGTGCGCGCGCCGCTTATTTCGGAAGACAAGCTTTTTCACTATGGGCAAACTTTGCTGGCCGATTTTCAAAATACTGCCGTACAACGCCGCCAGACTATTGCCGCGCTTGGCATCACTTGTTTTGACCTGACGCGCATTCCCCGCATCTCGCGTGCCCAAAGCATGGATGTTTTGTCATCGCAAACCAACCTTGCCGGCTACAAAGCCGTGCTGGAGGCGTTTAATCTTCTGCCCCAAACCGCACCCCTGCTGATGACCGCCGCCGGAACTTTGGCTCCGGCGCGCGTGCTGGTTTTGGGCGTCGGCGTGGCCGGCTTGCAGGCCATTGCCACGGCCAAACGGCTGGGAGCCCTGGTCTATGCCCATGACATCAGACCGGAAGTCAAAGAACAAATTCAGTCTCTCGGCGCCCGCTTTGTAGATGCCGCCGACCAAAATTCTTTGGCGCAACGCCTGTCTCAAACCGATGTTTTGATTACCACCGCGCTCACCTCCGGCAAACCGGCGCCCAAACTGGTTTCGGCCACGCTGCTGCAAACCATGCCGCGCGGTTCGGTGGCAGTGGACCTGGCCGCCGCGGCCGGCGGCAACATTGAAGGCACGCGTGCCGGTCGGCTCACCGATATCAACGGCGTGCGGGTTTTGGGTGCCGACAACCTGGCTGCTGCCGTACCCAAATCGGCCAGCCTGCTTTTGGCTGACAATTTCTATAACTTTTTGGCCGGTCAATGGAATGCCGAACAAAGAGAATTTCGCTTCAACTTTGACGACGATCTGGTGCGGCAAACTTGTCTGGCGCAAAACGGCAGACTTTTATCACGGGAGAAATAAGATGGAAATCTGGTATTTGCCGGCAATTTTAATTTTGTCATGCTTTATCGGCTACTTTGTGGTTTGGGGCGTTACGCCGGCTTTGCATTCGCCTCTGATGAGCGTTTCCAACGCTGTTTCCGGCGTCATTATCATCGGCGCCTTGTCTGCCACCGGCGCTGCGCTCACCGACGTCGCCGGCTGGACGGGACTGGCCGCCGTGTTTTTTGCAGCCGTCAATATATTTGGCGGATTCGCCGTATCCCACCGGATGTTGATGATGTTTCGCCGCAGGGAGAAAAAATAATGCCTTGGTTTTTACCTGTTTCCTATATCGCTGCCGCAGTCTTGTTTATTTTGGCCATCCGCGGACTGGCCTCGCCGCGCACCGCCCGTGCCGGCAACGCGCTGGGCATGCTCGGCATGCTGACGGCCGTCACGGCAACTTTATTTTCGCCGGCAGGCGGCAGCTGGTGGGCTGTTGCCGCCATTGCCTCGGGCGGCCTCATCGGCACTTGCAGCGGTCTCAAAGTACGCATGACGGCACTGCCGCAAATGGTAGCCGCATTCAACGGGTTTGGCGGCTTGGCTGCGATGCTGGTGGCCTTGTCCGAAGTCAGCAACGGCTCTCCGGCGCGATTTGACAACGCCCTCGGCCTGATTGTCGGCGGCGTCACGTTTACCGGCTCATTGGTTGCTTTTGCCAAACTGCAGGGCATTTTGTCGGGCAAACCGCGGCCGACCCATCTGGCGGCGCTGACAGTGCTTATTGCGGCAAGCGTTTTGACCGGACAATTTATCCGCCAAGGCGGCTTGGAAATCTTTTGGATATTGGCCGCCGCCATTGCGCTTTTGGGTATTTTGCTGGTACTGCCGATCGGCGGCGCCGATATGCCGGTGGTCATATCCGTTCTCAACTCCTGCTCCGGTTGGGCGGCGGCAGCCATCGGTTTTTCGTTGAACAACATGCTGTTGGTTATTACCGGAGCCATCATCGGCGCCGCCGGCACGATATTGTCTTATATTATGGCTAAAGCCATGAACCGATCGCTCATCAATATTCTGCTGGGCGGTTTCGGCGGCGAAACCAAAGCCGCCCTGCGCTCCGAAAATCGCACGGCCAAGGCCGGCAACCCTCAGGATGCAGCGTTTATTATGGAAAACGCGAACAAAGTGATTATTGTTCCGGGTTATGGCATGGCGGTGGCTCAGGCGCAGCATGTGCTGCAAAAGATGGCGCAGGATTTGCGACAAATATATAATGTGGAAGTCAAATACGCCATACATCCGGTGGCCGGCCGCATGCCGGGGCATATGAACGTATTGTTGGCCGAGGCCGGCGTACCCTACGAAGACGTTTTTGAACTTCACGACATCAACCGCGAGTTTGCAAGCACCGACGTCGCCTATGTCATCGGCGCTAACGACATCACCAATCCGCTGGCTCAAACCGACCCGTCATCGCCCATCTACGGCATGCCGGTGCTTGACGTCGCCAAGGCCAAAACGGTCTTCTTTGTCAAACGTTCGCTCGGCAGCGGCTATTCAGGCGTAGAAAATCCGTTGTTTTATGCCGACAACACGATTATGCTTTATGGTGATGCCAAGCAAATCACTGAACAAATTGTCAACGCTCTGGAAAAAAACTGAGTGCCGACCGCAAACTCGGGTAAAAGGCAAAAAGATTTAAAAACATCATCATTGCTTTGTTCTCTTTTCCGCCGATACCCCGGTATTGCAAAAAGCAGGATACAAACAAAATTAATCAAATTTTTATCCTTTGGGAATATGTTGAGTTCCAGAAAGGATAATGCTGATGTTGTATTACGTTATAGGCGGATTGTTTTTCGGCTTATTCATCCCGTGTCTGTCCAGACGCTTTGCCAAGTTTATGCCGGCCACGCCGGCCTATGCCCTGTGGCGGCTGGTCTGTCCGGCCAAAATTCCGGCGGCCGTGCGGCACAGCCGAAAATTCAAGTCTTTTTTGTGGCGCTCGCTGCTCAGCGGTCTTGTCACCGCCGGCCTCACAACCGTATACGGCGTCAAATTCGGCTCGGCCTATGCGGGCTGGCCCGTATTTTATCTGTGGACTTTATTGCTGTTGGCTGAAATTGACTGGCGGATATCTCTGCTGCCCGACGTTTTGACCGTGCCGCTGCTTATCGGCGGTTTTGCGCAGGCAGCCTTGGGTCATGGTTGGATTATTGCCGCCGAAAGCGCGCTCGGCGCCGTCTTCGGATACGGACTGCCGACGCTGATCGGAATTCTACTGCTGCGCCGCAGCAAAAACGCCTTTGGCGGCGGTGATGTCAAACTTTTGGCGGCACTCGGAGCTTGGCTCGGAGTTATTCCGTTGCTTTACGTGATTTCGGCTTCGTCATTTCTGCTGCTCGGTTATACACTTCTGAAACAACGGCGCTCCGCGGCCTATGGGCCAATCCTTGCCGCCGCCGCGATAACGGTTGCAATATGTTTTTTTTAAGCTAGAATAGACTTATCTTTCAGCAAAGGACACACCATGAAAATTGAATCCTCAAAAGTAAAAAAGAAAATCGTCAACAAACTGATTTATCATGATGACCGGCGCCGTTTGACCAAATTGGTAACCGGCTTCAGCTTTGAGATGTTTATTATGAGCGTCATCTTGGCCGATGCGGTTGTTCTAGGCTTAATGACTTCGGAAGCGATGTCGTATTATTTCAATAACGGCCTGTTTTTGCTTGACCGTTTCTTTATGGCAATCTTTATCGTTGAAATGTTTTTGCGTATTTTCGCGCTCAAGAAAAAGTTTTTTGCCGACGGATGGAACGTTTTTGATTTGATTGTCGTTGCCGTATCGTCAATTCCGGCCGCCAGCATGCTGATTGTACTGCGAACATTCCGCTTGTTTCGCCTGTTCAAATATGTTCATCATTTCTCGCGCATGCATAATCTGGCCGATACATTTATCTCGCTGTTGCCGACGTTTGTGTCGTTCATTGCGTTTTTTTCCATTTTCGCTTACGTGTTTGCAATCATTGCCGTCAACCTTTACGGCGGTGTTTTCGGCGGCTTTGCCACGCTTGGCGCGGCCATGTTCACCCTGTTGCAGGTCTTCACGCTTGACGGCTGGGCTTCAACGATAGCCCGTCCGGTTATGCTGGTGTTTCCGCACGCATGGATATATTTTTCCAGTCTGATAGTGTTGGCGTTTCTGATTTTCGTCAGTTTCGCCGTTACCGCTATTCGGCAGATATTGGAACAAAAAAATTAGCATTTTCAATCAATTAAAAAATGTCGGAAAAACTTCCGACATTTTTTTGCAAAAAGATGTTCGCGCACGCTTGACATCGCGACGGCAAATACCTACTTATTGGTTAGAAGTTTTGACTATAACCTAACGGAGTAAATAAAATGAAAATCAGACCATTGCAAGACCGTGTCTTAGTAAAACGGCTGGAAGAAACCACCAAAACAGCCGGCGGCATCATCATTCCCGACACCGCCAAGGAAAAACCGAGCGAAGGCTTGGTTGAGGCTGTCGGCCCCGGAATTTTGAGTCCTGAGGGCAAGCTCATCGCTCCTGCCGTCAAAGTCGGCGACAAAGTTTTGTTTGGCAAATGGTCAGGATCCGAAGTCAAGTTGAACGGCGAAGAACGTTTGCTTATCAAAGAATCAGAAATTTTAGGCATCATTGAAGATTAAACTGGAGAAAAAATATGGCAGTAAAAGATATAGAATTCGGTTCAAGCGCCCGCGCCAAAATGCTCAAGGGTGTTGAAACTCTGGCCAAAACCGTCAAAGTCACATTGGGTCCCAAAGGCCGCAATGTTATTTTGGACAAGTCTTACGGCGCGCCCAAAATTACCAAAGACGGCGTTTCGGTAGCCAAAGAAGTTGAACTTGCGGACAAGTTTGAGAACATGGGCGCCCAGCTGGTTAAAGAAGTTGCCCAAAAAACCGCCGACAAAGCCGGTGACGGCACCACCACGGCCACCGTTTTGGCCGAAGCCATCATCAAAGAAGGCAGCAAAGCCGTGGCCGCGGGGATGAACCCGATGGACCTGAAGCGCGGCATTGATATGGCTGTTGAGGCCGTTATTGCCGACATCAAATCGCGTTCGGTATCCATTAAGACATCGGAAGAGATTGCCCAAGTCGGTACCATCTCGGCCAACGGCGACCGTTCTATCGGCGAATATCTGGCTCGCGCCATGGAAAAAGTCGGCAACGAAGGCGTAATTACGGTTGAAGATGCCAAAGGCTTGGAAACCGAGCTTGACGTTGTTGAGGGTATGCAGTTTGACCGCGGCTACTTATCGCCGTATTTCATCACCAATCCCGAAAAGATGACTTGCGAATACGAAGCGCCGTATGTTTTGCTTTATGACCAAAAAGTTTCTACTTTGCAGCCTTTGATTCCGGTTTTGGAAACCATTGTTCAGTCCGGCCGCGCTTTGGTCATTGTGGCCGAAGATATTGAAGGCGAGGCTCTGGCAACCTTGGTTGTCAACCGTCTGCGCGGCGGTCTTAAAGTTTGTGCCGTCAAAGCCCCGGGATTTGGTGATCGCCGCAAAGCCATGCTGGAAGACATTGCCATTTTGACCGGTGGTCAGGTGGTTTCGGAAGAACTGGGAATGAAACTTGAAAACGTAACCCTTGATATGCTGGGCAGCGCCAAGAGAGTCACCATTACCAAAGACGAAACCACGATTATCGACGGCGACGGCGAATCTGATCTCATTGAAGCGCGCGCGGCACAAATTCGCAAGCAGATTGAGGAAACCACATCAGATTACGATCGCGAAAAACTGCAAGAGCGGCTGGCCAAATTGTCTGGCGGCGTAGCTGTTCTGCGGGTTGGCGGCGCATCCGAAGTCGAAGTCAAAGAGAAGAAAGACCGCATTGACGACGCGCTCAACGCCACACGCGCCGCGGTCAAGGAAGGTGTGGTTGCCGGCGGTGGCTGCGCCCTGCTTTATGCTTCGCGTGTGCTTGACAAGCTGACTCCCGAAAATCAAGACCAGAAAGTCGGTATTGAAATCATCCGCAAAGCCGCTCAGGCTCCGATTCGTCAAATTGCCGAGAACGCCGGCGTCGATGGCGCGGTTGTGGCCGGAAAACTGCTTGAAAGCTCGGATCCGAACTTTGGCTATAACGCTCAAAGCGGCGAATATACCGATATGGTCAAAGCCGGCATTATTGACCCGACCAAAGTCGTCCGCACGGCTTTGCAGGATGCGGCTTCGGTCGGCGGTCTGCTGATTACCACCGAAGCGATGGTTACCGAAGCTCCGCAAAAAGAATGCAACTGCGGCGGCGCGGCAGCTCCGGGCGGAATGCCCGGCGGCATGGGTTTCTAATCCTGCTCCAAAACCCCAAAAACCTCCTTTGTTTTGCGAAGGAGGTTTTTTTGGACTTGGAAATAAAAAAATATCACCTATAATAAAAGGATAAACATCGGGGAAACATCATGCTCAATGCCGAACAACTGCAACAATTACGCGATGCCGACAAGATAGACGACGCCACGCTTGAAAAGCAAAAAAAGCGTCTGGCCGACAAAGTTTTGCACGGTCTGCCCGCGCCCAAACAAAAAAACGGCGTCATATATGTTGTGCTGGCGTTTTTTTTGGGAACAACGGGACTGCATAATTTCTATGCCGGATATTGGGGACGCGGATTGGCGCAACTGTGCCTGACGCTCATTGCCCCTTGGTTTTTATATATTCCGCTGTTGTTTGTATCCGTATGGGTGCTGCTGGAACTGTTGTTTGTCAGCAAAAGCGCGCATGAAATACCTTTTGGCGGCAGTCGCAAAACCATCATTATTTTGCGCAGCGCGGCCATTTTGCTGTTGGCGTTTTCGTTTTCTTATTCGTCTCTCATCACCGAAGAGGCCGACTTCACGCCGTTTATTGAGCAATTATAAAGTCCGGATGCCCGCCGCCGCTAAAAATAATTCAAAAAAAATATAAATTAGTGCTTGCATTTTTTTTAAGATATGCTATTAAGTATGACGTTCTGCAGATGCGGGTATAGCTCAGGGGTAGAGCGCAACCTTGCCAAGGTTGATGTCGTGGGTCCGAATCCCATTGCCCGCTCCAATTACAAAAAAAGCCACCTTTATGGTGGTTTTTTTTGTAATTATAGTCGGCGACGGATTAGGAGCCACGAGGAAGTGGGTCCGACTACGAGGAAAAGGCGGGCGGAAGAACGCCGTTCGGCTTTAGCCGATTGCCGAAGTGAACGCAGCGATGCGAAGTAATCCCATTGCCCGCTCCAATTACAAAAAAAGCCACCTTTATGGTGGTTTTTTTTGTAATTATAGTCGGCGACGGATTAGGAGCCACGAGGAAGTGGGTCCGACTACGAGGAAAAGGCGGGCGGAAGAACGCCGTTCGGCTTTAGCCGATTGCCGAAGTGAACGCAGCGATGCGAAGTAATCCCATTGCCCGCTCCAATTACAAAAAAGCCACCTTTATGGTGGTTTTTTATTTCTTCAATCTGTAATTTGCTACTTCTTCCACAATATGTAATTAACTATAGTAAAGTATAAAAAAAGACATTATTATTTACAAAAAAATCAGCCTAAAGAAAGTAATGAAAAGCTCATCTTCATCCCGTTCCAAAATAGTATTTGTTCTGCCGGATTTCTTTACGGGCGGCGTTGAACGCGTATTGATCGTTTACCTCACGGCCTTGGCCAAACTCAAAAAATATGATTTGTGCCTTGTCGTTACCGGCTTTGTTGAAAATAACTTTCTGCTCAAATCGCTGCCCAAGGAAGTTGAACTTATTTCTTGGCCGCAAAACAGTCAGAAACCGCAAAAAGGTTTTAAGCGCAAAATATGGAAACTTAAACATTGGTGGCAATCAATCTGCCGCCGGAACTTTCTGCAAAAAATTTATGCCGAAGCCGACTTTTTGATTGATTTCAAAAACAACTACTCTTTGTCATCCTACAAACCTTTGCCGCATCAAAAAAAGATTGTCTGGTTTCACGGGAAGTTCGATTCTGTGCGCAAGCGCCTCAAGCCCCGCCTTGTCGGCGACTATGCGGCCATCATCGGGTTAAGTCGGGCTTTTATGACGGACTGCCAAAAACAATATCCGAAAATTGCCGACAAAGTCCGCTTCATTTATAACCCGCTGGACATAGACCAAATTCGCGCGTCGGCCAGTCGTCCGATCGCCGCCGCCGAACAAGATCTGATGCAACAACCCTATTTTGTCCATGTTTCGCGCATTGCCGGCGACAAAGACATATCCACGCTTATGGCCGGCTATCAAAAATTCGTCAATCGGCTTGCCGCACCGGCGCCCAAGCTCTGCCTCATCGGTGACGGACCGCAAATGCAATATTGGCAAGATTATGTCTCTGCCCGCGGCTGGCAGGACAAGATTCTCCTCTTGGGCGAAAAGGAAAATCCGTATGTCTGGATGAAAAACGCCGAAGCGCTTATATTGTCGTCCAAAGGCGAAGGATTCGGCTGTGTGTTGATTGAGGCTTTGGCCTGCGGGACACCGGTTATCTCGGCCGACTGCCCGTCAGCGCCGGCCGAAATTTTGCAGCATGGCCGCCTCGGACAACTTTTTGCCGCAGGCAGTGCCGATGACTTGGCGCAAAAACTATTTGAGTTACACACCGGCGCTTATACTCCTCCTCAACCTGAGTATGCGGAAAAAGCCATCGCCAAGTTCAAAACCGAAAACATCCTCAGCCAATTTACGGCTCTGCTGGACAGTTTAAAATAAAAAAAACTCCGGAAACCTACGCCTCCGGAGTTAAAGATTTTTATGGAGAAAAATTAAATACGGTGTTCTAGCGAGTGGCTCCTTCCCGCATCAAAACGCTGCTGTTACCGTTGACATTCTGGGCAATCCGTTCAGCGGCTTTACCTTCCACAACCTTAACATTCCCTTCCGCCAAGGATTTAAGAAACTCTCCGCGGCGGCGCAAATCTCTGGCATAGGAAAACGGAGGAAGCTTCTCATATCCGCCCGTCCCGTGAGATTGTCTTTTAATATTGTCTCCTTCAAATCTTTGAACTGTGTCTTTAATACTCATTGATTTTCTCCATAAATAAAATTGTTTTCTTTTGTCTATTATCGCAATTTAAAACCCTTTTGTCAACAAAAAAGGCGCTGGAACTGCGAAAATTATAAGCACAAAAGCATTTTTGCTGTTTTATTATTGCAAATAATAGCCTATAATCTCTTAAAATCAACTTAATAAACCGAATAGACCACAAATTACCATGAATCTTTTCAAATCCATTGCTACTTTCGGCGGCTTTACGCTTGTTTCGCGCATAACCGGATTTTTCCGCGACATGGTGCTGGCCAACTTTCTGGGTGCCGGACTGGTGTCTGACGCGTTTTTTGTCGCGTTTAAACTGCCCAATCTGTTTCGTTCGCTGTTTGCCGAAGGCGCGTTTACATCAGCTTTCGTACCGATGCTGTCGCAAAAGCTGGTTTCAGAAACCAAGTCCGACGCCCTGACCTTTGCTGCCCGCGCAATTTCGGTTTTGGCTTTTGTGCTGGGCATTTTCGTACTGATTATGGAAATCTTTATGCCCATGATTGTGCAGATTTTGGCGCCCGGATTCGTTTCGGACAGCGGCAAAATTGCACTGGCAACGCAACTGGCGCGCATTACGTTTCCGTTTTTGCTTTTTATCTCCATCGTTTCGTTTCAGTCCGGCATTTTGAACTCGCTCGGCAAATTTGCCGCTCCTGCGGCGGCGCCGGTCATTCTGAATCTGACCATGATTGCCTCAGTCGTCGTGTTTGTGCCGTTTGGCGCCACGCCGGCGCACGGCATTGCCTTTGGCGTTACGATAGCCGGATTTCTGGAAATCTTGTGGCTGACATACTTTTTGCACCGTCAACAGGTTTATCTCAAACCCGATTTTCACATTTGGACGGCATTCAAAGATTCGTGCATTCGCACTTTGTTCAGGCGCATTGCTCCCGGAGTGCTGGGAGCCGGCGTTTATCAGATTAATATGGTTGTCGACACAATTTTGGTTTCGCTGGTCGGTACCGGCGCAATCTCTTGGCTTTATTATGCCAACCGTCTGCAACAGCTGCCTTTGGGAGTGGTTGGCGCGGCCATCGGCGTGGCGGTGTTGCCGATATTATCCTGCCACCTCAAAGCCAACGAAACCGATCAGGCCTGCCAAGTGCAAACCAAAGCTGTCGAATACGGCGCTTTGCTCTCGATTCCCGCCGCCGCCGCCCTGATCGTTTTGGCGGAACCGATTATTAACATCTTGTTTCAGCACGGCAAATTCGGCGCCCTTCAAACAACCATGACCGGCCGCGCGCTGATTGCCTATGCCGTAGGCCTGCCGGCCTATGTGCTGGTCAAAGCTTTGGCGCCCAACTTTTTTGCCCGCGGCGACACCAAAACGCCGGTCAAATACAGCATTGTAGTTTTGTTTACCAACCTGTGTTTTTCAGTCATTCTGATGCGTCCTTTCGGACATGTCGGCATTGCCGCTGCCACAACCATAGCCGCTTTTGTATCGCTCGGACAATATCTGCGCGGCTTAAGCAAACGCCGGTTTTGGAGTTGTTCCGGCATTTTGTTGCGCCGCATCGGGTGGATTTTGGCCTGTTCGGTGATTATGGCGCTGACCATTGACGACGCTCAAAAACTGCTTAATTTATATTATGACGGCTGGCTGAGACTGTCTGTTTTGCCTAAACTCGGCTGGTTTGCGCTGTTATGCATTTTGGGTGTTGCAACTTTTGCCGTATCGGCTAAACTATGCGGTGTCTTGGACATACGCGAGGTGCTGAATCTTTTGCATCGACGGAGAAAAAAACAATGTTAGATAAAATCAGACAATTTTTTGCAGAAAAGCGGATTCCCAGCCGGCTCAAAGTGATGTTTCGACCTTGGCCGAAACTGCGGCGGATGGTCAGCAGCTGGCCGCGGCTGATCGGTTTTACGCTGGCGCTTTTTGTGTTGCTCTACTATCCGCTCGGCGCCTTGGTGACTCACAACATCGACACCAACACCGAATATGAATTTGCCAAAACAGACGCCCGCTCGGCCACAATCGGAACAATGTCTTTTTTGATACGGCGCGAGGTTTACTCCAAGGCTTGGACACCGGCGCTGCCGTTTATCTTTCCGGCCTATGTGCTGGACAACATGCCGTCGTTTCAGCTGGGAGTCCTGTCTGCGGTCAAAACTTTTGCCACGGCGCTTGATGCCGACAGTCCCGCCGATTTGCCGTTGCATGCCGCGGCCGAACTGCTCAAATATCCCGGCACCATTTGGATGTTTTCACCGACCAACAAACTGATTCCGGCCCCCTCATCCAACAGCCAATACCGCCGCGCCCGCAAACAACTGAAAGATTATAATCAGATGCTTCTGAACGGCGAAGCTCTGTTTGATGCTTCTCCGCAAAAATTGCGAAAAGTCTTGCGCTTGACAAGGCAAGAGTTGAAAAAGACCGTTCGCGCGCTTGAAAATCATATCCGCGAACACAGCGAGAGTCTTTTTGACATGCAGGCGGACAATGTTTTTTACAATGCTCAGGGCAGGCTTTATGCTTCTTTTTTGCTGCTCAAGGCTTTAAGCTATGATTTCAAAGAAAGCATTTTATACTACAACCTTTACCAAAACTGGACAAGCCTGCTCAAAGCGCTGGAATTGGCGTCGCAACTCAATCCCGAAGTGGTGCGCAATGCCGAGCTCGACAGTTCTTTTGCCCCCAACCATCTGGCTGCCATAGGCTTTTATGCGCAAAAAGCCGTGATTACGCTGGACACATTGATTGAAGGGCTCGCTCAACTGCCGGCGGAGAACCAAAAATGATGATAGAGATTCAGACTACGCCGGATTCCGACGTCCTTAATTTTTTTCCGCCAAAACCCATTTTGGCGGCCGGTCGAGCCGAATTTGCCGATGCCAAATCGCTGCGCAAATCGCCGCTGGCCGAACATATTTTTGACCTCGGCGGCATCAGCGCCGTTTTTATGACGGCCGAACTGATTTCGGTGACCAAGATGCCGGACGCCGACTGGAATCTGCTTAAGCCTCAGATTATGGCCGAGATTATGGATTATCTTTCTACTGGCGAAGCAGCCGTTTCCGCCCCCGCGCCGCAGAGCGGCGACGTCACTGCTCAAATCCGCGGGCTGCTTGATGCGCGCATTCGTCCGGCCGTCAAACGCGACGGCGGCGACATCAAGTTTTGCAAATTTGAAAACGGCATTGTTTTTGTCGAAATGCAAGGCTCGTGCAAAGGCTGTCCTTACGCCATGGTCACCCTCAAAGAAGGAGTAGAAAAAGTTCTCAAAACCTATATTCCGGAAGTTCGCGAAGTTCGCAACCTGACGCCGGAGGAAGCCTGAAGATGAGGTTGCGGCGGTTGCTTCTGATTTTGGGTTTGCTATGGCCGATGTCGGCCGGCGCAGCGGATTCGCTTACGTTTGGACATCTGAACACCGCCCAGCTGGAAGCAATTTTTGATTATTACGACTATACCGGCATGCGCGGTTATCTGAGCATTCCCGAGCATCAGTATCCGCCGCTGTTTTTCCAATATTTTCCTGACGATTTTGCCACCGTAGCCGACGAAAAAAAACGCAACGAATTATTTATTAAGATATTGGCGCCGCTGACGCTGCGTCTGAATAATGAAATTTTGGACGAACGCCGCAGTATTCAGCTGGCCGCCAAAAATTTTGAAACCACTGGCGAGCTGACCCCGGAACAAGAAAAATTTGTGGAAGAAAAAGCCGCCAAATATGACATCTTTACACGGTTTAAAGGCCATCGTCGCTATAAATATCTGTTCAGCGAACTTTTGCGCCGCGTGCATGTGGTTCTGCCTTCGCTTTTGATTACCGCCGCCGCACTGGAAACCAACTGGGGAACCTCGCGCATCGTCAAAGACGGCAATTCGCTTTACAAAACGTTGGTTTGGCATACCGACGATGGCTTAAAACCGATTGGCGAAACCGAAGACGACACCTATCGGATTAAGACTTATCCGAACATTTACGCCTCAATGCAAGAATTTGCCATCAAACTTAACTCGCACATCGGATTCGAACCTTTGCGCAACCTGCGCAACGAAATTCTGCGCCGCCGCACGCCGCTTTTGGGCTCGACTCTGGCCGCCAATATGGTATGGAACTCGCCGCTGTACAACTACGCCGGCCTGTTTGACTATACTCTGTCTTATTATGAACTCAATACAATTGACAAATCCGTTTTGAACAGTAAAATGATAGAAAGGCCTTTGCCGCCCGATTTGCAGAAACTCACAATATAACAAAATTGTCATTGTTTTTTAGGCGTCGAATGCGGTAAGATAAAATAAAAGATAACAGCTCCTGACAAACTGATGAATGATACACTTTTGAACAAAAACGATATTGAATCCCTCAAGGCGAAAAAGTCTGCCAAGGCCAAAGAAACCGTGGCACAAAAAGTCGGATTGTATTATCGCGGCCGTTCCATCACCGAACGCGGCAAACAGCTGGCTGAAGACATTTTTCGGATTATGGTGCGGGATGTTGAGCTCAAAGTGCGTCAGACTTTGTCCGAAAGCCTCAAACAATGCACCGATTTGCCGACCGATATTGTCGATTCGATTATCCGCGATTCGGACAGCGTGGCGGTGCCCTTTATCAAATATTACGCCTCACTCAGCAACGATGACATTATCCGTATTCTCAACATTCCGAGCATCAACAAACAAAAAGCCATTGCCGAGAGGTTGAATCTGTCGCACGAGATTACCCAATATATTGTCGAAAAATGCCCCGAAGAAGTTGTCAGCACCTTGGTTTCCAACGAAACTGCCGAAATCCGCGACAGCACCTATGACAGCATTATCAAAAAATATAACAAAAACGAAGACATAAAAAAACGCTTGGTATTTCGCTCCGAATTGCCGACTTCGGTTATTGAAAAGATTGCCAATTCCCTGTCCGAGCAGCTCAAAAAGCACCTGATTCTCACCCATAATCTGCCAATTGATTTGGCCACCGACATTATTGAAGACGTACGAGAAAAAACCACCCTCAAAATCTCTGAAGAATACAGTCAGGATTCGCAGATTGAGGAACTGGTGCACCAACTTTATGCCTCCGGCCGCCTGACGCCGACATTGGTCGTGCGGTCAATTTGCATGGGTGACCTCAAGTTCTTTGAGTATGCGATTGTTTATCTCTCCGGCACGCCGATTCTTGAAGTGCGCAAGACGTTGTTTTCGGCTTCAGCCGATTTTATGGTGCGCAATCTGCTGCGCAAAGCCTACATTCCCAAAACGATGTTTCCGGCGGTGTTTTCGGCGCTCAAAGTTATCCGCGAGATTCATTTTGATTGCCGCAGGAGCAACCGCAAGACTTTCTCACACAAAGTCATTGAGCGGATTTTGTCTTACACGCCCAATAACGAAGAACTGAGCGAAGAAGACATTCGTTATCTGGTCTCAAAAATCAGTTAATTTATAATTTTCTTAATATTTTGGAGCTATACTTATTCCCAAACTATGGCGGAGGATTAGGCGTGCCCAGCGAAAACGACATTATTTTGACGGATATTTTAGCCCTGATAAACGAAGCGTCCAGCAAACCGACAAACGCTCTTTTAATGCAAAAAATTTTGTCTGCGGCGGCCAAAGCCGCTTCGGTTGACGGCTGTTTTTTGTTTGAACTGACGTCCGAAAACTTTATGGAACTGACGTTCAGCAACATTAAGTCGCTTAACCTCGACCTCAACAGTGACACCGCCGATCGTTTTTATAAGCCGACATCTCTGACCGAAATCCGCGCCAAAGAAAAAAAACGTCCGGCCGAGCTTTGCGCCTTGAATCATGAAATCATCAATGCCGACAATATTTATCTGAACGACGATATCGACACGTCGTTTATTGCCCGCTTTGATAAAAAACACAATTATTCCACCGTTTCGGTGCTGGCACTGCCGCTTTTGGATCGCCGCGACAACCTGATGGGCGTGGCGCAGTTTATCAATGCCCAAAACGACGGCGGCAAGGTCATCAGTTTTACGCCGGAAGCGCGCAACCTGTTACAAAGCATTTGCCGACTGCTCTCAATGGCTATGGAGAATCGGCATTTGCGGCAGTCTTATGCGCGACTTTTGGAATCGTTCATTGAGGTTTTGGCGAGGGCAATTGATGCCAAATCTCCCTACACCGGCAGTCATTGCCAAAAAGTTCCGATTATCACGCGGCTTTTGGCCACCGCCGCGGTTGAAGAAAACACCGGTCCGCTCAAAAACTTTGAGATGTCATCCGACGACTGGTATACTTTGCACATTGCCTCTTGGCTGCACGATTGCGGCAAAGTCACCACTCCCGAATACATCGTTGACAAGGCAACCAAACTGGAAACCATCAATAACCGCATTCATGAAATCCGCAACCGGTTTGAGATTTTGCGCCGCGACGCGCACATTGCATATTTGCAAAAACGTTTGGCCAATACAGACAGCAAAGAAATTTTGCAAGCCGAGTTTTTGGCTGAAGTTAAGCAGTTGGAAGACGATTTTGCCTTTGTGGCCGGCTGCAACACCGGCGACACTCCGCTGACCGATGACGACATCAAGCGTCTGGAACAAGTGGGCAGCCGACGCTTTACCCGTTGGTTCAACCGGATGCTGGGACTTTCGTGGGCTGAGCGCAACGCCGTTCCGGACGCTCAACTTTATGCGCAGCCGGCGCAGGAAACCTTGTTGCAAGACCGTCCCGATCATCTTATAGAAGGATACAACCGCGGCGAACTTTATAATCTAAAGACCCGCACCGGCACCATTACTAAAGAAGAGCGGCAAAAAATCAACGAACATATTGTGGTTACGGTGGATATGCTCAAAGCGCTGCCTTTTCCCAAAAAACTGCAAAACGTGGTTGAATACGCCGGCAATCATCATGAGTGGGTCAACGGCAAAGGCTATCCCAACGGCCTCACCGGCGACCAAATGTCCATTCCGGCCAAAATAATGGCCATTGCCGACGTCTTTGAAGCCCTGACGGCGCGCGACCGCCCGTATAAAGAACCAAAAAAACTTTCGCAGGTACTGCATATTATGCAGAATATGAAAAACGACGGCCAGCTAGATCCCGATCTCTACCGCGTATTTATAGAACACAAGGTGTATATGGACTATGCCGATCAATATATCGATAAAAAACAGATAGATGAGATTAATCCGGAGGAGTATTTATAAATGCTTGAGGTTCATACCGTGCTTTGCCGAGCCGGCAAAATGGACAACTACAGCTATCTTTTGCGCGATTCCAAGAGCAATGCCGTTATTGTGATTGATCCATCGGAATCGGCTCCTATAGAAGCAAAGCTTGCCGAATTGAATTGGCGGCCGAACTATATTTTTAACACTCATCACCATTTTGACCACACGGACGGCAACTTACCGCTCAAACAAAAATTCGACGCCAAAGTTGTCGGCAACATCAACGATTCGGAGCGCCTGCCGGCCTTTGACATCGGCCTCAAACCGGACGAAACCTACACTTTACCCGACATTGCGCCCGCAACGGCGCAAAATCAAGCGGCCACCACATTCACGGCTCTTGATGTCTCGGCGCATACCCAAGGACACTTGGCCTACTACTTTCCGTCAGCCAAAGCGCTGTTTACCGGCGACACCTTGTTTAATCTCTGCATCGGCGGCCTGTTTGAGGGAACGCCCGAGCAGATGTTTGCCGCTTTGCAAAAAATCCGAACCCTGCCCGACGACACCAAATTTTATCCGGGACACGAATACACGGCCGGCGGCGCCGCGGAAGCCTGGGCTTATTTTGGCGGAAATCGCGATATTGCGGCATATTTGGAACAAGCCAAACAAAAACTTGGCCAAGGTTTGCCGGCCGGCCCCATAACGCTTGGCCAAGAGAAAAAATGCAATCCATATTTGGCGGCGGCAACTTTGCATGAATTTAAGTCGCTTTTTTAACGACAAAAATATTGGACAAAATAAAAAATGTGTGCTAGTATATAATCATAAGTATTCTATTTGGGAGACAACCGATGGCTGAAAATAATTCTGATTCTTTAGACATTACAAGCATCATGAGCAATGAAGAAGCCTTGGCCAAAGCTCGTGAAGCATTAGGCAATCCTGCCGCCTCAAACGAAGATATCAAAGACTATATTCTGAACCATTCCGCCGACTTTAAGACTTTTTTGGAAAGCGGTGACACTCCGCCGAAGGACGAACGACAGAAACCCGAAGACGAAAAAACTCTGAACGTCGATGAAGTCAGCAAGGAAGGCGAAGGTCGCGAAGATCCGGCGTGGAAAAAAGAAGTCAACGAGGCCTTTGTCAAAGCCAATGAATTTCACAACGGATCGTTTGCCCGTGATCCCGAAGCCGAGGCGACGGCGCCGGAAACTCTGCCCTATAAGAACGACCAAGACCACAACATTGTCTTTCACAGCAAAAACGATGCCCGAGTTGAAGGCGACTTTGAGAGTTTTCGTATTTTGGCGCAAACTGCCGTCAATATGGACATGAACTCCGTTAAATTCGGCAAATTCGAAGAACATCCGGAATACAAAGTCATGCTTTATGCCGCCTGTCTGGAAAAAGGCCTGGAGATGAAAGGCGACAACGTGCCGAGTTTGGAAGAGATTAAACAGCTGGCCGACCAATACCCCGAAGCAACCAGAGCGGCCATGGATAAAATTAAAGAAATCAAACAAAACGACTATGACGCGGCCACCAAAAATCTGGATAAGGCGCGCAAAGACTTTTGGGAAGAAATCCAAAAGCCGGAATCCGAACTCGGCAAAAACTTTGAGGCCTTGAAAGTCGAGAAAGCCAAGGGTGAAAACGCCGACAAAGACGAAATTGCGCGCATCGAAGGCGAAATTAAAAAAGATCCTAAGGGAATGGCTTTGAATGACGCGGTTGAGAAAAAAGCCAACCTCATGCGCGAAGGCATTGAGCTTGGGTTCATCACCGAAGAACAACAAAACAAAATGCAGGCCATGGTCGACAAAGAGGCTCCCAAAATCCAGACCGCAGAAAACACCAAAGAAGGAGCGGACAACCGCCAAAACCGCGCCAACCTCAATCACGGGGTCAATCAGGCGCTTCTTAGCAGAGTCCTGTCCGGCCATGGTGAGAGATAGTCCGGTTTGTCATTCAAAAAAAAGACAGCTTAGGCTGTCTTTTTTTGTCTGCGCAACGCTTTGCAAAAACATAGGCGGACTTTCAAAAATATCCGGCGTTTAATATTGTGAGTCTTTACTTCATTTAAATATTTTGCTGCTACAATATGTTGTAAATCTGTTCAACAGTTGAGGCATTCGATGTTTATTAGTCTTAACCGCAAAATCATCTACAGCATTCTATTGCTGTTTCTGATTACCTCGCTCATTTTCGTTTATACGTTTTATTGGATTTACGGCAACCAAATTCAGGAAGAACAGCGCCACAACATTCAGCGCAACAATCAATACATTGAGCTTCTGGCGCGCAACATCAGCCTTTCACAGGAACTGCGCCGCCTCATAAAACAATATCCGCAGATAACGGTAGAACCGGCAATCCAAGGCTTGATCGGTTCTGATTCGGCGGAACGTCAGCACATCGAACTTTTGGATTCCGAGAAAAAACGCATTGCCGAGATTACGCAAAACTTCAACCTTCGTTACGAAGCCGTCAACCAAAGCATCCACTTGTTCGGCGCCAGCGCGGTGCTGATAATTCTTTCGATAATTCTTTTGGCACTGTTGATGACACGGTGGGTTTTGCGGCCGATAAACCGCATTTCTTTGGTTTCGTCGGAAGTTATGCGCGGCAATTTGTCGGCACGTATATCCTCGGAAAAACGCCCGCGATTTCGCGATGAGTTTGACTACTTGATTCTAACCTTCAACAATATGTTGGATACGCTGGAACAGGTAATTTCGGAAGTTCAGGAACAAGAGGCCTTTTTGCAGGCGCTGATTGACAGCATTCCCGACGGCATTCGCGTTGTTGATCAGGACTATAATATTGTCGTTGCCAACAAAGCCTACTACAAACAAATCGGCGCCGAACACAAAAAATGCCGCAAGTGCTATCAGGCCTCGCAAAACCGCGAGCAGCCCTGCCAGCCGGAAACGACACGCTGCCCGCTTCATGAAATTATGACGTCCGGTCAAAAGCACGTCAATGTCATTCAACAGTTCTGCTCCCACCCCGACCGGCCGTTGTCAATCAATGCCGCGCCGTTGGTTTATAAAGGCCGCGGCGAATTTGTGGTGGAATCGATCCGCGATTTGAGCGGCGACATCAATTTCTCGCATCAGCAAAAACTCTCGTCTTTGGGCTTTTTGTCTTCATCGGTTGCCCACGAAATCAAGAATCATTTGGGCGCCCTGCGAATTATTTTAGAGCACCTTATTGACAAATATTATGCCGACAAAGACGACAGCGAAGAAAAAAAGAATCTGCTCCTCATTTACAACGAATTGGTCGACTGCATAGAAGTTCCCGAACGCCTGCTTAAACTGTCACGCGCCTCCACCGACAACACTCGGAAGATTGACCTCATCGCCAGTCTCAAAGACGTGGTCAGCCTTTTGGATTATGAGGCCAAAAGCCACGGCATTTCCATAGAATTTACGCCGCCCAAAACGCCGCTTTATATTACCGGCAACGAAGCTGATTTCAAAATGGCCGCCATCAATCTCATCTTAAACGCCATTAAGGCCACCTCTGCCAACGGCCTCATATCCGTTCATGTCAAGTATTCCAAAGAACATCGGGTTATTATCGACTTTACCGACACCGGATGCGGCATTGCTCCGCAAAACCTCAACCGCATTTTTGACCCGTTTTTCTCCGATGGGCACGATGACACTCACAAAGGCTCCGGCCTCGGGCTTTCTATTGTCAAATCCATTGTCGAAAAAAGCGGCGGTCAAATCAGCGTCAGCAGCAAGCTCGGCCACGGCAGTTGCTTCAGCTTATCATTTCCGGCAATAAAAAGAGTTGCAAATTAATAAATCAGGGTTTATTAATAGCTCAACATTAATCAGTTAAAGGATTGCTTTATGAGTAAAGAAGAACTTTTGGAACTTAGCGGCGAAGTAATTGAAAAACTGCCCAACGCTATGTTTCGCGTCAAGTTGGAAAACGGCGTCGAAATATTGGCTCACACCGCCGGCAAAATGCGCAAGTTTCGCATTCGCGTAATGGTCGGCGACAAAGTCGATATCGAAATGACGCCTTATGATCTCACCAAAGGACGCATTACGTTCCGTCACAAAGAATAGTCTGACGCTCCCTTGCGGAGCGTTTTTTTATGCTTTTCGCGCCAACGGATGGTTTTTTATCACCGTTTGCAACAGGTCGTCAGCCAATATATGCGTATAAATTTCGGTTGTACCGATATCGGCATGTCCAAGCATTTTTTGCACCGAGCGCAAATCCGCATCATTATGCAGCAAATGCGTGGCGAACGAATGCCTCAGCACATGCGGCGAAACCTTTTCCGGATCAATTCCTGCAAGCAGCGCCGTCTTTTTGATGTCCTTAAAAAATGCATCGCGGGTCATATGCCCACCTGCCGCGTGCAAAGACGGAAACAGCCACGGCGACTTTTTGCCGCCCGTAAATTTATCGCGAAAAGTCAGATACTCCCGCACCGCGTCCAACGCCGCTTCTGCCACCGGAATCAACCGTTCTTTGCTGCCTTTGCCGCGCACCAGAATTTGTTTTTTTTCAAAATTAATGCAGTTTTCCGGCAGTCCTACCAGTTCCGACACTCTGAGTCCGCTGGCATACATCAGTTCTAACATGACCGCCAAGCGCCGACCGCAATATGAGTTATTGCGCTGGGCCGCGGCAATCAGATTTGCTGTTTCGCGCGGCGTCAAAAACTTAGGCAGGTGTTTTTGCAGTTTGGGTGCAGACAAATGTGCGGCCGGATTCTCAGAAACCGCTTTTTCGCTGAACAAAAACCGATAAAACTCACGCACCGCCGATATCTTGCGCGCCACAGACTTCGGCGCGTAGCCTTTTTGGCCGAGAAACGCGACAAAAGCTTCCGCCTTTTGCGCCTCAATCTCCGCAAGGTCATTGCCGCAAAATTCCGCAAACTGCTCCAAATCGCGCCGATAAGCCTCCAGCGTGTTGATTGAGGCGCCTTTTTCGGCCGCCAGCATATTCAAAAAATCTTCCAGATAAGCCGCCATTTCTACAGCTTAATTTCTTCTTCCACATGGGTCGTCTGCAACGGAACTTCGTGCAAAACCACAAATACGGCTGCCGCCAAAACCGCCAGTCCCAACACATAGTAAATCCAGTTAGATTTTTTTTGCCGCATAGAGTTCTCCTTATTTTTTTTAAAAAATTGTTGCGAAAGCCACCGTATATTTATATAGTTAGCATAACAATTTTGAAAGATTAATTAAAAAAATGACAATAACCAAAGATAAAATTATCTTGCTGGTCGGATTGATGGGCAGCGGCAAAACCAGCGTTGGCAAGCGCTTGTCCAAAAAACTGGACCTTCCTTTTGTAGACGGTGACCGCGAGGTCGAAAAAGCTGCCGGCCTGCCTTTGGTGGATATTCTCAAATGTTTCGGGCAAGAAGAATACCGCGCCGGCGAAGCCCGTGTCATGAAACGCCTGCTCCAAGGCGCGCCATGCGTTTTGGCTTCCGGCGGCGGCTCGTTTGTAGCGCCCCAAACGCGCGAATATGCCCGCCAAAATGCCATCACCATATGGCTCAAGGCTGACCTCGACGTTCTCTATCACCGCACTGCCGGCCGCGAACACCGCCCGTTCCTCAAAGGCAACGACGTCCGCCTCAAAAGTAAACTCAAAAAATATATTAAAGAGGAATATCCTTATTATTCCGAGGCCGACATCATCGTCGAAACCAAAGAAGAACAGGTCGACATTACCGTCGATCGCGTTATCAAGGCTATCAATCAATTTATGAGTCAGGACAAAAAATGATTATATCGGTTGCCGCTATTATAATCCTGCTGTTTTTATCAGCTTTCTTTTCCGGATCGGAAACCGCTCTCACCGGCGCTTCGCAGGCGTTTGTAACCGATCAGGAAAAAAACGGTCATAATCCGCGGGCCAAATTGGTCAGCCGCTTGTTCGAACGCCGTGACAACCTCATCATCACCACTCTGCTCGGCTCCAATCTAAGCAACACACTGGCAACATCGCTTTCAACCAGCGTCTTAATCGGAATTTTCGGCAACGAAGGCGTAGCCTATGCCACCGTCATAATGACTTTTTTGGTATTGATTTATACCGACATGCTGCCCAAAAGCTATGCCGTGCGCAATGCCAACACCACCGCTCTGCTGGTGGCGCCTCTGATTAACGTTTTTGTAAAAATGTTTTCGCCGATTGTATGGGCTCTGCAAAAAATCGTCAATCTGACTTTTCGCATCTTTGGCATTGCCAAACCGAATGTCACGGCCGACGATGCCCTTTCGGAAGTGCGCGGCGCAATATACATGTACAACGGTCAAGAAAGACGCCAAGAGCAAGAAATGCTCAAAAGCATTTTGGATTTGCCGGACATCACCGTCTACGACGTGATGAACCACCGCAAAAACTTGTTTTCGCTGGATATTGACATGCCGGTCAAAAAGTTTTTGCAGAAAATTGAAAATTGCCCCTTCTCACGCATTCCGCTGTATAAAGACAGACCGGAAAACATTGTCGGCGTAATTCGCGTCAAAACTCTGTTTAAAGCCGTCATAGACTGCGGCGGCGATTACAAAAAAGTCCACCTGTCCGAACTCATGACCCAGCCTTGGTTTATACCCGACAACACCACGCTTAAACAGCAATTGCAAATGTTCCGCGCCCGTCGCGAGCATTTTGCGATTGTGGTTGACGAGTATGGCGTCTTGCAGGGCATCGTCACTCTTGAAGATATTTTGGAAGAGATTGTCGGCGACATCAATGACGAAAGCGACATTTCCAATCTGGACATTATGGGGATTCGCAAGATTGCCGACAACACATATATTGTCGACGGGCAAGTTCCGATTCGCGACCTCAACCGCAAATTCGGCTGGAACATTGAAGACGACAATGCGGTCACCATTGCCGGATATTTGCTGGACATGACGCGTTCGATTCCGTCTGTCGGACAGAAATTTATTTTTGACGGATTTCAGTTCGAAGTCCTTAAACGCAACAAAAACCAGTTGCGCCAGATTAAGATTACCCGCCGCGAAACAAGCGCCTGCTAATTCTGTCTGTTTTGCAAAAATCTGACCTTCATTGCCGCCAGCGCATTGGCAGACATAGAATCAATCAGGTCATAAAACTCGGCGCGGGTTCGAACTTTGGCAATCCATTCCTGCGCCATTGCATTCTCGGCATACTCGGATTCGGCAGCGAGCAAGTCCGCGGCTGCAGTCAGATTTCCGGCCGCAACAGTGTCACTGATTTGTTCAATAGCGTTTTTTTCTGCCGACGGCGCGTTGACATTTGTTTTTTTAATCCGCACCAATTGCTTAAGCTTGCTGTTCACTCGTTCTTTCCAGCTTTTTGCCGCCTCTTTGTCAACAGCCTCGTTTTGCTCCCGTGCTGCATAAAACCGCTCAAATTCCGTTTGCAATTCAGCCGCCGAAACGATGCCGCTTTGCGCCAAAGTTTCCATTTTGGCGGCGGCTTTGGCAAGCTTGGGATTATTGGCGGTCAGCTGGCTCAGGACTTCGGCCTCGTAAACAAATTTTTCCCCGCGTTCCGCCGCGTCTTTTACCAGCATCAGAGCCGTCAGGTTCAAAGCGCTCTCGTCGGTCACCATCGACAGCTTGTCAATTTTATGCTCAGCCTTGTCCAAACGCGTAACCACTCCAAGCAGAGTTGATATGTCGGCTTTGGAATCAATCACGTTAAGATTCATTTTCTCTATGGCCGAGATTTTTTCCTCAATCGGTTTCAAGTCCGGTCGTTGCACAGACAAAGCCTCAATCTGTCTCTGCAAACCCATAATTTCACCGCGCAATACGTTAATCTGCGCTTGCCAGACATCTTCTTCGTGCGGCGACGGCGCAGTGGTCAACATCTGCCGGACGCGCGCTCGAACTTGCGGATTCTGCCAGCCCCACCAACCGGCTCCGACCAGAAGCGCCGCCACCGCCAGCCAAACCGCATAAAAACCCTTTTTGCTTTTGACCGCCGGCCGTTGTTCAGACTTTGTTTTTTCAACCATGGCATTTTCCTCATTTTGCACTAAATTCTTGGCTTTTATAATTTAGTAGTGTATATAATATAAAAAAAATGGCAATAAATAGTTGGCGGTAATAAACATTGCCGCGGCAAGGATACAAATATGATTGTTTTGGGAATAGAAAGCAGCTGCGATGAAACGGCCGCGGCAATAGTCAATGACCAGCGTCAAATCTTGGGAGAATGCGTGCTCACTCAGCTGGAACACAAACCTTTTGGCGGTGTCGTTCCGGAGATTGCGGCACGCGCCCACCTCGACCATATTGAAGACATTTTGGCCGAAACGTTCAAAAAAGCGCGGCTTCAACCGCAAGACATCGACGCCGTGGCGGCCGCCTCAGGACCGGGGCTTATCGGCGGCGTGACGGTTGGGGTTATGGCGGCCAAATCTTTGGCTTTGGCACTTGGCAAACCGTTTATCGCCATCAATCACTTGGAAGGCCACGCTCTGACCGCGCGGCTGACCTGCAATGTGAGTTATCCTTATTTGCTGTTGTTGGTTTCCGGCGGACATTGCCAAATTTTGATTGTCAAAAATGTCGGCGATTTTGAACGTCTCGGCACCACCATAGACGATGCCGCCGGTGAAGCTTTTGACAAGGTGGCCAAAATGTTGGGACTCGGATACCCCGGTGGTCCGATGATAGAAAAAGCCGCCACGCTCGGCAACGATTCGCGTTTTGTCTTGCCCCGACCCCTGCAAAACTCCGGAGACTGCAATCTGTCTTTTTCTGGCCTCAAAACGGCGGTGCGCAAAATCATTGAATCGTATGCCCCAGATAACAACATAGAACACGCCATTTTGCCCAAACAAACCGTGGCCGACATTTGCGCCAGCTTTCAAAAAGCCGTGGCCGACAGCCTGATTTATAAATTGCAGAAGGCTCTTGTCTGCTATCGCCAAAAATATCCCGAAGGCCAAAACTTGGTTGTGGCCGGCGGTGTGGCGGCCAATACTTATTTACGCGCACGTCTTCAGACTTTGGCTGCAACCGAAGGCCTCATTTTTTCGGCACCGCCGGTTCGCCTATGCACCGACAACGGAGTTATGATTGCTTGGGCCGGAATGGAACGGGCGCTTCGCGGTATGTTTGATTCTTTGGATTTTAAGCCGCGCCCGCGCTGGCCGCTGGATACCAATGCGCCCAAAGCCGCCGGCGCCGGAGGTATAAAAGCATGAGACCCTTAAACGAAATCTGCCGAATTTTAGACGTGTTTAAAGCCGCCGATCCCAACCCCGGCAGCGAATTGCATTATCACAATGCCTATACCTTGTTGATAGCGATTGTGCTCTCGGCACAAAGTACCGACAAAGGCGTCAACAAAGCCACTGCCGAGTTGTTCAAAATTGCCGACACGCCGCAAAAGATGCTTGACCTTGGAATCGATAAGCTCAAAGAGCACATCAAGACCATCGGTCTATATAACAACAAAGCCAAAAATATTATGGAATTAAGCCGCCGTTTGGTTGACGAGTGCAACGGCGAAGTTCCGCCTGAACGTGAAATTTTGGAATCTTTGCCCGGTGTCGGCCGCAAAACCGCCAACGTGCTGTTGAACGTATGGTGGCATCAGCCCACGGTAGCCGTTGATACTCACGTCTTGCGGCTGGCCTCCAGACTGGAATTGAGCGACGGCAATACCCCTCTCGCAGTGGAGTCCGACCTTAACAAACTTCCGGATTCTTACCGCCTGCACATCAATCATTGGCTGGTTTTGTTCGGTCGTTACGTCTGCAAAGCCCAAAAACCCGATTGCGCTGCCTGTCCGATAACCGAATTTTGCCGCTGCGGTGACAAACGTCTATAAATATTTGATGAGGACAAAACCGCCCACCAACAAAACCACAAACAAAATCGACAAAATGCCGAGGTGCTTTTCGATAAACACTTTCATCGGCGCACCATACTTTTTAAGCAACCAAGCCACCAAATAAAACCTGATGCCGCGCGCTGCTACCGATGCTACGCCAAAAGTCAGCAGATCCAGCCGCACCACGCCGCTGGCAATCGTAATGACTTTATAGGGAAAAGGCGTGATGCCGGCACCAAACACAATCCACGCGCCCCATTGATGATAACACTCCTTAAACGCGTTAAACTGCTGCATATAGCCATAAAAGTCCAAAATTGGCCGGGCAATCAAATCGAAGAAAAAAACGCCGATTCCATAGCCGAAAAATCCGCCGACGACGCTTGCCGCCGTGGCTGTGGCGGCAATCCGCCATGCTTTGTCAGGCATGGCCAAAACCATCGGAATTAGCATAATGTCAGGCGGAATCGGAAAAAATGAACTCTCGGCAAAAGCTACCAGAGACAAAAACAACATTGCCCGCCGGTTGGCCGCCAGACTCAGCATCAAATTATAAGTTCGCTGCACGATTCCCCGCCAACCTTTGCTTTCAGACGAGTTGTTCATTTGCGCCGCTCCTCAGTCGTTATGTTTGTGGCAACCGCAATGACCGTGCCCGTGACAACACTCATGCGTCGGCTGACGCAAAGCCGCCTCATATGTATTTTCCAAAAGCATAGCCACCGTCATCGGCCCCACACCCCCCGGCACCGGCGTGATGTAAGAAGCGATTTCCTTCACTTGCTCAAAATCGACATCGCCGCACAATTTACCGTCAAGCCGGTTAATTCCGACATCAATAACCACCGCGCCGAACTTGATCCAATCTTTTTTAACCAGCTTCGGACAACCGCAGGCCGCCACAACAATATCGGCCTGCCGTGTCAGCTCCGGCAAATTGCGCGTGTGCGAATGCGTTATCGTAACCGTACAATCGTGGTTCAAAAGTAACATAGCCGCTGGCCGGCCGACAATATTGGAACGTCCGATAACCACCACATGCTTGCCGGCCAAATTCATACCCGTGCTTTGCAAAAGCCGCAAGATACCCTTGGGCGTTGCCGAAACCACCGCTTGCGGCTCGCGGCATGCCAACAGTCCGGCATTATAGGGATTAAAACCGTCGACATCTTTTTGCGGACGAATGGCCGCCAAAATTTTCAAAGGATTGATATGTGCGGGCAGCGGCAACTGAACAATAATCCCGCTGACATGCGGATTTTCGTTGAGTTCGTCTATCACCGCCAACAGAGCCTGCTCGCCGATAGTATCGGACATCTCAAAAACCTCGCAGACGATGCCGACTTCGGCCGCGGCTTTTTTCTTATTGCGCACATAAATCCGGCTGGCTTCGTTGTCACCCACCAACACCACTGCCAACACCGGCACATTGTCGCCGGACAGCGCCGCCACCTTGTGTGCGAGTTCCGCGCGCACATCCGCCGCAAGTTTTTTGCCGTCTAAAATTTGCGCCGTCATTTGCAGTTCTCCTCAATCCACTTTGCCGCTGCGGTTTTGTCGCAGCAAATTTCAATCCTTTTGTAGCGGTCAAGTTCGCCGCCGATGATTTTGATGTTTGACTTGGCCAGTTTCAGTTCCGCCGCCAAAAATTTGATAAGCTCCTGATTGGCGCGCCCTTTTTCGGCCACGCTCACAACCTGAATCTTAAGCCATTGCGTTCCGTCTGCGTCGACAAAAACACCGTTCGTTTTACAACAAGAAGAGTTAGGCGCAAGCCTAACTCTCAAAACGATTCCTTGCTGATTTTCATCAAAAACCAAGCCGCTGTCCTACATTGTTAACACGGCCGTCAGCCGGATAATCAGACGGCTGACAAAAATCAGCGCCAGCAAAAGAATAAACGGCGAAAAATCAATCCCCGCAAACGGCGGCACTTTGGAAGCAATTTTTTTATAGACCGGAGCCGTAAGCTTGTCCAAAATTTCGACCGTCTTCAGAGCATATTTATTGGAAGGCTCCAGCACCTTAAAATGCATCAGCCAATACAAAACGACCTGAACCACGACAATTTTAAAATAGATGTCGACCAACAGTCCGATAATATATAGAAAAGGCTCAAAAATAACGCCCATCAGGTTTCTCCTTAAACAAACAATCTGTTTTGTTGATACCTCAGACGATAAGAACTGTCAACCCCAAAACGCATTATGCGTATTCGCGGGCGTCACGGTTCAAATCATAGAAACGGTCGCGCTCAAATCCGCGCAAACGCTCAATTCGCCGGCGAATCAAAAGCGAATCTTCATTTTCGTCCTCTTGTTGTTCCCGACGTACTTGCTCCAAACTTTTGCCCATCCGCAAAGCCATCAGATTCTCGCGCATAATCGCGCGATTGCGCAACAAAGTTTCCTTTTTGGCCATAATATCGTTGACCGAACGGGTAACCGGCCGATACACCGGATGTACATTTTCCATCGCGCTCATAAATTCGTCTTCATGTGCACGGTTCTGCGCATATTGAGCCAGCCCGCCGACCGTAGCCGTCATCGCCAGCGCCGCGGCGCCTTTTTGTGCAGATTCCATAAGTGCGCGCTCGCGCCGTTCCTGCTCATCGGATTTGCTCTTGGTCTGCTCGGTGCGCTCGCGCAGACGCCGCAGTTCCGAAAGCTTAAAGTTCAAGAAACTCAACTTGTTGAGAGCCATTTCCTTGTAATATCCGACACTGCCGCGCGCCGCCGACTGATAAAGCGCAATCACAAGTTTAAGCTCTGTTTCGCGGTCATCCAAAAAGCCCAAAAATTTCGTACGTTCGGCAATCTCTTCGTCAGTTGTTCCGTTGGTATTGATTTCAACCTCGATTTTGCGTTGTTCTTCCACCCAATTATAATATTCGGCGCGCGGATCTTCCGATGAATACAAATATTGCAAAGATTCGGCCAGCATATAGCTCAAATCCGAAACCGGAATTTCCTTATTGTCAAACTTCAGCTGCCGCAGCGGAGTATTTTTTACAAGATGACTGACCGTCTCTTTGGCATATTTTTTCACAAAAGCGGGGTCTTCGCGCCGCATCTGCGCAACCATGTTTTCCATGCGCGCCTTTTCTTCCAGCGGCGTTTGGGCGACAGGCCGAAAATTGCGATTGCGCACTTTTTCATACTCGTTCATTCCGCTCATCAAGACGGCGTATTCTCTTAAATCGCGATTAAGTTTGCTGTTGTCATCGTATTGCATTGGGAACATCTCCCTTTTTTCAGTTGCGGCTTAAACTTTTTCAAAAATAATCTTACCTTCCTCCAACCAGACAATGTGATCGATGACCCACTGGCTGATTTGCTCCACTTTTTCCAGCTCCAACCCCATGGCCAGGCCGACCCGGCCGATAAGCAGGGTTTCTCTGTCCGAAAGATCGCCGTCCGAATTGGCCAGCATGCACATTTCCTTCACCAACTCCATTGCCGTGCGCCGACCGGTAATTTGTTTGGCACAAGCAACGATTTCATCATCGGACATTGGTTTAATCTCTTTGCCGACAGTAACTTTCAGTGCCGCAGCCAAATCGGCGATAAACTCCTGCTCGCCGGCATCCATAACCCCGTCAATATGTGCCAGCCCAACCAAAATTTCCAAAAAAATCCGGCGTTCGTTTTCCGACATTTCCGAAACATAGCTCAAATCTTTCTCCGTATTTAACTCCGACATCGGCGTTCCTTTCCTGAAATTGCGCTGTCTTTAGCATAACCGTTTTTTCCTTAATTTACAATTAAAAAGTAAAAATGCAAAAAACATTTGAAATTATAACGCTTATAGCTTATCGTAGAAGCAATTGAAGAAATACAGCGGATTCTGATGAAACACTACTATATCAAGACATTCGGCTGCCAGATGAATGTATACGATTCGCACCGAATTGCCGCCATCTTGGAAAGTTTGGGATATACTGCGGCGTCAACCTTGGCAGACGCCGATTTGGTGATATTCAACACCTGTCATATTCGCGAGAAAGCGGCCGAAAAAGTTTTCTCCGACTTGGGCCGCCTGAACCTTGTTCGCGAAGAACGCCAAGCCGCCGGCAAAGACACCGTTATCGGCGTGGTTGGTTGTGTGGTGCAGGCCGAAGACGAAGAAATTGCGCGCCGCGCGCCATTCATAGATTTTGCCACCGGCCCGCTCACCTATCATCGACTGCCCGAAATCCTGCAAAAAGTTTCGCGCCGACGGGGAATACCGCTGATAGACACCGAATTTCCGCCGGAATCAAAATTTGACTTTCTGCCTGCCAATAAATCAATGGGCGGCTGTTCTTATCTGGCCATTCAGGAAGGCTGCGACAACTTCTGCACCTATTGCATCGTACCCTACACCCGCGGTATCGAAACTTCGCGCCCGATTGCCGATGTGGTCGCCGAAGCCAAAACTTTGGTAGAGGGAGGTTCGGTCGAAATCAACTTATTGGGCCAAAACGTCAATTCTTATCACGGTGTCGATGCCGCCGGCAAAGAACGCAATCTGGCGTGGCTCTTGCGCTGCTTGGCCGAGATTAAAGGGCTCGAGCGCATTCGTTACACCACTTCTTACCCAGCTGACATAGACGATGAACTGATTGCCTGTCATCATGACTTGCCGCAGCTGATGCCTTATTTGCACTTGCCGGTACAGTCAGGATCGGACAAAATCCTTAAAGCCATGAACCGTCGCCATACCAGCGGCCAATATCTGGAAATCATCGGCAAGCTCAAAGCCGCTAGGCCGGACTTACAGTTTTCGTCAGACTTTATTGTCGGATTCCCCGGTGAGACCGACCAAGACTTTGAAGCCACGCTCAACTTGATACGCCAAGTCGGATTTGCACAGGCTTTCTCGTTCAAATATTCCCGCCGCGCCGGCACGCCGGCGGCTCTGATGCCCAATCAGATAGAAGAAAAAATCAAAAAACAGCGCTTGGAAACCTTGCAAGAGCTTTTATTTTCATATCAATTAAAGTTTAATAAAGAAAGTGTCGGTAAAATTATGCCGGTACTGTTCGACATCAAAGGACGCCATAAGGGAGAGCTTATCGGACGCTCTCCCTATATGCAAAACGTCCACAGCAGCCTTGCGGCCGAATATCTCAACCGCATTGTCAACATCAAAATTACCGACGCCAACGTCAACTCGCTGGCCGGCCAAAAAGAAGGAAACTAAAATATGGCGGAAATCAATTTTGAACTCTACAACAACACTCTTGTCCAACAGCTTGTCGGCGCGCAGGATGCCAATCTGCGACTGATGGAAAAAATTTTGGGCGTTGAAATCACTTCTTTTGGCAATCAGATGAATATCAAGGGTCCAGCCGAAGCCGCCGCGCAGGCTCAAACCGCAATTGACGTTTTATACGACAAAGTCAGCAAAGGCATTGCCATCGGCGAAGAAGAAGTCAAAGCCGCCATCCGCATCTGCGGCGGTCAATCGGACAGTGCCACTGCCCAGGATTTGAGCAATATTGTTCTCAAAACCAAAAAACGCCATATTTATCCGCGGTCGGCCACCCAAGCCCTCTATATTCAGGAAATGCTGAAAAATGAGTTGGTTTTCGGCTTAGGCCCCGCCGGTACCGGCAAAACCTATTTGGCGGTAGCGCTGGCCGTCTCGATGATGCTTGAAGGCCGCATCGACAAAATCATCCTTTCGCGTCCGGCCGTGGAAGCCGGCGAAAACCTGGGCTTTTTGCCGGGAGACCTCAAAGAAAAGGTCGACCCGTACCTTCGCCCGCTCTACGACGCTCTCTACGAAATGCTGCCGGCCGAACAAGTGGATAAAAAAATTGCCTTGGGCGAAATTGAGATTGCGCCGCTGGCCTTTATGCGCGGCCGCACGCTTTCCAATGCTTTTGTCATTTTGGATGAGGCGCAAAACACCACCCCGATGCAGATGAAAATGTTTTTGACGCGTCTCGGCGAAAACTCGCGCATGGTCATCAACGGCGACCTAAGCCAAGTCGACTTGCCGCGCGGCACCATTTCCGGCCTGCGCGATGCGCTGGATATTCTTAAAGGAACCGAAAGCATCAGCTCGGTACGCTTTAACGCCGCCGACGTCGTCCGCCACGGTCTGGTTGCCAAAATCGTCAAAGCCTACGAGGAACGAAGCAAGAAAGAATACGGTGATGAATAAGCCGCGTCTTAATCTGACTGTTGCCGCTTCCGGCTGGCGCAAAGATTTGCCCGCTGCCGAAACCATCGGCACCGATGTGTTCGCCTTGGTTGCCGCAAGGCTTAAAGACCGGTTGCAGACTGAACTGCCGCTTTCGGCCAACCTGCAGCTCGCCGACGATGCGGCCGTGCAGATTTTAAACAAAGAATTCCGCGGCCTTGACAAGCCGACAAACATCTTGTCTTTTGCTCATTTGGACGATCCGGACTTTGCTCCCCTGCCCGACGATCAGACTTTTGACTTGGGCGATATGATAATGGCCTTGGAAACTTTGCGGCGCGAAGCCCAAATCCAAAACATCAGCCTGCACGACCATTTCTGCCATTTACTGGTTCATGGTTTGCTGCACTTATACGGATTCGATCATCAAACGGATGCCGAGGCTCAAATAATGGAACAGCTTGAAATAGACATTTTGCGCCAAATGAACATCAAAAACCCCTATGAGGAGTAAACTTATGTCTGACGACGCCAAAAATTCGTCCGTCTGCGGCCTGCTTGGCCGGCTTTTTCACCGCCGCCAATCCGAAACCGTCCGCGAAACGATTGAAGATTTGATTGAAGAAGCCTCCACCAACGGCGAAGAACAATTTTCGGAACACGAGCAACTGCTGCTTAACAATATTCTATGCCTGCGCGATAAAAAATGCGCCGATGCCATGGTGCCGCGTGCCGACATTGTCGGCTTTTGTCAGGACGGCACCTTGGAAGAGCTGGCCGAACTAATGCTCACCAAAGGGCATTCGCGCATTCCGGTATATGACAGTTCGCTCGATGACGTCGTCGGCATCATGCACGTTTTGGATTTGGTCAAGCATCTGGTTCGCGGCAGGCAAAAATGCCGCGTGTCCGAGATTATCACGCCCAATGTCAAATTCGTGTCTCCATCAATGCGCGTATTGGACTTATTGCGCGAAATGCAGCTTCACAAAGTACACATGGTGATGGTCGTGGATGAATACGGCGGAATTGACGGTCTGGTAACCATAGAAGACTTGCTGGAAGAAATTGTCGGAGATATTGAAGACGAATACGATTTGGACGAAGACCCGATTATCATTGTTCAAAACAACGGCGAAATCATTGCCGACGCCAAAGCCGAACTTGAAGAAATCAAAGAAGCCTGCAACATTGACCTGGCACAAAAACTTGAGCAACCTGATGCCGAAGAAATTGAAACTTTGGGCGGCTATGTCTTTAATTTGGCGCAGCGGATTCCCTCACGCGGCGAAATCATAGAAGACGTCGACGGACTCAAATTCCGCATTCTGGAAGTCGATCCGCGCCGCATTAAAAAGATAATGATAATCCGCCCGCAAGCCTGCACACCCCAGGAAAAAGATGATTAACAAACTGCAAAAGCACCCCTCTGTAACCGCTTTTGGGGCCGGCTGGCTGGCCGTGACCGCCTTGCCGCCGTGTTATGTGTGGCCGGTGCTTTTTTTGAGTTTTCCGATACTGATTTGGTTAATTGACCGCGCCCAAGGATTTGGACAGGCTTTTCGTCGCGGCTACAGTTTCGGTTTTGCCTATTTTGCCTTCGGCTTGCTTTGGGTCAACAACGCTCTGCTTCTAGATGCCCGCCTGTTCGGCTGGCTGGTTCCGATAACCTTTTTGGCTGCCGGCGTTTTTTTCGGACTGTTTGTCGCTTTTCCGGCAGCTCTCAGCCACTGCTTCAAAACCTTGCCCGCACGCTATCTATCGTTTGCCGCGCTCTGGGTTATCTTTGAATGGCTGCGCAGTTTTGTTCTGACCGGATTTCCATGGAATCTGCTCGGCTCTGTCTTGACTTTTTCGGATTCTCTCATTCAGACGGCATCATTGGGCGGCACGTATCTGCTGTCGCTTCTGCTGCTTTTGGCTGCCGCCGCGCCGATTTTTTTGTTTAGCGCCCGCCGCCCCTGGAATATGGCTGTCGGCCTTGGCCTGCCCGTTCTCATATTTGCCTTGTCAGAAGGTTGGGGATATTGGCGTCTGCAAAACTATCCCTATGCGCCGTCGGACATCACTATTCGACTGGTACAGCCGGCTATCCCGCAGACGCTTAAATGGAACCGGGCCATGCTGGAAGATAATCTGGCGGCTCATATCAAAATGTCGCAGCTGCCCGAACAAGACAAAGCCAATGTCGTTATTTGGAGCGAAACCGCATTTCCCTATGCTCTGGAATTCGACGACTACCACCGAGACATGCTGCGTTACGCCGTGCCGCCCAAAGGCTGGCTGATTACCGGCGGCATCGGACATAACGAATATGAAGACGGCCGTTATGATTCGTCCAACTCTTTGTTTGTCGTTGACGACCATGGACAAATTGCCGCCCGCTACGACAAATCGCATCTGGTTCCTTTTGGCGAATACGTCCCTCTGCGCGAGTGGCTGCCGCGCTGGATACGACCGGTGGCCAATGCCGTCGGAACTTTTAAGGCCGGCGATGGGCCAAAAGTCATTACAGTAGACGGTCTCCCGGCTTTTGGCGGATTGGTTTGTTATGAAATTATTTTTCCGGCCGAAATAGTCGATTCGCAAAACCGGCCGCAATGGCTGGTCAACATCACCAATGACGGCTGGTATGGCGATTCGGCCGGTCCTCACCAACATTTAGCCGCAACCAGACTACGTGCCGTAGAAGAAGGCCTTGCCATAGCCCGCGTTTCCGGCACCGGTATTTCGGCCCTCATTTCGCCGACCGGCGTTGTCATCGGACAAATTCCGCTCAACCAAAAAGGCATCCTTGACCTGAAACTGCCCAAGTTATCCTCAATACCTGCCCTATATGCCCAAACCGGAAACAGCTTGATTCTCGGGCTCTGCATCTTCCTGCTTCTTCTGGCAGCTCTGTTTCCTTTTTTAAGAAAAAATAGCAGTTCAAAACTTTGTCCGGCTTCATATGCCAAGTAACATAAAATATTTATGTTCTTCAATAAATCAGTTTGGAAACACTGCCGTTTAATGACCGGATTTTAATATTTCACTGACTTTTCTCATGTTTTTTTTCAGCGGAAACGGCAATTCAATGAAATTTATGATAACGTCTTTTTAATTAAAATGGCGGATGAGGAGGGATTTGAACCCCCGATACGAGTCACCCCGTATACACGATTTCGAGTCGCGCGCATTCAGCCTCTCTGCCACTCATCCATTCACTGCATATATTCAAAATAATTCGCTTTCATACATTTGCCGGATGCGTGCTTTCAAAGCTCCGCTTTGTCGCGCTTAATTGGTTTGCCGCTTTTTTCAAAGCGCCTGCACCAATCTCCGCTACGCTGCGATTCCAGCCTCTCTGCCACTCATCCATTCACTGCATATATTCAAAATAATTCGCTTTCATACATTTGCCGGATGCGTGCTTTCAAAGCTCCGCTTTGTCGCGCTTAATTGGTTTGCCGCTTTTTTCAAAGCGCCTGCACCAATCTCCGCTACGCTGCGATTCCAGCCTCTCTGCCACTCATCCATTCACTGCATATATTCAGCACTGCATATGTTTATAATAATTCAGCTTTCGTACATTTATCGGCATATTTAATAAAAGGTTTCTTTTTATTTTGCAAGCAATTTTTTTGGTTTTTCAGCGTTCGATAGGCGAGCGCGTCTTAACCGAGTTTTTCTCCGGCAACGGTTTCAGAAAAAATCCGACCGCATTAAGACTTTGCTGAGCATTTGGCGAATAAATCCGCCGCAAACGCAGCATAATCTCTTCCTTACTGTTGTAACCGAGGCTTTGCGGCGATAACGCATCGACCAAATCGCTGAAATTGTCAAACACGGCGATGCCGCTGACCTGTCGTTCCAAGAGCTCACCGGTAGTGCCGTTTTTGAGTTCCAAAACATCGTTTATCTTAATCTGCTGAGCTTGTTTGTCCAGCAGATGGACGCCGACTTTGCGTTGTCCGGTTTTGATTTTATTAAATGAAAACTCATGTACAGGCAGCGAATATTTCATTTGATTTTCTCCAATAAAAGCAAGGCGGCGCCAAGCATGCCGGCATTGTTTTCAAACTTGGCCGGCCGCAAGGCGAACGGGCTGGTCAAAATATCTTGGTTTGCCTGACGCCCGACTTTGTCATACTCCACAAATTGCGCCATGGAACCGGACAAAACGATAACTTCCGGATCAAACAGATTTCCCATCATCACCAAAGCATTTTCAAGACAATTTTGCCAATGGTCAAAAGCGGCGCGAGCTTTTTGATCATTGGATTTTAATCCGCGGATAACGTCATAACTGGTCATTTCCGCACCCATAAAATCTTTGGCGTCGGCCGTAAGGGCATTGCCCGAAACATAAGTTTCCAGACAATCCCATAATCCGCAGGTACAAAGCCGCCGATGTTCGTTATTAAAGCGCACATGCATTTCGCCGGCCGCACCGGACTTGCCTTTCAGCAATCGGGAATTGACGATTATTCCCGCGCCGACGCCGGTGCCGAGCGTTAAAACGACAGCATTGCTTGCGCCTTTGGCCGCGCCGAGACAAAATTCTGCCCAAGCCGCGGCATTGGCATCATTTTCAAGCAACAACGGCTTATGAGTCAACGATTGAAAATCAAGCTCTCCATACCCTTCCGGAAGATTGCCCACACGGCTGATGATATGCAGGTTGGCATTATCTATTGCCCCGGCCGTAGCAATTGCGACACCGTCGATTTCATGTTCCTGTCCCTTGATAACCGTATGCAACAGCTCATAAACGGCGGCGGCCGACCGAGGCGTTGTGACTTTGATAATTTCATTGGCAAAACTGCCGTCTGCGGCAATAGCCGCATAAGCAATTTTGGTACCGCCGACATCAAAAGCCAAAACTTTGCGCATAATCTTCTCCTTTTGCCTCAAATATGGCTCATCATAGTATCAAACCGGCGCGAAAGCAAGCACAAAAAAAGGAGCCCGAAAGCTCCTTTATTTCAGTTGAGTGTGTTCTGCACCTCCGAAACGGTGAAGTCAAGCAACTCTTTTACCGTAGTATCTGGACCTATCCATTCCAGATAAAGCCCCTTGAAGAGATAACTGGGTCGTTTACCGCAAATAAAATAGTTGTCTATCTCGTCTTGAAGCCAAAAAATCGGAATTCTCCAATCACAACCAAAGAAAGAATCAAAACAATCTCTGACTTTTTGCTGTTCGATGGTTTCGACATTTTTATGAACTATCTGAGCATAAAAAGCCGCCATCGCCTCGCGCAAACGCTCATGATTAATCTCACGGCTGTCGGGTGACGACAATATGCCGGCATAATAAAGATCCAGTCGGCTGACAGTTGTCAGCTTGTCGATTTTTTCCAGACTTGGAGCATCCGATTTAAATTCGATTTTCTGCCAAGTCAGATAAAAAATTCTTTCGTTCTTTTCTGCCAACAAAAAAGCAGGCGTCTGCAAGACTTCTCTCAAAGTTACCGTAGGGTAAGGAGCCGTTTTGCGCAATGCGCATACAAGAGCATTGGCAAATTCTCCGGGTTTTGTATAAGCCATAATTTAATAATTTAAAAAGTGATACAATAATTTTAAATAATAAAGTTGATTTGACAAGAATAAAGATTTTTAAAAAAATTGCAAGATTTTTCTTATAAATTTTGACTAAGAGTTAAAAATTGCCCAGGCGATATTTCCTCGGGACGCGCCGTCAGCGGAACATCGGCTGCCGCGCAGGCCTCAATCAGGCGCGGCTGTGACTTAAGCGTCTGTCGAATCATCTTGCGGCGGCCGGAAAAAGCCAATGCCGTCAGTTTCTCCAAAGCTTCTGTTTGCGCGAAAGAGAGCGGCTTTTCCGCCGGTTGAAACAACAACACGCTTGACCAAATTTTCGGCGCCGGCACAAAACATTCCGGACGCAAATCAAACAGACGGATAATTTTGCATTGCAGCTGTGCCAAAATTGACAAGCGTCCGTAGTCCTTGCAATGCGTCGGCGCCAAAATACGATCGGCGACTTCTTTTTGAAACATCAGGGTCAAGCTCTTAAAATTTCGGATTTGTTTCAGCCAGCCGGTCAGCAGCGGCACAGAAATGTTATACGGCAAATTGGATACAATATGTTTGGGAGCTGCGGCGTTTTGCCCAAAATCAAATTTTAGGGCATCGCCGGCGACAATATGCAAAACATCGCCGATTTTGGCTTGCATTTCCTTCATGATTTCAACACAGCGCATGTCCATTTCAATCACCGTAAGCCGACGGGGATCCGCCTTGAGCACCGCACGCGTAAGTCCTCCCGGACCGGGACCGACCTCAAAGACTTCGGCATTCTGAAAATCGGGCAGTTGCTGTGCGGCCAAAGAATCACGGATAATTTTGTCGGTGATGTTCTGATCAAGCAAAAAATTCTGCCCGAGCGATTTGTCTGCCAGCAGGCGATGCGCCTCCACCATTGTGCGCAACGATGGCAGGGCATTTATTTTGTCGGCCGTTTCAGCCATTGTCAGCTCCGATATTCTATGATGGCTTTTTCGCGCAAATCCTGCAAAAGTTTCTTGGACAGCATTTCCATTTTCTGGTTCTCCAGCAACATGCGAATTTCTTGTTCGTTCGGCTGTTGCGGCTTTTCTTCTTTGGGATTAAAAACCTGATTGAGCTTCAAGATGTAATAGCCGTCTCCGACCAATATCGGATCGGAAATTTCATCGGGTTCCATTTTTTCCAGCTTTTGTTCCAAAACCGGAGCCAGTTTGCCGCTGTTGACCCAACCCAGATTGCCGCCGTTTGAAGCGCTTGGGCTTTCGGAAAACTGCATGGCATAAAGCTCAAAACGCGGATCCTGCCGCAGATTATCGACCAATTGACTGATATCGGCAGCATTGCGCTTGCGAATAAAAATCTCCGACACCTGATATTTGGGCGTAATCAAATCCGTCTGCGCTTCGTCCATCATCTCATTGATTTCTTTCTGCGTCAGATTATTTTCGGCATAATATTTTTTACGGACGACTCTCACCCATGCCAATTCGGCCTTGAGCTGTTCCCGCAAAGTGGCCATGCTGACACCGGAATCCGCCAATATCTGAGGCAATTGAGCGGCGGATATTTGATTGTTTTTGGCAAACTCCTTGACCTGCGCATCAACTTCTTTTTCGGTAATGTTAATCCCGTCTTTGGCCGCGGCCTGAAGTTTGAGTTTTTCGTCAATCGCGCCGTTGAGCACGCGCTGCGTAATCATCAGTCGTGTCTGTTTATTAAACGGAATCCGCGATGTCATCAAAAAGGCCTTGATGCGGTTTTGCATGTCTTGGCTGGAAATTACATCGCCGTTGACCAAGGCCGCGATTTTGACCGGCGCCGCCTGCGCGGCGGCAAAAGTCGTCAAAGTCATCAGAAAAGCCAGAAAAAATTTGCGCATTGTCATTCCTTTCAGTTATTTTGTACCGATGCCGCCCAGAGTTTTGAGATAGAAAGTGGCACCGATGGTAAAATCTCCTTCATAATTGGGATCGTTGGAATTGTCTTTCTCGACATTAAAGACAACTTTGGTGCACTCGTCCTCATAAGAAAGCAGCGCCCCCTGTTCCAAAGACCCCTCATATTCTCCCAAATCCTGACGATTGTACAGATCCAAAGACCAGTTTTTGGTCAGCTTGGTCTGCAAAGACGTAAACAACTCTTTACGGTCGGCATTGGCAACCGAAGACGTTTCGTTGCTCTGGAAATAGATGTAGGATATATACATCCGCAGGATATTGCCGCCGAAAGAGGTGGATAATTCATTGTATGTAATTTTATAATCATCTTTATCTAATTTGAAACGATAGTTCAAATCAAAATATTCGTTCGGCGAGGCATAGACGCGTCCGACATAATCGGTCAGATGCCCCTCCTGTCCGTCGGCCTGGGCAAAACTTTCGTCATCGCTGAACTCATAACTTTGAGCCAGCAGGGCGGAGGTGCGTCCCCAGGCGTTGCCATAAGAACTCCAGTTCAGACCATAGCTGATACGGCTGCCGGTATCGTTGCGATCATAGCCGGAATAACGGTCAAGATTTAAGATATTGATATCGGTCAGTTCAATATCCTGACTGTCTTCATTGGGGATTTTTTCCGCTTTGTTGCTCTGATTCGGCGCAAATGCGGCCACCACAATCGGCTCGATAATCTGGCGCGATTCTTCTCCGGCGCGAATAAAAGGCAACCGCCATTCTACGCCGGCCTGAGGAAACACACGCGCCGTCGTTCCGTCATAAACCGGATTGTCTTCATAAAAATAATTGTCGACATAGTACAAATCCGACTTTAAAGAAGCCACAAACTTATATTTCTCGCCAAAGCGGCTGGTATAAGGCAGATTCCACGAGGTTATCCAAGTGGCGCGCTGCGAGTTGTTGTCTTGGTCCTTATGATACACCGAAGCGGCAGAAAAGCTGTTTTTGTTATAAACGCCAAGTTTGGAAAGATTGCTGATGTTCTCATAAGTAAACGTCGGCAGCACATAGGGACTGTTGGCATAACGCAAATCATAGCTCAAAATCTTATAGTAATAGGCTTCCAAAGCGGCATAGTTGCGATTGTCAAACCCCTGCATGCGGGCGCGCGAAGTCAGCCAAGTGTCGTCTTTTTTTGGCAGGGACAAGTCTTTCAGATAAGCGCTGTCGGAAGCATAATTGACATCGGTGTCGGCGACCCAAAAATCATTTATTTCATACCGTCCGCGAGCAAAAATATTGCCGCGGTCTTCTTTTGAATCCGGATCGCGCAGAAAAGTTCCGGAGGCATTGACGTCGCCGCGAACAAAATATCTGTTATAAGCGGCACCGGCGATAACGCCTTTGTCGCTTGTTATAATAGGATTAAACAAAACGTCTTCTTGGTCGGAAATGTTCCAAAAATACTGCGGCTGGATACCGGCGCCCAGATATTGGTTGCTGATAAGCCGCGGAAACAAAAATCCCGAGCGGCGTTTGACTGTCGGATCCGGGTGAGACATAAACGGCGTATACAACACCGGCACGCCCTTGATTTCAAGTGTGGCGTTTTGGTAGTTGACATCTTTCTTTTCGGCGTTGTGCTCAACTTTGCGCGCCTTAATCTGCCACAAAGGGCTGCTGTTCCGACATGAATCGCAGGGGGAATAAACCGCGTTGGTCATTATTTTCTTGTTGTTTTCTGCGCGTCGGAAAGAACGTGCGGCAATCCGCGTACGGTCGGCCATCAGAATTTTGATATTTTCCATAGTCCCCTGACTGAGGCGGTCGGTAAGTTCCGCCTGATCGGCAAAAACCACGTCGCCGGTGTCATCAAGCAAAACGACATTGCCTTCGGCAACAATTGTGTCGTCCGGCCGGTTATACATGATTTTGTCGGCTTTGACGGTAAAATTGTCGCGGACAATCTCAACGTGTCCGCGTGCGGTCACCACGCCGGTTTCCTGATTGTTCTCCAATTCGTCGGCGCTGAAATAAATCTCGGGGTTTTCGTCTTCGGCGGCCGGTTTGGGCATCATAACGTCGGTCATATTGATTTGCGGCGAAATCCGCGGTCTTTTACGGCCGGTCGTTTCTTCGATGGCCTTCTGCGTATCGGGAGTGACAATACTGTCTGCCGCCGCCCACAAAGGCATCAATACGGCCAATCCGCCGCATGTCCACAGACGCCAACGTCTACACATCGGCCTCTCCCTGCCGCGGATTCTTGCGGCGCAGCATGGACGGCGAATAAAACCGCAGCAAAAACAGGCAGCCGACAAACGGCAGCAGCAAATTCAAATACATCACCGCCAGCCACGACAAATGTTTGACCGCCAGATTTCCGAGCGCCAAGTCCAAAGCCTGCAGAATAACCGCGGCAGAAACGCTGAGCGATACGATTTTTATCTGTCCGCGGCGGTTAAAATTGCCTATCAGCAGTCCGGTGCAGGCAACCAAAGCAAACACGACATTCAAAAGCGCCGTCGTAAACCGTTTGTTCCCTTCCACAACCCAGCGCCGCGCTTCTTTGGCATCCAAATCCGGATTGGAACCGGCCGTCAGCAATTCGGTCAAAGTCTGCTCGCGGGCACCGGCTTCTTTGCGCGCTTTGGTTTCCGTGGTGCCGAGATCAACCGAATAGCGGTCAAACAAGACTGAACTGAACTGCTGATTAACATTGCTGATTTCCTGCCGATTGCCATGAACCAGAATTATCCGGGGGCCTTTGTCCGTATGCACGATGCGCCCCAGCTCGGCCGAAACGGTCGAATGGCTTTTGGGATTGCGCTCATCGTTTATCAGAATGCCGCTCACGGCGCCGTCTTCTTCATGAGAGGTGATAAACACGGTCAGACCGGGTTGCAGCGTCGTAAACTCGCCTTCGCGAAACATCAGGTGCGAAACATCGTTTTTAATTTGCCACTGCAAGTCTTTAAAGGCTTTTTCGGCCTGCGGTATGGTCTGATTGATGATATAGAAGCTCAAAATCGCCGTTGCCAGTCCGAACAATACGGCCGGCTTGGCATTTTGCCACGGACTGATGCCGGCGGCTTTCATGACCACCAGCTCGCGATCCGAGAGCATGCGGTTATAAACAAACAAAACCGCGGCAAAAACCGACACCGGCGACAAAATCGTGAATATCCGCGGCATCAGCAGCGACGTAAGCTTGACAAATATGCCGGCGGAAATGCCTTTGTTGGTTATCAAATCCACAAAACGCAAAGATTGCGTAAGCCAAATGATGGACATTAGAGAAAACGAAACCAACAAAAAGCCGATTAAAATTTGCCGTATAATATACAGATTCAATTTTTTCATAAAGGCGATTATAACCAAATTATCGGATTTAGAAACAAATTTTTTGCATATATTGCAAAAAAAATGCACATATTTAAATTTGTTTTAATTTTATTTTGCGAAAAAAAGACGGGGAGGCTTTGCCGAATATCCTTGAACACAAAAAAATATCCGATATGATATGCGGTATAACAAACACCTAACAGAAGGAGATTTTGATGGACAACAATTCGCTGGCGGCCCAGGTGGCGGCCAAGTGGCATAAGAAGCGCGGCTCGCTGATTATGGCGCTGCACGAGATTCAGGGCGTAAAAGGCTACGTGCCGTGGGAAGACGCCACCGCGATTGCCGAAGGAATGGGAATCCCGCTGGCACGAATTTACGAAGTTTTGACATTTTACAATTTTTTCAAGCTTGACGCCCCCGGAAAAGCGGTGATTTCGGTTTGTACCGGAACGGCCTGCTACCTCAAAGGCAATGACAAAGTTTTGGAAGAGTTCAAAAAAGAACTCGGCGTCGGCGAAGGCGAAAGCACTCCTGACCGGATGTTTCATTTGCAGAGCGTGCGCTGCGTCGGTTGCTGCGGCTTGGCGCCGGTGTGCGTGGTCAACGGCAAAACTTACGGCCGGATGACGCCGGATCAGGTGCGCGGCATCTTGAACGAATGGCGCGAAAAATTTAAGAACGAGGAGTAGCGATATGGCCGATACGGATATTGACAAGAGATTTGACATTCACGAGATTGCCAAGGCCAAACAGGCCGAACTGCAACGATTCCGCTGCAATATTTATTGCTGCCACTCCACCGGCTGCAAATCTTCGGGCAGCGATGATATTATTGATTTACTCAAGGCGGCCGTGGTTGAGCACGGTTTGGAAGGTGACGTCCGCGTCGTGGCCACCGGTTGTATGGGGCTGTGCGCTCAGGGGCCTTTGGTCAGAGTCGAAATCAACGGACAAAAAGACATTTTGTATAAGCGCATTGAACCGTTGGTGGCGCGCCTGATTATCACTGAGCATGTTGTTCCGGCGCTCAAGCTGTCCGAGGGCGAATCTTTTGAAATTCCGCCGTTTTTGGCTGAACATATTTTGTCTTTGGATTTGCCCTTCTTTACCAAACAGGAAAAAGTGGTGCTCAAAGACGCCGGTCACATGGATCCCGAAGACATTCAAGAATACATTGCCCGTGGCGGATATCTGGCGTTGGAAAAAGTTCTCAAAACCATGACTCCGGCGCAAGTGGTAGATGAAATCAAACGTTCCGGCCTGCGCGGACGCGGCGGCGGCGGATTTCCCACCGGCGTGAAATGGGAGTTGGCGGCCAAAGTTCCGACCATCGATGAAAAGTTTATCATTTGCAACGGCGACGAAGGCGACCCCGGAGCTTATATGGATCGTTCGATTCTGGAAGGCGACCCGCATTCGGTGATTGAGGGCATGATGATTGCCGCTTATGCCATCGGCGCGACTCAGGGATGGTTTTACGTGCGTGCCGAATACCCGCTGGCGGTCGAACGACTCGAAAAAGCCATCAAAGCCTGCAAAAAGAATCGTCTGCTCGGCAACAACATTATGGGAACGGACTTTTCATTTAATATGGAAGTGCGGCTTGGCGCCGGCGCTTTTGTCTGCGGCGAAGAAACCGCGCTTATTCATTCGATTGAAGGCAAACGCGGCACCCCGCGCCCGCGCCCGCCCTATCCGACCGATCGCGGACTTTGGGACAAACCCTCCTGCGTAAACAACGTGGAAACTTTCGGCAACATTGCCAAGATTATTCTCAAAGGCGCCGACTGGTTTTCTTCTTTCGGCACCGAAACGTCCAAAGGCACCAAAGTGTTTGCGCTCACCGGACAAGTTGAACATTCGGGGTTGATTGAAGTTCCGATGGGAACCACCATCAACGAGATTGTCAACGAAATCGGCGGCGGCGTTCCCAACGGACGCAAGCTTAAAGCCGTGCAGACCGGCGGCCCGTCGGGCGGCGTTATTCCGGCCGAGAAACTCGACTTGCCGGTGTGTTATGACGAACTCAAGAAGATTGGCTCAATTATGGGATCGGGCGGTATGATTGTGATGGACGATTCGTCCGATATGGTCAACATCGCCGACTTTTATCTTGATTTCACGGTTGACGAATCGTGCGGCAAATGTGCTCCTTGCCGAATCGGCGGCAAGCAAATGTTGCTTTTGCTTGAAAAAATCAAAAAAGGCAGAGGCACCAGAGCCGATTTGGACAATCTGAAGAGAATCGCCACCGCCATGCAAAAGGCATCTCTGTGCGGATTGGGACAAACCGCGCCGAATCCGGTGCTTTCGACGCTCCGATTCTTTGAAAAGGAATATTTGGATAAACTGGTTGACGCAAAACCTGCGCAAGTCGGGGAGAACTGATTATGGTAAAATTGAAAATTGATAATTTTGATGTGGAAGTACCTGCCGGCACCACGATTCTGGATGCCGCCAGACAGGCGCATATCGATATTCCGACTTTGTGCAAGCATCCGGATGTCGACCCGTCGGCCGGTTGCGGAATGTGCATTGTCAAAGTTAACGGGCGCATCATGCGCTCATGCTGCACGCCGGTGGCCGAGGGTATGCAGGTCATAACCGGAGATGCCGAAATTGTGGATGTGCGGCGTACGGTATTGGAGTTGATTTTGAGCAATCATCCCAATGCCTGCCTCACCTGCATCCGCTCCGGACATTGTGAATTGCAAGACATGGCCAACGTATTTGGAATTGAGGCGGCTAAATTGCCGAATCTGACCAAAAAATGGGAAAAAGACGAATCAACCAAAGCCATCGTCTTGGATCCCTCAAAGTGCATTATCTGCGGTCGTTGCGTCGAGGTTTGCCAAAACCAGCAGAATGTTTGGGCACTCAGTTATCTGAACCGCGGTTTGGCCACGCGGGTAACCGCTGCCGGCGGAATTCCCTTGGCTGACAGTCCGTGCATCAAATGCGGCCAATGCTCGGCGCACTGCCCGACCGGCGCCATCGTCGAATATGACGAAACGCAAAAAGTCTGGGAAATGCTGCGCGATCCGAATATTACCACGGTGGTGCAAATTGCGCCGGCAGTCAGAGTGGCCATCGGCGAAGAATTTGGTTTTGACTTTGGCGAGAATCTCACCGGAAAAACCTACGCGGCGCTGCGCCGGCTTGGCTTCGATCGCGTTTTTGACACCAATTTCGGCGCTGACCTGACGGTGGTGGAAGAAGCCACAGAGTTTGTCCGCCGCTTTACCGAAAGTCCGGAAAGTCTGCCGATGTTTACGTCTTGCTGTCCGGCTTGGGTGGACATGCTCGAAAAAACGCAGCATGATATGATTGAATATTTCTCGACCTGCAAATCACCGCAATCGATGGTCGGCGCGCTGGCCAAGACCTATTATGCCGAAAAGGCGGCCATAGATCCGGCTAAAATGCGGGTGGTTTCAGTTATGCCCTGCACGGCCAAAAAGTGGGAAATTGTCCGCAGCAAAGATATGAGCTGCTCGGGCTATCAGGATATTGACGTCTCTCTGACCACGCGCGAGCTGTGCCGCATGATTAAACAGGCCGGCATTGATTTCCGCAGCCTGCCTGAGGAAGAAGCCGACAGCCCGTTGGGAGAATATTCCGGCGCCGGCACGATTTTCGGTGTCACCGGCGGCGTTATGACGGCGGCATTGCGCACGGCATACTATTATATTACCGGCGAAGAGCTTGGTGAATTGAACTTTAAGGAAATTGAAGGCCTTGAAGGCATCAAGGAAGCCGAAATCGAAATTAAGGGACAGAAAGTAAAAGTTGCCGTGGCCCACGGCTGCGGCAACATTCAGATTGTGCTGGACCGCATTCGGGCGGCACAAGCGGCCGGCGAACCTCTGCCGTATCAGTTTGTGGAAGTGATGGCCTGCCGCGGCGGTTGTATCTCCGGCGGCGGTCAGCCGCGGGTAATGCTGCCCGGTCAGTCGAAACCGCGCGGCATCACTGACGACATCCGCCGCAAGCGTTCTCGCGGCCTGTTGTGCGAAGATGAGTGCGCCCAAAACCGTTTGTCTCACCATAACGAGTCTGTCAAAACTCTTTATAAAGAGTATTTGGGCGAGATTGGCGGCGAAAAAGCGCACCATTTGTTACATACGCATTACTTTATTCGTGAATGCTATAACAAAAAAGAATCTTAATTTTGGCAGAAGTGCAAAAAAGCGCTGGAATATTCCGGCGCTTTTTTTGAGACAAATTTATTTAATCTCGTCGTCTTCCTCATCTGCTTTTTCAAGCAACTCAGATTCCGTCTTGGAGAGGCTGAGCAACAGCCGAAAAATATAATGTGCGGACCGCCGATCGGAAATTTTGTAGTAAGCGCGAACAAGCTGCAAAGTTTCTTCACGCAGCATCGGATCAGAAGAATACGGAGCATCGTCCTCATTTAAAAAATTAAGATTGTCGTCCGGTGTGTTGACCATTCGCGGAGATTGATTTGCCGTCGTCTTGTCCATATCTTCAAAAAAGAAATTAATCGGAACTTCCAAGACATTGCCGATATCCCACAAACGGCTGGCGCCGACACGGTTAAAACCGCGCTCGTATTTCTGCACCTGCTGAAACGTAAGACCAAGCATGCTTGCCAATTTCTCTTGGCTCAAGCCAAGCAGCGTACGGCGCAAACGAATACGATTGCCGACATGCACGTCAACCGGATTCGGTCCACCCACCGGAGTACGGCCGCGAGAAGAGTTTTTACGTTGTCTATTCATGTTTCCTCCTGAGATGTAGTTAACTCTTGATTGTATATATATAATTTTACAACATCATCGTCAATATATTTTATATATCTGTTACTATGAGCTTACCAAAAAAAACAGAGCCTGCCCATAGCGGCGGCGTTTTTCCAATACTTGGGGAAAACTTTGATAAATCTGTTCATTCTGCCGGTCTTCTCTTATTAAATAAACTTATGCACAAATCTCAGGAAATCTAACATGACGCCCAAAACAATCATTCATTGCACCAATTTCAACATCATCAAGCGCAGCGGCTGCTATATGAACATTGCGCCCTACAAACTTTCACACGGACTTATTCGCAACGGTCACAATGTTCTTGATTTTTCGGATCGCGATATTGCCAAGACGTTTTCTGTTTTCGGCCGGCTGAAACAATTGGGTCTCAAGCCTTTCAACCGCCTGTTCTATGACTATTGTGTCGACACCCGCCCCGACGGAATTATTCTGGGGCATGCCGATATCATTACGCCGAAAACTCTGGCGCAAATCAGAAAAGTCCTGCCTGAGACCAAAATTTTGCAATGGAATGTTGACTGTATCAATCCGCAAATCGTTCCCGAGAACATCAAACATATCAAGTCTAAAATCGACTTAGTGGATTTCACGCTGATAACCACTGCCGACAAGTCTTTGCTGGCGCAATTTGAACCGCGGAAACACAAAGTCGGATTTATTCCCAACCCTGTTGATAAATCGGTTGAAAAAGGCACTGCGTTTCAATACAAAGATCCCGAATGGGACTTGGTTTTTCCGTCTTCTCCCAACAGTGTTCGCGAATTTGCCGGCCGCCTGATGCGCACTTCGGACATTGTGACGCGTTTGGCTCAAAATATTGACATGCGCAAAGTTTTGTTTTCCCGCACGATGGACGACAATTTGGTCGGCGCCGAATACCAACGGGTTTTTGCCAATGCGGCGATGGGTCTGTGCCTCAACCGCAGCAACCACGATTACTTGTATTCTTCAGACCGCATGGCGCATTTGATGGGCAACGGAGCTTTGGCAATCATCGACGTTCGCAGCGGATTTGGCGACTTGTTTACCAAAGACGAAATTGCCTTTTATCAGGATGAAGACGACATGTATCGCCTGATTGACTTCTATCGCCAAAATCCCGAAGCGCGGATGCAGACGGCGCAAAAAGGCTGGCAGAAATATCACGAATTGTTCAACGAACGCCTGATTGCCAAATACATGGCCGCCTTAATGTTTGACGAATTTCATCCGGACGACTATCCGTGGCCGACGCTGACTGATTAAAAAAAACGATAAAATGTAAAAATAATGCTGGATTTAAAAAAAAATCTCTGTTATATAGGAAGCACAATAATAAATGATATTAGATGAGGCGGGGTAAAAACCCCGCTTCTTTATTAGGAGAAAACGCAACATGGCATCTGTGCACCCGCTGCAAAATCTGATTGAACCGATGGTCGAAAGCCTTGGTTACGAGGTTGTACGCATCATGACCGTCGGCGCCAAAAATCCGACTTTGCAGATTATGATTGAGCGTCAAGACCATGCCGACATGACGGTTGATGACTGTGCCGCAGTCAGCCGCGCTGTTTCGGCCAAGTTAGACGAAGCCGACCCCATAGACGGCCAATATGCGCTTGAAGTCAGTTCTCCGGGAATTGACCGCCCGCTGACCAAACCGGAACATTTTTCCCGTTTTGCCGGCAGCGAAGCCAAGATTGAAACCAATGTTGAGGTTGAGGGGCGCAAGCGCTTTAAGGGAGTGCTCAAAGGAATTGATGCCCGCCAACAGATTCTTTTGGCCATGGACGGCACCGAATACACGATTCCTTTTGCCGCCGTCTCCAAAGCAAAATTAACGCTCACCGACGACCTTTTGGCTCAAGCCGCCGCTGAAGAATTTTAACAAAGAAAACACTACTGAGGAAAGTCATGGAAACTTATGAAAATATGCCCCGACCGGAAATCGTATTGGTTGCAGATACGGTAGCCCGCGAAAAAAACATCGATCGTGATGACGTTTTTGAAGCAATGGAAGTTGCCATTCAAAAAGCCGCACGTTCCAAATATGGTTTTGAGCACGACATTCGCGCCCAGATAGACCGCAAAACCGGTGCTATCAGCATGGCACGCTATCGCGAAGTTGTGTCCAACCCCGAAGAGATTGAAAACGAAGCCGCTCAGATTCTGTTGGAAGACGCCAAAGCATACGATTCCAAAATCAAGGTCGGCGAGTTTCTGATTGATCCCCTGCCGCCGATTGACTTTGGCCGCATTGCCGCCCAAACCGCCAAACAGGTTATTATGCAAAAGGTTCGTGAGGCTGAGCGCAACAAGCAGTTTGAAGAATACAAAGAAAAAATCGGCACCATTGTCAACGGCACGGTCAAACGCATTGAGTTTGGCAATGTTGTTCTGGACATTGGCAAAACCGAGGCGGTTTTGCGCCGCGACGAGATTATTCCGCGGGAGAAGTTCAAAAACGGCGACCGCGTCCGCGCCTATGTGCTGGATGTCCGCCGCGAAGCCAAAGGTCCGCAGATTTTCTTGTCGCGCACCTGTCCTGAGTTTTTGGCCAAACTGTTTACGTCGGAAGTTCCCGAAATTTATGACGGCATCGTCAAAATCATGGGTGTGGCTCGCGATCCCGGTTCCAAGGCCAAGATTGCCGTCCGCGCCGAAGACATGACCATTGATCCGGTTGGCGCTTGCGTCGGTTTGCGCGGAATTCGCGTGCAGGCGGTGGTAACCGAGCTACAGGGCGAAAAGATTGATATTGTGCCATATTCGGAAGACCGCGCGCAATATATTGTCAGCGCCTTAGCACCGGCTGAAGTTACCAAGGTGGTTATAGATGAAGAAAACAACCGCATTGAAGCCGTGGTGGCGCAGGAGCAATTTTCCATCGCCATCGGCCGTCGCGGTCAAAACGTCAAATTAGCCTCGCAGCTGCTTGGCTGTGACATTGATGTCCTGACCGAAGAACAAGAGCAGGAGCGCCGTTCCAACGAAAACAAAGTTCATTCGCAGCGCTTTATGGAAGCTCTTGATGTGGACGAGATGATTGCTCATCTGCTGATTGCCGAAGGTTTCTCAAATGTCGATGAGATTGCGATGGTGGATTTGCGCGAATTATCGGAGATTGAAGGCTTTGACGAAGATGTTGCCAAAGAGCTGCAATCGCGTGCCAAAGAATATGTCGAAAAACGTGACAAAGAATTTGAGGAAAAGAGCAAGTCGCTCGGCCTTGACGACAAACTTCAGAGTGTGGAAGGGCTTGACCGCGACATGTTGCTGACGCTGGCCGGCAAAGGCATCAAGACGATTGATGATTTGGCCGATTTGGCGGCGGACGAGCTGATTGAGATTTTGGGCGAGAATACGGTTTCGATTCAGGAAGCCAACAAAATCATCATGAACGCGCGCGAACACTGGTTCACTGAGGAATAGAAGCGCCGATGACCTCTGAGCAGACGACCCGAAGATGCATTACCTGCGGCCAAGTGCTTGAAAAAGAGCACTTACTGCGCTTTACGCTCGGTCCGGACAATTTGGTTATTCCGGATTTCAAACGTCGTCTGCCCGGCCGCGGCGTCTGGGTTCACTGTGCCCGCAGCTGCCTCAACAAGGCCATTGCCGGCAATTTGTTTGCCAAGAGCCTCAAGTGCAAAGTCAAACCTGCGCCTGAGCTGGAACAAATGGTCGAACGTTTGCTGCGCGTTTCCGGCCTGCAAGCCGTTTCTCTGGCGCGCAAAGCCGGAGCCTTGGTTACCGGAATGGAAAAAGTTTCGGAAGCGCTCAAAAAACACAATGTTGCCTTTGTTCTTGAGGCCATAGACGCCGGCGCTGACGGAACCGAAAAGGTTGCCCGCCTGAGCAAAGGCTTGCAGATATACAAATTGTTTACATCGGAGGAGTTGGATTCGGCACTTGACAAAGCTAACACTATTCACGCCGCTTTTTTAAAAAGCGAAATAGCCGATATGGTCCGCCGCGAGTTTAACAGGCTGGCTGATTTTTTGAACTTATAAACTTTGCGAGTACAAACGGAGAAGTTTAACACGATGACAGAAGAGAATGCGAAAAGCAAATTAACACTCTCGGGAAAATCCACCCTGACGCTCAAAGGGATGAGCGATTCGTCGCGCAATTCCGGACGCGACGGCAAAAAGGTGGTGCAGGTTGAAGTGCGCAAAAAACGCGTGATTATGACCAAAACCGGCGCACCCGAACCCAAGGTTGAGATTGACGAACAGACCGCGGCCAAACTGCGCCTGATTGCCGAAGCCAAAGAGTTTGACAACAAACGCCGACAGGAAGAAGAAGAGCGCAGCGCCTTGCGTCGCAAACAGCGTGAAGAAGAGGAGCAACAGCGGCAAAAGCGCGCTGCCGAGGCAGAAGAAATGACCGCCGAAAAGGTCAAAAAAGAGGCCGCCGCTGCCGCCGAAAAATCTTCGACCGAAGCCGAAACCCGTTTGAAAATGCGTGACAAAAAATCGCGCGATTTTGATGAAGACGACGATGACGAAACGCCGTCGCCGCGCAAAACCGGCTCCCGTCCGATTACCAAAGAAGAAGTTTTTGAGCAGGAGCGCAAAAAAATAACGAAGCGCAGCTTTGAAATGCAGCGTCGCGGCGGCAAAGTCAACCTGCACAACATCGGCTCCGGCGACGATGACGACGACGATTACGGATTTGGCGGACCGCGGCGGCGTTTTAAGAAAAAACAGCCCAAACCGCAGCCCACGGTTCAACAACCGCAGGAAAAAGTCATAAAAGAAGTTGTGATTCCGGAAACCATCACGGTGCAGGAACTGGCCAACCGCATGGCCGAAAAAAGCGCCGACGTCATCAAAAAGCTGATGGCGCTCGGAGTCATGGCCACCATCAACCAGCCGATTGACGCCGATACCGCGCAGCTGATTGTCGAAGATTTTGGACACAAGTTCAAGCGTGTGGCCGACAGCGACGTTGAGCAGGCTCTCCAGCACGAAATTGACGCTCCCGAACAGCTCTTGCCGCGGGCACCTGTTGTTACGGTTATGGGGCACGTTGACCACGGCAAGACCTCGCTTTTGGACGCTCTGCGAGAAACCAACGTTGCTGCGCGCGAGGCCGGCGGCATCACACAGCACATCGGCGCCTATCAAATCACGGTTCCGACCGGCGACCGCATCACTTTTATTGATACTCCCGGACACGAGGCTTTTTCGGAGATGCGAGCCCGCGGCGCCAAGGTGACCGACATTGTGGTTTTGGTTGTGGCGGCCAATGACGGCATCATGCCGCAGACCATTGAGGCGATTCGCCACGCGCAAGCAGCCGAAGTTCCGATTGTGGTAGCCATCAACAAGATAGACCTCCCCGGCGCCGATCCGATGAAAGTCAAGACGGCCCTGCTTCAACACGGCATCGGAGTTGAAGAAATGGGCGGCGAATGCCTGTGCGCCGAAGTTTCGGCCAAAAAGCGCATCAACATCGACAAACTGGTCGATGCCATTCTGCTGCAGGCGGAAATGCTGGATCTCAAGGCGAATCCGGCGCGCAAAGCCGAAGGTGCGGTTATTGAAGCCAAAATGGAAAAAGGCCGCGGCACGGTCGTGACGGTTTTGGTACAAAAAGGCACTCTCCAAGTCGGCGACATTTGCATAGCCGGCAAAGAATGGGGTCGTGTCCGTGCGATGTTTAACGAACTGGGCCAAAAAGTTCAAGAAGCGGCGCCGGCCACGCCGGTAGAAGTCTTGGGCTTGCAGGGAACACCCTCGGCCGGCGATGACTTTGTGGTTGTGGCCGACGAAAATCAGGCCAAAGAAATCACCGGTTATCGGATTCGCAAAGAGCGCGAAGCCAAGTTGGTCAAATCGGCCAAATCGGCCATGGAACAAATGCTTGACAAGATTAAGTCGGGTGAAGTCAAACATCTGCCGATTATCATCAAAGCTGACGTTCAAGGGTCTATTGAAGCGATTGAGGGCACCGTCAAAAAGCTCTCCAACGACGAAGTCAGCGTTCAGATTCTGCACTCGGCCGTCGGTCCGATTTCGGAATCTGATGTCACGCTGGCCAAGGCGTCGCATGCGCTTATCATCGGCTTCAACGTGCGCGCCAATCCGCAGGCGCGTGACATGGCGCGGCGCGACAATATCGAGATTAGATACTACTCCATCATTTATGATGTGCTTGACGACGTCAAAAAAGGTCTTGAAGGCATGCTTTCGCCCGAGCTCAAAGAAAAACTGCTTGGTTACGCCGAGATTCGCGAAGTCTACAACATTACCGGCGTCGGCAAAGTCGGCGGTTGCATGGTCACCGAAGGCTTGGTTCGCCGCGGCGCCAAAATTCGCCTTCTGCGCGACAACGTGGTTATTCACGATGGTTCTATCGGACAGCTCAAGCGCTACAAAGAAGACGTCAAGGAAGTCAAAGAAGGCTTTGAATGCGGCATTTCGTTTGAAAATTACAATGACATTCAAAAAGGCGACTTTATTGAATGTTATGAGATTGAAGAAATCGCCGCCAAACTGGCCTGAGTTGATTTGGTCTGATAAAATCCCGCGACTGTCTCGGCCACGGGATTTTATATTTGCAAACCATCGGCGATTGGCTTATCTTTTGTCCGCCGCGTAAAATAAGGCATTGACACGCTTTTATTATCCTGCTAAAATAAAAGAAAGTTTTTTTATGGAGGCGGGTTATGAAAAAGCTACCTTTTATTGCGGCGTTGAGTATCGGAACAATGTTCACAACCTCGGCTTGGGCCGCAAATTGCACCAATGCTGATTGCGCAAGTCTGGGTTATAGTTCCTCTCTGCCGGCTAATTGTCTTGATTCGATTAATTGTCCGTTTGATACAAATTATAAAGCCTGCGTCAGCTATAAAAATGAGTGGCTGGATTCCTGTCCTGCCGGCAAAACCTGCGAAACCAAATATAAGGTTACCGGAGAAAACCGAGCTTGTCCGAAGGGAACCGTGACCCTTTCGGAAGGCAGGTGTGTGCCGGCATCATGCTATGGTCTTGATCCTGATACGCCGGCCGGAACTAAAGTGCCGGATAAATATTCCTGTTCCGGAGAAATTTTGCTGTATGGCTATGATGATTACAGAAAAGACATTGCCACAATTCCGCATTTCAAGGTTCCGGCTTATATAGTGTGGCCGGCGTGTCCGATTAAGGATTCGTCGCTACAGCTGTGTATTCCGTTCTATGCTTTACGCCAAGGTGGCCAGATGACATGGGACGACACGGCTTATGAAATCTTTTCTAAATTTACTAGCGGCGAATTTGATTATACAACAGAAGACGGAGAACATGAGGGCATGCCTTGTACCGTAAGCTGTCCAAACAGCAACAACTGCCCAGCCGTAGTCTATACCGAAGGTTGGAGTCGCGTGACAAACGGTTCAATTATTATCGGAGAGTGCAGATCTACAACACGCTTGATTACGTATGACGCACGTTACAAAAACGGAATTACCGCACACTGTATTCAACAATGCACCGGTAATTAAAATCAGGCTTTATTCAAAAAAACTCCGGAATTTCTGGAGTTTTTTTACAAAATCTGCCTGATTTTCCACAGAAACGGGCTTTGGAGCTATCCGTCTTCCAAATGCAACAGTATGGACACCGCAATCAACGCGGTAATCAGCGCCGGCGTAACCACCGTCAAACCAACCGGAATAAAACCGTTGACACCAAAAGCGTATACCAACTGCGTCAAAAAATAAAGTATGAAACCCGTGGTAATGCCGCCGACAATCAAAAACATTATGCCGCCGCCACGCATATTGGGACGCAAAGCGAACACCGCCGCCACCAAAACCATTGAACACAACAAAAACGGCGAAACCAACAACGACAAATAACGCAAACGCAAGCGCAAAGTCGAGAACCCCGATCGTTCATAAAATCTGATGGTGTCCGGCAAATCCCAAAATGAGATGGATTCCGGCGCCGCAAAATTTTCCTTAATTCGGTCGGCGTCCAGCGTCGTGTCGTATTTGAGACTGTTCAACACCTTTGTCGGCAAACCGGCCTCAAATATCCGCACGTCTTTAAGCTCAAAATACCCCGAACGCAATACGCCGGCAAAAGCCTCTAGCCGGCGGCCGGGCTGCGATTTTCGATTCATTTCCAGAATTGTCACATTGCGCAAAAACAATTCTTCGTTTTCCTGCCGCAAAGACTTTGCCTGCAAAACCATGACGTTGTTTTCGTCCAGCGCCTCGCGAATCCACAACCCCTGATCCGAAAACAGCACCGCTTTCGGGTTATGCGTCTTAAAACGGTATTCCAGCGTTTCGTACCAATCATACAAATCCGCCGCCATCGGATTAACCAAAGCGACATTAACCACGCCAATCATAAAAATGGCCGTCATTACCGGCAGCAAAAACCCCCAGATTGACACGCCGGCGGCACGCATAATCACAAATTCGTTGCTCTTACTGAGTTTCCAAAAAGTCGCCATGGCCGCAATCATCACCACAAAAGGAAAGACCATCTCGATTGTCTTGGGCATTTTGGTGATGGCCAGCTCCAAAACAAACCAAAAACTAACGTCTTCGCGACCGGATGCGCGGCGCAAAAGCTCCACCACCTCAAACAGCATGATGACGCTCAAAATCATCAGCAAAACGGCCAAAAAATTAAGCAAAATCTGTTTGGTGAGATAGCGGCCGAGAATAGAAGTCGGTTTCATGGGCGCCTTTTTTCAAAAAAAGTTTGTTCCTGCCTGTAAAATAGCCGCAAATTTCACTCTTGGCAACAGTTTTGTTCGGACAAGCGCGAAAGATAGTTGCCAATGGCATCAGGCAGAATAACCACAATATTTTTGCCTTCAAACGACGGCCGTTGAGCCAATTTGGTCGCAGCGCACAATGCGGCGCCGGCAGATATTCCCGCCGGCAGCCCTTCCACGGCCGCCACCTCGGCCGCCGTTTTCCAAGCCTCGTCATCGGTAATGTCCACCACCTCGCTGACCAGCTCCGAATCATACAACGGCGGCACAAATCCGGCGCCGATACCCGGAATATCATGTGCGCCGGCCGGCCCGCCGTTCAAAACCGGACTGGCCGCCGGTTCCACCGCTGCCACAAACAAATCCGGATTGTTGCTTTTGAGTGTTGCCGCAATTCCCGTAAGCGTGCCGGAAGTTCCGACGGCCGATACCAAAACGTCTATTTTCCCCTGTGTCGCATCCAGAATTTCAAGACTGGTGCCAAACCGATGCGCGTCAACATTGGCCGGATTCTCAAACTGCTCAAACATTATCACCTGCGGATTCTTCTCGCGCAGAACATGCGCTTTGGCCAGCGCGCCTTTCATCCCCTCTTCCTTGGGAGTCAAAATGACCTCGGCCCCAAAATGCCGCATCAAGGCAATGCGCTCAAAACTCATGTTTTCGGGCATCAGTATCACCAGCTTGTAACCTTTGGCCGCGCACATTGCCGCCAGCGCGATTCCGGTGTTGCCGCTGGTCGCCTCCACAAATACCGTATCTTTGGTAATTTTGCGTTCGGCCTCTGCTTTTTCAATCATCTTGAGCGCGGCCCGGTCTTTCACCGAAAACAACGGATTATAAAACTCGCATTTGGCAATCAGCGCCGCCCGCAGATGATGACTCTGCTCCCACTTATGCAGACGCAAAAGCGGCGTATGGCCGACCATCTCGGCGACCGAATCAAAAATTTTGTTCATTTTAACCTCCCTGTTCATAATCCGCAAATTGTTCTGGAACGAACGACTCGGCGCTGTTATTATGTTTTTGAAAAATTCGGGTATGCAAAATATGAAAAGCGCACGTTATCTCATATCCTGCCTGTGGGCGGTATTCGGCATCTCGGGCGCGGCACAGGCCGCCAGCCTTGATGACCTTTACCGCGACATCATCCGTTCCGACAACGAAGGTTATCTGCCGTTGTTTGTCAAAAACCGCTCTACGCCCGACATTCTGAACGAAGAAAGCTATAACGCGGACGCCAAAAACAACCTGCAGCAAACCCGACACCCGATAAACCTGACCAACAACCGCTTGCAAAAAGAGGCTTTTGTACGCGCCCGCCAACTGCGTTGGAACAAAACCCTCAAAGCGGTGGAAGAAAACCGCACCACCCCGCTTGACCTCAGCGAAATAACTTATCGCGTCAGTCTCAACGACGCTAAGGCCGTGGAGGTTTTGGCCTGGATGTACACCCGTGGAGTTGGGGTTCGCCAAGATTTGCCGGCCGCTTTCCGTCTTTATCGCCAGGCCGAAAAACTTCAGGTTCCGCAGGCCGCCGAAAACGCCGCTCTGGTATACAAGGCTATGACTCCGGAACAGCGTGCCCTCCTCAAATAAGCTAACTTTCTTTGGCTTCTTTTATAAGCTCGCGAACAAAACCTTTCAACCCGACCTGCCGAACTCTTTTCATCCTTTCGCCGGAGATAATGCGTTGTATTTTGGCCACCGTTTCTTCAAGACTGACATTGACAATCACATAGTCAAACTCGTTCCAATGGCTGACTTTGTCCAAAATAATCCCCATTCGCTGCTCTATCACTTCCTGCGTATCGGTACCGCGATTCTCCAGCCGACGGCGCAGTTCTTTGATTGACGGCGGCAACAAATAGATTGTAACCACGTCGGCGCCGGCTTTTTCGCGCATTTGACGCGCACCGGCCCAATCCATGTCAAAAATCACGTCCTGCCCGACATTAATAAAACTGTCGACTTCTGAGCGCAGTGTTCCGTAACGCGACCCATACTGCGAATTGACATATTCATAAAACGCGTCTTGCGCCAAAAACTCGTCATATTGCGCATCCGTCACAAAATAATAGTCCACACCGTCAACTTCTCCTTCACGCGGCGGGCGGGTTGTCACCGACACCGAAAATTTGATGTTTGCATCAGCCTTAAGCAATTCTTTTATGACTGTCCCTTTGCCGGTTCCGGACGGCGCTTCAATGATAAACATGGCGCCTTTGCGTACCTTTCTGAGCCGATTGATGATTTCATTCATGGCGGTTTTCCTTTATTCTATGTTTTGCACTTGTTCACGAAACTGTTCTATCAGCGCTTTAAGTTCCATTCCCAAAGCGGTCAGCGTCGTATCCGTTGACTTGGAGCAAGTCGTGTTGGCTTCGCGATTGAGTTCCTGACACAAAAAATCCAACCGCCGCCCGACGGCCTCAGAACTTTTCAGCAATTCTGCGGCGGTTTTCAAATGTGCTTTAAGCCGGTCGACTTCTTCGCGGACGTCCGCTCTGGTAACAAAAAACACAATCTCCTGCGCCAATCGGTCTTCGCTCACCGGCGCATCGCTCAAAAGTTTGAGCTGTTCTTGAAGCTTGGCCTTTATTTTGTCGGGCTGTGCATCGGCAATCGCGTCAATTTGCGCCGTCACGGCTCCGATTTTGCTTAAAATATCTTGCAACGCCAAACCGATTTTTTGCCCTTCGGCCTGCCGATCGGCGGCCAGTTTTTGACACAAAACCTCAAAATCGGCAGTCAGCCGGCGGCGCAATTCTTGTTCAACCGTTTCATCAAGCGGCGTTTCCTCGGTTTCTATCACCCCTTTAATCGCCAAAAGCTCACTGCTGCGCGGCTTTTCAATTTCTCCCCGATAACTCCGATATAAATCCAGCGCCTTGTCGGCCAATGCCGTCAGCAACGCCTCGTTAATCCGCACCGACGCTTCCGTCGGCGTGTCACGCAATTCAAGCGCCAAACTGACGTTGCCACGCTGCAAATATTTGCCGGCAATTTTTTTGAACTCAACCGCCATGTCTTCATAAGACTGCGGCAAACGCGTCTTAATCTCAAGCGTCTTGCCGTTGACGCTCTTAATTTCAAACTGCCAGCCAAGACAGCGCGATCCTGTCTGTATCTCGCCGCCGGCTCTTGCAAATCCGGTCATACTTGCTATACTCAAAGCACTACTCCTTTTTTGACTTTGAGATATTATATAGTCAAATACTTAAAAAGTTTTTACTGCGGAGAACTTTTATGCTCAAATTTGCAAATATTTTAATTACCGGCGCCTCCAGCGGAATTGGCGAAGCCTTGGCCCGCCACTACGCCGGCAGCGGCGCCGAACACTTGTTTTTGTGCGGACGCAACGCCAAACGCCTGACATCCGTGGCCGAAGCCTGCCGCGCTCAAGGAGCCAAAGTGCAGACCAAAATTCTGGATGTCGCCGACCGTGACAAAACCGCCGAGTGGATTGCCGCCTGCAACCAGAAGGCGCCGCTTAACCTCGTTTTTGCCAACGCCGGCGTTTCAACCGGCGCCGAAACGTCTGAAAACGTCTTTCGCACCTTTGATACCAATGTCGGAGGTGTCGTCAACACCGTTGTTCCCGTCTTGGAAATTTATCGCGCCCGCGGCGACGCAAGTCCACGTGCTATCGCCGTCACCAGCTCTATCGCCGGCTATCACGGACTCATGACATGTCCTTCATACAGTGCCAGCAAATCCTGCGTAAAAGCCTGGGGCGAAGCGTTGCGGCCGGCGCTGAAACGCGAAAAAATCCAGTTTAACGTCATTTGTCCGGGGTTTGTTCGCTCGCGCATTACCGACCAAAACACCTGCCCGATGCCATTTTTTATGGAAGCTCCGCAAGCGGCCGAAATTATTGCCCGCGGTATTGAAAAAAACGTGGGTTTGATTGCGTTTCCATGGCCTATGCGGTTGTCCGCATGGCTGGTATCGATTTTGCCCAATTGCGTCAGCAGCCTTATTTATGCTTTGCTGCCTTACAAGGTTTAGGCGCGTCCCGATTCAAAAAATAAAGAATAACTAACCCCGGAACCGCCATCAAAGTCGTTTCGACAAAAAACACCGGCCATGATACCGCAGCCGCCGCAAATCCGGACGTGGCGGCAAAAACGTCGCGCGCCAAACTCATCAGCGATGACAACAGCGCATATTGCGTGGCCGTATATTCTGCGTGACAAAGCTGCGACAAATAAGCCACAAAAGCCGCCGTTCCCATGCCGCCGGAAATATTTTCGACCGAAATGGTCGCCATTAAGACATAAACATTATGTCCGGCGGCCGCCTGTCCTACAAATACCAGATTTGACACTCCCTGCAAAATTCCGCACCAAAGCAACGCCCGCATCACTCCGCAACGACTGACCAAAAGCCCGCCGACAAAGGTGCCGGCAATGGTGGCCAAAACCCCGTAAATTTTGGTGACCGACGCAATCTCGATTTTGCTGAAACCCATATCGTCATAAAACGGATACACCATCGGTGCCATATAGGCGTCGCTCATTCGGTAAAGCAGCACAAACAGCAAAATCAGCAGCCAATGCGGCCTCTGAACAAAATCAGCCAACGGCGCATAAACCGCACGACGTAAAAAATCCGCGAATTTCTGCCGCATAGACTTCGCGGACTTGGCCGCTGGACATAAGCTCAGACTGTGTTGCGGTTCACGACTCAAAATGACGGCAAGCATACCGACCAACGCCCCCAAAGACATAATCTCATAAACGTGCTTCCATGACATCACGGCCGCCAAAAACAGCGCACCGGCACCCGAAAAAACCGTTCCGATACGATAACCGAGCACAAAAACGGCCACACCGGCACCTTGTTCATGAGACTCAAAGCTTTCAATACGATAAGCGTCAAGCACAATATCCTGCGTTGCCGAAGCCATCGTTGTCAAAAACGCAAACGCCGCCATTTGCCAAGGATGCAGCGCCGGATTAGTCGCGGCCATTCCCATCAACGACAAAAACAGGGCAATTTGTGCCAACAACGCCCAACCGCGTCGTCGTCCCAACCGCCCTAACACCGGCAGCCTCACATTATCGACCAGCGGCGACCAAAGCCATTTGAGACTGTAGGGCGCTTTGGCCAAAGAAAACAAACCTATCGCCGCCAGCGAAACGCCGGCGTCTTTAAGCCAAAGACTAAAAGTTCCGAAAACCAGCAAATAAGGAAATCCGCTTGAAAAACCAAGCAGAATCATTTTTAGCATTCGACGGTCGGCATAAATCTTCGCCGCCATTATCCATCGCTTAAACATCAGCGCTCCTGTCTTTTGTCTGAGCTTAGCGCAAGAGATTTAAGAAATGCCTAAAATGATTCGACTTTTAACGCTGAGCGAGTTTGGCCGCACCGCCGGCGAGCTGCAAAACGGCGTAGCTCAACACTTCTTCCGCCGGCATATTGGTTGTCTTGCAGTCTTTTTCACATTTGTACAAAAGCTCTAAAGCCCCGAGTATTTTTTCACGCGGCCAGATAAAAAGCTGCCGTTTAAAATCCGGCACTCTGAAATACAATAATTTCGGCACCAACGAATTGACCGCCGCATCGGCCGTTTGACCTTTTTCCATATCGGACTTGCAGACAAGCAGCCGCCCGAAATGATAACTCAGCGCCCGCACAATACCCACCGCGTCTTCGCCTTCCGCCAGCATTTTGCCAAGCGCGGCCTGGGCCTGCGCAATCATTCCGCCGGCCGTAAAATAACATAAGTCTTCTCCTGACATTGACGATTGATCAGACACGGCGGCGCGCACATCTTCAACAGTTACATTCTTTTTGTCGCCGATATAAGTTATCAGCTTGTCAATCTCTCCCAAATTGGATTTGCGGTCGTTGGACAGCCGTGCGCGCAAGAGGTCCAAAGCGTCGCGGCCGATGGTAACACCGGCTTCGACAAATTTGCTGCGAACGGAGGCGGAAATGTCCTCGTCACGGTCTTCATAACACGCAATCACGGCAAAATCATCGCGTTTTTCCGCCAAACTGACCAGCGAAGACTTTTTGTTCAGCGCCACTCCGCAGATAATCAGCAGCGCGTCTTCGTTAACGCCGTTTTCCAACAGCGCTTTGAGGTGTTTGGTCAAATTATTGTCGGCATCTTTCACCACCACCGCGCGACGGCCGCCTATCAGCGAACGACTGTTATATTCGGCAGCCAATACGCCGACATCGGCATTGACGTCGGCGCCTTCCAGATAAGCCACCGCAAACGGATCATACAAATCCGCCGACACGCTCAAAATCAATTTGCGCAAATATTCGGCAACCAAGCCTTCGTTGCTGCCATAAATCAAAAAGCCGCGGATGCCCGATTCGGGTTTCTTAAGATATTTATCAAGCTGCGCCGCTTTATAAATCACTGCCGCTCACCCCTCTGCTGTGCTGCAAATGAAAATATGCCCCCAGCCGAAGCGCAATGTCATTAGCCACGATTTTAGCCGCGTCAGCTTCTGTCTTTTTTTGCGCCATGGTGGTTGAGTATGGATTGGCCATAATATCGTAGCTCACAAACGCCACGCTGTCGCCTTTAAGCAGTTGTTCCTGATTATCCGAATAAAGCTCATAGCCGATTCTATAGCTGACGCGTTCGTTGGTTGCGGTAATATCGCGGCGCATGGCTTGCTGGGTAACGTCGCGGCTGATGACATAAACTTTGAGTCGATAACGCGGATTCTTCGGCATTCCGCGCGGAGTCAGCAAATCCAGCAAATCGTTGCGGATCTGCTGGCCAAACCTTTCGGCAATCGGCTCCACCTTGATTTGCGCCATTTCCGCCGTAATCGAAGTATCTGTCTGACCGCCGAAATACCAAGCCGACTTTGTGTCGCGCTGCACATACAGCGGTTCAAAACCACAGCCGGCCGACAAGACCGCCGCCCAAAACCCAAGCCAAAGTTTTTTCATGCGTTGCTCCCAAACCAACCGATATGGCGTCTTTAAGCCACAATATTGACAATCTTGTTCGGCACCACAATAATCTTGCGCACCTCTTTGCCCTCAAGCTGCCGCCGCACATTCGGCACTTGAAGCGCCGCCTGTTCGACGTCCTCGCGCAACGCGTTTTTGGGCAGTTCAATAGTACCGCGTACCTTGCCGCAGATTTGCACCGCATAGGTCACATTCGTATCTTCAGCCAGTTTGGCATCGCCCTGCGGCCATTTTTCCTTAACAACCAAAGTGTCATAACCAAGTCTGGCCCACATTTCCTCGGCCAAATGCGGCGTAAACGGAGCCATCAACAAGATTAGCGTGCGATACAGCTCCGCTGCAATTTGCGGCTTGGACGAAAGATAGTTCACATACGTCATCAGTGATGAAACGGCGGTGTTAAACTTCATTTGGTCAATGCGTTCCGTCACTTCCAAAATACACTTATGCATTGCCCTCAAATCCGCCTCGTCGGGTTTGAGATCCGAAACAACTTTGGCAAACAAGGTATACACTTTGCCGACAAAACGATACACGCCCATAAGGCTTTCGTCCGACCACATTGCCGCCTGATCAAACGGTCCGATAAACATTTCATAAAGACGAAACGTATCGGCGCCGTAAGCATTGACAATATCGTCCGGATTAATCACATTGCCGCGTGATTTTGACATTTTTTCGCCGTTCTCGGCCAAAATCATCCCATGAGACGTCCGTTTGTTATAAGGCTCCTTAGTCGGCACCAACCCGCAGTCGTACAAAAACTTGTGCCAAAAACGCGAATACAGCAGATGCAACGTGGTATGCTCCATACCGCCGTTGTACCAGTCCACGTTCATCCAATAATCAAGGGTTTCTTTTGAAGCGAATTCCTTATCGTTATGCGGATCGCAATAACGCAGAAAATACCATGAAGAACCGGCCCAGTTGGGCATGGTATCAGTTTCGCGCCGCGCCTTGCCGCCGCATTTCGGACAAGTGGCATTGAGCCAGTCGCCGGCCTTTGACAAAGGCGATTCTCCCTCATCATTCGGATGATAGTCCGGTACCGGAGGCAAGGTAAGCGGCAGCTCGGATTCCGGAATCGGCTGCCAACCGCAATGTTCGCAGTAAACCATCGGAATGGGTTCGCCCCAATACCGCTGGCGCGAGAACACCCAGTCACGCAGCTTAAAGTTGACCTTGGCGCGGCCAAAACCGTTTTTAACCGCATAATCAATCGCCGCTTTCATACCTTGCTCTTTGTTCATGCCGTTCAAAAAGCCCGAGTTGATATGCGCGCCGTCTTCTTCCCACGCTTTTTCCGAAATGTCGCCGCCTTCCAAAACCTGAACAATCGGCAGCTTAAAAACTTTGGCAAAATCGTAGTCGCGCTGATCATGCGCCGGCACCGCCATAATTGCGCCGGTTCCGTAGCCGGTAAGGACATAATCGGAAATAAACACCGGAATTTCGGTGCCGGTAAACGGATTTTTGGCTTTCATACCCTTGAGTTCGACGCCGGTTTTAGAGTCGTCCATTGTCCGCTGCAAATCCGATTTTTTGGCCGTTGCTTCCACATAGGCCTTTACTTCGTCAGGATTCTCAAAGCGGCTCATATATTTTTGCACAAACTCATGCTCCGGTGCCAAAACCATATAAGTAACGCCAAACGCCGTATCCGGACGTGTCGTAAACACCGTTAGCTTGTCGTCGCCGAACGCAAAATCAAGTTCGGCACCTTCCGAACGCCCAATCCAGTTAATCTGCTGCGTTTTGACCCGATCGATAAAGTCCAAATCCGCCAAATCTTCAATCAGGCGATCGGCATATTTGGTAATGGCAATCATCCATTGCTCTTTATCGCGCCGCACCACTTCGGCGCCGCAGCGTTCGCAATGTCCGTTGACGACTTCTTCATTAGCCAAACCGACTTTGCAGCTCGGACACCAATTGATGGCTATTTTGTCTTTGTAAGCCAACCCTTTTTCAAAAAACTTAATAAACATCCACTGGGTCCACTTATAATATTCCGGATCGCAGGTGGTAATACATCTGTCCCAGTCGAAACTAAATCCCAGCGACTTCAGCTGTCTGGTGAACGTCTCGATATTAGCCTTGGTAGAAATGGCCGGATGCACGCCGGTCTTAATGGCATAGTTTTCGGCCGGCAAACCGAAAGCGTCAAAACCCATCGGATACAGCACGTTAAAACCCTGCATGCGTTTTTTGCGGGCAATCACGTCCAAAGCCGTATAAGAGCGCGGATGCCCCACATGCAGACCGGCGCCGGAAGGATACGGAAACTCGACCAAAGCATAAAACTTCTCTTTATTTTTATCGATTTCAACCTTGTAAGCCTTCTCGTCCTCCCAAATTTCCTGCCATTTTTTCTCTATTTTCTTAAAATTGTAGCGTTCTTCCAAAGCCCAGCTTTTTTTCCACTCTGCAAAGTCGGCCTTACCGTCAAATTTTTTGCTCATAATCAGTGTATCCCCAAAACGAAAAACTTTTTCAAAATTAGCTTAGTTTCACAAATTTGACAAGACCTTATTTTCGCTCTTGTAATTCTTGCCCCGATTATCTAAAATCTAAACAATTGAGTAAAGGATTCGCCAATGTCAGACACGCGCTTGCCGGCCGCCTTGCTGTTGCAGGACATTTTAGAAAACAAACGTTTTGCCGCCGACGCGCGCGAACGCTTTAAAGACGCCGGAGATTCGGCTTTTGCAAACATGCTGGTGCAGACGGCGCTGCGGCATCTGACAGGCATAAGGCAGATTCTCAAACGGTTTGCCTCAAAAAAACTGCCGCCTAAAGCGCACTTTGCTTCATATGCGCTGATTTTAGGCACAACCGAAGCTTTCTGGCTTGACACGCCGGATTACGCGGTCATAAACAGCTGGGTAGAGCTTGCCAAAGCCCGCACCGACAAATATGTTTCCGGATTCGTCAATGCCGTTTTACGCAAAATCTGCGCTCAAAAAGAAGTTTTGCGGCCGCAAGCCGAAAGTGTTTTTTTTCCGCCGGAATTTCGCCGCCTGCTCAATGCTTCTTACGGCAAAAAGACGGTCAGCGCCATTGAAAAAGCCGCCCTCCTTGAACCCGAACTGGACATTACGGTAAAATCCGGCGTGGAAATTTCCGGCGCGGTCGTTTTGCCTCTCGGAACCCGCCGATGCAAAAACAACGGGGCTGTTGCCAAACTTGCCGGATACAACGAAGGCTTATGGTGGGTGCAGGATTTTTCGTCGGCTTTGCCGGTCAGGCTCTTAGACCGCCTGCAAGGCAGCCGCGTGCTTGATTTATGTGCTGCTCCGGGCGGCAAAACCGCACAACTTATTGCCGCCGGCGCCAAAGTTGACGCTTTGGACATATCCTCTGCCCGTTTGAAGCGTCTGCGCCAAAATCTGCGGCGCCTCAACCTGCAAGCATCTGACATCATCTGCGCCGACGCCGTCGACTGGCTGCAAAACTTTACCGGCGCGCCGTACGACCTTGTTCTGCTTGACGCGCCCTGCTCGGCCACCGGAACGCTGCGCCGTCATCCCGAATTGGTACACATCAAAAATCTGCATGATGTCGAAGCCCTTGCCGCCACGCAGAAAAAGCTGCTTGATTTGGCGGCCGAAGCCGTTTGTGCCGACGGGCGTCTGGTTTATTGCACCTGTTCGCTTTCCAAAGCCGAAGGAGAAGACCGGATAAATGATTTTTTGCAAACGCACGCCGATTTTAAGACTCTTCCCGCGGCCTTGCCGGCTGAGTTAAACGAACTCAAAACCCCCGAGGGTTGGGTGCGGATATTGCCGTCGCATTTGGCCGCCTTTGGCGGGGCCGACGGCTTTTTTGCCGCTGTTTTGAAAAAGGAGGCCTAAATGCCCGACAACAAAAAAACACCTGATGTACAGCCGCAAAACATTCACATTTTGGGAACTTCGGCTCAAAGCCTGTATCTGGGAGCAACTTTGCAAAGATACGGTCATCGCGTTACCGTGTTGTGCCGACCTCAGGAAGCCGACGAATACAATGCCACCGATATTATCATCAAAGAAACAACGCGCCTGCAAAGCCGCCGCTGTCGGTTTTTTTGCACATTTGAGCAGACAGCCTCGCCGGACTTGCTGATTATTGGCTCGGACAGCCCGAACCTGCGCAGTGATTTGCTGTTGCTTTCTCCCTCAAAAATCAAAGCCGTGCCGATTGTCACTCTGCAGCCGGAAGTTCCGACCGGCCTCATCTCCGAAACGCTCGGCCTGCCGATTGTCAAAGCTTATTTTGACAGCTGGCTCCAACAAAACAAGAATCACGTTTCTCTGTTTTCGGCCTCGTCTGACCTCGTTTTCTCCTTGCCGCCGCAGTCTCGGCAAATGCACGCGCTGGCCGACATTTTTGACTCCGCGGCAATTGCGACAAAAGCTTCCGAAAACGATGCCGTCAATTACTGGAACTGGCTTTCTCCGCGGGCCTTGGCTCTTATCTTTGGAGCCGGACCGGAGAAAAGCGTTGCCCGCGTTCTCAAAAAAACGCCGGCACGTCGCACGCTTGAACAGTGCCTTGACGAAATTGCCGAACTGGCGGCCGTTGACAATGTAATCTTGAACAATCAGCAAATTATCAACGTTTTGCATAAGCTGCCGGAAAACTGTTCATCGCCGCTGTTGTCAGATTCGACTCCTGTGCGTCTGCTGCGCCTGCAGCGGCTGTCCGCAATGCTTTTTCGCAGTCTTGCCCAAAGCGACCATCGGGCGCCTTTGCTGCGGCGGCAGCTGATGTTGTTGGCAAACAATCCTTAGCATAACCGCACAAAGATTCTTGAAGAACGGGCAAAGACCGTTTATACTTTTGCCTGATATTACAAAACAAGAGGGCAGAATGAGCTTTCAGTTTCTTTTTCCGCTTGCAGGCATCATTGTTTGTTTGATCGTCTCCGCCGCCGCAATGGTTTTGCTCGGCACTCGCAAATTTTATTCTCCGGCTTGGACGGCCTTGCTGTTGACCGCCTTGGCTGCCGCTGTCGGCTTGTTTGAGCCTCATCCGTACAACGACTTCATCTCGGAGATGTCGGTTTGGTGTCTTTTTGCTCCTTTGACCGCGGCGCTTCCTTTGGCCTTGACGGTTTTTGCACCTCTGCCGATAGGCTGGCGGACGCTTTTGATTTTTGTTTGCGCGGCGGCAGCCGTTTTTGGCGGCTCCATACCGACTGTTTTAGTATTTGCATGGCCGTTGTGGCTCAATCAGCTTCTGATTGTCGGCGCGTGGACGTTGTGTGCCGTCAGTTTTGGCGTTCTCAATTATATTCCGACGGCGGCTGCGGCGCAGACGGCTTGCACTGCCGGTGCCGTTTTTTTGCTCTATATTTTGGGGGCGGCGCCGTTTATCCTTGGCATCGAAGGCCTGTGTCTGGCCGCGGCGGTTCTGCCTCTTCTTTTTTATCGGCTTCCGGACGGCAAACCTTTGCTCAACACCGCCGGTGCCGAACTTCTCGGATTTATTCTGAGCGGCATTTTGGCCTTGGAAGTTGCCGAGGGCGGAGCTTCGGCGCTGCTGATATTTTTGCTTTATCCCTTGTTTGAATTTGTTTTTGCGGCAGGACAGAAGCTCACGTTTTTACCTCGTTACCAAAATCTGCCGACCGACACCGCGTTGGCCAAAGCCGTTGCGCAAGGCTTGAATCTTGAGCTTGCAAACCAATATGTCGTACGCATCAACATATTGCTGATTTTGTTCGGCTGTTTTCAGGTTTATGCGCCGAACTGGTATTCCATGTTGATTATTTGTGCGTTGGCCACCGCATGGCAGATGCTTCGGCTGACAAACCTGAATGTTCGGCCTCTGAGCTTTGGCGAGACCAACCGGCAGATTATGAGTGAACTCAAGAAAAACGCCACCGATCTGAAAAACAACCTCAACCGGATAAAACGGAAAAAATGATGGGACCTTTCGAACTCTTAAAATCCCTGTTTCTCAAGCCGCGGTCGACCTCGCCTGAAGACTTGTCGCCCGAAGCTGCGTTGCAGATTAATTTTCGGGTAGTGGTGGTAGAATTTGCCGACAACGTCGAGGGCAACAGCGGCGAGTTTGTCACCAATCTGCTCAAAACCTGCGAAGGCCTGTCCGTCAGTTATTTTGACGAGCCGTTTGCCAAAGATTTCTTAAGCCTGGAAAGCCGAACCCTATTTGATTTGCTGGATCGCGGGCAAAACATTTTGGACAAGACTGGTGCCGACGTTTTGCTTTGGGGTTGCCGTGAAAACGACAAAATTCGCATTAACCTGCAAACGCCGCAGCAATATGCACAAAACGGCGACAGTTTTGTTTCGCTGCTCGACAGTCTATACCTGCCAGCCGAATACCTAAGCGGTCGGACGCCGTTTCCGCCGGCGCTGTTGACCTTGTTGTACGGCGCGGTTGTTTGCGCGCTCAATTTGGAAGAACGGCCGCGGCAAATTCAAAAGCGTTATTTGCTCAAAAAAATCATCGCCCGCCTCACCGCCGACAATTCGGCCAAATCGCTGTCCATTGACTATCTGCCTTTTATTATGAACTTTTTAGGCATCATTTATCTGAGCTATTGCGCCCGTTCGACAGACGACAAAGATTACAAAATTGTCAAAAACCTGCTTGAAACGGCAATCAAGCATCAGGACCTGATTAAAAATCCCATTCACCTCGGCTGTATTTACAATCATTTCGGCCAGCTTTACGCTACGGCCGGAAAAAACCTCAGCCGCCCTCCGGCCAACGCCTGGCGCGGCGCCATCAACAACTATCGGTTGGCGCAAAAATATCTTGGCAAATACAATTATGCCTACGATTACGGAATGATTGCTTTCCGCCTGTCCGATTTATATTATGACTATTGGCGCCAAAAAGAAGACTTGCAGGCATTGCGCGATTCCGTGTTTAATTTGCGCGAAGCCGAAAAGATTTTTACCTACCCGCTGTTTCCGGAATTTTGGGCTCAGATTGAAGGACGGCTAGGCTATTTGCTGTCATTGCTCGGCAACATCACCGCCAGCGACGACATTTCGGAACTTGCGGTGGCCGCCTACAAAAATCAGCAAAAAATCATCACCGAAAAGCGCGATCCGTTTGTCTGGGCGCAAATTCAGGAAAAGATAGGCGACATTTATTTTCGTTCCGGCAAAAAATCTGCCGATCGCGGCGCTTTAGAAGAAGCCTTGGAATATTTTCACGACGCTTTATATATCTTTGAAAACATGAGCTTATCCGAGGACATTCAGCGCCTCACGGCATCTATTGCCAAGACCGGTCAAATTTTGAGTTACCATTAATTCGCCTTTCGCCATGCAAAAATCGCCGAACATTTGTAATCGGCATTATTTTGTTTTTTTGTCCGCCACGTAAAATAAAGCATTGACATATAACGATATTTTTGCTAAAATAAAAGAAAAGTCTTTTATGGAGGCAGAATATGAAAATAACACCTTTAGCATTGACCTTGAGTGTCGGAACAATGCTTGCCGCACCGCTTCAGGCGGCAGATTGCGTCAAGGCCGACTGCGCAAGTTTGGGCTACGGCACGACGCTGCCGACCAATTGCGAAGATTATGTTAACTGTCCGTTCGACACCAATTATAAAGCTTGTATTCACTATAAAAGCGAATATTTTGATTCCTGCCCCGCCGGCAAAACCTGTGAAACCAAATACAAAGTTACCGGCAGTGAAGTCGCTTGCGAAAGCGGCTATGCTAAAAAGACTCTTGACTGCGGCCTTTTACTATATGGTTCTTACAGCTTAAGCACCTCTGTTACGCAGGCGTCCAACCCTGATTGCAAACTATGCGTACAAAAATGCACCTACGGAGTTTCATTGAGCGACGGCAGTTGTTTGAAAAAACCTTCAGTCGATCTACCCATCGAACCCACCACATGTCCTGCTGGCGAAACCTCAGATGAATGTAGCTGCACTAATGGATATCAATCTGGTTCCCAAAGCGGTTGTTATAAATGTTGCACCGGCAGCGAGAGAGCAGGTGCATGCGGTTACTGCCGTGACGGTTCTTTGACGCCCACCGAATGTCTTGTCGGCGAATATACCGCCCAACAAGCTTGTACCATGTGTACCTACGGATCATTACCGGGTTCCAAAGCCGGTTGCTATAAATGTTGCACCGCCGACTATACCGTTAAAACAGGACTTGCATGCCTGAAATGCAGTGTCGTAGATCCTGGTCCTGTTCCTGGTGGTCTATAATCAGAAAGGCAAAATTCAGTCTTTTGACAACAAAAATACCGCCTCTTTTCAGAGGCGGTATTTTTGGTTTGTGGCAATCCCGAAACTACTTCAGAATTTTTGACACAA
>CANPYJ010000001.1 GCA_947588275.1 uncultured Alphaproteobacteria bacterium | reverse complement strand
GCAAAGTCGGCGTTCCGCGCAATGTGCGGGTGGAGGTGGATATCGATCCGTATTCTTTTTATTAAAAGAAATTGTTTACATTAATAAAAAAGAAACTAATTTGTTTATACAATGACCACAGTTTGAAAAAAAGAGAAGATAACGTGAAAAAAGTATCAAAAGCCAAAATTGCCGCAACTTATGCCGAAGCTTTGCTGGAGGCCGTGCCTGACCGTAAGACGGCAGACAAGGTGTTTGCCGATGCAGAGCGTCTGCGCGGAGCGGCGGCCGGCGAACTGGCTGCATATATGGCCAATCCGTTGTGGCCGGAATCCGACAAGCGGGCCGTTTTGGAGCAGACCGCAGATAAGTTAAAACTCGCTCCGACAACGCGCAATTTTTTGCGTGCGGTTGCCGAAAACAAGCGTTTTGCCGAACTGCCGGAAATGCTGGACAGCTTTGTTCACGCTTATTATCGTCGTCTCAAAATTGCCGAGGCGGAGGTTGAAAGCGCTCAAAAGCTTTCAGCCGCGCAAGTCAAAAAGTTGACGGTGGCGCTGGAAGACCGTCTGGCGCAAAAAGTGGCGATTAGTTTTAAGGTTTCTCCCGAGCTTATCGGCGGTCTGCGCGTGCGGATCGGCTCGGAAATGTTTGACGATACATTGGCCGCAAAGCTCAGTCGTTTGGAAATTATGTTGAAAGGTGAAGAATAATGTCGGTATCTGCCAGTGAAATCACTTCCATTATTAAAGATAAAATCGCCCATTCCGAGATGAAGGTCGATGTCGCTCAGGTCGGACAGGTGTTGTCGGTGGGTGACGGTATTGCCCGTATCTATGGCTTGGATAAAGTTCAGGCCGGCGAATTGGTCGAGTTCGAAAGCGGCGTCAAAGGTATGGCGCTCAATTTGGAAGAAGACAACGTCGGTGTGGTTATCTTCGGATCTGACCAGCAGATTAAAGAAGGAGATATGGTTAAGCGCACCGAACAAATCGTGAGCGTGCCGGTGGGTAAAGAAATGCTTGGCCGCGTGGTCGATGCGTTGGGCGAGCCGATTGACGGGATGGGAGCCATTAAGGCCAAAGAATACAGCCGTTCCGAGGTGAAGGCTCCGGGAATTATTCCGCGGCGCTCTGTGCATGAACCGGTGCAGACGGGGTTGAAGATTGTCGATTCTCTGATTCCTATCGGACGCGGACAACGCGAGTTGATTATCGGCGACCGTCAGACCGGAAAAACGGCGATAATTTTGGATACCATCATTAATCAGAAAAAAATCAACGATGCCGCTAAATCCGACAAAGACAAGCTCTTTTGCGTGTATGTCGCAGTAGGGCAAAAACGCTCTACGGTGGCACAGGTGGTGAAAACCCTCAAGGATTTTGGAGCAATGGACTATACGATCGTGGTCGCGGCCACCGCTTCCGATCCGGCGCCGATGCAATATATTGCACCGTATTCGGGTTGCGCCATGGGCGAATATTTCCGCGACAACGGCATGCATGCGGTTATCTTTTATGATGATTTATCCAAGCAAGCGACGGCTTATCGTCAGATGTCGCTGCTGTTGCGGCGGCCGCCAGGACGCGAAGCTTATCCTGGCGATGTGTTTTATCTGCATTCCCGCTTGTTGGAGAGAGCTGCCAAGATGAACGACGCCGAAGGCGCCGGTTCGCTGACCGCGCTTCCGGTGATTGAGACGCAGGCAGGCGATGTGTCGGCCTATATTCCGACCAACGTCATTTCGATTACGGACGGACAAATATTCTTGGAGACGAGTCTGTTTTATCAAGGCGTGCGGCCGGCGGTCAATGTCGGCATCTCGGTTTCGCGTGTGGGTTCGGCAGCGCAAATTAAGGCGATGAAACAGGTTTCCGGAACAATGAAACTCGACTTGGCTCAATATCGCGAGATGGCCTCGTTCGCTCAGTTTGCGTCTGACCTTGACCAGTCTACCAAAAATCTGCTGGCTCGCGGCGCAAGACTGACCGAAATGCTGAAACAGCCGCAATATAAGCCTCTGCCGGTGGCTGAGGAAGTTGCCGCAATCTTTGCCGGCGTGCGCGGCTTTTTGGACGGACTTCCGGTCGAAAAAGTGGCCGAGTTTGAGAATAAGGCTTTGCAAGACCTGCGTGCCAATTATCCGCAGTATTTGCAGGAAATTACCGAGAAAAAGGTGATTTCGGACGAACTCGACGCCAAGCTGACGGAGTTTTATAGAAAGTTTGCCGAACAGTTCGGCGCTACTTTGGAAAAGGCGGCATAACTTATGGCAGGCTTAAAGGAGCTCAGAACCCGCATCGGCAGCATCAAATCAACGCAGAAGATTACTTCGGCGATGAAAATGGTCGCTGCCGCGCGGCTGCGCCGTGCACAAGACGCATTGAGCCGTTCGCAAAATTATCATGACGACTTGACGGTGATTGCCGGACGTTTGTATCGGGAAATGGTTTTGGCCAATCGCAACGGACGGGCTAACTTTATTTTTTCTAAGATTTTGCAAGAACCTGTCGAGTCGAAACGGTATCTGCTGGTCGTGTTTTCATCTGACCGCGGCCTTTGCGGCAGCTATAACGCGTATGTGTTGCGCGAAGCGGTACGGCGGATTAAGGAACTGCGCGAGCAGGGAAAAGAAGTCAACGTTTTGAGCATCGGCAAAAAGGCCGGCGATGCGCTCAAACATCGTATTCCGGATTTGAAAACGGAAGTTCTGACCAATGTCGCAGCCAAAGGTGCTGATTTTGCCGAAGCGCAGGAAATTTGCGAACGTCTGCTGAAATCGTTCAGCAATAACGAATTTGACGTCTGTGAAGCGATTTATACGCATTTTCGCTCGGCTATCAGCCGCGAAGTCAAAATACAGCGTTTTTTGCCTTATGAACTGGATATCGAAAATGAGAGTTTCAGCAACAAAGTCGGCGATGCGCTTTATGATTACGACGCTTCCAAACAGAAACTTTTGGGCGATGTTCTGCTTCTGCTGATGAATTCGGTGTTTTTTCAGGATTTGCTTAATGCTCAGGCTTCCGAACACGGGGCGCGTATGACCTCAATGGATAATGCCACCCGTAATGCCGATGACATGATTAGCAAGCTCACGCTCAAGTACAATCGTTTGCGCCAAACCGCCATTACGACGGAATTGATTGAAATTATTTCGGGTGCGGAAGCACTCTAGGAGTTTTTTTGAAGAGGAGAAAACCATATGGCAACAGTTAAAAAAAGCACCACCGCGAAAACTTCTGCCGCATCCAAACTGAAAGCAGAAAAGAAGGCTGTTCGGCAGATTGCGGCCGAGCAGAAAAAAAATGCCAGACAAGTGGAAACCGCTCTTAAAAAAGAGAAAAAAAGCGGCGCTTTGGGGCATATCTCGCAGGTGACCGGCGCGGTTGTCGACGTTAAGTTTGACAATGTAAAAGAATTGCCGCCGATTTTGACGGCGTTGGAATGTGATAACCACGGGCAAAAACTGGTGCTGGAAGTTGCTCAACATTTGGGTGAAGACGTGGTGCGCTGCATCGCGATGGATACCACCGACGGTTTGGTGCGCGGACAGGAAGTCGCCAATACCGGCGCGCCGATTGAAGTTCCGGTCGGTCCGGTGCTTCTGGGGCGGATTGTCAACGTTATCGGTGAACCCGTGGATGGCCGCGGCGATATCAAATCCGATTTTCATTATCCGATTCACCGTCCGGCGCCGGCATTTGTCGACCAGTCAACCGAAACCGAAGTGCTGACGACCGGTATCAAGGTCATCGACTTGCTGGAACCTTATGCCAAAGGCGGCAAAATCGGTTTGTTTGGCGGTGCCGGCGTTGGCAAAACGGTGCTTATTATGGAACTGATTAACAATATTGCCAAAGGACACGGCGGATATTCGGTTTTTGCCGGGGTGGGCGAACGTACTCGCGAAGGTAACGATTTGTATCACGAAATGATTGAATCCGGCGTTATCGACCTGAAAGGCGACAAATCTAAGACCGTGCTGGTTTACGGGCAGATGAACGAACCCCCCGGAGCACGTGCCCGCGTTGCGCTTACCGGTCTGACACAGGCTGAATATTTCCGTGACGAAGCGCATCAGGATGTTTTGTTCTTTGTCGATAATATTTTCCGCTTTACACAGGCTGGTTCGGAGGTTTCGGCGTTGTTGGGGCGCATTCCTTCGGCGGTTGGATATCAGCCGACGTTGGGAACGGATATGGGCGCAATGCAGGAGCGCATTACATCGACCAAAAACGGTTCAATTACGTCGGTGCAGGCGGTGTATGTGCCGGCCGATGACCTGACCGATCCGGCGCCGGCGACGACTTTTGCGCACTTGGATGCCACCACGGTTTTGTCGCGCCAGATTGCTGAGCTCGGTATCTTTCCGGCCGTTGATCCGCTGGATTCGACATCGCGTATTTTGGATCCGCAGGTTTTGGGCGAAGAACACTATCGTGTGGCACGGCGAGTGCAGGAAGTCTTGCAGAAATATAAGTCTTTACAGGATATTATTGCTATTTTGGGTATGGACGAGTTGTCTGACGAAGACCGTCTGACGGTGGCTCGGGCGCGCAAAATTCAGCGTTTCTTGTCGCAACCTTTTCATGTGGCGGAAGTGTTTACCGGAACGCCCGGCGTGTTTGTGAAACTTGAGGACACCATCAAAGGCTTTAAGGGGATTTTGGACGGTCTCTATGATGATGTGCCGGAGCAGGCTTTCTATATGGTCGGCACGATTGAAGACGTGCTGAAGAAAGCCGAAACCCTCAAAAAAGCGGCGTAAACGGAGCTGAAAATGAGCGATGATTTGACATTGACTATTGAGCTGCCAAGCGGGATTTTTATGGAAAAAAAGGTTTCAGGCGTGCTGTTGCCGGCGGTGCGGGCGCCGATTGAGATTTTGCCCGACCGTGCTCCGAGCGTGTTTGTTTTGGACTACGGGGTGGTGGAAATAACCGGTCGTAAAGGCGACGCCAAAGAAAAATTTTTTATATATTCCGGCGCGGCTCAAGTGGCTGAAAATCATTGCAAAGTTCTTACGCAGGAGGCAGTGGCGGCGGCCGACATTAATGTTAATGTGGCACGCGAACTGGCCGAAAAAGCGGCTAATGACAATGAACGCTTGTTTTATGAGATGATTGTCGATCATCTGCGCGGTGTGCGCCGGCGTTATCTGCGGACGCTCAAGGTCTTTGGCAAAAAGTCCGGACGTTGGGTTTTTCGCGGCAAGAACAAGTCACCTTTGGGCTGATTGCCGCAGTGATAAAAAACGCTGCCGTAAATGGCAGCGTTTTTTTTGGGGTTATACGACGTCGGTCAGTATGAGCGTGCGTAAATGACATCCAATGTTGCCGGTTTGCCGGTCAAAAGACAGGTTCCCTGAGTGCCGGATTGGTCAAAGGGGAGGCAGCGGATGGTGATTTTCATCTCTTTCAACAATTCGTCACTGTTTTGATCCCCGCTCCATTTGCCGCGCACAAAGGCTACTTTGGCCGGTTTGCCGTCCTCTATCCATTGGTTGGATTCGGCAAAATAGGCCTTGAATTGTTCCGGCGTCGCAATATCGGTGCGGATATTTCCGAGCAGGCGGGCTTTGGCGCGTTCAAACATGGCCTGCTGAATGGTTTGCAGGCGCTGAGCCGCCGTGGTGCAAAATTCGACGCGTGAGACGATTTGTTTGCCTTCCGGCGTGCCGAGCCTGATGCGCTCTTTGACCATGACGTTGGCGCCGTCGGCGTCACGTTTGCCGATTTCAAGTATAATCGGTGCGCCTTTGCGCGTCCACTCCCAAAACTTGTCGACCGAAGATTTGTCGCGTCGGTCGATTTTAAGACGGATTTTTTCGCCAAAAGCCTGTTGGGCACTCAAATCTTGGCGGATTTTCTCAATATAAGTCATCACCGCGTCTTCGTCGGCGGGATTTTTGACAACCGGCACAATTACAATCTGATAAGGCGCGATTTTGGGCGGTACAACCATACCTTCGTCATCGGCGTGAGTCATAATCAGACCGCCGATAAGGCGGGTAGACACGCCCCATGAGGTTGTGTAGGCAAACTCAGGCTGATTTTGACGGTTGACGAAACTGATGCCGGCTGATTTGGCAAAATTTTGCCCCAAAAAGTGCGAAGTTCCGGCCTGCAAGGACTTGCCGTCCTGCATCATGGCTTCAATGCAATAGGTGTCGACCGCCCCGGGGAATTTGTCGTACTCGGGTTTGCGTCCCATAATAACCGGCATGGCCAGACTGTCTTCACACAATTCGCGGTAGGCTTCAAGCATTTGTTTAGTTTCGACTTCGGCTTCGGCGGCGGAGGCGTGTGCGGTGTGGCCTTCCTGCCACAGAAATTCGCGAGTGCGCAAAAACAGGCGCGGGCGCATTTCCCAGCGAACAACGTTGGCCCATTGGTTAATCAGTACGGGCAAATCGCGATAAGACTTAATCCATTTGGAAAAAGCGTCGGCAATGATGGTTTCGGACGTCGGGCGAACAATCAGAGGCTCTTCAAGCTTGGAGTCCGGCACTAATTTGCCGTCTTGCATGGACAGGCGAGAGTGAGTGACCACAGCCATTTCTTTGGCGAAACCGTCGACATGTTCGGCCTCTTTGCGAAAAAATGAAAGCGGAATAAACATCGGAAAATAGCAGTTTTCGTGGCCGGTGGATTTGATTTTTTCATCAAAGATGTCGCGGATGCGCTCCCATAGACCGTAACCCCACGGTTTAATGACCATACAGCCCGGAGAAGACGAATTTTCGGCCATATCGGCTTCGTTGACCACACATTGATACCAGTCGGGATAGTTTTCGGCGCGTGTTTTTTTGAGTGACATATGCGTATTTTCCTTTTTCATAAATAATGAAATACCCGCGAACCCCAATGCCGCGGATTTGCGGGAAGCACTATAGCAAAATAAAATTTAAATGTATAGAGTTTTTTGTCGGAAAAATGCGCAAAAAAACAACCGAAAACAAAGTTTCGGTTGTTTTGAAGAAATTCGGCGCTTAATCGTCGACGCCGATTTTCATGACGCGTTTGACGGCTTTGCGATTGTCTTTGTTGTCCATCATTGGGGCAAAATTCATGTCGTGCTGTTGGTGCAATTGTTCCTGCATGAGGTTAAAACGCGCCTGCATCTGCTCCAGCGCCAAGTCGCGGGTTTGTTCGGCCTGTTTGTTCAGCAAGGCTTTTTGGTCAGCCGAAAAAGAGGACTGCTTGATTTTTTTGAGGGCTTTGGCATAGCTTTCGTTAATTTCTTCTTTGGCTTCGGCCATCTTTTTGTTGAGCTTTTTATCCGCTTTGCGGGCGTCATAAGAATGCTTGGCGGCTTTGTTTGGGCATTTTTTGAGACAAGCGGCGTCGTCGGCCACGCAACCGCAGCGGTTTTTGAGAGCGTCCGGTACAACGGAGGCCGGTTCGGAAGCAATGTTTATCGGCGCCACGTCATGAACAGTGGTGTTCTTGCGCTGTGCGAGAGCCGCATTGACGCTGAGAGCTGCGAGGGCGGCAGCAAGGGCTAAATATGTTTTTTTCATGTCTGTATCCTTTGCAAATTTGTTTGAAAAACCGTCCATTGAGATAATCGCGGCCGGCGGCGTTTGCAATAGCGACACAAAAATAGTTCTTGCAAACTAAAATGTTTGGAGTAAACTTGTTAACGTAACTAGCCTCTGTGGTCTATGAGACAGAGAACAACAAAATGTCACGCCACCGACCCGATAGTTATGAGAACTCAGGCTTTATGCCGTCGGGTTCTTAATCTCAACCTGTTATTTTTAGAGGATACAGATATGGCAACAGGAACAGTTAAATGGTTTAACAACAAAAAGGGTTATGGTTTTATTACCCCCGATGAAGGCGGACAAGATGTTTTTGTTCATATCTCGGCCGTTCAGGCGGCCGGTATGCGCACTCTGAACGAAGGTGCCAAAATCAGCTATGAACTGCTGACGGAAAGAGGCAAAACCGTGGCCGGAAATCTGAAACTGGCCTAAGTTTTTCATATAAAGTTTTGTCAAGCCCCTCGGCATTTGCCGCAGGGGCTTTTTGCAGACCGAAAAAGCCTGAAATTTCATTGTTTCGTCGTAAATAACTGTTTGACAGTATTCAGCAAATATGTTATGCTAGACAATAAGGTAGACTGTTGATGAGGTGGGCTATGAAAAGGACATTGGTGAGCGTTTTGGTAGCGGCCGCAATGTGTCTGAGTTCGGCAGTGTGGGCAAAAGTTTGGTTGTTGCCGGATTATCAGGCGTCCGATCCGTTTAAAGAACGCACAGGAGGGCGAACTTCTAAACCGGAGCCTGACAAAAAAACTTGCGCGAGTATAGGTGCTCAGTCATATAGTCAAGTTCCCTCAGGGTGGACATGTACCAGCACAAAGACGGTCGGAAGCGAAGTGTGCTGTTTGAATATGAAGGAGAATTTATGTTCTACCGTCACTTATCCTTATACCACCTGCAGCGATGGCAAGGTGCTTTCGGGCAGCAGCTGTTCTGACAGCAAGGGGACGCATTATCAGAAATGTTCCTGCAATAGGAGCGTCTATAAATATACCGAGACCGACTGCCGTAATGCAGATGCGAAAAACGCGTTGTCAGGCAGCACCTGTACAGAGGATGGCATAACCTACGGAACGGAATGCACAGATCAGTGTAAAGATTTGAAAGACCAAACGACCGATTATGGGTGCGAAATTAAATACGATGCACCGTGCGACCATATTTGTAAAGTCGGAAAAAGCTGCGTGCCGTTGGGTTCAAGTTATTTGGCCGTGTGTCCGTCCGGATATATTTGTAATGATACAAAAACAGATTGTGACGGTACGACGAAATACAAGGTGACGGGATGTGCCGTCGGGTATTCCGATTTCGATACTTTCTGGTGTACAAAACCTGCGACTTTGCTGAGCTGCAGCGAGATGGGTTATACTTCCGGCGCTGTCTGTGGCAGCGGTGAGATAACGCTTTATTGTCCGTTTGACGTCAATTATGTTGCTTGCGCCAAACTTGACGAATAAACATAAATAACCGAGTCGTTGTTTTGAAGGCGCCGTACGTTGTTACTACGGCGCTTCTGTTTTGTCGTTAAGATAGCGGTCTGCTTCCAAAGCGGCCAAACAGCCTGAACCGGCAGCCAAAACCGCCTGATGAAAATGTCGGCTTTGCACGTCTCCGGCGGCAAATATGCCGGGGATGCTGGTACGGCTGCTTCCCGGCGTGGTCACAATATAGCCGTCCGGCGAGAGTTCCAGCTGGTCTTTGAAGATATCCGTATTGGGGTGGTGGCCGATGGCAATAAACAGACCGTCAATTTTGAGAAGCTTGCTGCGGTCGGTTTTGACGTTTTTGATTTTGACGCCGGTGACGCTGAGCGGGTTTTCGGTACCCAAAATTTCTTCTGCCACGGTATCCCATTCAACTTTGATTTTGGGGTTTGAAAAAAGGCGGTCTTGCAGCGTTTTTTCGGCACGCAGTTTGTCGCGCCGGTGAATAAGCGTAACCGAGGCGGCAAAATTGGCCAGATATAAAGCTTCTTCCACGGCATTATTGCCGCCGCCGACAACCGCCGTATGGCGCCCGCGATAAAAAAATCCGTCGCAGGTGGCACAGCTTGAGACACCGAAACCGCGAAATTTTTCTTCACTCGGCAAACCCAGCCAACGTGCCGAAGCGCCGGTAGCTATGATGACGGTTTGGCCGCAGAATAAATTGTGATTTTCGGAGCTGCATTCAAACGGACTGCGGCTGAAATCGACTTCGACAATATTGTCATCAATAATTTCGACGCCGACGTTATGCGCCTGTAAGCGCATGCGGTGCATCAGTTCCGCGCCGGTTACGGCCTCTGGAAAACCCGGATAGTTTTCGACATCGGCGGTGATGGTCAGTTGGCCGCCGATTTGCCCACCTGAAACCAACACCGGCTTGTGACCGGCGCGGGCGGCGTAGATGCCGGCCGTATAACCGGCCGGACCGGAACCTAAAATCAACACGGGCGTTTTATATTCGGCCATGGGCGGGCTCCGATGGTTCAGGCATCGGTTTCGCTGCGTTCAACCGAGCAGGAACAGGTTTCGGGCGAGCAAACGCAAACGGTGTCTTTGACAATGTGAGTCACGGTTTCTCTGGGTGTTGCCAGATGTTCGTCAAAGCGGCCGCAGTTGCCGGTGTCGGTGCATTCACAGTCGAAGTCGGCCATGTTGTTCGGAAAACTGCATCCGCATTTGTTGTCTTCGTCGCAATCACAGCTTTCCAATCCGCAATTGGAAGGTTCGTCATAATTTCTGGTGTCCATTGCTTTCTCCTTTATGCAAAACAAAACCACTCGGCGGGGTGGTTTTGATATAAGCGCGGCAAAAGTGGATTTAAATATAACGGATTTCCACCACTTCGAAAGATTTGCGGCCACCGGGCGCCTGATAATCGGCCGAATCGCCGACTTCTTTGCCGATGAGGGCTTTGGCCAAAGGCGATGACAGCGAAATTTTGTTCTTTTCGATGTCGGCCTCATAGTCGCCGACAATCTGATAAGTCTTTTCTTCATCGGTGTCTTCGTCGGCGACAGTCACAGTGGCGCCGAAACGTACGACATCGTAGTTGGCTTTGCTTACGTCAATGACCTGTGCGCGGCTCAAAACGGCTTCCAAATCCTGAATCCGTCCCTCTATAAAACTCTGTTTTTCTTTGGCGGCGGAATATTCGGCGTTTTCGGACAAATCGCCGTGCGAGCGAGCCTCGTCAATGGCGGCGATGATGTTGGGGCGTTCAACCCCTTTAAGGTTTTTCAGCTCCTTTTCCAGTGCTTCAAAACCGGTTTTTGTCAAAGGAAATTTCTCCATAGTTTCACCTGTCTTTATAATTCAGAAAAAAGGAACTGCGGCGGAAAAACCCGCCACAGCTCATGTTTGATTTTGATTTTTCCTTAATGTAACACCTTAAAAAAATAAATCAAGCAAATTCTTTTTAGCGTAAAAGGGCAATCGGTTGTATCCAATTTTTGCGACTGTGATAAAGCCTCGGCGTTGTCATAACAAGGAGAATTTTGATGAGAAAAATTTATTTGGCTTCTTTGTCGGCCGGCGCGTTGCGCTATAAATATGAGCAAAATTACGGTCGTTATGAGCAAAATTACAGCCGTGACAATGATAAAAATTGCTTTTGCCGCGGACTTATTTCTAAGGCGCGATAAGCCGCCGGCGACTGTTTTTGATGAAGTTGCGCGCTCTTTCCGGCGCTTCGAAGCCGGAAGTCTGAACCCGCACAATCATATTGTCTTCGGCAATGCCCGTGATATAGCAATAGGTGTCGCCGTCATCATAGACCAAATAGGGAATCTTATCAATAAACTCCAGCTTAAAGTCGCGACCGCGCAGTTTTTGGTTTGACAAATCGGTGAGACTGAAATCCTGCGCGCCGTCCGGAGCGGTCTTGGCCTCAAGTGCCGCGCGCAGGTTTTGCAGCCGGTTGTCATTTTGACTAAAAGCAAAATCAAGTTTTTTGCCGTCATCGTTTTTGCTGCCCGAAACCATAAATTTATCTTCGTTGCCGGCAGTTTGTTCGGCTTTGTAATTTTGATATGTGCTGAGTTCTTTGCCGACTTCGGAAATTTGCGAATCAAGCTCTTGATTAATTTGATTGGCGGCTTTGCTCAAAACTTGGTTTTCTTCAATCGACTTCATCAGCGGCGGCAAAGTCTTGAAGAAATCCTGCATCATTTGCGCAAAACTGTCGGCCACCACGGGCATAACCTGTTGCATTTGGCGGTCCAGACGATCAACCGATTTTTGCATGCTTTCCTGCGTTGCGGCCAAGCTCTTTTGGACATCGGCATTAATGATGTCGGACTGCGCCGCGGCATTGAAGCTGAATCCAAGCACGGCGGCGCCGATTAAAAATTTGTTCATGGCAAAATCCTCCTCGGCATTAAAATAATGCAGCTCATGCAGAAAGGCAATTGATTTTTTGGATTTACACGTATATGATTTGGGCAATGTTAATTGGCAAGGAGAAAAAACATGTTGCGTGAAGATTTGCAAAAAGCGCTTAAAGAAGCGATGCTGGCTCATGACGCGGCGACAACCGGCGCGGTGCGGCTGATTATTGCCGGACAAAAGGAAAAAGACGTGGAAGCACGTGGCAAGGGAGCCAAAGAGGCTACTGACGCCGAGTTGCTGGCCATGATGCAGGGTATGATTAAGCAGCGTAACGATTCGATTAAGATGTTTATGGAAGGCAACCGGCCGGAACTGGCAGAGAAGGAAAAAGCAGAAATCGCCGTTATTGAGCGTTTTTTGCCCAAGCAGATGACCGATTCCGAAATTGCTGCGGCAGTTCAGGCAATTGTGGCCGAAACCGGCGCTGCCTCCATGAAAGACATGGGAAAAGTTATGGGCGCGCTCAAGGCCAAATATGCCGGTCAGCTTGATTTCGGCAAGGCCAACAACGTTGTCAAGTCGTGTCTCGGCGGAAATTAGAAGCTTTGGCAAACTATGAAAAGCGCTGGCAGACAGCGCTTTTTTTTATCTGATGGGACTTGACAGTCCGGGCGGAATTGATAAAGTATCAGCAGGGAAAACGGGCATCGGAACCATGGCAACAACCGAACTGCAAAAATTTTGCGATGAACTTAGGGCAAAAATCTCTATTGCCGAGGTTGTCGGGCAAAAAGTCAAACTTACGCGCAAAGGCCGCGAGTATATCGGGTTGTGTCCGTTTCACAATGAAAAAACGCCTTCTTTTACGGTGAATGAGGCAAAGGGTTTCTATCATTGTTTCGGTTGCGGCGCGCACGGCGACATCATAAAGTTTGAAATGGACGCCAACGGGCTGAGCTTTATTGATGCGGTGGAAAAACTCGGCCATAAGGTCGGCATGCGCTTGCCACAGCTCACCAAGGAGAGCAAAGAACAAACCGAGAAACGCAATTCGGCCTATGACATTATGGAAATGGCCTGCAAATATTTTGAGAAGAACCTGCGTCTCAGCGCCGGACAAGAGGCTTTGAACTATTTGTACGGCCGCGGTTTTGATGACGCGATTATGGCCAAATTTCGTTTGGGTTATGCGCCCGCCAACAACGGTCTGAAAGCACAGTTGGCGGCTAAAGGCGTGAGTGAGCAGGAAATGGCCGAACTCGGTTTGCTGGCCGTTCCGGAAGGGCGGCGGCCGCACGATTTTTTTCGCAATCGGGTGATGATTCCGATTATTGACAAACGGGGCAAGGTGATTGCGTTCGGCGGACGGGTTATGGACGGCAGTCAGCCGAAATATCTGAACTCGCCGGAGACGCCTGTTTTTAATAAGCGCCGCGTGTTATACAATCTTAATAATGCGCGCGATGCCGGCTATGAGGCCAAAAGTCTGATTATCTGCGAAGGCTATATGGACGTGATCGCCATGGACAAATACGGCGTCAGTTATGCCGTGGCGCCGCTTGGTACGGCGCTGACCGAAGATCAGATAATTGAGGCATGGAAAGTTACGGCAGAGCCGATTTGCTGTTTTGACGGCGACAGTGCCGGCGTGCGGGCCGCAATTCGGTCGGTGGACCGCGTGCTGCCCATTCTCAAGCCCGGATATTCACTAAAATATGCGTTTTTGCCCGATAAGCAGGATCCTGATGAATTTTTGAAAGCACACGGCCGCGAAGAATTTTTGAAAGTGGTCAACGACACCATGCCGCTCAAAGATCTTTTGTGGAAGAAAAATGCCGACATGGTGCCGGCCCAAACACCCGAGCAAAAAGCCTTGCTGGAAAAAAACATCCGCGAAGAAGTGGCCAAAATCGCCGATGAAACCGTGCGTGGCTATTATGTGCAGGATATGAAAAATAAAATTTATCATGCCATCGGGCGCGGCTCTTGGCAGGGCAGGGAAAATGTCCGCCGGCAGCCCCGACCCACAATTACGGCACTGCGACCGGAGAGGGCGAATCTTGATGATTTGGTGGCGGAATACGTCATCTCGGGGTTCGTGTGCTTTCCGCAGCTGATAGAAGAATATGAGGAAAAGCTGCTTAATTTTGAGATAAAATCCGACAAGCTGCGAAGATTGTATGAATTTTTGCTGGAAATGGTGCATGAGGGGACATTGCCTTCGGAAAGCGAAAAACTGCAACAAATCCTCAAAGACAAAGGTTTCGGGGAAGAACTGCAAAAGCGGATTGAACTCAAGATGTTGCGGCGGCAATGTCCCGATGTGGTGAAAATGCGGCAGGCGCTTGACGAACGTATGATTGAAATGCAGCTGCGGCAATTGGACGGCGATATTCGCGAATGCATGCGTCAAATGTCGGCTGACAAAGAGTTTTCGGAAGAATTGTACAACCGTTACGAATCGCTCAAAAAAGAACGTGCGGCCCTATTGGCGTCGGTGGAGGGCGAAGACTTGTCATAAACCGCCGGCGTATTCGCGACTCGTGGCAAAAACACGGATATAATTATAAAAAAATGTCGTTAACCTCTTGACAAATTGCTCAAAAATTATTACAAAGTGCATTGGCTCGAAATTTATGCATAAAACCGGTTTTGTAATAAGGAACGTCTATGTCAGAGGTTGAAAATCCAGATCTGTACGATAATTCGTCGACAGACACGCCGCTTATCGATTCTTTGGGCAGCGCAGTTAAACGTTTGGTCGAAAAAGGCAAAGTCCGCGGTTATATTACCGTCGAGGAACTGAACAAAGCTTTGCCGCCGGATCGCGAATCGTCAGAAAACATTGAAGACATTATGACCGACATCGCCGATATGGGCATCAGCATCATTACCGAGTCGGAGGTTGATAACTTTGAGCCGGATGTGGTCGAAGACGATTCGCTTGACGAAGATGAAGACGAAAGCGGTAATTTTGATGAAAAAGAACTTGGCCGCAGCGATGATCCGGTGCGAATGTATCTTAAGGAAATGGGCTTGGTGGAGCTGCTCTCCCGTGAAGGCGAAATCGCCATTGCCAAACGTATAGAAGCCGGAAAAACCGTTATGATTGACGGGCTTTGCGAAAGCCCGATGACAATCAAAGCCATCGCCGGTTGGCGCGATGAATTGATTAACGGCACAATGCAGCTGCGCGACATTATCGATTTGGAAATGATGTACGGCACCGATGCCGACGGAATTGAATTTGACGAAGACGAAGTCTCCGAAAACGAAGATTTGGACAAGGTTGCCGAGGATTTGGCCAAAAAAGAAAATCTTGACGATATCGACGACGATTTGGACGAGGACATGGAACTCGACAGCGTGGTCGATGACGAACCGGAAGAAGATGAAGAAGACACCGGCGGCGAAATGTCCGCTGACGGAGAAGACGGTGAGAGCGGCGAGGGTGACGAAGAAGATGATATGGACGGCAACGGCGGCCGCTCATCCGCTTCGGTTACGGCAATGGAAGAAGCTCTCAAAGAGCCCGTGCTTGATATTCTGAACAGAATTTCGAGTTATTATGATGATTTGAAAAAAATCCAAAAACAACGTGTAAACGCGCTTCTTACCGGCAAAAAAGTGACGCCGACGGTGGAAAAAAATTATCTGCGCGTCAAAAAAGATTTGGTCGAGTTGATGAGTTCCATCCATCTTAATGCTTCGCGCGTGGAACAACTGGTGGAGCAGCTTAACGAACTCAATAAACGGTTGATGGGACTTGAGGGTAAACTGATGCGTTATGCGCTGTCTTGCAAGATTAAGCGCGAAGATTTTTTGGAAGCTTATCAGAAATCCGAACTCGAACCCAATTGGCTGGAGGCTGTTTCGCACAAAAAAGACAAGCACTGGCAGGCTTTTGTTGAAAGATACGGAGCCGAGGTGGCCTCGTTGCGCGATTCGGTTGCGCAAATGGCACAGGAATGCGGGTTGCCCATCAGCGAATATCGCCGTATGGTCGATACCATTAAAAAAGGCGAACGCGAAGCTGAACGCGCCAAAAAAGAAATGATTGAGGCCAATTTGCGCTTGGTGATTTCAATTGCAAAAAAATATACAAACCGCGGTTTGCAGTTTTTGGATTTGATTCAGGAAGGCAACATCGGCTTGATGAAGGCCGTGGACAAGTTTGAATATCGCCGCGGTTACAAGTTTTCGACTTATGCCACCTGGTGGATTAGACAGGCAATTACGCGTTCAATCGCCGATCAGGCGCGGACAATTCGTATTCCGGTTCATATGATTGAGACTATTAATAAACTGGTGCGGACGTCGCGGCAAATGTTGGCCGAGATGGGACGCGAGCCGGTGCCGGAAGAACTGGCTAAACGGCTGTCTATGCCGCTTGAAAAAGTGCGCAAAGTTATGAAGATTGCCAAAGAGCCGGTTTCGCTCGAGGCGCCGGTAGGCGATGAAGAAGATTCGTCGCTGGGTGATTTTATTGCCGATGACAGCGCACTGCAGCCTCTGGATACGGCTATTCATTCAAATCTGAAAGAAACATGCACGCGGATTTTATCTTCGCTGACGCCGCGTGAGGAACGTGTCTTGCGCATGCGTTTCGGTATCGGGATGAATACCGATCACACGTTGGAAGAAGTCGGACAGCAGTTTAACGTTACCCGCGAGCGCATTCGTCAGATTGAGGCCAAGGCTCTGCGCAAGCTCAAACATCCGAGCCGGTCACGCAAGCTGCGTTCTTTTTTGGATTAATAAATTGAAAATGTTCCGGCGGCGGAGTTTTGCGCCTTTTGTCAACGAATATACTCGTATTTTGGTTTTGGGAACCATGCCGGGCGAGGCTTCGCTGGCGGCTGGCGAGTATTATGCTTTTAAGCACAATGCTTTTTGGAAAATCGTGGCCGATTTGCTGAACCAAGGGCAGTTTTTTGAGTCTTATGAGCAAAAGCTGGATACCTTGGCCGCAGCGCAAATCGGGCTGTGGGACAATTTGTTTCAATGCAAGCGGGTGGGGAGTCTGGATAGCAATATCACCGAAGCGCGACCGAATGATTTTGCCTCTCTTTTCAAAAAGTATCCCAATATCCGGCGGTTGGTTTTTAACGGTCAGAAATCTTTTCAGTTTTTCCAGAAGTTCCAAGCCCCGCTGTTGGCTGATTTTGATTGTTTTACCGCACCTTCGACCAGCCCGGCCAATGCTTCGTTTTCTTATGCGCAGAAATTAGGGGCATGGAAAAAAGCGCTTGAGTTGTAATTGCGCCGTGCGAGATAACAGCCCGTTTTGTCAAATTTTTGCAATGAATTTTAGCCTCTGTTATGATAAATAGCAGAGGTAATTTCTATGATGGATAATCGGAAATCTTAGACAAGACGACAGTTACGACCTGATAGTTTATTCTATATCTTTATTTGCAATATAATTGGGGGTAACTGTTAAATAATTATTTTGTTTATAGGGGAAAAGCAATAATATTTTTATTAAGAAAACAGCAAATTCTGTATAATTTAACAGGTCACAAGGAGTTTGTATGCTTAATATTGTTATTCCGATGGCCGGAAGAGGCAGCCGGTTTGCTGATGCCGGTTATAAAGATCCCAAGCCGTTAATTCCTATCTATGGCAAACCGATGATTCAGGTTGTGGTCGAAAACTTGATGCCCAAGCGCCCTCATAGGTTTATTTTCATTTGTCAAAATCAGCATATCAGAGATTATGGGCTTAATGAAAAACTAAAATCATATGCCCAAAATGTAGAAATTATCGGAATTGACGGAATCACTGAGGGTCAGGTTTGTACGGTTTTGAAAGCCAAAGAACTAATTGACAATGATGAGCCTTTGATGACGGCTAATTCCGATCAGTTTATAGATTTTGATATTAATGATTATTTGAATGCCATGGATAGTCGCCGTTTGGACGGTATGATCATGACAATGAAGGCCAATGATCCCAAATGGTCTTATGCCAAAACGAACGATGCCGGTATGGTTATTGAGACAGCTGAGAAGAAAGTTATTTCGACAGATGCTACCGTCGGTATTTTTAATTTTAGGCGCGGAGCAGATTTGGTGAGGGCAGCAGAACAGATGATAAAAGATAATGTCCGCGTTAATAATGAGTTTTATACCTGTCCATGCTATAATTATTTGATTAAAGAGGAGCAAAAAATCGGCATATACGGTATTGGCGAAGAATATAACGGCATGTATGGTCTTGGCATACCGAAAGATTTGGATTTCTTTTTGCGGCATCCGATTTCTGAAAAGGTTAAGTAATGCAGATACTTTCACATAGGGGACTGTGGCACAGTTCGATGGAAAGAAATACTAAGGATGCATTTGTTCGCTCGTTTGATGCCGGTCTGGGGACGGAAACTGATTTGCGCGATATTTGCGGCAAAATTGTTGTTTCGCATGATATGCCGCACGGCGATGAGCTTACTTTTGAAGAATTGTTGCAGATTATGGCGGGACGTAATCTGCCGCTGGCCTTGAATATTAAAGCTGACGGGCAGGGCGAACAAATCCGAAAGTTGTTGAAACAATATGGGCACAGCAATTACTTTACATTTGATATGTCTATTCCCGACATGGTGGTTCAACTTCAAGTCGGCCTCAGGGTTTTTACCGGAAAAAGCGACATCCTGACAGTTCCGGTCTTGTTGGATAAGGCTGAGGGAGTGTGGCTGGATAGTTTTGATTCTGATTGGTTCGTGGCGCGTGATATTGATGATATTTTAAACGACGGTAAGAAAGTCTGCGTCGTTTCGGCTGATTTGCATCAAAGGCCGACCATAGAGCAATGGAAAATAATTCGTTGCAGTCATTTTTTTGACAGTAACAATTTGCTGTTGTGCACAGATAAACCTTTTGAAGCAAAGGAATTTTTTTATGGCAAAAATTAAAGCAATAATTTTTGATATGGATGGGGTGCTTATTGAAGCCAAAGACTGGCATTATGAAGCCTTAAATCAGGCTTTGGGACTGTTTGGTTATAAGATTTCCCGTTATGACCATCTGGTTACTTTTGACGGGTTGCCTACCAAAAAGAAGCTGGAAATGCTTTCTATGGAGCGTGGTTTGCCCAAAGGATTGCATAAATTTATTAATCATATGAAACAGATTTATACCATGGAATATGTTTATATGAAATGCAAACCTTTGTTTTGTCACCAATATGCATTGTCTAAGCTCAAGGCAGAAGGATATAAGCTGGCTTTGGGGTCAAATTCGGTACGTGTTACAATAGATATGATGATGTCAAAAGCAGATTTGATGAAATATATGGATTTTACGCTTTCTAATCAAGATGTTACAAAGTCCAAGCCGGACCCGGAAATTTATAATACGGCGATTACGCGGTTGGGGCTTAAACCGGAGGAGTGTTTAATCGTGGAAGACAATTTAAATGGAGTTAAAGCAGCGATAGCAAGCGGCGCACATTTGCTTAAGGTAGAGACGGTCTATGATGTTACGTATCAAAATATCCGCAATAAAATTGACGAAATAGAAGCTGTGCAACAGGAGGTTATGTAATGAATATCGTTATTTTAATGGCTGGTGCCGGCAAGGACTTTGAAGAACATGGACATTCTTATCCAAAATATTTGCTGGAAATACATAATAAACCTATTATTCAAAGAGTTGTCGATTCACTGAAAGATTTGAGCGAACATTTGATTTGTATTATCCGCAAAGAAGATCAGGAAAAGTTTTTTCTTGGCGATATGATGAAAATTCTTTGTCCGTTGGTCAAGGTAATCAGCGTTGAAAATTTGACCAAAGGAGCCGTATGTACGGCCCTGTTTGCGATTGAAGATATTAATAATGATGAGGAATTGCTGATTATTAACGGAGATCAGCTGATTAAAACAAATTTGAAAGCGGCAATTGAGGATTTTCGGGCGCGTAAATTAGACGGCGGGATTTTAACGTTTAAGTCTGTACATCCCAAGTGGAGTTTTGTGGCTTTGGATAAAAATGGGCTTGTTATCGAAACCAGCGAGAAAAGACCAATCTCGGATAATGCGACGGCAGGCTGCTATTATTATCGCCACGGAAGTGATTTCGTGCGCGCCTGTTTTGCTGTAATTGAAAAAGATGCTAACATCAATGGGTTGTATTATGTCAGTACGACATATAATGAGTTGATTCTTGAGCAGAAAAAAATTGGGATTTATGAAATTTTGCGCAAGGATTATATATCATTTTCCAACTATCAAATGTATGAAACTTACCTTTCACACCGCAAAGGAGGCAGTGACTGATGAAAATCGCGAAATTAAGCGAGATGACAAAAGGATGGTTTATTGGCAATTTTGATCCTTCACTGCTTAAAACTAATGATGTTGAAGTTGCGGTTAAAGCTTATAAAAAAGGTGATTATGAAGGGCGGCATTTTCATAAGGTTGCGACTGAATACACTTGTATCGTCAGCGGGCGCGTCAAGATGAACAATGTTGAATATCAAGCCGGAGATATTATTGTCATGGAGCCTGGGGAGGCGACAGACTTTGAGTGTTTGGAAGACGGGACAACTAATGTCGTGGTTAAGTGTCCGGGTGTCAGCAACGATAAATATTTGACTGGTGATTGATAGAATTTAGAGTATTGAGTTCTGTAATAACATCCTTCTCCAAGGAGGTATGGTGAGGCTATCAATTTGATTATTCTCCCTTACATATTATTGCGTCACATACATTGCCGATTGCTTGCGTTTGCAAAAATTATCTAATCATTTTTTTTGATCTTCCATCCTTTTTTCTTCGCAATTTTCTGTATGTTCTAATAATTGCAAATTAGCTAAGAAAATTCCATCATTTCTATATTGTTCTGATGTCATTTTGGATTTAGGAAAAATGTGATCTTCATTATATGTGATATTCTTATAATTGTAAGAAGGATACAATAAAGTCAATAATTCCCCAAATGTCGGCTTTGCATAGAAGCATATCATTAAAAAATTTTTTGAATGGAACAAATGGACCAAAAACCCTGTCATTACATGAAATTAATTGATCTTCGTTAAATTATAACGCACAGTGAAGTGTTTTTTGTGGATAAAAATTTAGCGTTTAACGGTTTAATGTTTTCAAAAATTCATAAATCGTAAAAATACTAACATTCATAAGTCTGGCAATCCGCGTTTTTGGCACACCTTTATTTAATAGTTTTATTATATCGTGCTCTTTTCCATCAAGAACATGCTTTTTATTTTTACTTCCAAACTTCCGTCCAAGCTTACGTCCGCTTGCTTTTATACGTGCCAAAGCTTCTTTTGTACGCTGACTAATTAGATTTCTTTCAATTTCTGCGGATAAAGAAAAAGCAAAAGCTAGAACTTTGCTTTGGATATCGGCTCCGAGTCTATAGTTATCTTTAATAGTCCAAACTTGAGCTTCTTTTCGCATGCAAATATTAAGAATAGTCATGATTTGTAACAGATTTCTGCCTAAACGAGAAATTTCAGAACATATTAAAACATCTCCAGATTTTAATTTTTTTAACGTTTTTCCAAGTTTGCGTTTTTCAAAATCTTTAGTGCCACTAATAGTTTCCGTTATCCATTTATCAATCTTTATATTTTCTTTTAGGCAAAAGTTATTAATTTCAAACTCTTGATTCTCTAATGTTTGTTTGTCTGTGGAAACTCTAATGTACCCGTATATCATATTTGATCTCCATAAAATACCTCAAAATAATTTTTTGGGGTAAGATACAAAAACACCTCCTCCACATACAAATTTTTATCTACGGATTCACTAAAAAGAAAGAATAATTATTTTATAGAATCTTTCAAAACTTTTTCTACTTTAAGCTTAGTGGCTTTTCTTTGTCTTTCTGTCCATTTTTTCGTTTTATAGTGAGAGAATATGTAGAATGAGAATAATTTTCCGTTTTCTTTTTTTGTCTATTTTCGCTTGGCAATGAGGTGTGGATATGGTACTTTAGTTTATCATTTGTTTTTTAGAGGGACACGAAATGACCGAAGATTTTAGCAAGCTTTTAGATGAGACCTTTGAAAGTATTGAAGCTTTTAGAAGGTGGCAAACAGATCCTCGTTTGGCAAAAGGAACAAAAGTAGTTTCTTAGTATACGCTTTCAGGTTTATCCTATGAAATTAGGGAACATTTTCAATCAGGTGTTTCTAAAGATGATTTTGAAAAATATTTAAGCTTTTGTAACACCTTGTTTGAACGTAAAGATGGTGCAGAGTATGATTCTATCAACTATATGATTGTACCGATTATTGAAATTCGTGAAATTCCTGAAAATATGTCAGCTGCCGGCGTTAGAAATACGAGTGCCTTTTTAGAAAATGTTTACAATGGAAGCGGGGTAATAGCCTTCGTGGCCTTTTACAATACAATGGTCTTGTTGATAAATTCAAAAATTTAGAGCTTAATCGTCAGGCGCGCAAAATTGTTAATGATGCCTTAAATGTTAGCCAGTTTGAAACGCTTGAACCTAAATATCATGATTTAGAAACCTTTAAAAAAGTCAAAAGTTCTGAAGCTAAATTGTGTGTTTTGGAATATTGGACAGATCCTAAAGTGGCTTCTCAAAAATATTATGGCATACTTAAAGAACAAGGTAAAATGCCGGAGACTCAAACAGCCTTGGCGGATATATATCTTTCTAAACTTAAAGGCAATAACTATTATGATTCTGTTTCTTATCATGCGCCTTTAATCCGACCAACTTTTATTATCAAGGATATTATGGCAGATAAAGCCGATCTGCTTGAACCTAAGGATATATTTAATGTTTTGAAACAAGATGAGATGAGCATTATAGCCCCGAAGTTGATTGAGCATTTGAGCGATAAAACCATTGAAAAATTAAGAGAAAGTGGCATATGGAGTACAAATTTTAATGGGAATACAGCGTTGCGCCTTTATATGCGTGCTTTAAACCGAGCTCGTATTATGAAGACCTTATGTCCGCCGCAGAGTACGCACGAGCAAGCTCTCCTAAACTTTTGAAAGAATATGCAGATTTTGTCGCTGAATGGGAAATTGAGTATAAAAATTCGCCTGAATATAAAAATGCTATACAAACTCAGGAAGAAGTCAAAGCCTTAAAGGACGAATTAAATTATTCCAGTTCTGCTATAGTCTCTGAAAACAAAGGGTTTTCTGTTGTTAAAGATATTCAAAATATGGTTCGAAACTTTTATAAAGACGTTAATGCTGCTTCAGTAAAATATCCGGATACAACTCTTGAGGCTTTGTGCTCTCGGGCAATTGATGGCGATCAAAACGCCAAAATTGCGGTTCCTGAGCTTAAGCTTCCGCTTCTTTTTGGTCGCGCGAGCGCAAAAGGAGATTATAACAGGACAATTGCTTTTGTTAATGCTTTCAATGAGAAATTAAACCAAATTTCGCAAGATGAAACATTGAAAAAGGTTTAAGTCCTTATAAAGAGCAAATGCTTTCAGAAAGTACATTTATTAAGCAAAAAGAAAAATTGGAAGAAACAAATCAAAAGAGAAATCTTTTAGCCGGTCAACTCAGTCGTAAAACAGAATTCTACTATTGTGATGTGGAAGCGCCAAAGAATAAAGCCAAAAAATTTTTTGAACGAACTGTTGCGACTAAAGAGTTGGAGAAGCAGAGAATTGAAACCTTAAATGAAAAGAAAAAATATTTGCAAGCCTCTCAAGATATGTCAAAACGCGATAATCCGCCTGTTTCTTCTCAAGATAAGGAAAAGGTTTCGCGAGAACGTTATGCAGCGCGGCGCAAAATTGTTTTTGAGCATTCATTTCAAAAAAACCGCTCAAAATGATCAGCTTCCGTTGGTTCGAGCTGTCAAAACTTATCATAACAAAACCCCTCTGCAAGAGAGGGGTTTTGTTATGGTGGGCCTTGATGGACTGACCTTCGGCTTTTTCAAAGCCTTGGTCGCACGGGCGGACTTTTGCTCTCTCGAGCAAATCGGCGATACTTCCGTCTCGCCTAGTCCTTGTAGTCAAACCAACTTCTCGTTGGTTCGAGCTGTCAAAACTTATCATAACAAAACCCCTCTGCAAGAGAGGGGTTTTGTTATGGTGGGCCCTGATGGACTCGAACCAACGACCAGACCGTTATGAGCGGCCGGCTCTAACCAACTGAGCTAAGGGCCCGCAGATAGTGCCGACTTCTAATATCGGCATGCGGCATATTTACAATAATAAGAAACAGTTGTCGTCGCATCGCAGGCTTCGGTTTCAAAAACAACCTCGGCAACATTGCTTCCGTTACTTGCTCGTAACAATGGCGCGCGGCACTGTATGCTTGCATGCAATCTAACTTTGCAGCTATTTAAGCAAGTGCAAAATAAGCCAAATCCCGAAGACAGTCAAGAGCTTTTTTATTTTTACGGTGACATGGGCGATTGATTTTACAAAAATACCCGCTGGCGGGTGGTAAAATCGTTTGATCGGCAATAGAGAGGTCGCGGACAAAATTTGAAATTGACTATTCGTCGTGCGGCTTCCAGAGCTTCGTCAAGGTATTTGGCGCATTGTACAAAGCCATTTGAGACATAAGTGCAGGAATCAAAAAAATGCGGGCAGGGTGCCGTTGTAAGTTTTGCTTGCAAAAAAATATGGTTTTTATAAGATTAATTCGGCAGGAGCAGATGATAACGGAAAAATCTTATCAAATTGAAGAAAATATATTTAAGCGTTCGGCTGTTTGTTTTGAAAAATTGAAAAAGTACGGTTTTAAAAAGCAGAATGACGCTTATGTTTTTGAAACACAATTTATGGACGGCGATTTTGCCGCGCGGGTTGTTATCGGCGAAAACGGCAAAGTTTCCGGCTGTGTTTATGATGCGGCCGCTCAGGATGAATATTATCCGCTGCGGGTAGAGAGTATGAACGTGGGGTTTGCCGGACAAGTTCGGGCAGCTTATGAAGATATTTTGCGAAATATCAGGGATAACTGCTGTACCTGCAAAACGTTTGCCGGCGCACAGGCCAATCGTCTGACGGCTTGGGTCGCCCGCAAATATGGCGATTTGCCGCAATTTCCGTGGGACAAATATCCTCAGCACGGCGTTTTTAAGAATCCTGATAACGGAAAATGGTATGCTTTGATTATGACCATTGACAGAAGTCGGATTCAAAAAGGCGCTTCCGGTGAGGTCGAGGTTATGAATCTTAAAATCAGCTCGGACAAAATTCCGCAACTGGTTGCGCAAGACGGTTTTTATCCGGCATATCACATGAACAAGCAAAATTGGCTGACAGTAGTGCTTGACGATACGGTTGCCGACGCGTCAATAGAGATGTTGCTTGAAGAAAGTCACGCTTATTCTTTAGGCGGCGGAAAGAAAACTTTTGTCCGCAATGTATGGATATTGCCGGCAAATCCGAAGTTTTTCGATATTATTGGAGCCTTTGAAAAACACAAGGAAATCAACTGGAAGCAATCAGGCAACATCAAGGTCGGCGATGTGGCTTATATGTATGTGGGAGCGCCGTATTCCGCTGTGATGTATAAGTGTGAAGTTATGCAGACCGATATTCCGTATGCGTATAAAGACAACCATTTGACTATTAAAAAATTGCTGAAAATCCGTCGACTTAAAAAGTATGGCAGAGATTTTCTGCCGTTTGCAACCCTCAAAGAGTTCGGAATAAACGCCGTGCGCGGCCCGCGCGGCTTGCCGGAAAAACTTGTGGAGTTTATTGAGAAAAACAGTCATTAACGGCTGTTTGACCTGCGTTTTTTATTTCAGTTCCGTTTACAAACATTATATTTTTCGCGTTGCAGATATACGTTTTGTCACAATCGTAAAATTATTTATTTACATAAAAATAAAGCATGGTATAATACAGCGCGTCATTACCGCAAAGATCTGTTAGCGGCAGGCTTTGGGTAAATGTTTTTGCATATTTCGGAGATTTAAATGAAAACTGCGGAACAAAATAAGAAAATTATATTCACCATCGTGGCGTTGAATTATTTACCGTACGGAATCAAGGTGAGGGAGAGTTTTTTAAAGTATAACGCGGGCTGGAAATTCGTGATTTATGTGGTGGACAAAGTTCCTTCCCGCGACATTTGGCAACGACTTGACAAGCTGAGAAAAAGCGGTATTGACATTAGATTTATTGATGAAATCGACGATTATTTTGCGGCAGATGATTTTAAGGCAAAATATATTCTTTATGAATTTGCGACGGCCGTAAAACCTTTTGTATTCAAGTCTTTTTTTGATGCCGGAGCAGAAAAGGTTATCTATATTGATCCGGATATTGTTTTTTATAATTCTATCAAACTTTTGGAAGATGAACTGGATAGGTCGGACATTATTCTGACGCCGCATATTCGTTATGCCAATCGGGCAACGGACGATTCTGAGATGTCAGTTTCAGTAGAACAACTGCAGGTCGCCGGTATTTACAATTTGGGATTTGCCGCGCTTAAAAATACGCCGAACTCTGTTTCGCTGCTTGACTATTGGGGAAAGACGCTGGCCGATAAAGGATATTTTGCGCCAAATAAAGGATTTTTTTGTGATCAGAAGTGGGCAGACATGTTTCCGGTGTTTTTTGAAAAATGTCATATTTTGAAAGATGACGGGTATAATGTTGCTCAATGGAATTTGCATGAAATCACTCTCAGCAAACGGAACGAAACTTATTTTGCCAACAATTCGAAGCTGGTGTTTTATCATTTCAGCGGCTGGAAAGGAAATCTTTTGCAAGATATGGAAGACTATTTTCGTCGGGCGCGTGTCAGGAAGATAACATCGGTTTTATGTGAAATTTTACAAAATTATCAACCCTCGAAGATTATAAAAGATTTTCAGAATTTTTCCCAAATAAAACCTTTTTATGACCACTGTCCGTTGCCGTATAAAGTTTCTCGGCGGGAGACGACTTTTTATCTGCGGCGCAAGGAAATACGCAGAAAAATTGCTGACAAGGCGTTCTCTGAAAATGTCAGATTGTCGGAAGTTTATAGGTGTTTTTGGCAGCAACTGCCGTTGCGAAAACGCTTGTCAAAGAAAATTAAGTTGTTTTTAGATGTCCGCGGTTCGCATAAAAAGAAAAAGCCCTACGGCATCAGCTGGTTTGTTGAGCCCAAACTGTTTCATGATGAGGCGCTATTGAATCATATACGGAATATTTTGAAGCGTGAGGGAGTGGCTTTTACGCTGGTAGAACTTATGCCAAAAGATCTGCCGAAATGTGCGGCGGCCGTTTATGCCTGTCCGCTGATACTCAGCGATGCTTTGCCGGCGTCGGCAGGGAGCGGAAAGGTGAAAGTTGTCCATTCCGACGTCGTGAGGAATTTTGAGAGTTTTGGTGATATTTTGCCTTTATGTGTGGAGTAGAAATGGTGAAAATGAGCAAAATGTGCGTGTTGGGCGCAAACGGGTGTTTAGGTTCAGAGTTCAGAGCTCAGTTGGGAGAAGGGCATTATTTTTGCGATTTGCCGGAGTGTGATGTTACGGATATAAATTCGTTGAGAAATTATCTGGCCGACAAAAAAGACATAAAGTTTATTGTCAACTGTGCTGCCGGTCGAGATGCCGAGTTGTTGGAGGATAATTACGATATGGCCTATGAGATTGCCGTTAAGGCGATTAAAAATATTGCTCTCTGCGCCAATGAAATTAATGCCGCGGTCATTCACTTTTCATCTGATTATGTTTTCGACGGGCAAAAGTCGACGCCTTATACCGAAGAAGATGAGCCCGACGGTTTGAGCGTGTACGGCAAAACTAAGATTTTGGGGGAGAAGATGCTCTTGGCCACCGCTCAAAAAGCGGTTGTGTTTCGAATAGCATGGCTTTTGTCGCGCAAAGGCAAAAAGAGTTTTATAAATACAATGATCAATTTGATGACCCAGGGAAAAGACGTGTCGGTTGTGTTTGATCAAGTCGGTTCGCCAACGGTTGCCAAAGACGCAGTGCGATATATTCTGAATGATGTTGCGCCCAAACTCGCGGAATTGGCAGAGTTTCGAAAGTTGTATCATCTGACAAACGAAGGCGTGTGTTCCTGGTATGATTTGGCGCATTTTATCAAAAAAACACTGAACCTTGCGGGCAATGTGCGTCCGATATTTTCTTATGAGTATCCAACCAAAGCCATGCGCCCGTCGTTTTCGGTTTTGAGCAAGCGCAAGATAAGCGATGAGTTTGGGTTGAAAATAAGGCATTTTTCCGAAGGGTTGGAAGAGATATTAAGGGAATAAAAAAAACACGCGTTTTTAAACGCGTGTTTTTTTTATTATAAGATTACGCCAAAAAATTTATGGTAATAACTACCAAGATAAGATTGTAGGACGTAATCTTCACTGTCCGTCAGCTCCACAACCGGGTCAGAGGTCTGCAAAGCGGCAATGAGCTTTGCCTTTAGACTTTCGGCAATCTGTTTCGGGTTTTCCTCAAGACGTTGTGTGTCCTGCAGCGTCTTAGCCCACTCGGCAAAGCGGCAATCGCCGAATGTCCAGACATAGTTAAAGACGCCTGATCTTGAAGCCTTTGTGCAGTCATACAACGTTTCATCTTGGCAGGCCTGTGCATAAATAGAGGGAAGGAATAAACTGTCTTTTTCGGAAAAATGTCTCAGTTGTCCGTCCATATAAATCACATCTGTCCTGTAACCGTAGCAAACAGCTACATAGCCTGTGTAATCCTCATTTTCTTTCAGAAGTTTATCACTACCATATTGCTTTACCACGTCAGTCCAAGGTTTGTCAAAAAAAGCCATGGCTTCGGGTTCCGAAAGTTTGATAGCTTTAAGTTCTTTGCCTAAAATCAGGGATGCATTGCGAATTTGCAAAGCCGAACGAAAAATTTTTAAAGTTTGCATAATTAGAATTGTATATAAATAATTTTTATTAACGGTAGTATATCGTAATTTTTTGTCTAAGTCAAGACGATTATTATTGAATTTAGAAAAATTTTGTAAGACATTTTCCGGCATTTTGAGGGAAAATTATTATTGGTGACAAAATTTGTGATTATTAAGACAACGGAATAATTTTTTTGTTTATTGGGATTAATTTATTATTTACATATAATAAAAATTTTCATATCCTTTCTGCATTCAAAAGCGGTTGTGTATGGAAGGATAGTCAAATGTTGGAATTTTTCGGCTGCAAAAGAAAAAAATACGATATTATTTATTCAATCGGCGAATGCTGCGCCGCGGCGACCTATTTGCGTAAATATAAATTGCGGCTGGCTGCCGGTCCGTTTGATTGGGTGACGGGAACCGGACTGGAAAGTCGGTTTGATTTGCTGATGAATAATATGGAAGGCTTTTGCGAAAAAGAAGATTTTGAACCTATCGAGCCTTTTGATGAGAAGGGAGGACATTATCCGTATTACAACAAAAACACTCATCTGAAATTTTTGCACGATTTTCCGCGCGGACAGAGTTTGGATGAGAGTTTTCAAGGGGTAAAAGACAAATATGAGCGTCGAATCAAAAAATTTTATAAAAATATAAGAAAATGCAAAAATGTTTTGCTGATTTGGATTAATTACGGAGAGCCAACGCCTTTTGATGTAATTCAAAACCGCTGTGACGCTTTTTCAAAAAAAATGGCAAAGAATATCGACTATATTATTTTAGAACACAAAGACCAGGCGAATGAAACGCAAAAAACTCAATTATCTTCTCACATTACTTATTACAGTGCGGATATAAATACAGGAAGCTTTCGGGGAAAAATTAAAAATGTCGCGCCGATTTTTAAAAACTTGGACATCAACGGCTGGAGACGCTATAATCTTATAAGAAAATTCGCAAGGAAATTTATTCGGTACTTGTGCTTTTTTATTCCAATCAAAAATGTTCGCCGTAAGGCAAGGCGACGGTTGGAAGCATGGTGTAATTTAACTGTGGAGTTCTGAATAAAAAACGCCGGAAACTTCTTCCGGCGTTTTTTGACGTATGGCGGACAAAGCTTATTTTTTGACCGCTTTTCGGGCTGGCTTTCCGGAAACCGCCGCTTTGGGAGTTTTGGTTTCGGCACAGCAACCGCAGTCACAGCTTTTTAGTAATTTGTCAGATAATTTAAAAAATTTTATTGAAGGTAAAAACAATTACTGACATTGGATCATTTTTGTTGATTACCTGTAATTTTTTATTTAATTATTTTGCGACCCGTTATATGCTTTGCGAAAGCATAGGAGGCGGCATGACAAATAGAGAAAAAAGTCGAGAAAAGTATAAGGCACAGTATAAGATTTTTGCAAATTTGTACGGTGTGGGGCACATAAAAACATTGTGGTATCTTTTTTTATGGCAGCCATATGTTTTTCCATTTAAGGCTATTAGTCGATTAATTAAACAAGCAATTTATTTGACAAGATTTTTTATTGTATGTTGTTGGCATAAAATATTATTGGTAAAAGCGGTGAAAAGTTATGAATCGACAACAATTGTTCAAGATATCATAAAACCGATTGCGTTGTATTTGCCGCAGTTTCACACTATTGTCGAAAACGATGCCTGGTGGGGAAAGGGATTTACGGAATGGACAAATGTTAAAAAAGCACAACCTTTGTTTGATGGGCATTATCAACCGCATGAGCCTCACGGTGATATAGGTTATTATGATTTATCTGATGTAGATGTTATGCGACGGCAGGCGCAAATGGCCAAAAAATATGGGGTGTATGGTTTTTGTTTCTATTATTACTATTTTAAAGACGGCAAAAGACTGCTCGAAAAACCTATTAATAATTGGTTGCAGGCTAAAGAAATTGATTTTCCTTTTTGTTTTTCATGGGCTAATGAAAATTGGACCAGAGCATGGGATGGCGGAGAAAAAGAGATTATTATGCCGCAAGATTATGACGAATCTAATATGTTAAACATGTTAAATGAAATGTTGCCGGCATTTCATGATGACCGTTATATAAAGGTTGATAATAAGCCGCTGTTATTAATATATCGTGCCGAAATTATTCCGCAAATGCGGGAAGTCGCTGAAAAATGGCGCCAGCAGGCGGCTGTTTCCGGATTTGACGGTTTATATCTGGTTTCAATGCAGAATTTTGCGCAAAAAAGTCCTTACGAAATGGGATTGGATGCGGCTGCGGAATTTGCCCCGCAACCGGGAACGGCTTTGTTTTGTCCGGAAGTATCTAAAATATTGTCAAGAGCAGATATGCCGTTGTCTTTGGAAGTGACATCGTATCGCGGCGTAATCAATCATTTTAAAAACACTGTATTGACAGGTTATCCGCGATTTTCATGCGTATGTCCATCGTGGGATAATACGCCGCGGCGTGGAGAAAAAGGTCGGGTCGTTCTCGGAAGTTCTCCTGAAAATTTCAAGAAATTTTTGCATGGTGCAATTTGCCGCACGCTTTTGTCTTCGACCTCTCAACAAGCTAAATTTTTATTTATTAATGCTTGGAATGAATGGGGAGAAGGAGCGCATTTGGAACCTGATAAGAAATATGGTTATCAATATCTGGAGAAACTTCAAGAGGCGATGTCGATTCCGCTTAAAAAGTTATGAATAAACAAAACGCCGGAAATTTCTTCCGGCGTTTTTTGACGTATGGCAGACAAGGCTTATTTTTTGACCGCTTTTCGGGCTGGCTTTCTGGAAACCGCCGCTTTGGGAGTTTTGGTTTCGGCACAGCAACCGCAGCAACGGCTGGTGAGGCCGGCCAAAATTCCGGCAATCGTCGGAGCAACCAAAAACAGCCAAAGCTGTTGCAAGGCGACGCCGCCGACAAAAATGGCAGGGCCAAAACTTCGCGCCGGATTGACCGAAACACCGGTAATCTGCAAGCCCAAAATGTGAATTACCACAAGCGTCAGGCCGATGACGACACCGGCAATTTTCAGATCTGTAGCCGTGGCGCACAAAATGACTTTGACGAAAATAAAGGTGGCTATAAATTCAAAAATCAGTGCTGACAAAGTATTGTATTCATAGCCGTAGCCCGCGCCCCAGCCATTGTGGCCAAGACCGTCAATGGTGGGTTCAAATCCCGCCGAGCGTCCGTTGGCAATGACAATCAGTACCGCAGCGGCGATTACGGCGCCGATGAGCTGAAAGACAATATAGCCGAAGGCCGATTTGCCGGACATCCGGCCGGCACTGTAGACGCCCAGAGTGACCGCCGGATTGACGTGGCAGCCGGATATCGGACCAATGGCATAAACCATGGCCATCAAAGCCAAACCAAAGGCAAACGCAATGCCCAAATGACCGACGGTGGCCGCCGAAAAGACAACCGTACCGCAGCCGATGAATACCAAAACAAAGGTACCAAACATTTCTGCAAGATATTTTTTCATGGTAAGTTCCTTAAAGTTACGATAACAAGGTTATTATATATAAAATCTGCTTCTTATAAAATAAAATCTTATTTTTTGAACAATTTTTACTGTCTGCACAAAAAAACTGCCCCGTAAGGGGCAGTTTGGTAAGTCGTCAGCGTTTGACGGCATCGGCTCCGGCTTTGGCCGCAAAACCGCGAATCTCGTCCATCGACACCAGATTGAAGTCACCTTTTATGCAGTGTTTGATGGCGCAAGCTGCGGTTGCAATGTTGACCAGAGAGTGTGCCGGTTCGTTGTTCAGAAGGCCGTATATCAAGGCCGCACTGAATGCATCTCCGGCGCCGATAGGGTCTTTGATATGCAGTGTGTAGGTCTCAGATTCATAAATCTGTCCGTCGACGCAGAGCATTCCTTTGACTGCCGTGGCCAAATTGATGCGGGCAACACTGCCGATGACGGCGGCCGGATAAGTCTCCCGAAGGCAGGTGCACATATCTGTAAAGGCCGCATGATCCGTCAGACGTTCGTTGGTAACATCAATGCCTAAAACTTTGGCTTCTTCTTCGTTGACAATCAGCACATTGACCAAACGACAAAGTTTTTGCATGGCTTTTGCGGCAGCATCCATAGTCCACAGTTTGGAACGGTAGTTAACGTCACAACTGATTATTAGTCCCATTTCATGCGCGGTGCGGCAGGCATCTTCGCAAATCTGAAGGGTTGACGGACTGAGTGCCGGCGTAATGCCGCTGAAGTGAAACCAAGCGGCATCGCGAAATATTTCATGCCAGTCAAATTCGGCGGGATCAGCATCAGCGATGGCGCTGTGTTTGCGGTCATAGGTGCAGATGTTGGAGCAAGGCGTGTAGCCGCCTTCCAGCAAATACATTCCGATTCGTTCGCCGCCGCGGATAATGCGTGAAGTTTCAACACCGTGCTGACGCAGTGTGTTGAGCGCCGCTTGACCAAACGCGTTGTCGGGGAGCTTGGTAACATAGACAGAGTTGATGCCGTAGGTTGCCAGCGCGACTGCGACATTGGCTTCGCTTCCGCCAAAAACAGTTTCGCAGTTGTTGGTCTGATCCAGACGCGTACTGCCCAAAGGCGACATGCGTAACATGGTTTCGCCCAAAGAAACGACTTTTTGTTTCATAATTGTAATTTTTTAATGGTAAAATATAATAAGATGTTATTGCCTATGTTGTAACATTATTTTTAACCGTTGTCTAGACAAAAATTTGATGAGGCAAAATCGGGCGCGTTCCAACGGTGCGTTGGCAATTCGAAACCGATATTCAGAATTGGCGCGCGCCAATCGACAAAGAAAGACGTAAGCAAAACGCTTAAGAGAGTTCAGATGACTTGTCTTATTGCAGCAAGAAGTCGGCTAATTCGGCCGGATTTTCCCATTCAACGGCGATTTCCAAAACTTTAAATCGGCTTTGCAAGTGCGGTGGAATTTTTACAAAATCTTTGGCCGTGGTATAAACCGGCGCTTTGTAGCGTTTGCCAAGCTCCAGCAAACTTTGCAGGTCGTTTTCCGAATAAAAATGATGGTCCGGAAAGTCTCTGGTCTGCACGACATTGAATCCGCAATCACGCAGGGACCGGTAGAATTTTTGCGGTCGACCGATGCCGGCAAAAGCCACTATATCATAGGTGAGCGGCGAGGGGGCAACAGCTTTGAGACGGCCGCGAAATATCGGCAGATGGCTTAAAGAAGCCGCCAGACCGAGTTTGTCGTCGCCAATCAAGGCCACTGCTGAGGCGCGGTGCAAACCAAGTTTTTTGAACTCGCGCAATGGACCGGCCGGAATGCAAAAACCGTTGCCCAGTCCGACGTCGCCGTCAATAACCAGCAGCGAGATGTCTTTGTACAGCGAAGGATTTTGAAAACCATCGTCCATAATGATATAATCCGCGCCTTCCTGCTCAGCCATTAAAGCCCCTTGATAGCGGTTCGGATTTACGATGACCGGTGCTTGGCGCGCCAACAACAGGGGTTCATCACCGACATCGGCCGCCGTATGACGACAGGGGTTTACCATCAGGTTTTTGCGCCGTCCGCCGTAACCGCGACTCAAAAAACAGGGGTTTTTGCCATTTTGTTGAAGCAGTTTGGCCAAAGAGACGGCTACCGGCGTTTTGCCGGTGCCGCCGGCCGTCAGGTTGCCGACGCATATTACCGTGGACTGAACTTTGCGCGTCCTTTTCAAAAGCAGGCGCAGCGCCGTGGCTAAGCCGTACAAACAGCCCAGAGGCCACAAGGCCAAAGACATGAAATTGACGCTGTTCCAATATGATGGCGTTTTCACTTAAATATATCCTTTAACTTTATCCATTATCCCGTCGAGCACTTTGGCCTCGCTGTTGGCCCAATTATAGGCTAAAGAACATTTGGCTTCCAGCAGTTCTTTGTTGGACAGCAATTGTTCCAAGATTTCCTGCATTTCTTCGGTATCGTTGACCTGAATGATGGCATCGGCTTTTTTGGCGCGGTTCATGGCATCGGTAAAGTTATGCATGTATGGGCCGACAATAACTGCGTCACGCACCCGCGAAGGCTCCATAAAGTTTTGGCCGCCGTGCGGAATCAGTGAGCCGCCGATAAAGACGATTTTGGCAATGTTATACCAAATGCCCATTTCGCCGATGGTGTCGGCAATATAGATGTCTGTGGTCGGAGTAATTTTTTCATCGATTGAGCGCAGGGCCGCTTTAAGACCTAAATTTTCTATCGCGGTTTTTATTTCGGCGCCGCGTTGCGGATGACGCGGAGCAATCAGAGTCAACAGACCGGGGAACTTTTCTTTGAGGCGCTTGTGCATTTTGGCCAGACGGACTTCCTCGTCGTTGTGCGTGGAGCTCGCCAGCCAAAAAGTGCGTTTGCCGATTTGTTTGAGAATTGCGGCTTTTTTGTCTTGATCAATCGGCAAAGGCAGACCGGCGTATTTGAGGTTGCCAAGGCACATGGTGTTGGCAGCACCCAAAACCTGAAGTCGGTACGCGTCTTCTTCCGATTGGCCGAGACAAAGGCTGAAACACGAGAGCAGCTCTTTGCAGACAAAGTCAAACTGCTGCCAGCGCTTGAAAGATTTGTTGGAAATACGGCCGTTAATCAGAATGAGCGGGATATTTTTGCGACGGATGCTGGAAAGCATGGCCGGCCAGAATTCGGATTCAAACCAGAGGGCGACGTTGGGCTGCCAATGCTTGACAAAACGAGTGGTAAAGAACGGGTTGTCAATCGGAATAAACTGATGGAAGGCGCGCTCGGGCAAACGCTTGTTCATGACGTCGGCGGAGGTTACGGTGCCGGTGGTTACCATAACATGGGCATCGGAATATGTTTCCAAAATTTTTTGAATCAGCGGCAACATGGACACGGACTCACCGACCGAAGCGCCATGAAGCCAAATCAGCTTGCCGTCGGGACGTTTGAGAGTCGGCCGGCCGATACGTTCATTGAAGCGGTTTTTGTCTTCTTTGCCGTTGGCCAGGCGTTTTTTGATGTAACGCTTGATGACCAACGGGTAAAGCACGGTAATGAGGGTATTGTATAATTTTATGAACATAAGGCTTCCTTTGGGTAGGATTGGTCATAATTTTTTGAACTTGCGAACGGTCGTGTCGGGCAGTATGGGACGGCGTCCCATTTCACGGTCGCAATCGCTTTGAATCTGATTGAGCTCCTGTTCCAGTTGCTGACGATAGGATTCAAGTTCTTTTTCGGGGGTGTCGGTCGGAACGTAAATCGGCCGGCTGGTTTTGCTGACGCCGCGCGAAAAAGGCAGAGGAATCATCATTTTGTCCCAAGCTTTTTCGACAATAAAGGAATTTTCGATACTGTAGGCTCCGCAGATAATCGGTTTTCCGGTTTTCCAGGCATAATATATCGGCGAGCGACTCATCCGCATACGCGGGCCGCGCGGACCATCGGGAATGATGCAGATGGTCGTGTTGTTGTGCAGAACGCGCAAGAGGTGCAGGGCACTGCCGGCGGCGTTTTCGTTGGACGAACCGTCTATTGTTTTGATGTCGAATTTGTGCAGCAGGCCGGCAATCAGACGACCGTCGCGATGCGGCGAAGCCAAAGCGGTGACCGGAACGTCTTTAGGTTTAAATCCCGGCATCATCAGGGCACGGCCGTGCCAGATGACCAAAATGATACCTTGTCGGCGGGCGTTTTCCAAAGCCTCGGTCCAGCCTTCGATATGCCAGCGCGTGGTCATTCCGACAAAGCGGGCATAAAAATACAAAAAACCGGACAAAAAGCTGACAATACCACTGTGTTCGCCGAGTTTTCGAAGAGGCTTTTTCAGATATTTTTTATAAAAATTCATTGGTCGCGCTTATTTCCCCGAAACCAAATCTGTCACGCTGATGCCGATAGTTTCGTTATCGGTTACCACAACTTCGCCGTGTCCGATTAAGGTATCGTTGGCATAGATATCAACATAGTCGTTGATATCTCTGTTCAGTTCGACCACCGCGCCGCGGCCGAGCTTGAGCAGCTGGTGAACACGCAAATCCGCAGTGCCGAGAGTGATTGAAAGGTTGATTGAGATGTCTTTGTTGGCAAATAAATTTTTGTTTGTCGGCATTGTTTTCTCCATATCTTACTTATTGATATAAGATTTTTTTTTATTAAGCAATTTTTTCTTACACTTTCACACCGCTTTTTGCTTTTTCTGTGGATTAAACAAATTGTCGTTGCACACGGGGTGGCAATATGGCAAAAAAGTTTGAAGAGAAACTTGCAGAAACAGCAAGCTTTTCCTATATTAGTTGCATGGCAGCGATTTTATGTAAGGTGTAATATGGTCAAAAAAGAAAAATATCCGGTTTTGCCTCTGCGCGATATTGTCGTATATCCGAAAATGATTGTGCCGCTGTTTGTCGGCCGCGAAAAATCCATTCGTGCGCTGCAGGAAGTGGTAGACACGGATCAGAATATCGTGTTGTCAACACAAAAAGACGCGTCGGTTGAGAATCCAAGTGGGGACGATATTTTTCATGTGGGTACGCTGGGCACTGTTTTGCAGTTGTTGCGGCTGCCGGACGGTACGGTCAAGGTGCTGATTGAGGGTCTGGAGCGGGTTAAGCTTGACAAGATTTATGACAATGAGGACTTTTTGACGGCCAATATTACGGTAATGCCCGAAAGTAATGCCGACGAGGCCGAGCTGGAAGGCGTGGTGCGCGCGGTTTTGGCGCAGTTCGAGGAATATGTCAAACTTTCCAAAAAAACGCCGCCGGAAGTCTTGGTTGCCGTTAATCAGATTGACGATTACAGCAAACTGGCCGATACGATCGCCTCGCATTTGGCACTCAAAATCGCTGACAAGCAAGCTTTGCTGGAAGGGCAGACCTTGAGCGAGCGGTTTGAAAAAATTTTGGAATTTATGGATGCCGAAATTACCCTTTTGGAAGTGGAAAACAAAATCCGCAACCGCGTTAAAAAACAAATGGAAAAAAGCCAGAAAGAATATTATCTGAACGAGCAGATGAAAGCCATTCAGAAAGAACTCGGCGACGGCGACGAAGATGCCGAGCTGGCTGAATATATGAAAAAAATAGAACACACTCGACTTTCCAAAGAAGCCAAAGAACGCGCTTTGGAAGAAGTGAAAAAACTCAAAAATATGAGCGTTATGTCGGCCGAAGCGACCGTCGTGCGCAATTATCTGGACTGGTTGCTGGATATTCCGTGGAAAAAACGCTCTAAAGTCAATAAAGATTTGGCCAAGGCCATGGAAATTTTGGAAGCTGACCATTACGGGCTGGAAAAGGTCAAGGAGCGCATTGTCGAATATTTGGCCGTGCAGGCGCGGGCCGACAAAGTCAAAGGACCGATTTTGTGTCTGGTCGGACCTCCGGGCGTGGGCAAAACTTCGCTCGGAAAGTCCATCGCGCGAGCTACAGGGCGGGCATTTGTGCGAGCTTCGTTGGGCGGCATGCGCGACGAAGCCGAAATTCGCGGGCATCGGCGCACCTATATCGGTTCGATGCCGGGCAAGATTATCAAGGGAATGAAAAAAGCCGGAACTTCAAACCCGCTGTTTCTGCTTGATGAAATTGACAAGCTCGGCAACGATTATCGCGGCGATCCGTCTTCGGCGCTGTTGGAGGTTTTGGATCCGGAACAGAACGCAACGTTCAACGATCATTATCTGGAAGTCGATTATGACTTGTCGGACGTGATGTTCGTGACCACGGCCAACTCGCTTGACATGCCGCGGCCGTTGCTTGACCGTATGGAAATCATTCGCCTTTCGGGTTATACCGAAGACGAAAAAATCGAGATTGCCAGACGGCATCTGATCCCTAAAATTTTTGTTGAAAACGCCGTGGCGCCCAAAGAATTGGAAATCAGCGACAGCGCGGTGCGCGCCATTATCCGCTATTATACGCGGGAGGCAGGCGTGCGCAATCTGGAGCGCGAGTTGGCAACCATTGCCCGCAAGGCGGTGAAGGAAACGCTGCTGGGCAAAAGCAAGCGTAAAATTGTCGTCGATGAGAAAAACATTGAAAAATATCTCGGCGTTATCAAATATCGCTACGGCGAGGCCGAAGAGACCGACCATGTCGGCGTGACTACCGGTTTGGCATGGACGGAAGTCGGCGGTGACATCTTGTTTATTGAGGCGGTCGATATGCCGGGCAAAGGTGTGGTTAAACAGACCGGTAAGCTGGGCGAAGTGATGAAAGAATCAATCGAAACGGCTTATTCGGTTGTACGCGCTCATTCGGCCGATTTGGGAATTGAACCCTGCGTGTTTGAAAAGACGGACATTCACGTTCACGTGCCGGAAGGTGCCACGCCGAAAGACGGGCCGTCGGCCGGTATTGCAATGTATACCACGCTGGTTTCGACGCTGACCAAAATTCCGGTGCGCAAAGATGTGGCCATGACCGGCGAAATTACACTGCAAGGGCGGGTGCTGCCGATCGGCGGACTCAAAGAGAAGCTTTTGTCGGCTTTGCGCGGCGGTATCAAGACCGTGATTATACCCAAAGACAATGAAAAAGATTTGGCCGACATTCCCGACAACGTGAAGAAAGGACTTAAGATTATTCCGGTGTCGGAGGCCAAGGAGGTTTTGGCAATTGCACTGAAAGGCAAGCTTAAGCCGTTGTCGGCGACCAAAGAAAAGTGCAAAAAATAAGCAAAAGTCAACTCTTCGCCGCAGAAGCAATTTCTGCGGCATTTGTTTTGTCTCATCTTATCGGGAGTTCGCATGCCGCCTGCGGCAGCCGCAATGCTGAAGAGAAAGACGGTAAACGGTTGTTGTTTGCATTTATAAGAAACGGAGAATTTGATTTTTGGTTTTTATTGCCTGAAAGAGAATCCGGCGACTCCGTGATGCAGGCGGTAAGCGGGCGGAATTTTGCGGGCAGGGCAGGCAAAAAAATAAGTCAAAACGGCGGTTTTGTGGCGGTTTTCTTTAAAAAACGCAAAAAATGTTGATAGATTAGCGATTTTTATTTGACAGAGTATTTTTTTAGTGTTCAAATTTTCTTGTAAGCAAGGGAAAACCTTGATTGCATTGGTTTATAACTTATAAGTGGGAGACCTCACCGTGAACAAAAATGAATTGATTTCTAGCGTTGCTAATGAAACCGGCCTGACCAAGACTGATTCTGCCAAGGCTCTGGATGCTGTTGTTGCTTCGATCACTAAAGCTCTGAAGAAGGGTGATGAAGTTCGCTTGGTTGGTTTTGGTACTTTTGCCGTTACCCGCCGCGCTGCTACAACCGGCCGCAATCCGCGCACCGGCGCTGCTATCAAAATCCCGGCTCGTAAACAGGCCAAATTCAAAGCTGGAAAAGCTTTGCAGGATTCTGTGAACTAATGGGTATTGGTTAACCATACCAGTTAGCAAACTTTAAAACGGGGCGTCGGCTGACGCTCCGTTTTTTTTGGCGGATTAAAAGACCGACAAAAGCGCTAAAAAATTAGGCAAGTGTTATTTTTTGCTTGATTAATTTTTTTTGCAAGTGTATAAGTTCAAACGTACGTAAGATGGGCGCTTAGCTCAGCTGGAAGAGCATCTCGTTTACACCGAGAGGGTCGGGAGTTCGAGTCTCTCAGTGCCCACCAATAAAAATCCCCGCTTTTAAGTGGGGATTTTTTGTCGGAGATGCGAGGTTGAGGCGTGTTTTCGCCGCCAATCCTGCCGGCAGCGAGGGGATCGTTTGTCGGCAATCGTCAAATTATATTGATTACTCATTTATCAATTTTGGATGACGTCTTGGCGGCCTTCTGGTATTTGCCTCTTTTGAATTTGATTTTGATACCCAGTAGTCTGATTACCTTGTGTTTACGTTCATTTTTGATGGATAAAATCTGTTCTAAAAAACTTACCGATGGTTTAAATTGTTTGGGAAGCCATAGCGGATTTATGTCTTTAAGTAAATTAACACCGTCAAACATAATCAAGGGCGAGGATTTTTTGGATAGAACATATTCGTGAGGCTGAGATTGATTGGTAAAGTCAAAATGAATGTAAAAGTTTTTTGAACCAAGTTCTCTAAAACGTTCAGAACTGTATAATATGTGAAGTTTGTCGCCAATTCCGGCCATAATATCGCATAGTCCGCTCCTTATGGAAAAAACGGCTTTACAGTTTGAGCACAATTGTAACAATTCATCTGTATTCAGATGCAGGTTAATGGATCCCGGAATATGGTTTTCTTTATTTACGATATTTTCGATGATTGTATATCCCAATTCGTGGAACTTATCGGTTATTTCATGCCAAAGGCTGGGATGCAGCAAATCGTCCGAGCGTGCTTCCGGCGCTACAAGAATAATTTTGTCAAGCGGCGCGATGTTATCCAGTTTTTTCTTTAATTCTACCGACAAACGAGGGTATTTGATTTCTTTTGCACTAATTTTCTTTTTTTTCATAATGCCCAAATACGCATAGACGTGGTCTATGGCAGATTCTATGGTTCCGAACTTCTTTAGCCATTTTTGCATTAAAATATTTTCATCGCAGCTGAAAGGAGAGCTGATTTGAGGTATTGAGGGGAGAGTGTGCGTAATCAAATATTGTTTGGTGTATTCATAAATAACACGGTCAGCAGTAGGGGTTTCGAGATGTTTTTTCAGGTAGGCATCAATGTCAAATATCGAATAATCTTTTATGCCCCATAAATCCATAAGACAGACTTCGTTAGGCTGAATAATCAGGTGTAGCTTTTTTTGATATGCGTTTATAAAATCATGGTATACATAACTTCTAAAGAAGTCGTCGCCAAGATGCATGTATAAAAGCATATTGTACGAATTAGGTTTGCAGAGTTTTTTCAGTTCATCGGGCAAACCACTGATGTTTTTCAAAAGATATTTGAAACGTCTGGCCTTTTTCAGTTTAAGATATTCTTTCATTTAATGCCTCCTGAGTGGTTATAAATCTTCGCGTAAAATGAATTTAATGTCGAAACGACTGTCCCGCGACTTGCTGACGGCGTATGCCGTGGTCAAACCTCTGGGTTTGGTGTCGTTGATGAGTATTCGTTCGCCCATCGGGGCGCCGCAGATAAGAATATCATAGCGCAGGCCGTTGTTTTTGAGAAATTTCTCCAAAGAGAGACGATAATCTTCGGTGCGGCTGGTCAGTAAAATAATCATGTCGGTATCGGGGATTTGGGCGAAAAAACTTTTTACATCGGGGAGCAGGGTGTCATATCCGTCGATTTTATATCCGTTATGTTTAACGATTGTGCCGTCTACGTCTAAAATCCAAGTGTGTGGCAGTTTTGATAAGGCCAGAAAACTAGTTGTCATCCAGATACTCCTGCAGTTCCCACAATCCCTTATAAAAAGCGCCGCAAATCGCATCATAGTCTTCCCATGCATAAGTGGTCAGACTAAGCCAAATGAGAGCATGAAGCAATTTGATTTTTCGGGGATCGGCTCCTGTAAATTCGAAAAATTCGGTTTTCAAATCCTTCCAGTTATTTGAGACGATTTCCAAATCCACACTGCTGTTTTTGATTTCCAAAGAAAAGTTTTTGCGATTAAATTGGTCATAGTCGCCGATGACGCTGTAATATAATTTTGCCCAATCGTAATCAATGTCTCCATAAAATTTGGTTTTGCCGAAGTATCCTCTCGGATCTATCAAAATCGGGCGGACGCCGTCGGTTTCAATCATCATGTTATGAAATGTGCAGTCACCGTGAATAAAATGAAATTCCTGAGGATACATGGATTGAATTTGGGAGATAATCCGGTCTTTAACGGCAAATATATTGGCACATTTTTTGCCGTTGATGACAACAAAATTGTCTTTGGCAAACGGCACTAAGTCTTCAACCGTTTTCAGTCGGTCAAAAGTCTTGGTTATGTAGTTGTTTTCGCAATCACTCGGGTTTGCCGGAATAGGAGGAGTTATGTTATGAAGCTCTTTCAGCGCGGTTATGATTTTGGCAAGCAGAGCTTTTTTGAAGCCTTTGGTCAAAAAAGCGTATTCAAAAACGTTTTGGCCTTTTACTTTTTCCATAACCAAAGGATCGTAGCCGTAAATTTTGGGAATGTTGTGATATCCGAGTTCTATCGCTTTTTTGTACCAGGCAATTTCATCTGCAGCCAACTTGAAACCTTGTTCATTTAAAGGATATTTGAGGACAATGTCTCCTTTAAATTCCATTTTGTTAAACGGTCGGCATTTGGGTTTGTTCAGCTCGTTTTGAAAATATGACAACATTGTGCCGATTTCCAAACCGCCAAACATGTTCAGTCTTTCAAACGCCAGATTTTTGGTCGAGAGATAACGCACAAATTCGCCTTCTTGCGGAACATCGGCGATTTCTTTTTTGTTTTTGAATAAAAACATGCCAGCAACACCATCTTCTGAAGACGATTCTTCAATAAACTTGTTGTTTTTGTATGACCATCGGCAGGGAAAATCGTTGGAAATGCCCACATAGTTTGTATTGATTGTCTGTGGGATACCGACAATATCTGAAAGTATGAGGTCGCACCATATAAGCATAAAGGACGCATCGGCCGGCAATTTGTCTAAACATTCGGATATGCCGGAACAAGTGCCTTTCTTTTGGGCATAGATGACTTCAAAATCAACCTTGGCATAAGTATCTAAATATCTTTTAAAGGTTTCTTTCTGATAGTCGGCGATAATTTTAAAATGTGCCTGAGGATACTTTTTGAACAAATGAAATATCATGGGCAGATTGTCAACAGGAACCAAAGCTTTAGGTTTGTTGGTTGTCAGAGTCTCCAATCGGGTGCCTTTTCCGCCGGCCTGAACAATTATATAATCAATATGAGGATTGTGTTGCATCATGTTAAGCGCTCATTTAAATATAAAGATTTGTTAATTGAATGAGCTTTTATAATATAATTTTTCTAAGTTTTCAATATTAAATTGCCGTTTATAATCTTAATTTTTGTCTATCTTAAAAATCAGGTCGCAAGCCGTGTTGTGGACGAATAAGTGTCTTTGTAACAGCAGTCGGCGTTTTTTAGTAAGCAGGGCTGATAGCAAGTGGTGCGGACGAGCAGGCGCGACTGTTTTTGCGCAGTTTTTTGGCTTTCCGCCTTTGTTTTTCAAAGACGGTTTAGTTTTAACAAAATGCAGGAGTCGTGACATGTCTGACAGGACAAAAACTTTGGTTCGATACCAGACGAGAAATAGCCGAGCAGTTTAATCAAGCGTTATTTGAACAAAATATCAGCATTGTCAATTTCGCCGGTCAGACCATTGTTTGCGGTTGAGAAGTCCAACCTTGGATGACACATCAAGGAGTTGGCAATTTGCGCCGATTGGTTGGCGGCCGGCAAAAAGTTCAAAATCGAACCGGTGGAGTGGGAATAGTTTCTAATAATTTAATTTGGGTCAAAACTCGAACTCTCCCGCGACGATTGCGGGAGAGTTCGAGTTTTGGGGTTAGTGAAAGTTACCCGTCATTATTCGTCATTTGCCGCGGGTTCGTTGTCGCCAATTAATTCGCTGGCCAAATGTCCGGCATCGGCCTTGATTTTGTTTTCAATCTCAAGGGCGAGTTCGGGATTCTCTTTGAGGAACAATTTGGCATTTTCGCGGCCTTGGCCGAGCTTGTCACCGTTGTAAGCAAACCATGCGCCGGATTTTTCAATGATGTTGGCTTTGACGCCGAGGTCAATGATTTCTCCGGTTTTGGAGATGCCTTCGCCGTACATAATGTCAAAGTCAATCACCTTAAACGGAGGGGCAACTTTGTTTTTGACAATCTTCACGCGGGTTTGGCTGCCGATGACATCTTCTTTGTCTTTGATTTTGCCGATGCTGCGGATGTCAATGCGCACCGAGGCATAAAACTTGAGCGCGTTGCCACCGGTGGTGGTCTCCGGATTGCCGAACATAACGCCGATTTTCATACGGATTTGGTTGATAAAAATGACCAGCGTGTTGGAGCGAGCAATCGTTGAGGTAAGTTTGCGCAGCGCCTGACTCATCAACCGGGCCTGCAATCCCATGTGTGAATCGCCCATTTCGCCTTCAAGTTCGGCTTTGGGGACGAGCGCGGCCACCGAATCGACGACCAATACGTCAATCGCGCCGGAACGCACCAAAGTGTCGGCGATTTCAAGCGCCTGTTCGCCGGCATCGGGTTGTGAAATCAGCAGATTTTCGATATCAACGCCGATTTTTTTGGCATAAGACGGATCAAGTGCGTGTTCCGCGTCAATAAAAGCGCAGGTGCCGCCGTTTTTTTGAGCTTGGGCAATAACGCTCAGAGCCAACGTGGTTTTGCCGGAGCTCTCGGGACCATATATCTCGACAATGCGGCCGCGCGGTAAACCGCCGATGCCCAAAGCCATATCCAGTCCGAGCGAGCCGGTGGAGATGCCTTCAATGTCGACATGGGCATTGTCTTGTCCGAGTCTCATAATGGAGCCTTTGCCGAAGGCCTTTTCTATCTGGCTTAAGGCAGCGTCCAGTGCTTTGTTTTTATCCATAGGCTTGTGTCCTTATATAGTTGCGAATCTGTTTCTGTAAATAATATGTTCTATTTTTGTTCTTTTGGCAAGAACTTTTTTGAAAAATGTTTATTTTTTTTGTTTCGGTGCGGTGTCTGATAATCAAAAACCTTAAGTTCGCGCTGTTTGACGGGCGTTGTTTCAAAAAATTCATCCAATGCTGCCGTGAGGGCCGCGCCAAAAATCACAACGACCCAGTTAAGATAAAGCCAAACCAACATAATCGGGACAATGGCCAAAGCCCCGTAAAGCACGTTGTAGGTGTTGGTGGAAATGAGAAAGGCGGCAAAGGCTTGGCGTAAAATATAAAATAAGGCGGTGGCCAAAATGGCGCCGACGAACGCGTGTCCGATGCCGACTTTTTTGTTGGGAACCATGACATACAGCAAGACCAGCGACAAAATGGTAAAGATGCTGGGAATGACGGTGCTGAAAAACATTTGCGAGCTTACCAGCGTCTCGGGCATAAATTTTTGCAGGGCAAATATGTAGCCGCGCAACGAAAAACCGGTGCCAAACAGCAAGGGGCCCAAGGTTATAACCGTCCAATATAAGGTAATTTTGGTTTTAATGCTGCGGGGCTTGTAAACTTTGAAAATAAAGTTCAGGCTGTTTTCAATGGTCGAAAGCAGCAAAATGGCCGTGACCACGATGCCGGCAATGCCGACGGCCGTCAATTTGGCGGTGGCGGAAACAAAGCTGTTGAAATAAACGTTGATTTCCTGTCCGATATTGGGCATAACGTTTTGCAAAATCAGAGTTTGCAACTGCTCGCGCATGTTTGAAAAAGCCGGAAACGCGGAGAACACCGCTAATCCGATGGCCAACAGCGGCACCAGCGCAATCAACGATGTGTAGCTCAACGAAGCGGCCACGCGCAAAATAGTGTCGCTTTGGGCGCGCCGGGATAAAAATATCAAGAAATTTTTGCCGGTTAAAAGCTTGGGTTTTAACGTTTTGACAAAGAAATTATGCAGAATCATCAGACACCTGTAAAAAAACATATTTACAAAACGACTTAAATTTTATAGAACTCTAGCTGATAATTCAAGCGATTTAATTGAATTGTTAATTGTGTGTAATGAAGATAAGGACACTAAGATGACTAATACGACAGCTCTTATGGCTGGAAAAAAAGGCCTGATTATGGGTCTCGCTAATGAAAAGTCCATTGCCTGGGGAATTGCGCAGGCTTTGAATGTTCATGGCGCTCAGCTGGCAATCTCTTACCAAAACGAAGCTTTGGAAAAGCGCGTGCAGCCGCTGGCCGCACAGCTTGACAAGGAACCGCTGTTGATTAAATGCGATGTATCGGACAGCGCCAGCGTTGAATCCTGTTTTAAGGAATTGGGCGAGAAATGGGGAAAAATTGACTTCTTGGTTCATGCGATTGCCTTTTCAGACAAAAACCAGCTTAAAGGACGCACAATTGACACCACGCGCGACAATTTTGCGATGACAATGGAAATTTCATGTTTTTCGTTTTTGGAAGCCTGCAAATATGCTTCGCCGATTATGAATGCGGGCGGTTCAATCGTGACTCTGACTTACATGGGAAGCGAACGCGTTTTGCCCAACTATAATATCATGGGCGTGGCCAAAGCCGCTTTGGAAGCCGCCGTGCGTTATGCGGCCGCCGATATGGGACAGCAGGGCGTGCGCGTCAATGCTATTTCGGCCGGTCCGATTAAGACTTTGGCGGCCGCCGGAATCGGCGATTTTCGCAAAATTTTGCATTGGAATGAACTCAACGCGCCGCTGCAACGCAATGTGACGCAGGAAGAAGTCGGTATGGCCGCGCTTGGCCTGCTTTCGGCCTGCGGCACCGGCATCAGCGGCGAGGTTGTGCATGTCGACTGCGGCTATCATACCGTGGGAATGATGAACATTCATAAAACCGCGGAGATTGCGCAGGTTTTGCAGGAAGCATAAAAACTCTTCAAAACTCGGATTTTGCTGTTGTGGAACACGGCAAAACTTTATAGAATAAAGGTCGTTTGAACAACGACCTTTATTTTGTGGAAAAAATGATGTCTGAAAAAAAAGCGGTAAGAAAAATGGCGGGATTTTTGCTGCGACGGCGGATTGCAGCTAAAATTCTGATAAAATCCACGGTTTATGCTTTTGCACTTTTCGGTTTGCTGTTTATCTTGCTGCTGTCGGCGGTTTTGGGATTTATACAGCTGCCGGGCGGAGCCGCCGAGGTGCCGGATGAGGCGGTGCTGGCTCTTAATTTTGACGAGGCGTACGGCGAAAACCGCGTGGACACGCTTTTGACCGAAGTGACCGCAGAAAATCCGCTGTCATTTCAAGATTTGCTTTGGGTTATGTCGGCGGCGGCTTTTGATGACAGAGTTAAAGCGATTGCCGCCAAAGTCAATCAGACCGGACTTGGTTTGGCACAGATCGAAGAATTGCGACAGGCCGTTTTGCAACTGCGTGCCAATGGCAAATCGGCTTATGTTTATGCGCCGGGGTTCGGCAGTCTGGGCAACGGAACGGCCGAATATTATCTGGCAACGGTTTTTGATGAGATTACGATGGCTCCGAAAACAGATATCGGCATAACCGGTTTGGCCATAGAGACGCCGTTTTTGCGCGGCATGCTTGATAAGGTCGGCATAACACCGGAGTTTTTTGCCCGCCGCGAATATAAAAGCGCCATGGTTTCTTTTACCGACAAAAAGGCCGGTGCCGCTCTGCGCAATAATATGATGAACTTGGTGCAAAATCTGAATCAGACCGTATTGGCTCAGAGTTTTGGGGACCGTTTTCATAAGGCTGTTAAAGCGGAAGAATACAAAAAGTTGGTCGCTTTGGCGCCGTTGTCGGCACAGGAAGGGTTGAAACTCGGCCTGATTGATCAAGTGTCCTATGAAAACGATTGGCTCAAAGAGATTGAAAACCGGCATAAAGCCAAAGCCGTGACTCTGGCTGACTATGCAGCGCAGGTTTATATTGAGGACGGAACTCCGAAATTTGCGGTATTGACTTTGGAAGGCGAAATCGGCAGCGCCGGTTTGGGCGTCGTTTCTGGAGACACCGAGGTATCGGCCGAAGAAGTGCTTGCCATGCTGAATGAAATTCGGGAAGATAAAGATGTGCGCGGCGTGTTGGTGCGCATAAATTCGCCGGGCGGAAGTTATACGGCGTCGGCCGAAATATGGAACGCTCTGCTTAAACTGAAGGCTGCACGCAAGATTCCGTTGATTGTGTCAATGGGAGATTATGCGGCTTCCGGTGGATATTTAGTGGCTTTGGCCGGAGATAAGATTTTTGCCGACGCAACGACGGTTACTGCCTCAATCGGAGTGGCCGGCGGCAAGTTTGAACTGGCAGAGCTATGGAAAAAGCTCGGAGTGGAGTGGGAGGTTTTTGCAGATTTTCCCAATGCGGCGATGGATAGTCTGAATCGGTCGTTTACAAAATTCCAAAAAGAGCTTTTTAACAAAGCGCTGGATGCCATTTATGCAGACTTTACTTTAAAAGTTTCACAAGCTCGCAAACTGACTTTGGAACAAGTCGACAAAGTTGCGCGCGGCCGCGTTTTGAGCGGTGCGGCGGCGTATGAGGCCGGTTTGGTTGACAATATCGGCGGTTTGGAAGCGGCACTGGGCGAGCTGAAAAGTATGGCCGGATTGACGACGGAAGATTCGTTTGGTTTGGATTTTTATCCGAAACCCCGCAGTTTTCAAGATAAGCTCAACGATTTGATTAAGCGTGCTCCGATGATTTCAAAATTGGGCATTAAAAATAAATTGGGACTTGATATTCAGAACCTAATTATGCTAAAACGTCTCAAATATGACGCGGTTCTGCCGCCGATGCGGCTGGATATGTAGAAGGAGGAAAAGATGGCTGTTGATGCCGAAACTGTGAAGAAAATCGCGGCTTTGTCCAAGCTGAGTCTTGAAGAAGACAAAGTTGCCGCTGTCGAAGACGAATTCAATAAAATTCTCGGCTGGATCGAGCAGCTTAAAGAGGTGGATACGCAGAACGTGAAAGCGCTGATTTCGGTGAATGAAGGAAATTTGCGAACCCGCGCCGACGAAGTGACGGAAGGCAATATTGCCGATGAAATTTTAGCCAATGCACCGGCCAAAGAATATGGCTATTTTGCCGTGCCAAAGGTCGTGGAATAAGACAGGAACACAGAGATGACCGATTTAACAAAATTGACAATTGCCGAGGCTGAACAAGGGCTCAAAACCAAAGCTTTTTCGGCACCGGAATTGACGCAGGCTTATTTGGACAAGATGGCAGCCTGCCGCAAGCTTAATGCTTTTGTGTGCGAAACGCCGGAAACCGCGTTGGCGCAGGCCGAGGCCAGCCAAAATAAAATTAATAGGGGCGAGGGCGGCGAGTTGGAGGGAATTCCGCTCGGAATTAAAGATTTGTTTTGCACCAAGGGAATTCCGACGACCGCCTGCTCAAATATCTTAAAAGGATTTGTGCCGCCTTACGAGTCAACGGTGACTTCTCGTCTGCTGGCGGCCGGCGCAAGTTTTGTCGGCAAGCTTAATATGGACGAGTTTGCAATGGGCGGCAGTAATGAAACATCGGCTTTTGGGCCGGTGATTAATCCGTGGAGCAAAGATGTGCCGCTGGTTTCCGGCGGATCTTCGGGCGGATCGGCCGCGGCGGTTGCCGCCGAAATGTGCGCCGGAGCTACCGGAACGGATACCGGCGGTTCTATTCGTCAGCCGGCGGCTTATTGCGGCGTGACCGGCATCAAGCCGACATACGGGCGGTGTTCGCGCTATGGAATTATTGCGTTTGCGTCTTCGCTTGATCAGGCCGGACCAATCGCTAAAGATGCGCGCGATTGTGCGCTTATGCTGAAAGTGATGGCCGGATACGATGCCAAAGATTCGACTTCGGCGCAGATGCCGGTGCCGGATTTTGAAAAATGCATCGGTGCGGACATTAAGGGTTTGAAAATAGGCGTTCCGCAGGAGTTTCGCGCAGACGGACTGGACAGTGAAGTGGCGGCTTATTGGGACAAGGCGGCCGCCATGCTCAAAGCGCGCGGCGCCGAAATCGTAGATATATCACTGCCGCATACTAAATATGCGCTGGCTACTTATTATATTATCGCGCCGGCAGAAGCCTCAAGCAATTTGGCGCGTTATGACGGTCTGCGCTATGGCAACCGAGTGGACGGCCGGCATCTGGAAGACATGTATGTCAATTCGCGGACGGCCGGTTTCGGCAAAGAAGTCAAACGCCGTATTATGATTGGCACATATGTGCTTTCGGCCGGGTATTATGACGCTTATTACGTTAAGGCGCAGAAAGTGCGGCGGCTGATTCGAGATGACTTTGCCAAGGCGTTTGAACAATGTGACGTAATTTTGACGCCGACGGCGCCGACGGCGGCATTTCCGATTGGTGATCAGTCGATGTTGAAAAATCCGATTACAATGTGGTTGAACGATATTTTTACGGTGTCGGTCTCGCTGGCCGGGTTGCCGGCCATGAGTCTGCCGATTGGGTTGAATGCCGCCGGTTTGCCGCTCGGAATGCAGCTGATTGGCAGAGCTTTTGACGAAGAGACTGTCTTTAAGGCGGCGGCGGCGCTGGAAAAAGAAGCCGGGTTTAGAGGAGGCAAGTAAATGAGCGGAATGATTATCAGCGGCAAAACCGGCGATTGGGAAATTGTGTGCGGATTGGAAATCCATTGCCAGATTATCTCAAAATCAAAAATCTTTTCCGGCGCGTCTACACAGTACGGCGCCGACGTTAACGAAAACGTTTCGTTTGTTGATGCCGGCATGCCCGGAATGCTGCCGACACTCAATGAAGAGTGCGTGCGGCAGGCCGTCAAAACCGGTTTGGGACTGAATGCCAAAATTAACAAGTATTCCGAGTTTTCGCGCAAAAATTATTTTTATGCCGATTTGCCGCAGGGATACCAGATTACTCAGTTTGAACATCCGCTCGTGGGTGAGGGGTTTGTTAAAATTGATTTAGAAGACGGCAGCAGCAAGGATATTCGGATTGAACGTATTCATATTGAACAGGATGCGGGAAAATCCATTCACGACATTTCGCCGACAAAAACTTTTATCGATCTCAACCGTGCTGGCGTCGGACTAATGGAAATCGTGACCAAACCGGATTTTCGTTCGCCGGAAGAAGCCGGGGCATTTTTGCGCAAACTGCGTTCAATCGTGCGCTATTTGGGCACTTGTGACGGCAATATGGAAGAAGGCTCAATGCGCTGCGACGCCAGTATTTCGGTGCGTCCGGTCGGCAGTTCGGAACTGCGTCCACGAGCTGAAGTCAAGAATGTGAACTCAATCAGATTTGCAATGCAGGCCATTGAAAACGAAGCCAAGCGGCAAGTGGAGGCGTATGACAACGGCGAAACCATTGCCCAGCAAACGCGGCAGTTTGATCAGACAACCGGCAAGACCAAGTTTTTGCGGCTTAAGGAATTTTCGGACGACTACCGCTATTTTCCGGAGCCGGATTTGCCGCCGTTGGTTTTTGACGATGAGTATATTAATAACATAAAATCCGATATGGTGGAACTTCCTGATGCCAAGCGCGAGCGCTTTGTCAAAGAACTCGGGCTGACGCCTTATGACGCCGCGGTTTTGTGCGAGACGCGCGAGACGGCCGAATGGTTTGAGCGCGCGGCCAAGGGGCATGATGCCAAAAAAGTGGCCAATTGGATGATGGGCGATTTTTTTGCCATGCTGAATGAAAAGAAAATCAGTTTGGAAGAAAGTCCGATTACGCCGGAGAATCTCGGTCGGCTGGTTGATTTGGTTACCACTAACGTGATTAACGGAAAAACGGCCAAAGATGTGTTTGCATTGATGGCTCAAAGCGGCGAATCTCCGGACAAGATTGTGGAAGAAAAAGGTCTTAAGCAAGTGACCGACAGCGGCGCGATTGAAAAAGTGATTGACGACGTCATTGCCGCCAATCCGAATAATGCGGCGGCTTATCGTGCCGGCAAGACGGCATTGATGGGATGGTTTGTCGGGCAGGTTATGAAACAAAGCCAAGGCAAAGCCAATCCGGCAATGGTTAATCAGCTGCTGGCTAAAAAGCTTGGCTAAAACAGGTATAAAAAACCCCGCTTTCGGCGGGGTTTTTTATATGATGACAATTAAAGTTCCGGCGGTAGCACGGGTAATTTGGGTGCAGGTGCGGCAGGCGCTTGAGGCGCTTGCGGAACAGCCGGGGCCGAATTTTCAAGCGCAGCCGCGGTCGGAACTTCGGGCTCAGCGGGAGCAGCCGGAGATTCAGGCTCAGCGGTCGTTGCGGAAGTCGGCTCGGCAGGCGTGGCGGTCGGCGCAGAATCAGTCTTAGCCGGCGCTGGTGTTTTGGGCTGCGGCGCGGCGGGTTCGAGTTTCAGCTCGGGCAAAGGTGCCAAAGCCGGTTTGGAAGCTTGGGGTTCAGCGTTTTCGGTGGTGTCAAGCAGGCTTTTGAACAGCATGTGGTTAACTTTGTCACCGACTTTGATATTTTGGCGTTTAACCTGACCGGCGTTAATCTCGACCACGGCGCGCACCGGTTCGGTGCAAATGATTTGGTCTTCGGACATTGGCGCGGCTTGTTCCTTAATCATGATGATTTTGGCGTCAGGAGCGATAAACAGCATGTCCAGAGGGATTTTGGTGTTTTTCATCCACATGGCAATCGGACGCGCCGGATTGATGTTGAAAATCATACCGCTTGTGAAGCCAAGAGTGGTTCGATGCATAAGGCCGGTTTTGAGTTCTTCGGGGGTATTGGCCATTTCTACCATAAAACGCGCTTCGCCGGTTTCGGTCGTGATGGTCAGCGGGGTGGTCGGTTTGGGTTTTTGTTCTTCGGAACAAGCGGCAAACAGCAAAACAATCAAAAATAATCTGGCATACTTAAGCATAAGAATTCTCCTTGTCGGTTTTGGAATTGAGTTTGCGCGGCTGCCATTTGGACACTACGACAGGCCCGTTTTGCGAAATGAGTATTTTGCGGCGGTCAGAAACGCCTGCCTGCGACAAAGCGCGCGGATTAAGACTTGATTTGAAGTCGGCGGCCATATCTTCAAGCATGGTAAACTGCTTGTGTCCCAAGGCGCAGGTTTTGAGGTAAGAATCCGAGGTCTTAACAAAGTTTTCAAGCTCAGCGACCGGCAAGACGGCATATTTTTTCCAAATCAAATCCAAAAAAGCATTGATTCGGGTGCTGAATTTGGGCTGCGGAAGCGAGGGCAGGCCTGCCGGCAGAAGTGTCTCAAGAGTCGGCTCGGCAAAACCGTGGCGAGTGCAGACGAAGATTGTCGGCATCAGATATTGCATATTGTTGTTGAGCGCAAAATGCACCTGCGCCAAAAACAACAGGTTTTGGAGTTGACCGTGGTCTAATGAAACATTTTCCTTGCGGGCGCGAGTCGTGAACCAGACGGCGGCCTCAAGAGCGGAATTTATGGCGGCGGAAGACATCGGATTATCCTTCTCGGCTGACAAATACTGAATGAAGTATAATATAATCGGTGAAAATTACAAATAAATATTCAGAGATAACCACGGATAAATTAACTGCTGAAAAATATTTTTTTGCACTTGTGCTGTGCTTGTAAATAAGATAGGCTGACAGCAGTTTGAAGTTTTTTTTGAGGACAGTCTTATGTTGGGTTTGAATAAATTGACCGTCGGGGCAGCCGCCGTTTTGATGCTTGCAGGTTGTGCCAGCGCGGTTTTTCCGGATTTTGAAGAATATGACGATATTGAGGTATCCGAGGGCGGCCGGGTGATTAACGAGATGCCGGAGGAAAGTTCGTCTTTGGCCGCCGATACGGCCAATGCCGCGTATGAAGATGGCAAAACTGTCGCGAAGTCCGATGTAAAGAAAAAAAGCAAAAAGGCCGTCAAGAAAACAGCTGGGGACAGCTCCGAGGAGCAACTGCCCGCAGTCGAGACCAAACCGGTCAAAACGGCGGAACTTCTTGAGGCAGAGGACGATGGCGCGGAGACCGCAGCCAAAATTACCGAGGATGATGAGCTTGCTCAAAATGCCGATCCGAGCGTGAGTTATCGCGTCGATACATTCTATTTTGCCGACGGCAGCGCTTCGGTTGACGCCAAATATAATTCCAATCTGCGGAAAATAGCCCGCAAGGCCAAGGAAAATAACGCGGATGTTATTGTTTACGGCTATGCTTCCAGCCGCACACGCAATATTGATCCGGCCGGACATAAGCTCGCTAACTTCAAGATTTCTCTTGAACGGGCGCAAAATGTGGCCGCGGCATTGAGACGCGCGGGCGTGGCCGGCAATCGGATTTCAATTCAGGCGTTGTCAGACTCGGTTCCCGCATATCAGGAAGTTATGCCTGAGGGTGAAAGATTGAATCGTCGCGCCGAAATCTATTTGTCATACTGATTATTAAAAGGGCGTATGCCTGAATTGGGAGAACAAGTTGAACAGTCCGGCTGGTGAGATGAAATCGCTGGGAGGAAATTTGTGGAAAATTTCCTCAGGCGACGAGCGGGCGGCGGAGCTGTTGACGCAAAAATACAATTTTCCGTTCATTGTCGCGCGCATATTGACTTTGCGCGAAGTTCAAGCTGCTGAAGCGGCCGATTTTTTGGCGCCGAAAATTCAAAAACTGATGCCTAATCCGTCAGTGCTGAAAGATATGGACAAAGCGGCGGCGCGAATTGCCGAAGCTATTCAAAAACGCCGACATATCGGCATTATCGGCGACTATGATGTCGACGGTGCCACGTCTTCGGCGGTTTTGAGGCTGTTTTTGCGTGCGGTCGGCAGTGAGGCGGACGTGCATATTCCCGAACGCGAAGAAGGTTATGGCCCAAGCATGCAGGCAGTAGACGATTTTAAGGCCAAGGGGGTAGAACTTTTGATAACCACAGACTGCGGCACGACTGCTTTTGAGTCCTTGGAATATGCCGCGGCTCGGGGAATGGACGTGATTGTGCTGGATCATCACGAGGCCGAAGCGCGGTTGCCCAAAGTATTTGCCGTGGTTAATCCTAAACGGCTGGATGAAAACAACGAATATCCGTATTTGAAATATTTGGCCGCGGTGGGCGTGGTGTTTATGACCGTGACTGCCGTCAATCGCGAGCTCAGGCAGCGCGGTTATTATAGCGATGCGCGGCCGGAGCCGAATCTGATGCAATGGCTCGATTTGGTGGCGCTGGGAACAGTTTGCGACGTTGTGCCCCTGCAGGGGCTAAACCGCGCGTATGTGCGTCAAGGTCTCAAAATTATGAGCAGTGCGCCAAATTTGGGAATCAGAGTTTTGCAGGAAAAATCCGGCATGAACAGTGCGCCGACGGCTTTTCATTTGGGATTTGTTTTGGGACCGCGAATTAATGCCGGCGGACGGGTCGGCGCCTCGGACATCGGCCACCATTTGTTGTGTTGCGATAAGGAATATGAGGCGCAGCTGCTGGCCGACAAGCTTAACGAATATAATGTGCAGCGCAAGGATATCGAGAATTTTGTTTTGCTGCAGGCAATAGAGATTTTGGAAGGGACGCCTCAGGAATATCCGATTGCTTTTGTCGCCGGAGAAAACTGGCATCAGGGCGTGGTCGGAATCGTGGCCGGAAAACTCAAAGAACGCTATAATTTGCCGGCGTTTGTGATGTCTATTGAGTCCGACGAGGTCAAAGGGTCGGCGCGTTCGGTGCCGCAGGTTGATTTGGGCGCGTTGATTATGGCGGCCAAAGAAAAAGGTCTGCTGACAAAAGGAGGCGGGCATACAATGGCGGCCGGATATTCGCTGGAAGAAAGCAAAATTGAAGCTTTTCGCCAATTTGCCGGCGAGTATGTGAAAAAGCAAATCGGCAGCGAAGCGATTACGACGGTGATGGAAATCGACGCGGTGCTTGACGCTGCCGGGGCAACGCGCGAACTGGCAGCGGCGTTGGAAGATTTGGAGCCGTTTGGCGCCGGCAATGCCGAACCGCGGCTGATGCTCAAAAACACGCATATCCAAAATGCCGCGCTGGTGGGCGTGGGACATGTGCGTTGCGTGCTGACGTCGGATAACGGCGGCCGTCTGAAAGGAATGGCGTTTCGTGTCGGCGATAATGAAATCGGGCAGGCTATGCTTAAGTCTAAAGGCGAGATCTTCGACGTGGTGGGAATGTTGCGCCGTGACCGCTGGCAAGGGCGAGATGAGGCGCAGTTTATTATTGAGGACATAAGAAAGGCAGCGTGAGCGGAGAAAAAAGATGACGAGAAACAGAATCGTGAAGAAACGGGCCAAAAACATCAAACGTATTCGGCTGGCCAAAGAAAAAGCTGTGTTTATGAAACTCGGCGGCAAACTTCGGGCTTATTTGTTTACGGGGATATTGGTTACGGCGCCGGTGGCCATTACGTTGTATTTGGCCATCAAATTTGTGTTGTGGATTGATTTTTTGGTAAACAAAGTAATGCCGCCCCAATACAAGTTTGACAATATGCCTTATACCATTCCGGGGCTGGGGTTGTTGATAGCCGTTGCGGTTTTGATATTTATCGGCATGTTTGCCGCCGGATTTTTGGGGCGCTTTTTCCTAAAACTCGGGGAATGGATTGTTTATAAGCTGCCGTTGGTTTCCAGCGTATATTCGGTTTTAAAACAAGTTTTTGAAACATTTTTTTCAAGCAAAACGCAAGCTTTCAGCAAAGTTGTCATGCTGGAATATCCACGTAAGGGAATTTGGATTTTGGGGTTTGTGAGCAGCGAATTACAAGGCGAACTCAAGGCTAAAACGCCCAAACATATGCTCAATGTCTTTATTCCGACGACGCCGAACCCGACCTCCGGATTTTTGGTATTTGTGCCGAAAGAAGATTGCATCGAGCTGGACATGACGGTGGAACAAGGACTCAAATTTGTGATTTCCGGCGGGTTGGTCGAACCGGACAAAAAATAAAACAGCCGCGGAAATGCAAAAATTTTCACCGCGTGCAAAAAAGACTTGATTTATTTTTATTTGTGTTTTATTTGTTACCACAGCTTTATTGGCATAGTGCGGCCATGGCGAAATTGGTAGACGCGCAACCTTGAGGTGGTTGTGGGAGTTCTCCCGTGAAGGTTCAAGTCCTTTTGGCCGCACCACTCAGATATCAAAACAGGGGGAAGCAATGAGCAAGCGGTTTAAGCGTAAATTTCTTCCCAAGTCAAAATTTTCAAAAAAGAAAAAGAAGATTGAAAAAAAACAGACGTTAGGGCTGGGGCCGAAGTTTATCGACTCGGTGCGGATTGCGTTGCGCGACGATGATGTCGCCCATGTCTGCAAAATGACCGAAGGTTTGTCGGAATACGGATTGGCCAATTTGATCGAGAGCCTGACGCACTCCGAGCGCACCAAATTGGTGCAGATTTTGGGCGAACGCATTAATCCTGATGTATTTCCCGAACTCAATGATATCGTTCAGGAGCAGGTTTTGGACAGCCTGCCCGAGAAGCAGATTGTCAAAATTGCCAACGAATTGGACTCGGACGAAGTCGTCGAGATTTTGGAACATCTGGATGAAGACGAGCAAGAAAGCATCATCCAGAAACTTGATCCGGAACTGCAATATCAGGTTCAGTCGTCGCTGGCATATCCGGAAGATTCGGCAGGACGTATCATGTCGCGCGATTTTGTGAGCATGCCGGATTGGTGGACGGTTAAGGAAGCAAAAGAATATCTGCTCAAAAATCACGAACTGCCGGAAGAATTTTATGACATTTTTCTGACGGACGAAAAGTTTCAACCGACCGGACAAATTGCGCTGGATAAGCTTTTGCGTGCCAAGCCGACAGAGATGTTGTTTGATATTATGGACGGTGAAATCGTGCCGATAGACGTGCTGACCGATCAGGAAGAAGTGGCGCACATGTTTCGCGAATACGGCTGGCACTCGGCTATGGTGGTGGACAACCGCGGACATCTTATCGGCGTGATTACGATTGAAGATGTGGTCGAGGTTATTCACGAAGAGGTTTCGGAAGACATTATGCGCCTGTCGGGTACCGAAGAAGGCGATGTTTACAAGTCGGTGTTTTCGATTTTCAGGTCACGCGTGGCGTGGTTGGTGACCAATTTGTTTGCCACCATTATTGCGGCTTCGGTCGTCAGGGGGTTTCAGGAAGTTATTGCGCAAATTTCGGTGTTGGCGGTGCTGATGCCGATTGTCGCCTCCATGGGTGGCACCACAGGCAACCAAACGTTGGCGGTGGTCGTGCGCGCTCTGGCCACCAAGGAACTGACCTCGGCCAATACGCTGAGGATGATTTTGAAAGAGTTTCTGGTCGGACTGTGCAACGGTATGTTGTTTGCGCTGCTTATCGGAATTATCACCCATTTATGGTTTCCGGAATATCGAATCATCAGTTTGATTATTGCGGTGGCAATGCTGATAACGCTGACGATTGCGAGTCTTGCGGGAATTTTGATACCGCTGATGCTCAACCGGCTGAAAGTCGATCCGGCGGTGTCATCGGGCGTATTTTTGATTGCCATCACCGATTCCGGCGGTTTTTTCATCTTTTTAGGCTTGGCCAAGATGTTTCTGCTTTAGGAAATGTTTATATCTTCCATTTAGCGCTTTTGTTTAGTCGATTTGGCATTATACTTAAGTCCGGTTTATGTCAGGAGTGTTAAAACGTGTTAATCGGTTTGAGTGTCGCGCTAGCGGTTATGCTGCTGGATCAATTGAGCAAATATTTTGTCTTGCACGAGGTATTGGGCGAGCAGGCGTGGATTTATGTTTGTCCGCAGTTTAGACTGGTGCGGGCGTGGAATACCGGCGTCAGTTTTTCGATGTTTAACGATTACGGAAACTTCGGGGCGTGGGCACTTTCTGGCTTGGCGCTGATTATCGTGCTGCTGCTGTTACACTGGCTCAAAACCGAAACCAGCCGCTTGGCGCAGGCGGCGTTGGGAATGATTATCGGCGGCGCCGTCGGCAATATGATTGATCGAGTGCGGCTGGGAGCGGTGTTTGATTTTTTGGACTTCCACATCGGCGAAAACCATTGGCCGGCGTTTAATCTGGCCGACAGTTTTATCTGTGTGGGCGCAGGACTACTGATTGCGCAGGGAGTGGCGCATTATTGGCAACAACAAAAGGGGAAAAGCAAATGAAAAAACTGATTTTGGGACTTGGATTGATTTTGGCGCTCGGTGCATGCGGCTCGCTGAACAAAGAAACGCTCGGGCTCAGCAATAAGGCGCCGAATGAAAATCTGGTGACGTCCCGCCCGCCTTTGACACTGCCGCCGGAGTATGACTTGCAGCCGGTGACGGATTTGCCGAATGAATAAAAAAATTGTTTTGGGCGCACTGTGCGTTTTGTTGCCCCGACTGGTCGCGGCAGAGGGGTTGTTTGACGCGCAGGAGTTTCGTTTGGACAACGGTTTGCGGGTGATTGCCATTGAGAATCATCGGGCGCCGATTGTCAAACAAATGCTTTGGTATCAGGCCGGTTCGACGGATGAACGGATAGGGGCTGGCGGTTCCGCGCATCTGCTGGAACATCTGATGTTTCGCGGCACCAAATTGATTCCGGGGCAGACATTCAACACTCTTTTGGAAAAAAACGGAGCCGAAAGCAATGCTTTTACGGCTTATGATAACACTGTCTATCATCAGCTTGTCGATGTCGGAAGGCTGGAATTGGCCATGTTTTTGGAAGCTGACCGCATGAAAAATCTGGACATTGGGGAAACGGATTTTGCGGCGGAAAGAGATATTGTGTTTCAGGAGCGCAAGGAGAGGGTTGACAACAACCCGTCCGGACGCTTTTTTGAGGCGATGAACCGCGCCTTGTGGCAGGAGCATCCACATGCTCGTCCGGTCTCGGGGACAGACGAGGAAATTAAGCATTTAACGCGGCAGGACATTGAAGATTTTTATAAACGCTTCTATGTGCCGAACAATGCAATTTTGGTTTTGTCCGGCGATATTGATGCCGTCACGGCCAAAGAACTGGCGCAAAAATACTATGGCAATCTGCGGCCGGCCGGCAAAAAATCAATTCGCAGCGATTTTTCTGCGCCGCCAGAGGATTTTAAAGCCACGGTAGATATGAAGATGCCGCAAATCCGCGGTAATCGCGTTGTCAAAATTTTTGTTGCGCCGTCATATCAGAAGCAGACGGAAGATGTTTATAGTCTGATGGTTTGGGCGGCGTATCTCGGCGAAGGCGAGACTTCAAAATTATACAAGAAACTGGTTTTGCAAGACAAAGTTGCTTTGAATGTGAGCGCCGAATTTAATCCGTTGTCGCGCAGTTACGGCACATTTGCCATTTCGGCAATGCCGGCCAAGGGGACAACGCCGGAGCAGCTGTTGGCTAAAATTGACCAAGTCTGGAATGAAGAGATGCAAAATTTTGATCAAAAAGCTGCCGAAAAAATCAAACGCAAAATGTTGGCCGGTTTGGTCTATATGCGCGACAATCCCGAAGACGCGGCGTATATAGTCGGTGCCATGGCCGCCGCGGGCGCCAGTCTGGACGAGATTGAGGCTTATGAGCAAAATATTAAGGCCGTAAAAGACGCAGACGTGCGGAAAGCGGCACAAAAACTGCGAGCACATGCGCCGCAGGTTACGGGAATATTGCGGCCGGAGGAGAATACCGATGAGACGAACAAATAACCAAACCCGCCGACGCGATGTTGCGCTGGTGCTGATACTGTTGGCCATAGTTGGTTTTTGGGGTTGTCGGTCAAAATTTTACGGCGCTTATAAAGCCGAAAAAACAATTGAGAATACAATTCTCAAGAACAGAACTTTTAATGCGTCGGTTGAAGAAATTTGTTCGCCGAAGCTGGGAATTAAAGCCTATTTGCTGAAAGATTCTCATAATCCGATTGTCAGTCTGAATTTCAGTTTTGAAAATACCGGTTATGCTTATGATGACGCTCACGAACAGGGAATTGCTCAGATGGCGGCGGCGTTGCTGACCGAAGGCGCCGGAAAATATAAGGCGCAGGAACTTAAAGAAAAAATGGAAGAACGGGCAATCAGAGTCGGTTTTGCTGCCGGCAAAGATGACTTCGGCGGCAGCCTGCTGACCACAACCGATCACTTGCAGGAAGCAGCGCAATATTTGAATTTGATGTTGACCGAGCCGCGCTTTGATGAGGCGGATTTGCAGCGGGTTAAGGCACAAATTCTCGATGCTCTTAAGCGCCAGCACGAACGCCCGGAGCGTGAGCTGGAATTGGTTTTTGCCCGAGAAATGTACGGTGCTCATCCTTATGGACGCAATCCGCTGGGGCAGGCGGCCGACATTGAGCGTGTCAGCGCGGCGGATTTGCGGCGCTTTGTTAAAAATAAGTTCAGCCGCGGCAATTTGCTAGTGGGATTGGCCGGCGATGTCGATGCGCAAAGCGGCGGGGCGTTTTTGGATAAGGTGTTTGCCGGTTTGCCGGCCGACAAAGTGCAGGCTTCGATACCGCCGGCGGAAACCGAGTTTGACGGCCGGCTGGTGCAGATTCGGCGGGGCGACGGACAAAACATGCTGCTGGCGGCAATGCCCGCAATCGGCCGTACGCACAAAGATTTTTATCCGCTGTTTACGGCCAATTATATTTGGGGCGGTGCCGGTCTTAATTCACGGTTGTCACAACGGATTCGGGAGCAGGAAGGTCTGACTTACGGCATATATTCCTATTTGTCGCTGAGCGATAAGTCGCCTTTGTTGATTGTCGGCTTTGCAGCCACGGCTGACAATTTTGAAAAAGCGAAAAAACTTTTGTATGAAGAGACCGATAAGTTTGTCGACGAGGGGATAGACGCCGAGGAAACGGCTCAGGCCAAAAATTATTTGACAGCCTCGTATCATCTGCGCTTTGCGTCAATTGAAAACATTGCCGAGATCTTAACCGCTATGCAAAAATATAATTTAGGGCTGGATTTTTTGCAAAAAAGGAACGATTATATTGCTCATATCAAGCCAGAAGACGTGAATCGCGTTATTAAAAAATATTTTAACAAGCAACTATTGACCGGCGTTGAATTAGGCGAGTTTCAGCCGGCGGCAGGAGAACGAAAATGATATTTGGAAATTCCGCACAAGTCAACAAAACAAGAGCATGGAAGAAACTGGTCAAACATTATAAAAAGATGCGCGACGTTGAGATGCGCGGCCTGTTTCGCAAGGATCCGCAGCGTGCCGAGCGTTATAACATCAATCTTGATGCGATGATGCTTGATTATTCAAAAAACCGCATTACCGATCGCACGATGGCCTATCTGATCGCTTTGGCCAAGACTTGCAAACTGCCGGAAAAAATCGAAGCAATGTTTCGTGGCGACAAGATTAACCATACCGAAAAACGGGCGGTCCTGCATGTTGCTTTGCGTAATCGCGAAAATACGCCGATTATGGTTGACGGGCGCAATGTTATGCCCGAAGTTAATGCCGTATTGGCCAAAATGCGCAAATTTTCAGAGGCCGTGCGGTTGGGCAAATTTACCGGACATACGGGCAAAAAACTTGTCAACATTGTCAATATCGGCATCGGCGGTTCGGATCTGGGGCCAAAAATGGCGGTTGAAGCTCTGCGCAAATATTGGAGCAAGGACATTAACTGCTATTTTATTTCCAATATTGACGGTACGGCATGCAGCGAAGTTCTGAATAAGCTTAATCCCGAGGAAACGCTGTTTATTATTTGCTCCAAAACTTTTACGACCATTGAAACTTTGACCAATGCGCGCACTTGCCGCAAATGGTTGGTCGACGCTTTGGGAGAACATGCGGTAGCCAAGCACTTTGTGGCCGTGTCGACCAATGCGGAAGAAGTCGCCAAGTTTGGAATAGATACCGAAAATATGTTTGAGTTTTGGGATTTTGTCGGCGGTCGTTATTCAATGTGGTCGGCCATCGGGCTGATTATCGCCATTGCGGTCGGGATGGATAACTTTGAAAAAATGCTCGACGGCGCCCATGAAATGGACATGCATTTCAAGTATACCGAGTTGCAAAAAAATATTCCGGTGGTGCTTGGATTGCTGAGCGTGTGGTATACCAATTTCTTTAATTTCCGCAGTCTGGCGATTATTCCTTATGACCAATATCTGCATTATCTGCCGGCGCATTTGCAGCAGCTGATTATGGAGAGCAACGGCAAATTTGTGTCGACGCAGGACGAATATGTAAGATATTGCACGTCGCCGGTTGTTTTTGGCGGCGCGGGAACCGATGTGCAGCACTCGTTTTTCCAGCTGATACATCAGGGAACATCTGTTATTCCGTGCGATATTATCGTGCCGGCAATTTCGCACAACGAAGTCGGCGATCATCATGAAATTTTGCTGGCCAACGCTTTGGCGCAGGGCGAGGCCCTGATGAAAGGCAAGACGGTGAAAGAAGCCTATGATGAAATGCGTCGCGCCGGAAAATCCAAAGAAGAAGCCAAACGTCTGAAGAAATATAAAAGTTTTTCGGGCAATCGGCCGTCCAATACGATCTTGTTCAAAAAAATAGATCCGTTTGCATTGGGTATGCTGGTAGCCATGTATGAACACAAAACGTTTGTCGAGGGCGTTATCTGGGATATTGACTCGTTTGATCAAATGGGCGTGGAACTCGGCAAACAAATGGCCTTGAGCTTGTTACCAGAGCTGCAGAACCAAGCCTCAAGCATCAGTCATGATTCTTCAACCGAAAATTTGGTTTCGGTGATTAAGCGGCTGCGCAAATAGGTTGGCGATGACTATCAGAATCCTGCCATCAAACCTGATTAACCAGATTGCCGCCGGAGAAGTGATTGAGCGGCCGGCTTCGGCGGTCAAAGAATTGGTCGAAAATGCCGTTGATGCCGGCGCAACGTCGGTGGAAGTGCGGTTGAGCGAGGGTGGCAAGACTCTGATTACGGTGGCCGACAACGGCAAAGGAATGACGCCTCAGGAGTTGGAGTTGGCGGTTGAACGGCACGCGACTTCAAAATTGCCTGACGACAATCTGTTTAATATTTGTTATATGGGGTTTCGCGGCGAGGCTTTGCCCTCAATCGCTTCGGTTTCCAGACTTTCCATCGTCAGCCGTGCGCAGGGCGCCGACAATGCTTGGAAACTTGAAGTCAACGGCGGCGAGAAAAAGCGGCCGATGCCGGCGGCGCTGGGCAACGGAACGCGGGTCGAAGTGCGTGATTTGTTTTATGCCACACCGGCGCGGCTTAAGTTTTTGAAAACCGCAGCCGCCGAGACGGCACAATGCAGCGATATGCTGCAACGAATTGCTTTGGCCAACCCGCAGATTGCTTTCAGCTTGTATGAAAATGATAAGAAAAAGTTTGCGCTGCCGACATGCGGCGGCGATTTGTTTGAAGCCCGGCTGGAGCGGATTGCCGCGGTGATGGGACGCGAATTCGCCGACAACTCCATTCGTATTGAGGCAGCGCGCGAGCATGTCAAAATTTATGGTTATGTTTCGTTGCCAACTCTCAACAAAGCCAACTCATTGTCACAATATTTGTTTGTGAACAATCGGCCGGTGCGTGACAAACTGTTGCTTTCGGCTATGCGCGGAGCCTATCAGGATGTCTTGCCGTCGGGTCGGTATCCTTTGTGCGCGTTGTTTATTGAAATTGAACCGCGCTATGTGGATGTAAATGTTCACCCGACCAAGGCGGAAGTGCGTTTCTTTGATTCTAATTTGGTGCGCGGACTGCTGGTCAGTTCTGTTCGCAATGGGCTTAATCTGCACTCGGGACGGACGTCAAACGCCATTCATCTGGAACAGCTGGTGCATGATAAAATTCCTGATTTTTCCGACAAAGACGATTTTTTGCAGGATAGCGCCACGCCGGTTTATCAGGCGCGTTCGTTGCTGACGCCACGGCCGACGCCGACATCGGGGCGGCAGGCGGTGTTGCCGGAGCTGGAACGCAAATATTCGGTGCGTACGGAAGAAAATGCGCCGTTGCCTGACGAAATCGGGCCGTTAGGGGTTGCCAAAGCGCAATTCAGCGATACTTATATCATTGCTCAGACCGAAGACAGTCTGATTATTGTCGATCAGCATGCGGCGCATGAGCGAATCGTTATGGAAAAACTTAAAGCGGGATTCAAAAACGGTCGTCAAGCTTCGCAAATGCTGCTTATTCCCGAAGTTGTGGAATTACCGCCGGCGGAAAAAATGCGCGTGGCGGAAGCCGCGGCCGATTTGGCCAAATTGGGCTTGGTTTTGGAAGAGTTCGGCACGACTGCGGTTTTGGTGCGGGAGACGCCGGCGCTGCTCGGAGAAGTCGACGCGAAGCAGTTGGTAACGGATATTGCCGAGCAACTGGTGGAATGGGGAAGCGGATTTGAACTGGCAGAAAAACTTCATCTGATATGCGCGACTATTGCTTGTCACGGTTCGGTGCGGGCAGGGCGGCGGCTGACAACAGAAGAGATGAACCGCTTGCTGCGCGATATGGAGCGTACGCCGCATTCAGGACAATGCAATCACGGCCGGCAGGCTTATGTTGAACTTAAAATTCGCGATATCGCCAAATTGTTTGACAGGTGAGGTATGGGTAGTTTGGAAATGCAGGGATTTTTGGCTGCGCTCGGCGCCGGATTGATTACCGGTGTGGGCGGATTGTGTATCTTTTTGAAAAAAAGATATCTGAAGTCTGAAATCAACTTTTTTTTGAATTTGGCGGCAGGCGTTATGTTGGCGGCATCGTTTTTTTCGCTGTTGGTGCCGTCAATGAATGAAATCTTATCTAAGACAGATAACCTGTATATGGCGGCCTTGAGGTATGCACTGGCTGTTTTTGCCGGCGTTTTGCTGGTGTGGATACTCAATCTGCTGATTCCGCACGAACATAATGCCATGGGGCATCATGGACCGCATTTTGATATGAAAAAAGCTTGGCTGTTCGTTATTGCGATAACGCTTCATAAACTGCCGGAAGGACTGGCGGTCGGCGTGGCGTTCGGGGGCGAACAACTGATTAATCCGTTGTCGCTGGTTGTGGGGATTGCAGCACACAATATTCCGGAAGGCTTGACTATCGCCATTTCACTGGTGGCGGCGGGCTGTTCGCGGCTGCGCGCCGCTTTGACGGCAATGGCCATCGGTTTGGTGCAGCCGATTGGGGCAATCATAGGACTGTTTTTGATGGAGATAAGTTTTAATATCGTGCCTTACGGAATGGCTTTGGCCGGCGGCACGCTGTTGTTTGTGGTTATAAATGAGATTCTGCCGGAAACATACGGCGCCAAAGATACAAACCGGTCGGCTGCGGCGGTGTTTGTCGGTTTTATCCTGATGACATATTTGGCAATGGTTTTTCGCGAGTAGAATCGGGCAGAAAATTGTATTTTTTAATAAAAAAAAGATTGACGCAGGCATAAACTTCGGCTAAATATATCCCGTTGCCAGAGTATGGAGAGTTGGCAGAGTGGTAATGCAGCGGATTGCTAATCCGTCACCGGGAATACCGGTGCACAGGTTCGAGTCCTGTACTCTCCGCCATTAAATTTCAGACATTTGTTTTATCACAATTAAATAGTACAAACGTATTGTTAAGTACAGTGGTGCTATGGAGTGGTACAACAAATGTCTTTTTTTTATTTTAACGGCATCAGCAGAATTTTGCGTCGATTTGTTGATTTCAGTCATTCAATACATGCGGATGGAGAAATAACTCTGCTTCACATCCGACTAATGTTGTTAATCAGTTGCACAGATAAATTTTTACTTGAAACAGGTGCAAGACAGTGTATACTTGATAAAATGTTTATGGCGGACAGTAAAAATGACGATAAGACAAGCTTTTATTGATGACAAATTTCAGAATCCCTTATTCTCCGCCAAAGGCAGTCCGGATGTATTCCGGAGTTTCGTCGTTCAGGTCTAAAAAAGATACATACCAGCTTAAATGTAATTTCAGCGGATAAAAGGGAGGTTTGTCCGAGGAAAAAAGTAACAGGTTGGTTATGTATGGGAAGAAAGTACATAAATTATAAAAAATTCGCGCAAAACAAAGCCGGGATATTGTATGTGCGTATGAACGGCCGTCGTCTTGATGCGGCGCTGAAAGTTATCAAACATTTTCGCCACGAGTGGGATTATGTGGCGTGGATAGCACCAACCAGCTATCTGGACATTGTCGCTTATGTCGACTGTGTGCGCAAGGGTGCGGGACGTCTGATTACAAAATTCAGGTTTTTTTCGTATGAATATCTGTCTCTCAAAGGCGATGTCTATTTGTCGCTGTATAATCTTGCAAATTCACAGCGTGTGTTTTGCGTGATTGATGAAAGCCTTAATGTTAAAAATACAAGTTCCATCCGCACGCAGCTGCTCATGACAATCCGCAGCAAATTTGCGTTTCGGCTGTTGCTGTCGCAAGATCCCATCAGCCGGGGTCTGAGAGACATATATGCGCATTTGATGTTTATGGACGGCAACAGCATAAAAATGAACGAAAATCAGTTTTTGCATAGTTACATGCCGTATTATCGCGATGATTTTAAGGTGTGGAAACGCTGGTCCAAGCCTAAGTTTGAGCGACAGGCCTTTCGCCTGTTGCAACCATATATCTTGCTGTGCGATTTTTCGGATAACCTGATACTTGATTATCATATCTGTCCCATTGAGTTAAGCGAGGCTGAAAAACAAGCTTATAATGAAGCCAAAGCAGAGTTTCTGAAAGGACGGGTTCAGGTCGCTTATTTGCAGGTTATCCAGCGATTCCAATATTTTTATACCATTTGTTATCAAAAGACGGTGCTCCTGAAACAGTTGTTAATGGAAATTACGGCCAGAAATGAAAAAGTGGTTGTTTTTACCAAATTTTTGAGCGAAATAAAATTTTTGAAGGAATCCGGAATTTTACGCGGCTATCAATATGTCGTTTTGTCCGGAACAACCAATAAAACCAAGGCCTTGAAGCTGTTTGAAACAGGTGTTCCGATTATGATTTGCACATATAAAGTTGAAATGCCAAGACTTTTCTTGCATGGTTGCGGAAATGTGATATACTTCTCTCAGACTTTTGACTATAAGGACAAGTTGTCGATTTTTCCGAAGCTTTATGCTGATCATCCCGTCAAGGTCAGAATTTATGATTTTTGGGTTAATACGCATTTGGAAAATCTGATTAGGGATAATTTATCCAGAAAGAAAAAAGTCCTGCAAAACGTACATCGTATGATGTCTTACAAAGAGGTTTGTGACTTATGAAAGTTTATCAAAACAAGAATGTTTATGAAGCTACGCAAGAACGGATAAAATTTGCCTTTGAAAACTTTGACAACGTGTATGTTTCTTTTTCCGGCGGCAAAGACAGCGGTTTGCTTTTGAGCATGGTGTTGGATTACAAACGCCGCAATCACATTGAAAAAAAAGTGGGCGTCTTTCATCAGGATTTTGAGGCACAATATCAGCTGACTACGGAATATGTGCAAAAAATGTTTGATGACAATATTAATGACATTGAGCCTTACTGGGTTTGCCTGCCGATGGGATCGCGTTGCGCCGTCAGCAATTATCAGATGTATTGGTATCCGTGGGATGACAAAAAAGAAAAGCTGTGGGTGCGCAAAATGCCTGATCGGCCTTATATTATTAATTTGAAAAACAATCCGTTGGAGTTCTATCGGTATAAAATGGCGCAGGAAGATTTGTATGCTGAATTTGCCAAATGGTATGCCAATCACCACAACGGAACCACGATTTGCCTAGTTGGGATTCGGGCTGACGAATCGATTAACCGTTATCGAGCTTATGCCAATGTGCGCAAAACCTTGATGCAAAACTGCCAATGGACAACCAAATTGGCGCCGAATCTTTATAATGCATATCCGATTTATGACTGGACAACCAAAGACGTATGGATTGCTTACGGCAAGGAAGGGTATGAGTATAACCGCATATATGATTTGTTTTATCGCGCCGGACTTTCCATCAGTCAGATGCGCGTTTCCAGTCCGTATCACGAAAACGCCAAAGACAGCCTGAATCTGTATCGGGTTTTGGAACCCGTTACTTGGGCTAAAGTGGTGTCGCGCGTGCATGGCGCCAACTTTGCCGCCATATATGGCAATACCAAGCTTATGGGCGTCGGCAAAATTACCCTGCCCAAAGGACACACCTGGCGCAGTTATGTTAAATTTTTGCTGGCGACTCTTCCCGATTCCGTGCGGCAGAATTATATTAGCAAATTCAAGACTTCCATTCGATTTTGGTGGAAACGGGGAGGGGTGGTTGATCCGGCTGCCATTGAAGAACTGGAGCGTTGCAATTATAATATTCGCAACAACGGCAAAAGCAGTTATAAGTCGGCCAAAGACCGCATTATCTTTTTGGGCACCCCGGATAACACCGATGATATCAAATCGACAATCGATATTCCATCGTGGAAACGCATGGCCGTGTGTATCCTGAAAAACGATCATCTGTGTAAGTATATGGGATTTGCTCAAACAAAAAAACAAACAATGCGTGAAAAAGAATTAATTGAAAAATATAAAAGTCTGTAAGGAAAGAAAAATGAAAAACTTTACCAGCCCTGTTTATAATGTCATTGCTGTTCCCGTAGAGAAGGTACGGGCCAATGACTACAATCCGAATCGGGTAGCCCCGCCGGAAATGAAGTTGCTTGAACTCTCAATTTGGGAAGATGGATTTACGCAGCCGGTCGTCTGCTATTATGATAAGACTGCGGACGAATATATTGTGGTTGACGGCTTCCATCGTTATACCATCATGAAGACCAGCGAGCGTATTTATGCGCGTGAAAAAGGCAAACTTCCGGTGGTGGTGATTGACAAAGATTTAGGCGAGCGTATTGCTTCGACCATTCGTCACAACCGCGCGCGCGGTAGCCACAGCGTCGATTTGATGAGCAATATTGTGGCCGAACTTCTGGAAATGGGCAAGAGCGACGGTTGGATCTGCCGCAATATCGGAATGACGGCGGACGAACTTTTGCGCCTCAAGCAAGTGACCGGTCTGGCGGCCTTGTTTAAGGATGAAGAATATTCCCGCAGCTGGGAAGTCAAATAAGCCCGTAAACGCCCAAAAAATCCGGAGCCTAAGGTTTCGGATTTTTTATACGGCATTATGAACAGGACGACAATCACAAAGACAAACGCCGCGGCCGCAGCTTATGCAGTGATTTGCAAATTGTCAATAAATTCGGAATATAATATTGATTTGTCAAAATTATTATGCTAAAAAATGCCTGAAACCGGAGGTCAAATGACAACGGAAAACAAGATTGCGATTATTGGCATTATTGTCCAGAATCCTGATTCGGTGGAAAAACTGAACCGGATTTTGCATGATTATGCAGCTTATATCATCGGCCGAATGGGATTGCCCTATCGAGCCAGACAAATGAGTGTTATCAGTGTGGCGGTTGATGCTCCGCATGACGTTATCAGCGCGCTCTCTGGCAAAATCGGCAATCTGCAGGGCGTTTCGGCCAAAGCCGTATATTCGGCCGAAACCGTAAAATAACCAACTTTAACTGACGGGGAAGATGCGTCTGACCCGAAAGAGGAAAAAATGTTTCAATATAATCCCAAGTCGGCTAAAGCCGAAGAATTTATCTGTCATGAAGAAATTTTGGAGTCTTTGGCTTATGCCGAAGCCAACAAGGCCAATTCGGCGCTGATTGATTCCATCCTGAACAAGGCCAAAGAGCGCAAAGGTTTGTCGCATCGCGAGGCGCTGGTGCTGCTGGACTGCACGCTGGAAGACAAAAATCGCGAGATTTATGCTTTGGCCGAACAAATCAAAAAAGATTTTTATGGCGACCGCATAGTGCTGTTTGCGCCGCTGTATCTTTCCAACTATTGCGTCAACGGCTGTTTATATTGCCCGTATCATGCCAAAAATAAACATATCGCGCGCAAAAAAATGACACAGGATGAAATTCGCCGCGAGGTCATCGCTTTGCAGGATATGGGGCATAAGCGACTGGCCATTGAGGCAGGCGAAGATCCGGTGAACAATCCGATTGAATATATTTTGGAATCGATTAAGACGATTTATTCGATTAAGCATAAAAACGGCGCTATTCGACGCGTTAACGTGAACATTGCGGCAACAACGGTCGAAAATTATCGCAAATTGCGCGAGGCCGGAATCGGAACTTATATTTTGTTTCAGGAAACGTATAATAAAGAGTCTTACGAGCGTTTGCATCCGACAGGGCCGAAACATAATTATGCTTATCATACCGAAGCGATGGACAGAGCCATGGAAGGTGGAATCGACGATGTCGGGCTCGGCGTCTTGTATGGTTTGGAATCGTATCGCTATGAGTTTGTGGGGCAGCTGATGCATGCCGAGCATTTGGAAGCCGTGCACGGCGTGGGGCCGCATACCATCAGTGTGCCGCGAATTCGGCATGCCGATGACATTGATCCCGATTCATTTGACAATGGCATTGATGATGACACTTTTGCCAAAATTGTTGCCTGTATTCGCATTGCAGTGCCATATACGGGAATGATTGTTTCCACGCGAGAAAGCCAAAAGTCCCGCGAGCGTGTTCTTAAGCTCGGAATCTCACAAATCAGCGGCGGTTCGCGTACCAGCGTCGGCGGTTATGCCACGCCGGAACCAGAAGAAGAAAATTCGGCGCAGTTTGACGTGATTGACAACCGCACGCTGGATCAGGTGATTTACTGGCTGATGAGCCTTGGATATATTCCAAGCTTTTGCACGGCGTGTTATCGTGAGGGACGCACCGGAGACAGGTTTATGCAGCTTTGCAAGTCAAAACAAATTCAAAACTGTTGCCACCCCAACGCGTTGATGACGCTTAAGGAATATCTGGAAGATTATGCGGCGCCGGCTACCAAAGAGCTTGGCAATGCCGTTATTCAATCGTCTCTGGGAGCAATTCCCAAAGAGAAAGTACGGGAAGTCGTGGTCAAACATTTGGCAGAGATTGAACACGGACAACGTGATTTCAGATTCTAAGCCCAGTGCGCTTTGTAAACGCGGGCAAACGGTGATTGGCGGCGGTGCAGAGGTTTTCCTGCGCCGTCAACCGGTTTTAAAAGGGTTGACAAAGCGAAGAGGGTGAAATAAGAAACAAGTCAGAATTAAATCGGTTGATGAGGAACAAATGGCAGAACTGTTGGCGCCGGCCGGCGATATTGAGGCCGGGTACGCGGCGCTTTATTATGGCGCCGATGCTGTCTATCTGGGGCTGAAACAATTTTCGGCACGGGCGACGGCGGCCAATTTTGATGAAACGCAACTTAACGAGTTTGCAGGCTATGCGCATTCGCTTGGACGCAAAGTTTATGCCGCCGTCAATACGGTGGCGCAACAAAACGAATTGCCACAGTTGCTCCAAACACTGGACATTTGTGCCCGCTGTCATGCAGACGGGCTGATTGTGCAGGATTTGGGCGTTGCACGGATTGTGCGAGAGGCGTATCCGCAGCTGGAACTTCATGCCAGCACGCAAATGGCCGTTCACAATAAAGAAGGTGCTCTGACGCTGCAAAAACTCGGGTTTAGGCGGGTGGTTTTGGCACGCGAACTGACTTTGGCCGAAATAAAGGACATTGCCGCCGTTCCGGGGCTTGAAACCGAAGCGTTTGTGCATGGCGCACTGTGCTATTCTTACAGCGGGTTGTGCCTGTTTTCGTCAATGGAGAACGGCCGCAGCGCCAACCGCGGCAAATGCCTGTATCCCTGTCGCGCCGAATTTGAGGGCGAAGACGGCGCCGCGCACTATTTTTCCATGAAAGACATGGCCTTGGAGGCCGATATATTGAAATTGCCGGTAACTTCGCTCAAAATTGAAGGCCGTAAGAAAACGGCGCTTTATGTCGCCGCGGTCACAGACTATTATCGACGGATTTTGGATGGCAGAGATACAACTGGCCGCGCGGAGAATATTCGGCAGATTTTTTCGCGTCCATGGTGCAAATTTCATTTGAACGGGCGACAGAAAGACGTGACAGACCGTGAGTTTGTCGGACATCGCGGGTTGTTGTGCGGCAAAATAGAACGGCTCGGGCATAAGAGTATTATCTTTAAGACCAAATATGCCATCGGCCGGCATGACGGGATTCAAATTGATGTTCCGGGAGAGGAGAAACCTTTCGGTTTTGCGGTGCTGAGCCTGAGCGTGAACGGAAAAAACAGCTTTGAGGCAGCGGCCGGAAGCCGAGTGGAAATCAGTCTGCCGGCCCGAACACCGGAGTTGACCGCGGGATTGAATGTTTATTTGGCTTCGTCATCGGCGGTAAAGGGTGCATATGATTATACCAAACCCAAATCCGGCGCGTTTTGCCAAAAGATTCCGGTGAACGTGCGGGTGCAAATTGACGCCGATAAAATAGTGGCTGAGGCTGCTGGTGTGCGGGCGGAAATCGGCGGGCAATTCGAAAAAGCGCAAAATGCCGACAAAATGGCGGATACCGTGCGGCAGGCTTTTGCCAAATGCGGAGATGCCTTGGTGATGCCTGCTCAAACAGAGACGGATAATCCGCAAGGGCGGTTTGTGCCGATGTCGTTGCTGAATGAACTGCGGCGCCAGCTTTATACGCGCATTAAGCCCGAATATCATACGCCGGAGTTGCCGGCAATTGCTTCGATGAAACGCCCGCAAGCTCCGCAATGGCTGCTGCGCACCGATAATATTGACTGTTTGGCGCAGATTGATTTGGCGGAGACGGCCGAAATCATTGTTCTGCTTGACGAGCATTTTGACAGTGCGCGCTTGCAACTTCTGCCCAAAAACAAGGTTCGATTGGCGCTGCCCACGGTTTGTCGCAACGTTTCGGCTTGGCGACCGCTGATTGAAGAGCTTTTGGCACAGGGATGGCATAAGTGGGAAATCGGCAATTATTGGGGGCGCGAGGTTCTGCCGGAGCAGGGCATAGACTTGAGTCTTGACGCGCCGTTATATATGTTTAACACGCAGGCCATTGCCATGGCGGCTGATTTTGGCGCCCAAAGGATTACGCTGCCGACGGAGGATACGCTTGCCAATCTGCGGCAAACGGCTGCGGCTTCGCCGTTGCCGGTCGTGTTTGACGTTTTCGGCGACGTTCCTTTGTTCATCAGCGCGGCATGCATTCGCGGCAATGCCTGCAAGAACTGTACGCGCGGCGAAAAGTGGTTGACATTGCGCAAAGAAGGGCATGTCTATCGGGCATTGTCTAAAAACTGTCAGACCATGTTGTTTGACGATATGCCGTTTTGCGCGGCGTCAGAGGCTGTGGAAATCGGCGTCGATTACTTAAGGGTAAGCTTTAATTTCAGACCTTATTCTGCTGAATATGCGTGTAAAGTTTGGAATAGTGTTCGGCAGTTTAAAGATTTGGAACACGTCTCGAAAGGTAATTTACATCGCTCCGCCTTGTGATTATTCGGCCGGCGTTGATACCGAAATCTGCTGATGAACCAAAGACGACTTGAGCACCGAGTGCCGCCGCCCGTAATTGAGACGGCGGATAGTCACCCAGTAGCCGATGGTCACTACCAGTCCGGCGCCCAACCAAGCAATGGGACCGGCGTAAAAAATACCGCGATAACCAATTTCGGCAGCCAGCCAGATAGCGGCAAACGAACGCATAATCAGTTCCACAAACCCCGCCGCCAGAGGAATCATTGAGCGTCCCATACCTTGCAGCGTGTTGCGGAAGACGAAAATCATGGCCAAAAAGAAGTAAAACAGGGTGCTGATGTTGAGGTATTCGCAACCGACTTCGACAATGTGACGGCTGCTGCCGCTCGGAATAAACATGCCGATTATTTGCTCGCCGCCAAAACGTACGCTCAACGCGATGATTGCGCTAAAGCCCAAAGATACCAAAGCCGCTTTGCGCACGCCGTCGCGAATGCGGCGCAGTTTGCCAGCACCCCAGTTTTGAGCCGAATAGGTGGCCATGGCAATGCCAATGGCAAATACCGGCTGAGTGGCCAGCTGTTCAACTCTGAGCGCTGCGGTGAGGGCGGCAATAATCTCCGGACCGAACGAGTTGCAGACCGCTTGCACAATCAACAGTCCAAGGGACAGAACCGCAAACTGGAGAGCCATGGGCACGGCGATATAGAGGTGTTTTTTCATAAACTCCGGATTATATTTCCAGTCAGCGCGAGTGAGGCGCAATATAGGGTATTTGCGGCGAATATAAAACAAGCAACAAACGACCGACGTGCTGATGGCCGTGACCGTTCCGGTGGCCGAGCCGGCGACTCCCATTTTGAGAACATAGATAAAAAATAAATTCAGGCCGACATTAATTATTGAGGTAAACATCAGGAAATACAGCGGCGTTTTGCTGTCGCCCACAGCGCGGATGAAGCCCGATAAAAGATTGAAAAACACGATCATCACAATGCCGGCGGAGAGGATAAACATGAATGTATAAGCCTCCGGCATGATTTTTTCCGGCACATTCATCACTCTGAGCAGCGGATGCAAGAACACCATCAGCGATACGGCAATCAAAGAGCTTAGAACCGCGGAGGCAATCAAACTGTGGCAGACTGACGAGCGCAAACCGCGATAATCTTTGGCGCCGAAACGTTGGGCCGTGATGACCGTGAGACCGCCGGTAAAACCAAACGCCACCAGCAAAAACACAAAATAAACCGGCGCCGTGGAACCGACGGCGGCCAATGCGTCAATGCCCAGCAGACGACCGACAATCACAATGTCGGATAGGTTGTAAAGTTGTTGGAACAGATTGCCGATAAATATCGGTAAAGTGAATTTCAAAATCAGCCGCAGCGGGCTGCCAACCGTCATATCTTGTACCATTGCGGCAAAGCCTCTTTTTTGTCTCTCTTATAATCGGAAGCAATATATATCTGCCGACCGCCGATGTAAAGAGCTTTTCTACATCAGACTGACAATAAAAGCAATCAGAATAAACAGCATCAGCAGACTGCCGATGATAATCATAAACGCCGGAGTCGAGGTTTGGCGTCGGAGTGTCCAGTTGGCGGCAAAAATACCGAGATAACTTACCAAAAAAGCGGCGCTTGAAATGTTGACGATTGAGCTGAAGTCAAAACATATCGTGGCCAGGATGATCAGAGCGGCGGTCAGCAGATTGCCCCAGGTGCCGAAACGCCAAAGCCTGCGAATGTAAATGTTCGGCAGAATGTTTTGTTCGGCCAATGACCGATTTATGCGAAAAATGCTGAAAAAAGTGGCGTTGATGCCGGTGATGAAGGCAATGACGGCGGCAATGTAAACGGCGCCGTATCCAATGGTTCCCATAAGCTTGCGTGCCACGCCGGCAACCGCGGTATCGGCATTGTCGGTGAGTTCGACGGCCGGCGTGTAATTTAGAACCACATATGCCAGACCGATATACAAGGCCATGACCGCCAGCAAAGTGATGTTGATGCCTTCCGACATCGTTTTTTGCGGGTTCGGTACGTCGGCCGAGGCATTGGTGATGACGCCGTAGCCGGCATAGGCAAAAAAGGTGACGCCGATGCTGCGCAGGAAGTCCATGTTATTCGGATGCAGAGGCGTGGTGCTTAGTTTGAGTTCCGGATGAATGAAAGCGGCGGCAATCAAAGCGACCAGAATCAAGACTTTGACGGTGACTAACAGGGTTTCGGATTTGCCGACGTCCGAGGCTCCGAGCATATTCAGGAAAACCATGGCGGCAATCAGTCCGACGGCAAAGCAGTTGATATAAAACGCGGTTGCCGGAATGCCGTGGAAAAAATGCGTGGCATATATGCCAAAAGATTTGGCCATCATCGAGATGGATATTGCCGAGGTCAGCATATAGATGATTGTAAGCGTGCCGGATATCCATTTTTGCGGAAAAGCCAGATGAAAATATTCGCTCAAACCGCCGGCGTTGTGATAACGACCGGCCAAACGGGCATAGGAATATCCCGAAAACATTGCCGCAATGCCGGCAATGATAAAAGCATAATAAGTCCTGCTGCCGGCCAGCAAAATTACCTGCCCGAGCAGGGCAAAAATTCCGGCGCCGACAATGGAACCGATACCCAACGATACAACTGCCGGCAAGTTCATCGCAAACTTTTTGTGTGTCATCTTTTTTCTCCGTTTGCGATAAATGTAATGGCCGTTGCCGAATATTCAAGATTGAAGATTTTGCAGCAGTTCTTCAACATAGGCGGGCAGGGTGACGCCGGCCGGTCCCATAATGTGACGGTCAAAATAAAAGTTATTGGAAGTCGGTTCAAGATTGAATTCCACCGTTTCGGCGCCATGATATTTGGCGGTTTGCACAAATGCCGCTGCCGGAAAAACTACGCCCGAAGTGCCGACCGAAACAAACAAGTCGCAGTTGTTGAGCAATTGTTCAACCTTGTCCATATACAACAGGTTTTCGCCAAAGAAAACAATATTGGGTTTCATCATTCCTTGAGTTTGGCAGTTGGGACAAACCGTTTGCATGTCGACGTCGCCGAAAGTTTCAAGAATATGTCCGCAATTGAGGCATACGGCCTGATTAATTTGACCGTGTATGTGCCAGATGTTTTGACTTTTGGCTTTTTCATGCAAAGTGTCGACATTTTGCGTGATGATGTGAACCGGAGTCGGATATTCCTTTTGCAGTCTGGCAATGGCCAAATGCGCAGCATTGGGGCGGGCTTTGTTGAGCTCCGGTTTGAGCTCGTTGTAAAAGTCGTGCACATATGCCGGATTGCGTTCAAACGCCTCTATTGTGGCCACGTCTTCAACTCGATGGTTGTTCCACAAACCGTTGGCGGCGCGAAATGTCGCCAGACCTGATTCGGCCGATATGCCGGCGCCGGTCAAAATGACGATGCTGCGATATTGTTTCATTATGATTCTCCGCAAAAATTAAGATTGCTTAATTTTAATTAGTCTATATACTAAAGGCAAGAGGTGTCAAATGCGTTTTTTATTATTGTCATGTTGTGCGCCGTGTTCTTGCGCGGTTATCAAGCTTTTGGCCGAAACCGGCGAAAAGTTTGCCGTGGCGTTTTACAATCCGAATATTCGTCCGCTTGAAGAATATCGCCGGCGCGCAGATGAAAACAAGCGTCTGTGCCGTTTGTACGGAGTTGAGTTTATAGAGTTTGAATATGACAATGAACGCTGGCAGGCGCTGACCGCGGGACTGGAAAACGAACCAGAACGGGGCAAGCGTTGCGATGTATGCTTCTATATGCGGTTTAAGCGAGTCATGGATTATGCCAAGGCCAACGGTTTTGACGCCGTGGCGTCGGTTTTGGGAGTGTCGCGGTATAAGGATTTGGCTCAGGTTAATCGTGCGGCGGCCAAGGCTTCGGCCGCAAGCGGCGTGAAATATCTGCAAATTGAGGGACGCAAAGGCGGGCGGCAAGAATTGCGGATGCAGCTGATTAAAGAACTGGAGCTATACAATCAGCGTTATTGCGGTTGCAAACCGCCGGCGGCCTAATCAGAAAAATCGTTTAAGGAGATTTTGCAGGACGCGCGGCAGCGTGCCGGCAGCTCTGAAATTGACGGCAATGCGCTCAATGCCGTATTGGGCGCAAATTCCGATGCGGTGGTGTCCGTCATCAACCGAATCTTTAATTCCGCAACGGCGGCAAAGCATGATCGAAATCGGATATTTGTCATCAAAACCTTTGGCGGTGAGGGAGGCGACCAGCCGATTATACATCTGAACACGCATCTCGGGAGAGATATGCCAGTGTTTGGAGATGACATAGGCATTGTCGGCGTTGCGTTGTCCACGCTCAATATGCAGCGCGCGTAAATTCGTCAGCGAAGTGTGATATATGTTGCTGCCGGTGTATTTGTAGCATTGACGCAGCGTTTTGAACAATATGGGCAAAATGTTCCATGACGAAATACTGGGGCAGAATACAAACCGCACCGGAATGTAAGAAACGCGGCGGGACAGGGCTTGCTTTGCGACGTTTCGTCCGCGGACAAGCGAATCTGGATGATCATTGCTCAGCAGTACAACCACTTCGTCCGAACACTTGACGGACGATTCAAAATCAACCGGTGCATCCGGCAAAACCAAAATATCGTGTGGTTCAATATGATAAATTTCTGAAGAAAAACCGATTGTGGTTGACATTAAAACAGCCCGACTCTATTATAATAAAAAATACTATATTTGATTAAATTGCGCTTGTAAATACATCTCATAGGTCTGTTATGACTATTTTTTGGAAAAGATGGTTTGAACCACGTCCGTTTAACAGCGGATATCTTCCGGAAGACGGAGGACACAGAGTGTTTTTTTCGGAGTATGGCAATCCGAAAGGCAAGCCGATTGTCGTGTTGCACGGCGGGCCGGGCGGGGGAGCTTATCCGCGGCATGCGGCGTTTGCCAACCTGAAAAAACATCGGGTTATCCTTTTTGATCAACGTGGTTGTCACAAATCTTTGCCTCTCGGACGACTGGAAAACAATGATACAAAAAATTTACTTAAAGATTTAACTCATCTTATTAATCATTTGAATATACAAGATAAAATAATATTACGTGGAAGCTCTTGGGGATCGGCGCTGGCGCTGTTGTATGCCGAAAAACACCCCGACAAAGTGTCAAAACTTTTGCTTTCACAGATATTTTTGGTTGATTTGGGAACCTCATGGTGGGAGTTTGAGGGTGTTCGCTGGCATTATCCGGAGTTTGTGGATGAATTGGAAGGTAAGGCCAAAGGTGACATTCCGGCTTTTTTTGCCGCGGAAATAAATTCAAATAACAAGAAAAAACAGCTTGATGCCGCCAATTATTATGGCTGGTATGAACGCGTTTGCTGCAGCCTTAATCCGCAGTGGAACGACCAATCCGAGCTTAACGAAGAACAACTTGCCGGCTTGCGGATTTTTATGCATTATCGAGCGCATGATTTCTTTGTGTCGCAGCCTGATCCAATCATGGAAAACATTAAAAAAATCAAAAATATTCCGACGGTTATTGTCCACAATCGGCTGGATTTCGTTTGTCCGGTTCGAGGCGCTTATGAGCTGCATAAAGCTCTGCCCAAATCCAAATTGATAATCGTGCCGGAGCGCGGGCATGTCGGTCGGCTTTTGTATAAAACAATTAATAAGACTTTTGCAGAGGAACTTCGAGATTGAAAAAAGATTTTTATATTTTCCGTCATGGACAAAGCTCTTATAATTTGGCCGGCCGCACTCAAGGGCAGACCAATGATTCGGTTCTGACCGAACTCGGCAAAAAACAAGCTGAGGATATCGGGCATCGGCTTCAAAATTGCGGAATCGAGGTTATCTATACTTCGCCGCTTACCCGTGCACAGGAAACGGCCGCCTTGGCCGATAAAAGCCTGAATGTGCCGGTGGTTGTCGACAGGCGCTTTATTGAGGTGAATGTGGGAGAAATAGAAGGTCTGCATTATACTGAAATTCAAAAGAAATTTGGTGAAAAATACCAACAATGGCGCAGCCTTGATCGGCAATATGAGAATTTGTGCTTTAAAGGCGGAGAGACCAAAAAACAGGTGCGCGAACGTGTATTCGACGGGCTGAATGATTTGGCTGAGCATACCGATTATCAGTCAATCGCGGTTTCTTCGCACGGTATTATGCTGACGCAGGTTCTGATCGCCCTCGGCAATGAGGCTGTGGACGTCAAAAACGGTGCCGTGTTGCATATCTGTTGCAACAACGGTCAATGGAGGGTCGTTGAATGGATGTAAATAACAAAGACTTAACCGACGAAATCGAACAAGCCAATTTTGTGATGCTGTCTTTGTATCGTGAGTATTCCAAGCGATTGCTCAAGGGAGAAAATGTCGAGTTTAATCGTAAACAGATGGCTTTGATTCGCAATGATATGATGTATTTGGACAAACCGCAGATTATTTGCAAAGCACAGCAGATTTACGTGCCGATTTTAAAAAAAATGTTAAAAGAACAAGGAGCTAACTAATGTATAATTTATCTAACGAAGAATTTACCGCATGGTTTGATGAGGCTGTTCGCCCGCAGTTTTTACAAAAGGAACCTGTCAGCGCCGACCAGCAGCCGACTTTCGTGTTGTTGACATCACAGCCCGGCGGTGGAAAAACTTCGGCATCGTCGAAATATGCTCAGACCTTAAGTCCCGAGCCAATCCGTTTCGGCGCGGATGATTTGCGGATTATGCTGCCTTATGCGCAGGAAGTTTTGGCCAACGATGAAGCAAATTATCCGTTTGTGACCAAAAAAGATGCGTCAAAAGCGCGCGAACAAATTATTACCGAGGGTTTGGCCAAGCGGCAGAATATTTTGGTGGAAAGTATTTTGAGCAATCCCAACGACTGGAAGCTGGATACCGTCTTGCGAGCAAAAAATGCCGGCTATCGTATTGAACTCGGAGTTTTGGGCGTGCATTATTTTGTGAGCCAAGTTTCAATGTTTGCGCGGTATGAAGACCAAAAAGTCGTGACCGGCTATGGTTTTCCGCCGACGATGGAGGTTCATGACCGCACCTATCAGCTTTTGCCTGAGATTGCCGCCAAAATGTTCGAGGAGGGCGTGGCTGACCGCGTTAAGGTTTTTAATCGTAGCGCCAAAGTCTTTTATGATACGGATAATGAGAAAAATCCGTCCGGTATGAATATTATGCAAGGAATTAAACGCGCGCGCAACAGCTATCTGAATTATGACATGATGCGCAATGTTGTCATTAAATGGGAAGACGTGCTTGAAAAAATGAATTCACGTCAGGCCAAAGCGGGAGAAATCGAAAACGTGCAAATGTTGTACAGCACGTTCAAAAAAGATTCCGGCATCGTTATGGCAGCTAATGTTGCGTTAACCAAAGGCGGCCGCGAATAATCAGGAGTTGAAGAACAGATAATAAATTTATTGCTTGTAAATTCGGTGTTTGACAATGAATACATGGTCAAAGTAAAATCCGGCTTATTTGTGCAGAACTCGTGTGCACAGCACGCAAAACTATTCATAATATACATTATGCGACATTTTATCGTTTCTCTTTCCTGATGATTTTTGTTATATTTGATTACATAGGCCTAAATTGATAGATCTATTAATTTAATTACAGTGGGCACCGGAATTTAATTGCCAATTGGCTGCAAAAACGCTTCCAGCCAATTGCCGACGTTGTTTACTTGGTTACAAGAGCGTCTTGACAAGTGATTTTTATTTTAGGCTCTTTCCTGCAACCGTGTTGATTTTTGAAGAATAATTCATGCGGTTTTTAAGTATATTTCCGGTATGCATATTTTGGCATGAGAAAACCATGTTTACAGCGGCAAGCGATTGAAATTTCCAATTATGTGGACAGGCTCTTTTCAGGTAGTGAAAATGGAGAAAGATTTTTTAGCCCTTTGAAACTTGTCCATGTTTGTATTTTTCAACACTGTGCGGGACATAGTCATATTTTATTGCAGGTTGATTAATATGATTGCCGGGGCATCAATTAAAGCGCCCCTGCTTCGGTTCAACCGGAGTATTTATGACCGGCAGTACGGAATTTCCCGTAAAATTTTATAAATGCTTTGGCAAGCTTAAACACAACTTAAATCATCTTGTCTAAGTTCCTGATTTTATAAAAAATTATATCTGTCCGTGACAATGTTTATATTTTTTGCCACTACCGCACGGGCAAGGATCATTGCGTGAAACTTTGCCCCAGGTCCGCGGGTTTGTCGGGTCTATACTGCCTTTGGCATATTGAAAAGGTGCCGCTTTTTCTGGTTGGGCGTCACCCTGCCCGCCGCTTAAGGCTGCCGGCGTTTCATGAATGGTTTGAACATTGGTGTGACGCGGCGCCTGATTCTCAAGTGTGTCAGCATCGTTGCTGCGGATTACCGTACGCAGCAAAATAAAGGTGACCTTTTCACCGAGCTGATTCAGCATGTCTGAAAAGAGGTTGAAAGCCTCTTTTTTGTATTCGTTCAGAGGATCTTTTTGACCATAAGCCCGCAAAACAATCGTGTGGCGCATATATTCCAAAGTGGCGATGTGATCTTTCCACAAAGCGTCCAATTCTTGCAGCAAAATGGATTTTTCTACCAGACGCAGAATTTCCGGCGGTACGGAAGCATTCTTTTCGGCCAGTTTTTCCTCAACCGTTTGGGTTACCTTTTCGACGAGTTTTTCGCTGTCCATTTCGGGCTCGCTTATCCAGTCGGAAATCGGCATAACAATGCCCGTGTAGCGCGCCAAGTCCTGTTTGATTTCTTCGGCCGGCCAATCTTTGGGCGAAGAACCGTATTCAATGCGGTTGTATATCAAAACGCGCAACTGTTCGCGGCGCATATCGGCAATAGTCTCGGAAACGTCATCGGCTTCCATAAGCTCTTTGCGCTGTTCATAAATGACTTTGCGCTGATCGTTCATGACATTGTCGTATTTGAGCAAATTTTTGCGAATGTCAAAGTTGCGTTCTTCAACTTTTTGCTGCGCTTTCTCCAAAGCCTTGCTAATCCAAGGATGAACCAACGCCTCGCCTTCCGGAAGCCCCAAACGTTGCAGCATGATGCTCATACGTTCAGAGCCGAAAATTCGCATTAAATCATCTTCAAGCGACAGATAAAACTTTGAAGTTCCGGGGTCGCCCTGACGTCCGGAACGACCGCGTAATTGGTTGTCTATGCGACGGCTTTCGTGCCGTTCCGTGCCCAAGATGTACAAACCGCCGGCGGCCTTGACTTTTTCTTTGTCGGCCTCGACTTCGGCTTTGATTTTGGCGCGCAAAGCGGCAATTTGTTCCTCGGTTTCATCGCCTTTAAGTTCTGATTTGAGGCGCATATCGACATTGCCGCCCAACTGAATATCAGTACCCCGCCCGGCCATATTGGTGGCAATGGTGATTGCTCCGGAAACGCCGGCTTGTGCCACAATGGCGGCTTCACGCTCATGGTGACGGGCATTCAGAACCTCAAACTTGACTTTGGCTGCTTTGCTCAGCATGTCGGCCACCAGTTCGGATTTTTCAATGGAAGTCGTGCCGACCAGCACCGGCTGTCCTTTGGCGTGGCAGTCTAATATGGTTTTGATAATCGCGTTGTATTTTTCTTTTTCGGTACGATAGATTTCATCATGCAAATCCTTGCGCTGCACGGGTTTGTTGGTAGGAATTTCAACGCAGGTCAGATTGTAAATATCGTTAAATTCGGCTTCTTCGGTCATCGCTGTACCGGTCATTCCGGCCAGTTTAGGATACAAGCGGAAGTAGTTTTGAAATGTGATGGAGGCAAGCGTTTGGTTTTCAGACTGAATCGGCACGCCTTCTTTGGCTTCAATCGCCTGATGCAGACCGTCGGAATAGCGGCGCCCTTCCATCATGCGGCCGGTAAATTCATCAATAATGACGACTTTGTTGTTTTTGACGATGTAGTCAACATCTTTCAAGTGCATTTTGTGAGCCCGCAAGGCCTGATTGACATGATGCACCAGAGAAACGTTGGCAATGTCGTACAAGCCGCCATTTTTGATAAGTCCGACTTGTTTGAGCAAAGTTTCGACATGAGTCATTCCGGCTTCGGTCAAGGTGACGGTTTTGGCTTTTTCGTCCTTTTCATAATCAGTTTCGGTAAGCGACGGAATGATTTGATTTACCAAAATATATTTCTCAGAGCTGTCTTCGGCGGCACCGGAAATGATGAGCGGAGTGCGGGCTTCGTCAATCAAGATTGAATCGACTTCGTCGACAATCGCATAATTGAACGAACGCTGAACCATCTCATTGCGGCGGAACTTCATGTTATCACGCAGATAATCAAATCCGAGTTCGTTGTTTGTGGCATAAATAATATCGCAATTATAAGCCGCTCGACGCGCGTCATCATCTTTTTCATGAACAATATAATCAACCGTCAAGCCCAAAAAACGATAGACCTGCCCCATCCATTCGGCATCGCGGCGAGCCAAATAATCATTGACGGTAACAATGTGCACGCCCTTGCCTTCCAAGGCATTGAGATAAGCCGCGAGAGTGGCCACCAGTGTTTTGCCTTCACCGGTTTTCATTTCGGCAATTTGGCCGCGATGCAGAACGATGCCGCCGATAAGCTGCACATCATAGTGACGCTGACCGAGGGTGCGTTTGGCCGCTTCCCGTACCACAGCAAAAGCTTCAGGCAGCAAATCGTCCAGAGTTTCGCCGTTTTTTAGCCGTGTGCGAAATTCATCGGTTTTGGCACGCAGCCGCGTGTCATCCAAGGCTGAAATTTCAGGTTCTAACGCATTGATTCTGTCAACAATTTTGTATTGACGTTTAACATATCTGTCGTTGGCACTGCCAAAAAGTTTGCGTGCGAGTTGGCCTATCATAGTCTTGCAATTCCTTTAGTAATCTGTCAATTAGTCTTACATTTAGTGTTTTATTGTTTCAAAGTCAATAGTTTGATATGAAGTTGTGAACGATGTGAAAAAATCTGTTGGAATATGAATGAAATTTATTATATAACTTTAATCAGTATGCAATAGATTTTTTGGAGGAGAATAATGATGATGTATAAGGCTAAATACGCTTTGTCGGCTGTTGTCAGTCTGATGGTCTTGGGCGTTGCGCAGGCGCATGCCGAAGGCAAGGACGGCGTAGCTGCGGTTGTTAACGGCACCAAGATTACCGTGGCCGAAATGAGAGAAGCATATGAAAATAACCCGCAAATAAAAAAACAGGTTCCATTTGATGAGTTTTATGAAAAAACCATGGACGTGTTTGTGGACGGTGAACTGGTTTATCAGGCGGCCATGGCTGACGGCGTGACCAACACCGAAGCATACAAAAAACAGTTGGACGCTGCACAAAAAGAATTGGCGCGCAAAGTCTATATGGAGCAACAAGTCGATAAACTGGCTACCGAAGCCGAAATGAAAAAAGTTTATGACGACTACAGAAAAGCATTTAAACCGCAGCGCGAAGTCAAGGCTAAGCATATTTTGGTCGATAATGAGGCTAAGGCACGCGAAGTTATTGAAAAACTGAACAAAGGCGGGGATTTTGACAAGCTGGCCAAAGAATATTCTAAAGAGCCGGCGGATTTGGGGTATTTTACTAAAGACATCATGATTCCCGAATTTTCCGAAGCGGCTTTTGCTCTTAAGCCCGGAAAGTATACAACCGCGCCGATTAAGACACAGTTTGGTTATCATGTGATTATGGTTGAAGATGCGCGTGATGCCAAACCCCTGCCCTATGAGCAGGTTAAGCCGCAGCTGAAAGGAATGGTTGCGCAAAACGCTCTCGCAAAATTGTTTGAGGATATTCATTCCAAGGCGACGATTACGCGTTATGATCTCAAAGGCAAGGCCATTCCTCTATCGCCGAAAAAATAAGTTACAGGCTTAAAAAAAAGAGCTCACAATGAGCTCTTTTTTTTATTTATTAACCAACAGCTTGACAAAGTTCATCAGAAAGACGATGGCCATAAAGGTTACGGCTCGTGCGGCCAGAGTGACAAGGCCGGTCGCATGTCCGACAATCACAAATTGAATGAGCAAGGCAGCAGCGACGGCACAGCCGGCGATAATCAGCCAATAATTTTTGTGCCCTAAAAAAATAAAGGCGCAGATTGCGGCGCTGACCGACAAGACGTTCTGTCCGGCAAAGGCAAGGCATTGCCCGACAAACGACTTTATGACGGCCACATTCATAATGTATCCGGCGGCAATCACAATGGCCGCGGCAGCTAGAATAGTGAAGTAAGTCTTGGTTTTACTCATATTTTTTTCCTTTCGTAATCCACAAAGTCGCTCTCAGAAGCCTTTGCAAAGCTGATGAATGATCTCCTCGCAGTCCGCTCTGGCGGGCGTGTCGATTTTGGCAATCTCCTTCAAAGCGTGCGGCGCAAATTCGGCCAACAGTTTGTCGGGCGTACGGTTTTGCTGTTCGTAATAAGCGGCGGTGAAAATATTGTCAGTCTTATCCAGACATTTCACAACCGGCGAACTTTGGTTTTCAAATTCGACAACCAAATCGTACAGTTCCGGAAAATCAAGTTCCATTGCCAATTTTTGCGCAGCCGTAAAAGTTTGCTCGCGTTTAGCGGTTTCGCTGATTTCACCAGGCACATAGTCTGTGGCATAAATTTCGGGCAAATTATGCGTAAGAGCCAATTTCAGGCAATGAAACCGATCAAGGTGCGGCGGAGTCAGCAACAAAATTTGCAAGGCCATAGAGTACATGTGGTCAGCATCGCTTTCGGGATCTGAAACATGCCGCAATACCCAACCTCGGCGGCGCAGATTCTTTATTTGGCCGATGGTTTTGGCCAGGTTGGCAATAACTTGTGTGTTCATTTTAATTTGCCAATGATTGAAACCAGAAATATTATAAAGGCTTTTGGCGGCTTGTCAAGCAATGCCGGCCGCAGCAATCAGTTGTTTGGTGTAGTCTTCCCGAGGCGCGGCAAAAATCTGCGCGGCATCGCCCTGCTCGATTATTCGACCGTCTTTCATAACCGCGATTTCGTCGGCGACAGCCTGCACGGCTTGCATATTGTGAGATATGAAGACATAACTTAAACCGCGCTGTTGCTGGATTTGGCGCAAAAGCTCAAGAATTTGCGCCTGAATCGTGACGTCAAGCGCCGAGGTCGGTTCGTCCAAAATCAGAATTTGCGGTTCTAATATCAGAGCGCGGGCAATGGCAATGCGCTGTCGTTGGCCGCCCGAAAATTCATGCGGATAACGTGTCATCGTTTCTTCAGACAGGCCGACTTCGTGCAGCGACTGAACAATGCGTCGTCTTTTTTTATCTGCGGAAAGTTTGGGAAAGTGTACGGTCAGACCCTCGCCGACAATTTGCGCGACATTCATTCGCGGATTAAGAGAATTGTATGGATCCTGGAAAACGATTTGAACTTGCTTGTGCCAATCGCGCGGAGCGATGCGGCCGGCTTCACGACCATATAAAAAGAGGTCGCCGTCAAAAGGTATGAGGCGACACAAAGCTTGGCCAAGAGTGGTCTTTCCGGACCCGGATTCGCCGACAATGCCCAAAGTTTGGCCTTGTTTGAGCTTGAGCGAAATATGATCGGCAGCTTTTAGAAAAGTGCGCGGCGTTCCCCAGAAGTTTTTATAGAGCGGATAATTAACGCATATACCGCGTGTTTCCAAGACTGTTTTGTCCGAATAGATATATTTATTTTTCAGTATGTTTGAAGAATTAATTAAAGTTTTTGTATAATTATGACGCGGGTGTTCAAATATTTGTTTGGCCGTCCCCTGCTCGATTATTAGACCGTTTTTCATGACGGCAACCCGGTCGGCAATGCGGCTGATTAAACGCAAATCGTGACTGATGAAAATGACAGCCATTCCCATTTGACGACGCAAATCCATAATCAACTTCAAAATTTGTTCCTGTACCGTAACATCCAGTGCCGTGGTCGGCTCGTCGGCTATCAAAATATCCGGATGATTGGCAATGGCCATTGCAATCATAACTCGTTGCCGTTGACCGCCGGAAAGCTCGTGCGGATAAGATTTTAGCCGTGCTTTGGCGTTCTTGATGCCGGTCTGTCGCAAGAGTTCCAAAACCTGTGCGTGCGCTTTTCCGGCTGAGAAATTTTGATGTATCATCAGAGTTTCGGCAATTTGACGCTCAATGGTATGCAACGGATTCAACGATGACATAGGTTCTTGAAAAATAAATCCGATGCGGCCGCCGCGGTATTGCCGCAAATCAGGGTTGGCTATCAATTCTATGTTGTCGAATTTGATTGAGGAAGCCTGAGGATGAAAAGCGCGCGGATAAGGCAATAGGCCTAAAATCGACAACGCAGTCAATGATTTTCCGGAACCGGATTCGCCGACAATGCCGAGAATTTCGCCCTTTTCCAGCTTAAACGAAACTTCTTTGACCGGACAAAAGTCTTGGCCGTCTTCCTGCCGAAAGCAAACGCTCAAATTTTTTACTTCAAGCAGGCTCATTTTTGCATTCTCCGCGTATCAAAAGCATCGCGCACGCCCTCGCCGATAAAAATCAGCATGGTGAGAAAACCTGACAAGACCGAGAAAATCGAAATACCTATCCACGGCGCCTGCAAATTGTCTTTGCCCTGGCGTACCAGATCGCCCAGCGACGGGTAGTCTTGCGGCAGGCCAAAGCCCAAGAAATCCAAAGCCGTGAGCGCAACTACCGCTTCGGCCATAATAAACGGGATATAGGTTAACCCGGCCACAACGGCATTGGGCAAAATGTGGCGAAAGATGATGCGCAGATTGCTCACGCCAAGGGCGTGCGCGGCTTTTACAAATTCAAAATTACGAGCGCGCAGAAACTCGGCACGCACCACTCCGGTCAGGCTCATCCAAGTGAAAGCCAGCATAATCAGAAACAAACTCCAAAACGTCGGTTTGAAAATACTGGCAATAATAATCAAAACAAACAACTGCGGCAAAGAGTCCCAAATTTCCAGCAGACGCTGCATAATCAAATCCGTTTTGCCGCCGAAATATCCTTGAACTGCGCCGGCCGCAATTCCCAAGACCGAGCTGGCGGCGGTCAGAAGTGCGGCAAAAACGATTGATAAACGCAAACCATAGATAATGCGCGCCAAAATATCGCGCCCTTCGTCGTCTGTGCCGAGCCAATGAGTCCAAGACGGTGCTGCCGGCGTCGGTTTGTCAAGCTCATAGTCAACCGTATTGAAAGAAAACGGCAGCGGCGGAAACACCATGAAGCCGCCGCTTTGCGCTATTTGGCCACGAATATACGGATCGCGATAATCGGCGGGAGTCGGGAAATCGCCGCCAAAGGCCGTTTCATTGTAAGTCTTAAACAGCGGAAAGTAATAATTGTTTTGGTATTTGACCAAATACGGTTGATCATTGGCCAAAGTTTCAGCCAGCAAAGTCAGCGCGAATATGCCGGACAAAATCAGCAAAGACCAAAAGGCGCGGCGGTTGCGGCAAAATGCTCGCCAATGCCGATGAAAAGCTCCTCCTGCCGCAGTTTTGTTATTCCTCACCGTTTACACCCGTTTCTTCAATCGGATTTGTCTCATCTTCTCCAAATAAGAACGGCGGAATAACGTCGTTTACGGACTCGGTCTGCTCAATAACTTTGACTTCCATGTTAATCTGCGGTTCAGCCGGCGTCTCAGACGGTTCGGCAGCCGGCGTCTCAGACTGAGATTTTGTCGGCTGAGATTCTGCAGTTTCTTGTGCAGCTGCCGTCGTGTCTTGTTCAGGTGCGGTCTGAACTTCTGCCAAAGTTTCTGCCGATGCGTCTGACGGTTTGGTTTCTGTCGGAGCGGCAGATTCCTCCGAGGTTTTGCTCTGCTCTGCCGCAGCGTCGTCTTCGGTTGCGGCAGCGGCAGAAACTTCGCTTAAGGGCACGGCAGGCGCTTCCGGCGGCAATTCTTCGGCCACGGCCACCGGCACAGTCTGAATAACCTCATCGTGCGTTTCCAACGGAATAACCTCGTCGTCAATGTCGTTTTCCACATTGTTGGCTTTGGCCCAAGAAGCATACCAGCTTTTGAAATATTGCAAAGCTTGTTCGCTTTCGGCCGGGGGAATTTGAGAAGATATGACTTTTTGCTGGATTTGCTCTTTGACCCGTTGTGGCACGTTCAGCGTATGGATATCGTTGCAATCGACGCCATGATACAAATATTTGTAAAGCAGCTGCGAAGTCGAGCAGAAACTATAGTCAATATCCTCTTGTTCCTTGAGCGGATCATAAATGGCCAAATTGGTGCGAATGCCAAGATGCAAGGTGCGGAAAATATCGTTTCCGTTAATCCAAGTGTCGGCAATCGGCGTGTTGAGGCTGGCAATGACGATTGCCGTATGGTCAAGAATTTTTTGTCGCCGCAGTTCCTGAATAAACTTTTCAAGCTGGCCATACAAGCAGTTGGTTTGTTCGGCCAGAGCAATCTGACGTGTCTTGATGTTGATGCTGTTGTTGTCAGCCTTCACCCATTCGGTCAAAGGTTTGAGACGGCAATTGCTGTCATACATAAATGAATCCGAAGGCATTTCCATCAACAGGACATAAAGTCCGCTGCCTTTGTCGCGGCTGATGTCTTGGGTCAGCCGGTCGAGCTGTGCAAAGCTGTCCAGAGAATACAGTCCCGAAGCCGAAAAATTAAGCTTTGAGACATTCGGATTAACGGCGGCGGCCATATTGAAGAGCGTATCAACATGCGGAACAAGCTGCGTGCTTTCCAGCCACTCGGCCATCAATAAAGAAACCTTTTGCGGCAGAGTAAACCGTTTGTTTTCCAAGTCTATGGGCAGACTGCGCTGTCCTATGCACCGGTTGACGCTCAGAATGTTGTCGGAGGAGCATAACTCAATGCCTCGCCCTTCATAAACATAAATGTTGTATTTGTTGTTATGAAAAGTGTCAAAAATCTTGTTGCGCGACAGATAAAGTTTTCCCAGCCCGATTTGATCAAAGTCCCAATATTGGGTTGTGTAGATGTTGCTCATGAGCAAATCGCGCACCCCTTTATCCTGTTCGGGATTAAGAATTTCCGCCATATTATAAAAATGCATATTATCATTGCTGACTTGATAAAATGACATATTGGGATAAGGAATATAGCTCTGCGGATAATAAGTGAAGTTATTTTGTTGATAAAAGCCGAGCATATTAGCAGCGGCATGCTGAATTTCGACAGAGGCAGAAATTTTCCCCAATGCTTTGAGCTGATTGTAAGACGGTGCCTGTGTCAAAGCGATAAAGACCAAATTGCGATCCTGCTCTGTCGGAGCAAAAAGATTCTCTATCGCCGGCATGTCTTTAAGGGGCTGTTTTTGCGGCGCGAAGTAGGCGTCGCTGAGCAGCGCCAGCAGAATCAGCGCGCCGGTGCCCAAGGTCCAAGCCTGAGTGGCACGGCTGGCAACTCCCATAAACATATAGGTCAACAAGAAGACCAGCAACATGAGAATAAAATGCGAATAATCATTAATTACAAAGGCAAAAGTTCCTTGCAGAATGCCTAGATAAGCAGAAAGTATCGAGCGATAGTCAAATAAGGCAAACTGGTTGAAAACAGCCCACAACAGTATAGCGGCAACGGCCGAAACGACAACATTTTGCAAGTATACGGAAAAAGACGTGACTAATATCAAGGCAAACGATACGGCGGCAATTATGGCATAGATGTAAACCGCTTCTAAGGCGATTGCATGCGAGGCCGAAAACAAATTGTAACTGCCGGCGCGCGCGAACAACGTGAAATCGACCGCCAGCAAAACAGCCACCAGCATACTCTTTATAAACAAATCGGCCAAAAATTGATACCAGCGGCGGCCGGTTTTCTTTATGATGGTTTGGCGCTGAGCAATTTCTTTGGCAGAAGTCTGTCGGGGATCGTTTATAAAGATATCCTGCATGGGTTTTCTCTCGTTATAAAATCAAGTCGTTTTTTATATAACCACAGTTTTGATTAATTTTAAAGCACAAATCCTCGGAGGTTGCACAACTTCCGAGGATTTGAAACAAGAGCTTGGTCCAAATGTTATCTGGAGTAGAACTCGATGACCAAGTTGGGTTCCATCAGCGACGCATAAGGAACATCATCAAACTTGGGCACATAAGCGTATTTGGCCGTAAATTTCTTGTTGTCGACTTCCAGATAAGCCGGAAAATCGCGGCTGGAAGATTCCATGGCGCTGATAACGATCGGCAGCTGTTTGGCTTTGGCGTTAAGTTCAATGATATCACCCGGTTTTACCATATAAGACGGGATATTGACCTTTTTGCCGTTGACCGTGACGTGACCATGATTTACAAATTGGCGCGAAGCAAAAATCGTCGGCGCGAATTTGGCTTTGTAGACCAGATTGTCCAGACGGGATTCTAACAGGCCGATAAGGTTTTCGGCCGCGTCGCCGGAACGACGGATGGCTTCGACATAGTATTTGTGAAACTGTTTTTCAGAAACGTTGCCGTAATAGGTTTTCAGTTTCTGCTTGGCATACAACTGAGTGCCGTAATCAGTGGGCTTTTTGTGACGCTGGCCGTGTTGTCCGGGAGCGTATTCGCGCTTGGCAACCGAGCTGTTCGGCGCGCCCCAGATGGTGCCGTACTGACGCTCTTTCTTTTTCTTGGTCGTAATGATACTTTTCATAAATTTCAATCCTTAAATTATTGTTTGGGTTATTGTCCCGGTAGTTTTGGCTTATGCCGCCAAACGAGGCGATTTGGCTCGTCTTCATTCCCGGAAGTGGTGGTACTGTATAATGGTTTCTGGTGAAAATCAAGCATTTTTTATATAATTTTGTGGATTTTTGTTTTTTGCGGCGTTACAATATGAAAAATTTGCGGAAAAAATTGAAAATGTCTTACGAAACCTTATTTCAAAATGCACTTCATCTGCACGAAAGCGGCCGTCTGGACGAAGCAGAGGCTGTTTATCGGCAGATATTGCAGACAACGGCCGATCAGCCGGATGTTTTGAACCTGCTGGGACTGGTGGCACAGGCCAAGGGCGCTCAAGATGAGGCTTGTCGCCTTTTTATGCGGGCGCTTAAGGTACGGCCTGACAATGCCGTTTATTATTATAATCTGGCTTTTTCTTATAAACTGAATGGTCACTTGTCCGAAGCTCTAGAAAATTTTCGGAAAGCCGCTCAAATTAATCCGCAGATTAAAGAAACATATAATGAAATCGGCCTGCTGTTGCAACAGCTCGGAAATATGGCCGAGGCACGGCTCAACTGGGAATATGCCGCCCAACTGGACGCTTCTTATGCCGAGGCCAAAGCCAATCTGGCCATGAGTTATGGCGGTGAAAACATTGCCAAAGCGCAGGAAGACCTCGAAACTCTTGCCGCTGCCTTTCCAGCCGAAGGACGTGTCTTTTATTATCTGACCGATGTATACATGCAGCGGGGTCTTTGGCAAGAAGCATGGAGCAGCGCCGCCAAAGCCAAAGAACTGGCGCCGACCTCCGATGAAGTGCGCGTACAGCTCGCCCTGCTCTGTTGTCACGAAAAGCAATTCGACAATGCCAAAATTTATTATGCCAAAGCCGAATTGCTGAACCCGCGCAATTTGGCCGCTTTGTCCGGTTTGGCCGACATTTACAGCCGCGAAGGCAATTTTGACGAGGCCGAAAAACGTTATCGCCGCCTGCTTGAACTGCAACCCAAAAATTTTGAATTTCATCATAATTATGCCGAGATGCTGCAGCGTGCCGGCCGGCTCAGCGAAGCTTTGGAAGAATATCGCGCCGCGGTTTTGATTAGTCCGCAAGCCGCCGAACCAAGCAATAATCTGGCCCTTATTTTGCGCGGACTCGGCGAATATGAAGAAGCTTTGGGCCTGCTCTTCAACGCTTTGGCGCATCAGACCGACATGGAGGAAATATCGGTCAATTTGAGTGAAACTCTGATAATGTTTGCGCGCCAAAATTTGCCGGAAGCACAAAAAATTGCCGACAACTGGCTGAAAAGTTATCCGGAAAACGCTTTTGCCAAACATACGGCCGCCGCACTGAAAGGAGAAAATATTGGAAATCATCAGATTTATAGCGAAAAGCTGTTTGACCATTTTGCTGATAATTATGAACATGTTGTCCAGACTTTGGGCTATGCAGTGCCGCTGGTTATGGGAAGAATTGCAGGATCTCTTGAAGGTACCATTGTGGATTTGGGATGTGGCACGGGGCTTGTCGGTGCGGCTCTTAAAACTCCTCGGAATCAAATCATCGGAGTAGACCTCAGCCAAAAAATGCTTGATGTGGCGGCACAAAAAAAGGTATATGCGCAATTGGTAAAGAGCGATGCGCTTGATTATCTGCGCCGCAATCAGAATTTTGACTGGGTTGTCGCAGGCGATGTGGCCGGCTATATCGGCGCATTGGACGAACTTATAAAATCAATTCGAAACAAGAACATAATCATTTCTGTTGAAGTTTCAGATAAAGCAGCGGACTATGCTTTGAATCTGAACGGGCGTTACCAGCATCGTCCGGAATATGTTGAAAAACTCTTGCGTCAAAACGGTTTTTCGGCTATAACTCAAGAAAGGTTTGTTATGCGGTTTGAAAACGGAGAACCGGTAAACGGCATTGTCTTTAAAGGAGAACATGATGGCTGACGAATTGATAGATATTTATGACAGCGATATGAATCTGCTCGGAACAGCCATGAGATTTCAGGCTTATCATGAAGGTTTGTGGCTGAAAAACGTTCGTTGCTGGATTTACGACAAGGGAAATATCTGGTTTCAAAAACGCTCCGCAACCAAGTTTTTGTCGCCGTCATTGTTTGATGCGTCGTGTACCGAGCATCCTATGGCCGGCGAAAACGCCAAACAAGCCGCCGTTCGCGGTTTGGAAGAAAAATTGGGACTGGAAGTCAATGAAAACGAACTCGAAAAACTTTTTACCTGCCGAACTGTCGATGATGTCAAAGGCATATTGGTGCGAGAGTTTAATCCGGTCTACGCACTGAAAAGCCGCTGGAAATTAAGTGATGTTTTGATGTCTTCCGATGAAATCGACGGCGTTTTTGCGGCCTCGCTTGACGAGCTGACGAATTTGTTCGGCGGCGATGTCAAAACCATTGAGATAAGCGGGTATTGCCGCGGTTCAAACAAGCCGGTCCGGCAAAATGTATCGATTAAAGACTTTGTGCCGCACAGCGCCAATTATTATCTTAAAGTTTTTGCGATGCTGGATCGGCTGATCGACTAAATGCCGGCATGCATGACAAAACCGCCCCAGTCGGACTGAGGCGGTTTTTTTATTTGGTTTTTGCCTTAAAATGCATATCTTAAACCGGCGGTAACTTCGGCCACATGATTCAAATCACGGGTTCCGATATAACCATAGCGGCCTACGACACGAGCCGAAATGTTGTCGGTGAACTTATACTGTGCACCGCCGCCGACACGATATCCGACGCGGCTCTTGGTGTCTTTGCCGTCATATTTAAGCTCGGTGCCGTAAACCGCGGCGCCGGCCGTGGCCAAAAGGCTGAATTTCTGAGTGCAGCCCATCGGCAGATAACTATACAAATCCAAACCATAAGCATCAAATTTAAATTTCTTCTTACGGCCGTTGTCAAGGTTTGACTTGCGGGTTCCGCTCAGCTGATAAAAGGCTTCCAAGCTGGCATATTCGGTCATTTCGACACCAGCGTTAATCATGGCTGAGTTGTAATTTTTCTTAAGGAATTTGGCCTGATTTTTCAAATCCAGACGGTCATAAACATAGTCTACGCCGACATAAGGCTTGAATTCGTCTCTGAATGACTGCTGAGCATTGGCCGAAACCGAAATCAAGCAGGCAACACTTGCAAGTAATAATGTTTTTTTCATTGTTTCAAAACTCCATTTATAAATAGATTTTACAGTTAGATTTCAGACGTCCACTCGTAAACCGCATATTTCAGCAGTTTATGAGAACTAAATAATCTTGCCGGAATGGTTTTAAAGGGGAATGGCAAAAAAAATATAGATATTTTGGATTAATTTTTATTTTTTAAGAGTTTATTTACACGAAAATGCTTAAATTACAAGCCATAAGGAGCAAAAATATGTTTGAATGTCCCGACAAAACTTGTCATCAGTGTCCCCGTCTGCTGGCTTTCCGCGCCGAAAATCAAATTAAGTATCCGACCTATTACAACGGGCCGGTGCCGTCTTTCGGAAGCTTGGAGGCTTCGGTTTTGGTCGTCGGGCTGGCTCCCGGACTGAACGGCGCCAATCAGACCGCCCGCCCTTTTACCAATGACTATGCCGGCGATGTCTTGTATCCGGCGCTCAAAAACTGCGGTTTTGCCCGCGGAACATATGATCGGCGCAAAGACGACGGTTTTGAATTGGTCGGCGTACGGGTTACCAATGCTGTGCGTTGCGTGCCGCCGCAAAACAAAGTCAGCGGAGACGAGGTGAAAAATTGCGGCGTTTATTTACGTCAGGAATTGGCGGCGATGCCGCATCTTAAAGTTATTTTGGCGTTGGGAACGGTGGCACATGGTGCGGTTTTGGCCGGTTTGGGCTGCCGCAAAAGCGCTTACAAATTCAGCCACGGCGTTATGCACAAGCTTCCGTCAGGAATATGGCTGGCCGATTCTTATCATACGTCGCGTTATAACATTAATACCGGCGTTTTGACTTATCAGATGTTTGAAAACGTGGTGCGTCAGATACGCAATCTTTTATAGTCCGAATCAATTGCCTATTCCGGCGAATCCCATAAATGCCATTGAAAGCAACCCCGCCGTTATGAGGGCAATCGGTGTTCCCTGCAAAGCCGGCGGAATACGGCTGAAAGCCAAGCGCTCGCGGATGCCGGCAAAAATGACGATGGCCAGCGTGAAACCGATGGCACTGGACAAGGCGTAGCATACGCCGGCCACCAGCGTGTAGTTTTTTTGCACGGTCAGAATGGCAATGCCAAGAACCGCGCAATTTGTGGTAATCAGCGGCAGAAAGATGCCCAAAGCCTCATAAAGCGGCGGCGAGACTTTTTTTATGATGATTTCAACCATTTGCACCAACGCCGCAATCACCAGAATAAAGGTAACCGTCATCATAAAAGTCAGATTAAACGGCTGCAAAAAAGTGTAGTAGACCAGATAAGTCACAATGGTGGCCAAGGTCATTACAAACATAACGGCAAATCCCATGCCGGCGGCAGTGGAAATTTTTTTGGAAACGCCCAAAAACGGGCAAATTCCCAAAAACTGTGAAAGAATTATGTTGTTGACAAAAACCGCGCTGATAAATATAAACAAATAGGACATTGTTAATTTCTCCTCATTACGCGGTTAAAAATGACAATCAACGCGGCCAGCGCCAAAAATGCTCCGGGCGGCATCACAAAAAGCAGCAGCGGGGTTGCTTCGCCGCTCAGAAAACTATAGTTGAACAGCGAACCGTTGCCCAAAACTTCGCGCACGATTCCCAAAGATGTCAGACCGATTGTAAACCCTAAACCCATGCCGACCGCGTCTAATATTGATTGCCACACATTGTGCTTGGAGGCAAAAGCTTCGGCGCGCCCAAGGATGATGCAGTTGACCACAATCAGCGGAATAAATATGCCTAAAGCACCATGCAATGCCGGCAAATAAGCGGCCATCAACAAATCGATGACGGTGACAAAGGAGGCTATTACCACAATATAGGCAGGAATCCGCACTTGTGCCGGTACCAGATTTTTGATGAGCGAAATGGCGCAATTGGAAAGTATCAGGACAAACAGCGTGGCAATCCCCATTCCCAGGCCGTTGAGAGCCGAGGTGGTTACGCCGAGCGTCGGACACATGCCAAGCAACATCACAAAAGTCGGATTTTCCTTGATGATGCCTCGAGTCAAATTCTCATATGAGGTTTTATTCATCTTAATCTCCAGCATAAAAATTGTTGTAGGCGTCCAAAGCGCGCTGAATGGCATCAATGACGGCGCGCGACGTTATGGTGGCAGCGGTAACGGCGTCAATCTCGCCGCCGTCTTGTCGGACTTTAAATTTGCGTTTTTGCGGATTGAACCCGTCAAACTGTTCCTTAAACTTAGGTTCATCGGCTTTTGAACCAAGCCCCGGAGTTTCGTGATGATTGGTTATTTTGAAGTTCTTAATCGCGCCGTTGATGTAGAAGCCGACAATCATTTCGAGGCGGCCACCAAACCCGTTGTCTGAGAAGGTTTTGATGGCAAAAGAATTGATTACGCCGTCTTGCCGCGCAGGATAAAATTGCAGTTTGTGTTTTTGATCCGGCGTCATAATGGTCATTTGCTCGGCAAACGGATCGTTGTTAAACGTGCCGACAACTTCTTTGATGGCTTCCAACTCGCGTTTGTCTTTGGCGGCGGCAATAGGTTTTTCGGTGAGTTTATAAACCGATGACAAAACAAAGGCCGCGACCACAGCAATAATCATCAAGGACGACAGCATTTGGGCAAAGGTTTTATATGAGCTTTTCATGACTACCTCCTCTGCCCGTAGTAACGAGGTTCGACAAATTTATCTATCAGCGGCACAAAGGCATTCATAATTAAAATGGCAAACGATACGCCTTCGGGATAAGTGCCGCAGAGTCTGATGACGGCGGTCAAAATGCCGCAACCAACGGCAAAAATCAGTTGACCGCGCATGGTCATCGGCGAAGTCGCGTAATCAGTGGCCATAAAAATTGCGCCCAGCATCAAGCCGCCTGAAAAAACATGAATAACCGGATGATAACGGATGTCGCCGGTGATGAGCCATAAAACACCGGTGACGGCAAACACCGTGCCGACATAAAATATCGGAATCCGCCAGCTTATAATCCGCCGCCACAGCAGCCAACCAAAGCCGAACAACAGCGCCAAGACCGAGACCTCTCCGATGCAGCCGCCCGTATTGCCCAAAAACATATCGCTTATTGACGGCAAAACCGCCTGACTGCCCTGCTTCAAATGTTTAAGGATGTTGAGCGGCGTGGCTGCCGTCTGAGCGTCAAAGTTAAAAATGTGCATAAATTGCGGTATCGGCCAATGCGTCATTTGTACCGGAAACGATATAAACAGGAAGACACGGCCCACCAGAGCCGGATTGAAAATGTTTTTGCCCAAACCGCCATAACAAAGCTTGGCCGGAACAATGGCGGCAAACGCGCCAATCAGAATCATCCACAACGGCATGGAACTCGGCAGATTAAACCCCAGAAGCATACCCGTAACGAGGGCTGACAAATCGGTAACGGTATTGCCTTTTTTGAACCACCAGCGGTTGGCGGCGTATTCAACGGCGGCGCAGGCGGCAACCGAAGTCAAGACAACCACTAAGGCGTTGATTCCAAAAACCAGAACTCCCGCCGCAGCAGCCGGCAGTAACGCGATGAGCACATCACGCATAATGCCGCGGATGTCTTGAGAAGTTTGCAAATGAGGCGCAGTCGTAATTTTGAGCATCGTCAGTTCTTCTTTCTTAGTTCCATTTTGGATAATTTGCAGTAATCCAACAGCGGAATGTGCGCCGGACATGTATAAGCGCAGCAGCCGCATTCAATGCAGTCGAGGACGTGGGTGTTTTTGAGCTCGTCAATCCGGTGATCGTGCATCAGCCAGCCAATAAGATAAGGCTGAAGCCCCATCGGGCACGCGGCCACACATTTGCCGCAGCGGATGCACTCGGCTTCCGGCCGGCGCGCGACAAGGTTGTCGGAAAGCAACAGCACGCCTGAGGTCAGTTTGGTAATCGGCGCATTGATGTTAAACGCCGCTGTTCCCATCATCGGACCACCCAACACCACTTGCGAGGTCTCGGGCGTCAGACCGCCGGCCTGTTCAATCAGCCACGAAACCGGTGTACCAATGCGCACCAGATAGTTGGCCGGATGCAGACAGGCATCACCGCTGACGGTGACAATCCGTTCAAACAACGGTTTGTTTTTCATCACCATTTCATAAATGGCAAACACCGTGCCGACATTTTGCACCAAACAGCCGGCGTCGGCAGGCAGGCGTCCGGAAGGCACCTCGCGGCCGGTGATGGCCGTGATAAGCTGCTTTTCGCCGCCTTGCGGATATTTGGTGGCACAAACCTGAACATTGACTCCGACATATGTTTTGGTAACGGCTTCTAGTGCGGCGATTGCCTGCGGTTTGTTCTCGTCAACGGCGATAATTGCGTTTTGTATGCCGAGCGCTTTGTTTAAGAGCTTGGCTCCGATAACCAGTTGTTCGCTTTTTTCTGTCATCAAGCGGTCATCAGCGGTCAAAAAGGGTTCGCATTCAATTCCGTTGAGAATGAGGGTGTCGATTTTTTTGCCTTCCGGCACCGTGGTTTTGACAGGCGTCGGATAACCGGCGCCGCCCATACCGACAATGCCGCCCTCGCGTATTTTGGCCACAATTTGGTCGGCGCTGAACGGAATCTCGCGTGAAATGTTCGGCGAGCGATCTATGGAAGGTTCAAATTCATCGCCTTCGACTTTGACGGTAATCATATCTTCAACATAGCCGACCCCTCCTTCGACAGCTTCGACTTTGACAACTTCGCCGCTGACGGAAGAATGCACGTCTGAAGAAACAATGCCGTCGGCATCGGCAATCAGCGTTCCGACTTTGACCTTATCGCCCGGTTTGACCAGAATTTTGGCCGGCGCGCCGATATGCTGCTTGACCGGAATGGTCACGACTTCGGGCAATCCGGCAAAAACGACAGGCGAATCCGTGGTAATTTTGTGTTTGTCCGGATGAATGCCGCCTATGGGGAAAGTTTTAATCTTGCTCATGCTTTTTGTGCTCCCTTATAAACAATGGCACCGGTCGGACAAGCAGCCTGCAATTCGGCACCGCAAGCGGCGGCAGAGATTGTGTCGGGAATATACGACAGATTGTTTTCGACTTTGATTTCCGGATTAAGTTTGGTGCATTTGAGGCAAGCAATGCAGGCGGCCTTGCAGTTTTTGCGGGCGACGGCACCTTTTTGCGTATTGCGGCAGGCGACATAAAGCATTTGTTTGTCGGGAGCGCGGAAACGCAGTTCAAACAAACCGCGCGGACAAGTGCGGACACAGGCGCCGCAGGCAGTGCATTTGTCATAATCGACTGTCGGAATATTGGTTTCCGGATTGATGCTCAAAGCTCCGAAACGGCAGTTTTTGACGCAATCTCCAAGGCGCAGACAACCGGTCGGACATCCGGTCTGACCGCTGGAAATGCGCGCTGCAATTCGACAGCTGGAAATGCCCTCATATTGTACTTTCAGCGGAGCGTTTTGGCATGTGCCGTTACAGCGCAGAACAGCGACGGTCGGTTTCTTCTCAATCTTGGCAAAACCGCGGATTTCGGCAATCTTGTCCATCACCGTCTGCCCGCCGACCGGACAGTTGAGCGCGGCAAATCCGCTTTCTTCAACAGCGGCGCAGGCGCGGGCAAACTCATGACAACCGGCATACGAACAACCGCCGCAGTTGCCCTGAGGCAAAACCGAATCGATTTGCAGAATTTTGAGGTCTTCAGTCACGGCAAAACGACGCGAAGTCCAAAATAAAACAATGGCAGAAACAGCGGCAATTCCGCCTAAAACCAAGATGCTCAGCAATACAGTGTCGTCCATGGCGTCCCTTAGTCAGAGATTTTTGAAACAGTGAACCGAAATTTTTCGGCCAGACTTTTATGTCGTAAGAATAGCCCGAAATAATAAGGAATCAAGATAATTATAGCAGATATACCGCTGATTAATTCATTGTTCCAGAGGATTTGCGCCGCCGTGAGGGCAGCGAGCATCAATATGAGCGGCAAAACATAACTTAAAAACACCGCCCAAAATCCCGTATTTTGCGCCATGCTGACGGCGACTTCTTCGCCGACGCGGAATTGAGCGGCATGAGGCGTGGCAATTTCTATGATTTTGTCCTGACAAGCCATCAGTCCGCAGCCGTGCCGCATGTCGCAATTGTGACAGGCCGAATAGCGGCGAAATTTGACTTTCAGACGGCCGGACAAAACTTCGGTTATGGTGGCATAATGACTAATCTGTTTCATTTTCGAATCCCAACAAACGGCGAGCTGCCGGTGAAGTCAGCCTTTGGAAACCGCCGGCGTGGTCATGAACAAAAAATATGACCGGCAGATTAAGCCGCACGGCCAAAGCCTGACCGTCTTTTTCACCCAAACTCATCAGAGCGGTGGCATAGGCGTCGGCTTCCATGCACGATGCCGCCAAAACCGTGGCCGAGGCCAATGCATTGGCCGCCGGCCGACCGGTTTGGGGCGAAATGGTGTGCGACCAGCGGTGCCCGCCTTGTTCCACAAAATTACGATAGTCTCCCGAGGTGGCCAAAGCTATGTCCGAAAGCTCAATCACCATTGCATTGGCATAACTGTCCTGCTCGGGCACGCCTATTCCGGCACGCCAAAGTTCGCCGTCGGTCGTGCGGGTTCCGGCAAGGCGCAGTTCACCCCCGATGTCGACAATATAATCCTTGAATCCGGCGGCTTCTATAAGCGAAGCGATTTTGTCGACGGCGTATCCTTTGGCGATGGCCGACAAATCCAGCTTGACACGGCGGTCAAGTTTGACGACTTCCGAAAAATCGGCGTTGAATTGCAGGCTGTCAAATCGGCTGTAAGACAAAACATCCGCAATTTCTTGTGCGGACGGAGGCGTTTGACGCGCACTCGGGCCGAATCCCCAAAGATCTATCAGCGGGGCCGCCGTCGGATCAAAGGCGCCGTTGCTTTCCCGATTTATCCGCGCGGCGGTTTTCAGGACTTCGGCCAAAGGTTTTGACAATGCGACAGTCTTCCCCTGCCCGGCCCGATTGAGCCTGCTTAGTTCCGAATCATCTCGAAAGACCGACATTTGCGCGTCGACTTCCCGCAGAGCCGCCAAAACTTTGTCCGGCAGCGTTTTGTCAGGAGCCGTCGTGCGAATCTTGACCTTGTAGTAAGTATGAAATATCTGCCCGCCGAATTCCTGATAAGTCGGCCGGCGGACAAACAAGCAGATGGCCAAAATAATCAGAGCCGAAATTATTGAAATGTATCTTAAAGCACGCATATTATTCTTTATAACCTTAAAGTTGGTTTTTACATTGTTTAAAAATGGAATTATAATGTTCGCATTATTTATCTTCCGGCAAAAGGATTATACGATGCAAGACAAACTGAACGCAATCATTAATTATATCCGCACACAATATAATCGCACTAATTTGTGCTCCGGCGTCGACTGTGTGGACGAAAACGTGCACCGTCTCGGACATTGGCTCGCCAAGAAAGGAGTTTCGGCCAACGCCGTCAGCATCGGCGGATTTGTCGTCGGCATGCTGGCCCTCAACTTTTTGGCCCTGGAAATGTATGGTTGGGCGTTAATCTGCATTTTGCTTAATCGGCTTGGCGACGCGCTTGACGGCGTTGTGGCCAAAATTGAGGGCAAAACGCCGTTCGGCGTGTTTTTGGACGCAGCGCTCGACTACACGTTTTATGCCGCGGTCATATTCGGGTTCGCTTTGGCCGACACGGCGCAAAATGCCGCGGCTGCCGCGTTTTTGCTGTTTGGTTTTGCGGCCTCGGCCTGCGCCATGCTGGCCTACGGGGTGGTGGCTTATTCACGTAACGGCGGAATTGAGACGGTTTTGAACGAATCTCCGTTTTATCTGGGCGGCTGGGCGCAAGGCGCCGAAACCCTGATTGTGCTGGTCGTTTTGTGCGTGGTGCCGGGGTGGTTTGTGCCGGCGGCGATTGTCTTGGGTTGCTGGTGCCTGATTAAAACGCTGGTGATAATTTCCACGGCTTACTATCGGTTTGTGGTTTTGAACAAAGGCAGCAAATAAGTGTTGAGATTGGCATATTTTTGGCTGATTGCGGCGACACTTTTGAAAAGCGGCGCGGCTTTGGCCATGCAGACGGAGCAAAAAACCGACCATGTGACGGTAGAAATGCATACTTCGGCAGATACCGCAGCGGGCGGGCGGCAGATTGAAATTATGCTCAAATTCAAAATGCAACCCGGATGGCATATTTTCAGCGAAAACGCCGGTGAAATCGCTATGCCGACGACGGTTGACTGGTCGTTGCCGATAGGCGCACGGGTTGTCGGCGTCCAATGGAGTCAGGACAGCGAATTTAACTATGAGGAAATCATTCAACATGGTTATGCCGATACGGCTTATTATCGCACACAAATAGCCTTGCCGCCGGAACTTGGGCAAACCCTGCCGCTTGAAGCCACCGTGCGATGGTTGGCCTGCGGAGAAGAGTGTTTTCCCGAACAGCAGACGCTCCGGCTGACGTTGCCGACGGCTGCTCAAGCCGCACCCGCGCCGGATTGGGACATGCTGCTGAAAGAGGCCGGTTTTTCATCCGCGGCCGCCGGTTCCGGGGAAGACGTTCCGGCGCGTTTGCAGTGGATTCTTTTGGCCGCATTTGTCGGCGGAATCATTATGAACGCCATGCCCTGCGTGTTTCCGATTTTGGCCTTAAAAGTCGTGTCTTTGAGCCAAACGGCAGGCAAGAACAATCAAAAATTGGCCAAAGCTTTGTCTTATACCGCGGGAGTAACAGCCTCTTTTTTGCTGATTGCGTTTTTGTTGACGGTCTTGCGCAAAGGCGGAAGCCTAATCGGCTGGGGCTTTCAAATGCAGTCGCCGTGGTTTGTCGGGGCAATGGCAGTGCTGTTTTTGCTATTGTCTTTGGCCATGCTTGATTTCATTTCTCTGCCGGCCGTGGGAGGCGCAACGGCCGCCAAGATATCCAGGCGGCAATCGGTTGTTAATGCGTTTGCCACCGGATTTTTGGCCGTGCTGGTTGCCACTCCGTGCACGGCACCGTTTATGGGAGCTGCCGTCGGTTATGCTCTGAACGCCGCTCCAAGCGTCGGCATATGGGTTTTTGTCAGCCTCGGGCTGGGTTATGCCCTGCCCTTTGCGGCGGCGGAGCTTTATCCGCAAAAAATCGGCAGATGGCTGCCGCGCCCGGGAAAATGGATGAGAATTTTCAAACAAATTTTGGCCATTCCGCTGATTTTGACCTTCGGATGGCTGAGTTGGATATGGTATCATCAGGTGGCGCCGCAGCCGGTGCAAAATCAGTTGTGGCAGCCTTATAACGCAGCTCAAATCGAACAATTGGTTCAATCCGGTAAGCCGGTGTTTGTGGACTTTACGGCCAAATGGTGCCTGACCTGCATCTTAAACAAGCGCAGCACGCTGGGAACATCGGAATTTGAAACCTTGGCCAAAGAGCGCGGAATCCATCTGTTTCGCGCTGACTGGACCAACAACGACGCCGAAATATCCATGGCGCTTGAGAGCTTTGGCCGCAGTTCGGTGCCGCTTTATGTTTATTATGACGGCAAAAACCAGGATTATCGGATTTTGCCGCCGTTGCTGACATTGAACATCGTCAAAAATTATCTGACGAAACCATAAGCAAAGTTAAAGCAGAATGACCAAACGTCTTTTTATCTTGACCGGTCAACTTTGATTTGCAGCGGCAAAACTAAAACGGCAAAAGACAGCGTACGGTATTCCATTCGGTTTTTTCAAAGGTTCCATATTGGCATTGACCCCATGCATAAACAATGCGGCTTGCATGTTCCGTCGAGCTCCAATAACATTTGGAATCAAAATCAAGTTTTCGATAATTTGAGCTGCCAAACACCTCTTCATCAAAAGCACTCATTGAAGCGTTGATCTTATCGGCCGCATTCGCCAGTTTTAGAAGCTCACCGTAAGACGGCATATACCACCAGCCGGTTGTTGTGCCAAACGGATTGATACGCTTAGCAACAGTGAGCTGAGGACCTTCAAACGTAAATGTGGGTTTGTAGCAAAAGCATGAGCTCATCGCCATGCCGGCGTCATCACAAGTTCCACCGACATTTCCATTACCGTTTTCGTGACAATTTGAGAGCGAATATCGCCAATTTTTAATAATGGTCTGCATATGCTCCAGCCCGTTCATATCGTCTTTGGCTTCGCCGTTGCCGTAATAAGGATCATAATAAAGGTTGCCGGTAATTTCCGGACCGTCGACGGTATATCCGTTTGTATAATAACGCCACGGGGCTTTTTCGTAATGATCGTCACCAATGTCGTCTCCGTGCGGATTTGTATCGCGCAAGCCGACAATTGCACCGTGTCCGTTGGCGTCCACCCAAGCAACAATCCCTATCGGAAAGCGATCTGGTGTCGCTGGCGTCACATAATACCGCAATTCGTCCGGCTTGACAAATTGGCCGTCGGACAACGCAATCATACCTACTTGTATATCCGGCTTAGTACCGGTAACCTTATATTTGGTTTCGCAGGTTTTGCCGGCAGGACAGGCATCCAACAAGTCGTTCTCTAAATGGGTGCAAGCTTTATAAGCCGTGTCAAACGGACAATTAATCGATTCAAGACAATTGGCGGGAAGAGAAAGAGTGTAGCCTAAACTTGCGCAGTCGGCCTTGACACAGTCTGCCGCCAAAGCCGAAGTTGCGAGCATTGTTCCAATGCCTAACGCCGCTGCAAACGATAGCTTTTTCATTCCTGCCTCCATAAAAGACTTTTCTTTTATTTTAGCAAGAACGCCATTGTGTGTCAATATATTATTTCACGCGACGGACAAAAAAAATCCCCGCCTCATTCGGCGGGGAAATTTTGAGATTTTGACTTATTTGCCAAAGATACCCAGACTCTTGACCTTGTCTTTGACGTCGCCGACCACATTGTTGAGGCTCTCTTCAGCGACGTTTTTAAGGTTGTTCATGCCATTTTTGACAACAGTTTCGGAAGCCACCGACAAAACTTTGTTCAAAATCTTGGTTACCGAGCTGACAATACTCTCTTTCTTCTTGTCAGCACCAATGTCGGTCAGAGTGATTTCCGGCAGGGTTACATTAAGCAGCCCTTTGTCTCCCGGAATGGCCGTCACGGCTTTGAGCCCGCCTTCCGAAACTGTCACTTTCTTGATAATGACATTTTTGGAAGCTTTTTGCGGCTCGGCCGGCTTTTCCTCGGCAACCGGTTCGGCTTTGCTCGTCGAAGCCGTGTTCTTGGCAATGTTTTCCTGAAGCTGTTTGATGTTGTTTTGTGTCAACGACAGCATCTCATACGTGATTTCAGGCTTGTTGATAGTTATGTCGTCAACAATAATCGTGTCGGTAAACAGGCTCTTGACATTAACCTTAACCGAAACTCCGCCCAGCGAAAGCAGATACGGACTCTTGTAGTTCTCCGGATTAGCAACGGTCAGCCCCTGAATGGCAGCCGTGCCGGCAAACGGAGAAAACTGAAATCCTTCAAGCTTGACTTCGGTTCCGGTAACCTCAGAGCCGAATTTGTTGACCGCTTTCTTAACGATGCTTTCCAGCGAGCACCAAACCACAGCCAACGCAATTACGATAACGGCCAAAACGCCTAAAATAACTTTTTTCATTGTCGTCTCCCTCAAATTAAAACTGCTTATGATTTTATATAAATTATTCGGTTTGGCAAGGTAATTTTTATTATCTGAAAAAAATTGTTGCAATTAAAAAAAATAAAGTCTATAGTCCCTCCAGTTGCAAATAATGCGTGCGTAGCTCAGCTGGTAGAGCAACTGACTCTTAATCAGTGGGTCCAGGGTTCGAATCCCTGCGCGCGTACCAACAAAAAAGCTCCTCTTTCGCAGAGGAGTTTTTTGTTTAAGCTTGCACGGGATTTGAACTTCGTTCGGTCCGGCTCTCAAGGCTGCTTCGCACAACGCCGACTCGCCGCGGTTACTTGAAAAACCGACTTGAGGGTGCATAAACTTCTTTAGCAAGGGCGAAGCGGAAAAGAAACCTCAAAAACGCTGTAGCGGCCGAATTGAGAACGAACCCTGATACGGCCGTCAAGCAGGTGGACAATGCGGCTGACAATGCTTAGTCCCAGTCCGGCTCCGCTGCATCGATTGTTTTCAATATTGGCGCTTTGGTAAAACTCTTCAAAAATCAGTTTGAGTTCGTCCGGTTTGATGCCGATGCCGTTGTCGGCCACGCGGATATAAACCCGATTGCCGCGACGGCTGCAGCTCAGAAGAATCTTGTCTTTGGTGTATTTGAGCGCATTGCCCAGCAGATTGCGCAACAAACGTTCAAGCCATATTTTGTCGGCGCACAAATTTATGGACTGTGTCCGGCAGATGAACTTTATCTGCGGATAACAAACGTACTCGCGGCACAAGCCGCAAAATATTTCGCGCAGGTCAAATTCCTGCGGCTGCGGACAAAAACCTCCGGAATCAAGCTTGGAAATATCCAGCAAATTATTCAAAAGATTTTTCAGACCATTGACGGCTTCGGTTATGCTGCTTACCAAATGCCGCTGGCCGGCAGTGAGTTTTTCATCGGCCAAAGCATCCACAAACAACTGCAAAGCCTGTGCCGGCTGCCGCAAATCATGACTGGCCTGCGCCAAAAACTGCGACTTGGCCTGATCGGCGGCTTCCGCTTTGCGCCGCGCTTTTTCCAATGTTTCCTGCTGTTTTATCTGCGCGCTGATATCTTGAAACGTTCCGGCAATCAGGCGACGATTTTCCAAATTTAAAAATCCGGCGCGAAACAGACAATGAACAATCCGGTTCGGCGGCCGCCGCAAGCGAACCCTGCCCTCAACCGGTTGGCCGCTGCCCAAAAGTTTTTTGAGCTGTTGTTTGTAAATCGGCAAATCCTGCGGCAAAACACCGTCGCGAATCAAATTGCGCCGACGCGACACCCGCTCCGCCGTCTGGCCGAATATCCGATACATTTCGGCCGACCAATAAAAACGCCGCGTTTGCAAATCAAGTTCCCAATATCCCAAATGTGCCGTACGTTCCGCAAAATCCAGCCGTTGACGCGCACGGCTCAACAAATGCGCCAATCGCCGGCGTTCGGAAATATCTTCAAAACACGCCGCAATCCGATCGGCAAACGGATAGAAAAAAAGATTGTACTGACGATTTTGATATTCCAAGTGCAAAGATTCCGGCCGCCGGCGCCGCACAACCTCTTGCAGCGCCGAGATCACAAGTCCGCGCGTTTCGGCCGGCAGCAGCTGCGGCAAATATGCGCCCATCCGATTGTCAACGGCAAAAACATCATCGGCATTGTCGCTGGCATATAAAATCTGCCCGTGCGACGACAGCTCCATAAAAATATTTGTGGAGACATTCAGCAGAAATGACGCCAGTTGTTGCGAAACTTCCATCCCTCAATACTTATATCGGTTTTTGTGACAACAATACCGCTCCCTGCTCGGCCGGAATCCGAAAATACCAGCCGTCATAGAACATTTTGTTGTCTCTGATATAAGCATTGACGCTTTGTTTTGGTAGAGGGGTGGCCGACAAAGAAACGTTAACCCAATATTCCCTGCCGTCCGAATAAATATTGTAGGTCACAATCAACCCCTGAAAGGTGTAAAAACTTATTCGCCGGCGCTCGGGAAAACGCGTTTGGTCAAAGTTGGCGGCAGACTTGACATCATCGACGCTGATATATTCGGCTTCACGGGTGATTATCGGCGCATCAACGGCTACTCTGTTTTCACGGTCACGAAACGGCTGCCGTGCGCTAAACCTCGACAAGATTCCGTCTTCGGTTTCAATAATCTCAATCAATTCCTGCGGCAAATGCAAAACCGGATCGGTTATCCATGAAACATAGTCTTCCGGAATTGCATAGCTGCCGTCGGCCAGCCAAATTTGTTTGCGGTCGGCAGGCTGCACAAAATGATAATCCGGATTGCCGGCATCATATCCCAGAAAAATGTCATCTTGCAACACATCTCCGGCATAGGTGCGAATGCGCAGCCCTTCTTCGTTCAGTCCGGTAATTTTCAGTGCTTTGGCAGAATAAGCCTTGCGGCTGTAGTAGGTGGAATTATTAAAATCACCGATCAGTTCGCCAACCAGTTTCAGGTCGGCATAATAGTCATCGGCCTCGGCAACAACCCAAAAATCGTTCAGGGATTTCAGAGTGGTGGTTCCTGATGAAGAATCCAATACAATTTTATCAATTTTAAGGCCGTTGGCGTAAGTATTGGCAAAAACCAGCCTGCCGCTGGTTTGCACGGGAAATTTGCGATTGACGGCGATGACGGCCGCCATGGCCAAGAGAACCGAGAGCAGCGCCACCGCAGCCGAGCGGATAATAAGACGTCTACGCATTTTTCACCATCCTTACGGCTGCCGTGGCAAGTTTTTTGCTTCCGCGCCATCTGATAAATATGTAAATACCCAAAAATACAAACGGAATTATGCCGTTCAGCACAATATAGGAATACAGCCATGTCAGGTATGAATTGTTGATACCGGCAGTTATGGCGGCTTTTTGTTGCTCCAATTCCAAAATGCGGCGGTTCAGCGCCTCGGTTTGTTTGGCCGTTTTGATTGACGGCATAATTTCTTTGGCGCGAATTTGCCGGATGATGCGGGCTTTTTGATTGAGGGCGGCATCATATTCCTTTTGGTTTTGAATCAAAGCCGGTGCGGCCGCCTGCTCGGCCAAATTCAAAAACACCTCGCTGATCGGCATCGTTTGGCCAGAGCGTTGCTTGGGCGCGGCATTCAGCGCTTTTTTGTTGTCGGTCAGATAATCAAGACTGCGTTTTATAAAGTCGAGATTGCCGCGTTTTAAGACAAAATCTTCCGGTGATTGAGCGGGCGTCCGGTTGGCATTCCACCAAGAGGAGTTGAGCAAATCGCTGTCGGCAACCAAAATGATTTTTCCGGGGCTGAGCGAGATGCTTATAAACGGATCCGCACCGGCTCTGAGGGCAGCATTGCCGCCCACCTGTTCCGGAAACAGGGACATAAAATTTCCCTCAAGTTTGGCGGCTGCAATCTGAGGTTCCTGACCGTCATCGCTGATTAACAGCGGCTCAAAATCCGTTTCCGGCCGCGGTTGATAATCTATTGAACCGGCCGAGTGCAAATCCAGCGGCCAAATACCCTCAAACAGACCGTCTGCCCCCAGTGCCGCTAAAGTGTCGGGAGTTTGCCGCAATGCGGCAGAATTATGGTCGATTATCCGAATGCCCCAGTTTGCCAACAGTTTTTCAAATATCGCTTCGTTGCCGCGATTGGAATCCGGTTTCATGGCCGGATAAGGGTCGTCAAATATCAGCAGCCTGCCGCCGTGCAGCAGATATTGGTCAACGGCGTACACGGCGTTTTGAGCCAAGCCCCGCGGATTAATCAGCAAAACTGCCCGCAAATCTTCAGGAATACGCAAGTTTTGCGCTGACAGAAGCTCAAGGTCATAATCTTGCCGCAGAGCGTCGATAAACGGCCAGTCTGCCGTATAGTCCAAAGCATCTTTCGTCGGCATAACCGTCAGGTCGGGCGCCACAATGCCGACTTTAGGCTTTTTGTATCCACCCAGTCTTCCGAGCAGACGGCTGATATCGTGCTCCAAATAAGCGCGATTGTCCGGATTGAGACGTGAAATGCTTTCAAAATTGCCGTTTTCATCAGAAATGACCAAGCCGAGAATTGGATCGGAATCAGTCTTGATGCCTTGCTTTTTGGCTTCAGCCGACGCTGGTGACGGTTGTTCGACCGTGATGGTGCGCACGCTGATTTTGCCGGCAGACAAAAGCTGATATTGTTCCAGCAAGCGGACAACGTCTTGAATATAGTTGCGAACGGCAGAACTTTGTTTGTCTTCCGGAGAAATGTACAAACGCATAAAGATATCTGCCTGATTGTTTGCTAGCCAGTGTTCGGTATCCGAGCTCAGACTGTAGCGGCCGCCGCGGCTCAAATCCCAAACGGCAGAGCTGCCCAACAGCGAAACGGCAATGTTGGTGCTGCCAAAAGCAATCAGCACGCAAAGGACGCAAAATGCAAAGCCAATTCGTTTTAGCATTTAATTTTTCCTCCATTCAACCGACATTACGTTGAGCCATAGCGGAAACACAATCATACTGACGAAATAGTAAACGGCGCTCATTGAGAAACGACCGCTTAAAAGCTGCGAATATTGCTGCACAAAGTGCAGGCTGTTGCCGGCGCGCAGCCAAATTTCAAGCGACAAGCTGTCTTCAGGAATAAAGATTGTCAAATTCAGCAATGACACCAGCAGACAAAATGCCAATGACAACACAAAGGCGCTTACCGGCTGAGTCGTAAAGCTTGAGGCCGCCATGCTCACCGCGCACAACGACCCGCAAGCCGAAATCAGCACCAGATAATTCAACAAGATTTCGGCCAAATCGACATAAGTCAAAGCCGCCGTCGTCAGGCACAAGCCGAAAGTTGAGATAATCAGCAGGCCGCACAAGCTCCATACCGCCAAAAATTTGCCTAAAACCAACGCGGTTCCGCTCACCGGCAGGCTTAGGGTCAATTCCATGGTGCCAAAACGTTTTTCGTCGGCCCACAACTTTATGGTGAGCGCCGGAACAATCAGGACGAATACGTTTATCTGCATTTCAAATACCGATGTCAGTTCAGAATCGGTTTCAAGCAAAAAGCCGGTGCGAACAAAAACGGCCGTCATCAAAATCAGGATATAGACCGCAAAGACAAACCAGAACATCCGGCTTTGAAAATACGAGCGCAGTTCTTTTAAATAAACGGGCAGCAGATTATCAAACATGTTTATCTCACTTATCAAAAGTCATTGAGCGAAAGGCCGATTCAATGTCATTGGCCGGGGTCAGGCTTTTTAGTCCGTCAGGTGTGGTGTCACAGATGAGCTTTCCCTTGTTCAGCAGCAAAACTCTGCCGGCGCAGGCTTCCACTTCTTCCATTATATGCGTGGAAATCAAAACCGTATGCCGGCGCCCGTAATCCCGCAAAAAATCGCGAATCATGTATTTTTGATTAGGATCAAGGCCTTCTGTCGGTTCGTCAAGCAGAAGTATATCCGGACGATGAATCAGCGCGCCAGCCAAAGCCACTCGGCGTTTGTATCCTTTGGACAAGGTTTCGCATTGACGGTTGATAACCTCCGCCAGCCCCAATTCCCTGCTCAAAGAAGCCAGATTGTCCTCAAAATTCTGTTTGGAAAGCTGGTACAGCGAAGCCATGAAACGAATGTATTCGACAACGCTCATTTCAGGATAAAGCGCACCGTTTTCGGGAACATAGGCAAAGTTTTTTAAAGCCTGCAGACGGTCTGACGAAACATTATGGTTATTAATCAGCACTTCCCCGAAGTCTGGATAATAATATCCGCTCAAAAGGCGCAAAAGCGTCGTCTTGCCGGCGCCGTTCGGCCCCAAAAGCGCCGTTACTTCACCGTTGCTCAGGCAAAAATTGACCTTATCAACTGCTTTGACCGTGCCGAATGATTTGGAAATATTTTTGACGACCAGCATTTTTACCACCGAAATTTTTATAAATTATGCATATTTTAACAAATTAATTTTAAATTTTAACAATTATTTTCATTTTTCAAAATATTGGTGACAAAATATTTATTTTGCGATATGTATATAAGTAGTGTTCAAAAAGGATTTTAATAATGTTGGTTAAAGAGTTTTATAATCGCGAAGAAGCCAAATATCTCAAAATAGGATTCAGCGTCGCTCTCGGAATCTTGGCAATTGTGGCTTGCTGGCGGCTGGCCGGCAATCGTGTCAGCCACAAGGAAGCCGGAAGCTACTATGCCGTTCAGGCGCGGTTTAACCGCACGGACGGTCTGCTCGTCGGTGACATGGTGCGGCTGGCCGGAATGAATGTCGGTCGGGTGGTCGATGCCAAGCTTGACGATGACTTTAAGGCCGTTTTGACTCTGGAAGTTAAAGATTCGGTCAGGCTGCCCGACGACAGCAGCGCTTCTATTGTCAGTTCGGGACTGATGGGCGCCAAATATATCGAAATTGAACCGGGCGGATCCGAAGATATGATTGAACCCGGCGGCGAATTTGCCTATACGCAAGACGCTATGGTGATTGAAGAACTGCTTGACCGCATTGTCAACATCGGCAAAGCCAATCGAAACAAACAGCCGAACAAATAAAAACAGGAGAAAATTTATGAATAAGAGACCGGTAGAAACAATTATGGGCATTTTGGTTTTGGCCGTTGCCGCATTTTTTGCTTATTTTGCATATAATGTATCGGATTTGCAGGTGGTCAAAGGCTACACCGTTACCGCCAAATTCCTCAAAGTCGGCGGGCTGAACGTCGGTTCGGACGTGCGTATCAACGGTATTAAGGTCGGCACGGTCATCGGACAGTCGCTGGACAATGAAGATTATACCGCGGAAGTCAAAATGAGCCTGACTTCAGACATCAAACTTCCGACAGACAGCGAAGTGGCTATTGTCAGCGACGGTTTAATCGGTGACAAATTTATCAAAATCCAGCCGGGAAACGGCACCGAATTTTTGAAAGACGGCGATGTTATGGCTAATACCAAAGATTTTAAGACTTTGGAAGATATGGTCGGCGAAATTATCTTTATGGTAACCGATGATGGCTCTAAAGAAAATTAGCCTGCTGTCTATGGTTTCGGCAGCGGCCGTATTGGGCGGCGCAAACGCGGCAACTGCGGCAGCGATTGATACCAATATGGCGCATATGCGGGCCATGGATAAGATTGTCGGACGGGTCAGCGAAATTGATGTTCCTGTCAACGGAGAAGCCGTATTCGGAAGTTTTTCCATTGTCGTGCGCCGCTGTACAACCACACCGCCCGAAGAAACTCCTGAAAACACGGCTTTTGTCGATGTCGTCGATAATTATGACACCGATCATCCGGTCAATATCTTTAAAGGCTGGATGATGTCTTCATCGCCAGCACTCAACGCGGTGGAACATCCGATTTATGACGTTTGGCTGCTGCGCTGTATTGACGGTAACACTCAAGGCAAAAAAATCTTGACCGAAGCCGAATTGGCCGCTCGTGACGAATTGCCCATGAAACGGGATGAAGAGGCCGGCGTTTCGTCGACGATGTCTCGTCAGCCTTCTGCCGCGCCGGCTGAAACAGCGCCGGCATCCGATACGGTGACCGCCACGACAACCGTCGACCAACCTGAAACCGCTCAATCCGAAACCGTTTCGGTGGTGGTGACAGCGCCGGCAGAGCAAAATGACGACGAACCTCGTGCCCTGCTCCAAATTCAGGAACAGGAAATGCCCGTCGGCAGCGAAGTTATTGAGGAAGACGGTTTTATTCAATTTGAAGACGATAATGCCGAATCCGGCACTGTTGCCAAAACCGCGCCGCAAGACGAATCTGTTGCTGAAGAATCAGCCCCTGCGGAAGAACAACCGGCAAGCCAAATTTAGCGCCAGAAATTTTTGCTGAATATCACCAAGACGGTCATAACTTCCAGACGGCCGACAATCATTGTAAATGCCAAAACGTATTTGGCGGCATCGTTGAGCGAGCCGTAGTTTCCGGACGGACCGATAATGCTCCCTATTCCGGGGCCGCTGTTGGTCATGCAGGCAACAACCGCGCTGAAAGACGTGGTAAAGTCAAAGCCGCAGATGGATATAATAATCGTCAGCACGCCGACGCTTAAGACATAGACGGCCAAAAACATAAAAATGGAATTGGCGACTTCATTGGTAATGATACTCTGACCGATTTTGAGCGGCACCATCCGGTTGGGCTCAATCGTATTTATAAAAGCCCTTTTCAGCCGTGCCAAAACAACCTGCCAACGGAAAATTTTGATTGAACCGGAAGTCGATCCGGTGCAACCGCCGGTCAAGGCAAAGGCCAAAAACAATGTTCCGGCAAAAGTTCCCCATTGCAGATAATCGGCGGAATTGAAACCGGAACTGGTGACAATGGACACCACATTAAACGATGCCTGTCGCAGAGCCGTCGGAAAATCATAGATTTCGCTGCCCCACAGCCACAGCGTTACGCCGCCGATGTAGAGCAGCAGAATCTTTATAAAAGCGACAACCTGCGAGGAGCGCAGAGAGTGAATATTTTTGGTAGCCAGCAGGCTGTGATAAAATGTCAGCGGAATGGCGCCCAAAAACATAAATACAACCATTATCCATTCGATAGTCGGACTGTGAAAGGCACCGATAGAAGCATTTTTGGTCGTCATGCCGCCGGTCGCAGTGGTGGTCATGGCATGACAAACCGCGTCAAACCACCCCATTCCGCCGAAATGAAGCGAAACCAGACAAGCTGCCATCAAAACGACATATACCAAAATAATTCGTTTGGCAATGTAGCTGATTTTAGGCATAAATTTTTCATTTACGTCGGAATTTTCGCGTTGAAAAATCTGCATACCTCCAATTCCCAAAAACGGCAGAAGCGCAATTGCAAATATCACAATCCCCACGCCACCAAGACCGGTGAGCAGCGAGCGCCACAATAAAATCGAACGCGGCAAACTCTCGACATCGGCAAAAATGGTGGCGCCGGTGGTGCTGATGCCGGAAGAAGCCTCGAAAATCGAATCGGCAACCGACACGCCGTAAAAAACAAACGGCACCGCCGCCAGCAACGCCGCCAAAAACCAACTGCACGACGTCAGCAGATAGCCCTGTCGCAGCGATATGTTGTTGACCCTGCCCTTGTTGGCCAAAAACAATGACAGTCCTATAAACAAAGAAACAATGGACGATGTTATAAAATATGACCAGTTTGTGTGCGCATAATATATATCAACCGCCGCCGGCAGCAGCATTGCCAATCCGAGAACGCTGATAAAATATCCGCTTATCATTAAAACCGGCTGCCACATCGTGTCCTCAATCCAAAGCGACGTTACGGGAATATCCTTTGTCAACCAACAGACGATTGATGTTTTCGCCGTTTACCGTGCAGACGGCAGTGGCTATTGATTGATGCGTGTAGGCGTTGATTGTGCAGACGACCGTTTTCCCCTTTACCAGCTTGTCCAAAAAATTCAGAGCATAGAAACCTTTGTCAGACTTCGGATCGACATAGATTCCGTACAAAAACATATAAGTGTTGTCGATTTGGAGTTCGTTGGCATTAAGGAATCGGGCAACGCCGCTGACCGTTTTGGGTTCGTCCAGATAATTCAAATCAAGCTTATTTGTTTTTTGGGCTGCCGGTTGCAGCTTGGGTTGTTCGACCTCTTCCGACACCTGGCGCCGAGGAGCCGGACGCGGAGCAAGGTTTACTTCCGCCGGCGCCGCTTCAACCACGACCACCGGTGCCGACTTGGCGCGTTCAAACACTTTGCGGCGACTCTCTTTGACCGGCAAATCAATCATCTGAGGCGCTTTGGGCGCCGGTTGAATTTGCGGCAGAATTTTTTGTGTCTGCTCATTAAACGCGGCACTTATCTTCGATATATTTTGTTGAATCATTCCCCAATACCAAAGATGGACTTCTGCCGGTTTGATTCCGCGGAATGTCGGCGCCAAATACAAAATGGCCAAAACCGGCACTATCAGCAACCAAATTTTGGGTTTGCGCACCGGATAGGTGATAAACAAAAACAACCGGTGAAAAAACTTTGCCCAGCCTTTTAAGGGACCGATAAAGGCGTCTTTGCGATTATTTTTGCCCATTATTTGCTACTCCCATATTTTTGTTTTAATTCTTCAATCTTTTCCGGCGTAATGCGTTCAAACAGGGTTTCGCCCACGGTAAACGGCGTGCCGGGTTTGAGGGCCTCGATTTCACGGCTGACGTCAAAGTCTTTGAGGCTCGGCATATCGGCCGGCGTCAGTCCCAGTCTTTGCAGCATGGATGCGCTGATTGTAGGCATTATCGGCGCGCTCAAAACAGCAAAAATCCGAATCAGATTGATGCACACGCGCAAAATGGCGGCTGCCCTTGCCTCGTCGGTTTTGATGACGGTCCATGGTTCGGTCACCGAGATGTAGTTGTTGCCCTCGACCCATATGGCGCGCAATTCGTTGAGAGCTTTGCGAAATTCCATTTCATCCATATATTTCAGATAATCTTTGACGCGGATCTGCAGGGTATTTATCAACTCTTTCTCCGGTTGTTCCAAATTGCCGCCGGCCGGAACTTCGGAATCGATTTTTGAAGCCGTCATTTTGAGCACGCGCGACACAAAATTGCCGAGAACGCTGTTCAAATCTTTGTTGACCACGGCGGCGAACAAGTCAAAGCCAAATGAGGCATCAGAACCTTCCGGAGCATTGCTCATCAGCCAATAGCGCCAATAGTCGGCCGGAAATTCTTTGATTGCGTCTTCGGCAAAGATGCCGCGTTTTTCCGATTTGGAAAACTTGCCTCCCTCATAAGTCAGATAGCTCATGCCTTTCAGATAGTCTACTTGTGTCCAGTTTTCTCCGGTACCCAAAAGTGTGGCCGGAAACGTTATGGAGTGGTACGGCACATTGTCTTTGCCCATAAATTCAACATGGCGGACGTCTTTGGCATTGAGCCACCAATCACGCCAATCGCGTTCGGACGGTTTGGCGTCGGCCCATTGTTTGGTAATGCCGATATAGCCGATAGGCGCGTCAAACCACACATAAAAGACTTTGTCTTCATAGCCGGCTTTGTTGACCGGAAAACCCCATTTGAGATCGCGGGTAATGCAGCGAGACTGCAAACCTTCTTTAAGCCATTTTTGCGCAATGGTATAGGCCACTTCCGGCCAGAACGGCTCTTTGGTCTTTATCCATTGGGCCAAACGTTTTTCGAGCTTGGGCAGATTCAAAAACAGATGCTTTGTTTCCCGCACTTCCAAGTTTGCCGAACCCGAAATCGAGCTGCGCGGATTGATGAGTTCGGTCGGTTCCAGAACTTTTGTGCAGTTTTCGCACTGGTCGCCGCGAGCTTTTTCATATCCGCAGTGCGGGCAAGTTCCGGTAATGTAGCGGTCGGCCAAAAACATTTTGTCGTCGACGCTGTATACCTGTTTGACCGTACGTTCCTCAATAAAGCCGTTTTTATCCAGCCGTTCAAAAATATGATAAGTAATTTCTTTGTTTTGCTCGCTTGAGGTTCGGCCAAAATAGTCAAACGACAGATTAAAATCCTTATAGGTCTTGGCATGACGCTGATGGTACATGTCGCAATAGGCCTGAATATCCATTTCCTCCTTGAGAGCGCCGACCTCGGATGTGGTGCCGTGCTCATCGGTACCGGCAATGTATAAAACTTCTTCACCCTTCAGTCGCATATACCGTGCATAAATGTCTGACGGCAGCAGGCAGCCGACGATGTGCCCCAAGTGCGGCACTCCGTTGATATACGGCAATGCGGAAGTAATTAAGATTTTAGACATTGTATCAAATTCTCCGGATTTTTATTGATTGTAATCAGTTTTGCGAACCTGATTTTACAACATTCTGCAAATATCTCAAGCATAAAAACAAAATATGGGCCGACAAATTGCAACTATTTTCACTTTTGCGGCTGATTTACGGCTGACATAAGAAATTTGCCGGCCAAATAAAAAAACACCGGTCTTAAAACCGGTGTTTTGCAATTATTCGCCGGAGCGGCGCATGATGGCTTCGCGAAAAATCTGAACCGTGTCATCATCTTGCAGGCGCACAGGATCAAGCTCGTACAAGGCGCCCATGGCTTCGTACGAATTGGCCGCCAAACGCTCGGCTTCGTCGGGTTTGATTCCCCAGTCCGACAGGCGCAAGTCGCTCAGACCGACTTTATCAATAAGTTTTTTCAGCGCCGCTATAAAAATCTCCGGCGAATTTCCTTCCTCGCCCATGGCGCGCCCCATTTCCAAATAACGAACGGAAACTTTTTCGGGCTCTTTTTTCAGCAAATGCGTAAAATACGGCACCGAAAGCGCCACCAATCCGGCACCGTGCGGCAATTCCGGATAAAAAGCCGACAACGCATGCTCCATGGAATGTTCCGAAATACAGCTTGAAGTGCTTTCGACCAATCCGGCTGCGGTGGCAGCCCACGCCATTTGTTCGCGCGCTTGCAAATTATTGCCGTCTTTGACCGCTTGCGGCAAAAATTCGGCAACCAGACGTATGGTTTCAATGGCCAATATGTCGCTCAACGGCTGAGCCACACAGGCCAAATATCCCTCAACGGCATGGAAAAAAGCGTCCATTCCCTGATAGGCAGTCAGGCGCTGCGGCACCGACGTCATCAGTTCCGAATCGACAATCGCCAATTTGGGAAACAGAACATCATCGCCAAAGCCGATTTTTTCACCCGTGTCCGGATTGGTGATGACCGTCCACGGGTCAACCTCGGTTCCGGTGCCGGCGGTGGTGGGAATGGCAATAATCGGCAAAACCGGCTCCGTAATCTTTTTGACACGTTTAACATAGTCCCAATAAGTGCCCGAATTTTTTATCATCAAGGCAATCGACTTGGCTGAATCGATGGCGCTGCCGCCACCCAAGCCGATGATAAAGTCGCAATTTTCATTGCGCGCCAATTCCGCCGCCTCCATAACATGGGCGACCACGGGATTTGGCAGAATCTTATCAAAGACAACCACCGCCGCGCCATTTTGTTCCAAAAGGCGAATGACGCGATCCAGATAGCCCAAATTGCGCATTGACTTGCCGTTGGTAATGACAATCAACGCTTTTTTGCCCGGCAGCGGCAGCGCGGCCAATTCTTCCAGCCGGCCGCGGCCGAATATTATGCGGGTCGGAATATAAGAATCAAAATGCATGACAAACCTCTCCTTCAAGCAGCAATTAACATCGCGCTTGAAATATAAGAAGTTTATCTACGACTTCAAGTTGCGCAAAAACTCCGGAAGTTTTTTCAGCTTGGAAGCACCGGCAGCCTTCACATGCCCGCCGCCGCCGAAAGATGCAGCTATCTTAGAAACGTCTATCCCGTCTTTGGACGTATAAAAAGACAAATTCCAAGTATTGTTTTTGTTCATGTAAAAGTTGCACATAAAATCATAGCTATCAAGATCGGGGACGGTGTCAAAAAATTCCGAATATCCTTGCGGCATATTGGCGCAAATACATTTGTACCCCATATATTCGCTGGCAAAAGCCATGCTGTGCGAAAGGCGGATATTGCGGTTGCGTATCCATGACAAAACCACCTGCCCTTTGGCTACCATGTCGTCAATGTCGAGCTTATTGTCCAGCAAATCGTCCCAAACGGCGTCGCTCGGGCGATTGACCCCTATTGACTGAAACGCATATTCAAACGGCCGCACTTTGGGATCGCGCAAGTCGTATATGTCATTCAGGCCAAGCAGACGCAAACCTTCCGGCAGCGGTTTTCCGGGATTGAAATACTCCCAAGTCAGGCAGCAGGCCGCCGTGCCAATACGGCGCAGCCCTTTGAGCTCCGGCGCGCCTTGTTGAACGGCGGCGTTATATTCGTTTATTACCGACGCGTGGTGATCAATCCATATAAACTCCTTGGTTGCCGACAGCTCATACATAAAATCCAACGGCAGCGCAATATCACAGATGACAATTTTGTCATAGCTGCGGATTTCGTCAAACGGTATTTCCATATCGTGATTAAGCCCCAGCAGTTCTGTCTGCGGAAATGCGCGCCGCACAACGGCTGCCGAAGCCTTGCCGTCATGATCGGCAATATGATATATGCTTAAGGTTTTAACAGTCATTACAAATCAATCCTCATCGTGTCAAAAGCCGGCAGCAGATTTTCCGGCGAACTGTCGACCAAGGTCTGATAATCAACCTCGCTGGCCATGTGATTAATGATAACGCGGGCGGGGTTAATTTTTTCTATATATGCTCTGATTTCATCCCATCCGGCATGATATTTTTGCCCGAAAGGCGTGGTCAGCGGCATAATCAACGTTTGAATCCGCCGATTTTGCAAAATCTTCAGAGTTGATGACGGCAGCCATTTGAAATCGGAAACATACACTGCTTCACCGTCATTGAACATATAGCCGACAGAAGGAATATTGTGTCCGCACTGCTTGAGCGGCATAATCCGCACCCCGCCGATTTCAAACTCGTGTCCGCATTTAACCCGATGCAGCACCAAGCTAGGCGAAGAAAGGACGTTTTTGACGCTTTTTTGCGAAGAAACCAAATAAGGAAAACGATGTTTTATGATTTTTATGACGTCATCGGCGGCATAGCAATCCAAATTGGTGGCATTAATCCGATTTATCTCGCGCAAATCGTCTATTCCGTGCAAGTGGTCGGCATGGGCATGCGTGTACAACACCCCATCCAGACGGCGAATTTGGGCATCTAAAAGCTGCTGCCGCAAATCTGGCGACGTGTCAAGCAAAATTTCGACGCCGTCAAAATTGAAATAAGTGCCTGTACGGCGGCGTCGATTCCGCGGATTTGAAGAATCGCAGTTTCCCCAGCCGCTGCTCAGCGACGGCACGCCGGGAGCCGCTCCCGCGCCCAATATGATCATATGGTGGCTCATTGGTACTTGCCGCGCCCCTTGTCGCTGGCTTTGCGAAACAGATTACAGAAATTATCCGAGGTTATTTGGGCTATTTTTTCAAACGGCAAATCGCGTATTTGCGCCAACTTTTCAACCGTGTGACGAACAAAGGCCGGTTCATTGCGATGGCCGCGCTCCGGCACCGGTGCCAAAAACGGCGCGTCGGTCTCGACCAAAAGCCTGTCCAGAGGCACTTCGGCAAAAATGTCGCGCAACTGTCCGCATTTGTTGAATGTTATCATTCCCGAAGCCGACAGATAAAAACCTATCGACAGTGCAAAATCGGCAAATTCTTTGGAAGCGTTAAAGCAATGAATCATTCCGCAAAACGGTTTGTGCCGATAGCCGTCGGACAACACCTGCATCATATCGGCCTCCGAATCACGATTATGAATAATCAGCGGCAATCCGCTCTCCTGTGCGGCTTTGATATGCTCGCGCAGAAGCCTGATTTGGGCATCGCGCGGAGCGTAGTCATAATAATAATCCAACCCGGCCTCACCGATGCCGATGACTTTTTTGTGTTTGGTCCAAGCAATCAAATCTTCCGCCTTTACGTCAGGAAATTCGGCGGCATTGTGCGGATGCACACCAACCGCGGCATAAATAAACGGATATTTTTCTGACAACGCCAACTGACCGGACAAATCATTGAGATTGTTACCGGCATTCAGCATTATGCTCACCCCCTGCTCGCGGGCGCGGGCAATTACGTCGTCGATCTCGTTTTCATAGTCGTCAAAGTCCAAATGGCAGTGGCTGTCAACTAACATCGGTTTCCTCTTATATTTGTTTACATATATTGGCAATGACGGTTATCAATGCCTGTTTTTTATCTAAGTTCAGATTATCTGTTTCGGCAAACACTTTCAACGTGCTGCTCCAACAATCGGCCGTCTCGGCGACATGGGCACCGTCTTTGACATGAACCGACAAAAACTTTAAAATCAGCTCCTGAACCAAAGCATAAGTTTCCTCATCGGCAACCGCACCGGTGCAAAAATCAAGCAAGTCCGCGGTTTGAAAACGACTTCCGGCGGCGGCCAAAGCACACAAAGCATCATAGCGCGCCGCTGCGTCATTGTCCGCATACGTCAACGCGCGCCCGATGCTGCCGGACGCTATCTGCGCCACTTTTTTGACTTCTGTCTCGCTCAACTCCGGACGATAGCGGCGCAACAGCGTGGATACCTGAGCCTCGGTTAACGGCGAAAGCTCCAGCCGTGCGCACCGAGAACGTATGGTCGGCAGCAGACGCCCCGGATTGTGGCTTATCAGCAGCATCAGCGTCTTATAAGGCGGTTCCTCCAAAATCTTGAGCACCGCATTGGCGGCAGCGGAATTCATGTCATCGACACTGTCTATCAGCACGACACGCCAGCCGTCGCTTGAAGACCGCCGCGACAAAAAATCGTTTATCTGACGCACGTCATCCACACGAATAAAAGCCGATTTTTTCAAATCTTTCAATTCATCGGCGCTCATATATTCGCCGTCTTTTATCGCCTTGAGGATTTTTTTGCGCTCGGCATCGGTGTAATCGCGCTGCAAAACCTTAAAATCCGGATGCACATTGGCCGCCACCAGCTTAAACGTCTGACTGTCCGGCGAAACGTCAAGCGTTTTGCAGTCTTGCCGTCGGCTCTCATCGGCACTCAGCACAAAGCGCGCCAACCGGTATGCAAACGTAGCCTTGCCGATGCCTTTGATACCGGTTATCAGCCAAGAATTATGCAATGAATTATTCTGCCAGCAATGCAAAAACAAATCCGCCGCTTTTTCATGACCAATCAAAAAGCTGTTCGACTGCGGTTCAAATGACGCTGCGGTTTCCGGCATAGTTAGATTTTCAACCTTTCCGTTACAACCTTGATTACATCCTGATGAAGCTTGTCAATCGGCTGATCGGCATTGAGGACGACGCAGCGCTCGGGGTCTTGCCCGGCAATTTCCAAAAAACCGCGGCGCAGACGATGATGAAACTCAATGTCAATATTCTCAAAGCGAACTTCCTTGACGGTTTCGACCGCCGCGCGCGCCAGCGAACGTTTCAGCCCGATTTCGGGATTCAAGTCAAATATCAGTGTCAAGTCCGGCCTAAAGTCTCCCGCAACCAGCCGATAGAGTTCGTTGAGCATTTGCGGAGTAACGCGGTTGTTATGCCCATAGGCTTGATAAGCCATCGTCGAATCGGCAAAACGATCACTCAAAACCCAAGCGCCTTCGGCCAAGGCCGGCCAAATTTTTTGTTGCAGGTGAATTCGGCGGTCTGCGTAGTACAGCAAGGCCTCCGCTGTGGCGTCAAACTTGTCGGCGGCACCGGTTACCAGCAGGCGGCGCAATTCTTGTCCGACGGGGGTGCCGCCTGGTTCACGGGTGAGCACCACGGTTTTGTTTTTTGCTTTAAGATATTCTGACAACAGTTTGATTTGAGTAGATTTTCCTGAACCTTCCCCGCCTTCAAACGTGATGAACCTGCCAGACATTATTCAGCTCCCGTGAGCAAATATTGCAGATTTTTGCGAACGCGCCCCCACAATCCGACTTCTTTGACGGCCTTGGCGGCAACCAACGGAATTTCCACCGGCGCGTCACCGGGAACTTCAATCCTTGCCACGCCAAGCTGCTGCCCGACTTCCACCGGCGCTTTGACCGGTTTGTCATAAACTGCGGTTATGCGGATTTTGGAATATCGGCTCTTTTTGACCGTCCGCACCACGTCTTCCGCCACAACCATCGGCACGGTTTTGTCGGTGCCGTACCAAACAGGCATCTCAGCGACTTGCGCGCCTTTTTTGAGCAACGTATAATTATCAAACTCGCGAAAGCCCCAATTCATAATCTTTTCGGGTTCTTCCGAACGCTCTTTGATTGACTTTAGACCGGTGAAAACGCCAATCAGACGGCGATTGTCTTTCTTGGCCGAAGCCGTCAGACAATAGCCGGCCTCTTCGGTATGGCCGGTTTTGAGCCCGTCAGCCGTCGGCATACTGTACAACAGAGGATTGCGGTTGCCCTGACGAATGTTGTGATAAACAAATTCTTTTTGAGAAAACAGATGATAATATTGCGGGTATTGGCTGATTATCAGACGCGCCAGCTTGGCCAAATCTTCAGCAGACATCCGATGATCCGGATGCGGCAAGCCGGTAGAGTTGGCAAAATGCGAGTTTTTGAGCCCGATTTGTTCCGCCATTTTGTTCATGTCGGCGGCAAAATCTTCTTCGCTGCCGGCCAAATTTTCCGCTGCCACGATGCACGCATCGTTGCCGGACTGAATGATGATGCCTTTGAGCAAATCTTCCACCCGTACTTTGTCGCCGATGGCCAGAAACATCGTCGACCCCCCGGAAGCCGCGCCGCCCTTGCGCCAAGCATTTTCGCTGACCGTAAACGTGTCGTCCAAAGACAAACTTCCGTCATTGAGTTTGCGCAAGATAATGTAAACCGTCATCAGCTTGCTCATTGAGGCCGGCGGAATCATTTTGTTGGCTTCTTTGGCATACAAATATTGTCCGGTGTCATAATCCATCAGAATTACATTACGCGCCTTGGTTTCAATGGCCGCAGCTTCGGATATTCCCAGCAGCAAAAACGCCGCCAAAATAAATTTTGAATTTAACATTTTCCGCCTCATTTGTTATTCCTGTACGACTCTTGCGTTGTAAACGCCAAAATGCTTGACTTTTGCCAAAGCGACTTCGGCCTCCTGACGATAGGCGTAGGGACCGATTCTAACCCGATAATAGGTTTGTCCGTCAACCCGCGCCGGATAAACCGCTGCCGCACCGTATGCCGTCAATTGTCCGCTTTGTGCCTGCGCCGCGCTCTCTTGCGTGTAAGAGCCGGTCTGGACATACCAGCCTTTGGCCGCCGCAGACTGAACCTGAGACTTCTGTTCGGCACCTGTCAACTGCAGCGGATTGCGCGACACTTCGGCCGCCGGCGCCGGATTGGAAGAATGAATCACAGTCGAAGCCGAAGTTTTGACCGGCTTGCACTCCTGCCCCAACAGCGCCGCTTTCAACTGTTTGCTTTCTTCCGCCATAATTTCCACCCTGACTTTGGCCGTCCCCTGTGTCTGGAATCCCAAAAGCTGAGCGCCGCGCTTGGAAATATCAATAATTCGGTTTTTGGCATAAGGACCGCGGTCATTGACCCGCAAAACCAACGAACGGCCGTTGTCGAGGTTGGTAACTTTGACGATGCTCGGCAACGGAAGAGTGCGGTGGGCGGCCGTGAGAGCATGCATATCGTATTTTTCGTTGTTGGCCGTCCGACGGGCATGAAAATCCTCGCCATACCATGAGGCTGTGCCAACTTCGGAATAACTGTAATCTTCTTTGGGATAATACCAAGTTCCCATAATCTGGTACGGGTTGCCGATTTTGTAAACGCCTCCCTGTCCCTTGATGGCTTCGGCCTGCGAATAGCTGTTGGCGCCGGGATTAATACGCCCGTATGTACAGCCGCCGATCCCCAAACAAAGCGACAGTATCACAAGTCTTGTTTTTGTAAGTTTCATTTAAGTTTCCGCATTCTCAATTTCTGACAATAAGCTATACTGTTTTTCCAGCTTCGTAAAGCGATTAATTGGGCTTGTGTAATTTTCTTTCCGGCACCGGCACGGCAAAGCCGATTTCCGGATTATAACGGCGGATTTTTTGCAGCAGCTGATAGTCCGGATATCCGTCGGCCGGAAGTTTAGCCGCTTTTTGCACTTGTTTGACGGCTTCGCGAGTTTGACTGCCGAGTTGTCCGTCCTCGTTAAGCTTAAACCACCCTAACTTATTGATAAATGATTGAATCTGCAAAATATCGTCTGTTTTGAGACGGGTTGCCGGATTTTGTGCCGCCGGTCGCCAGTTTTGCCCCGTGACAATATAATCGGCCAACGTGCCGACTGCCAAAGCATAGTTTTCGGAGCGATTCCACTGCATAATCTTTCGAAAATTGTCCAGCACCAGATAAGCCCGCCCTTTTTTGCCCTCCGGCGTTATGACGGCGGCGCGCCAGTGACGGTCAAGCTTTATCTCGCGGTTGTCTTTGGTTTTTAGACCGAGTTTTTTCCATTGTTTGACGGTTTGAAAATGATTGCGGCCGCTTTGCGCAAAGTCAAAATTCCACGGCAGGCTGACTTCTATTCCCCAAGGCTGGTCCTTGTTCCAGCCGATAGACGCCAGATAGTTGGCGGCCGAGGCCGCCGCATCTTCAAACGAATGCCAAATGTCAATCTGCCCGTCTTGATTGAAATCAACCGCATAGGCATTGAATGTCGAAGGCATAAATTGAAAATGCCCCATCGCTCCGGCCCATGAGCCCTGCATGCGCGTGTAGTCAATATGCCATGTATCAATGATTTTAAGCGCTTCATAAAGCTGATTGCGGAAGAAAACCGGACGGCGGGTGTCATAACTCAGCATTGTCAACGCCGCAATGGTATTGTATCCGCCGAAATTTTGGCCGAAATTGGTTTCAATGCCCCAGAACGCAATCAAATACTGCCCCGGAACGCCGTATTTTTGTTCCAGCCGTTGCAAAAGCGGCTGCAGCGCCTGATAGTGTTTTCGGCCCCGCTCCACTCGACGTTTGTTAACCACACGATTCAAATAATCGGTAGACGTGAGGGCAAATTCAATTTGTTTTCGATCAATCTTAACGACTTCCGGCGCCGGATGATAGTAATCCTGCGCAAAAACAGTCTCAATCGTCTGCGGCGAGATACCGCGGTTTTGCATATCGTTTTTAAGCTCGTCAAGCCAGCTAATATATTCCGGCGGTGCCAAAGTCGTGACATTGGCACATGCCGAAGCGGACATACCAAGCGCAACTACGCCGCAATAAAGACCATAACGAAAATTCATTGTTCATCCTTGAAACCGGTTTATTTGACATTATTACATTGAACTTGTAAATAAATGATAAAAAAACGCTTGACGCTTACTAAACTTTCAGCTAAATAACGGTTGTGCCGAATAAATGCGGCACATTTCGGAGAGGTGGCAGAGTGGTTTAATGCAGCGGTCTTGGAATCGTAGATGAGCGCAGCTCCAAACCGTCGTGAAGCAACGAAGTTGCTGACGGTTTTTCTGAAATTATTGTGTGGTTGTACATTTCGGAGAGGTGGCAGAGTGGTTTAATGCAGCGGTCTTGAAAACCGTCGTGGGGGGCGACCCCACCCAGAGTTCGAATCTCTGCCTCTCCGCCAATTTTCAGCATCATTCCGGTGCTTTTTTATTTTAAATTTTTCGCAACGGTTTACAAAAAAATATTGACAAAATTGACAATATATGAGATATTAAGTCTATCAATTTATACATCTTAAATTATGAACGAAAAACAACTTTTAACGGAAGAAGCCGTCTACGCTTTCTTTCATGGTGCCGGATGCGACATCCTGCGTCAAACGATTAAAGCCGTCACTATCCCTCACAGCCGCGAAATCTTATGGAACTTTTCCGACGGCAGGCGGAAATACACGGTTTCTTTAACCGGCGATTTTGTTAAAGCCGAATGAGGTTTTTGATGACCTTTTGCCCTAATTTGAACCTATTGTTCAATTAGGGCTTTTCTTTTTTCAGAAGATATATCCGCGCTCAACGGCACCGGTACAGCCATCGCCGTTGAAACTATAGTTGCGCACAATGCCGTTTTGAAGCGTAAACGACGTCTTGCAGTAATATGTCGTTTCGGCCGGCTGCGGCGGAAACCCGTAGACAGGAGAGGAAATGGCCGAATACGCAACTTCGTCCTGATAAGGGTCGAAATTATAACGATGCGTGCTTGAACGGACATAGGTCACCACTTTTTCGTCCGGCGTAATATAAAAAACATTATCAGGATAGCCCCAGCTTTGCTCCAAGCTCCTTTCCGTCTGCCCTACCCAAGGCTGTAAAGTCTCGGCGTACGGACGAACGCTTTGACAAGCACTGCAAACCCCCGCTAATAACACAAGCCATATTTTCTTCATCAGCCACCTCCGGCAAAAAAATAGTATCGTCTTGTCCGATTGCAACAATTTGCCGGCAAAAGCCCGCAAAAAAAAACTGTCGGAAACCAAGTTCCGACAGTTTTCAGCAGCCTAGCCTATCCGATTTCGGCAAATTCACGGATGTTTCTTTTGGCTTTATCGGCCTCCACGTCCGTAAAGACTTTTCGACTTTCAAGCATATTGACGATTGCCGTTTGGCGTTCAAAGAACTCCCGCGGCAGGCGCTGATGATTTTCAGCACGGATAAGCCGCAGATACAACGGATAGTTCTCTTCGTCTGTCAAAATCAGCGATACACAGCGCATCATAAGCCTATCCTCGTCGTCGAAATCCTTTTTTTCGATCAGAGTGGGAATAATGCCAGTCGCCAAAATCAGCTTTTGAAGCTTCTCTGCCTTGCGGCGATCTTTCAACCGTTCGCCAACCCAAGCGGCGCTGTCCAGCGGAGTTTCTTTGATTGCGCTAAGAATCAAAGCCTGAGCATGAATGTTGTTCCACCCCGACCGCATCAAAGCTTTTTTCTCCAATAAGTTCCACCCTTTCTCAATCACCATTCGGTTAAGCAGATAGGAAACCAGCGTAAAGTTGCGGTACGGATGAACGGTGTAGACGCGGCAGACAGCATCGAGAAAATCGTTTTTTTTCGTCAATGAGTCGGCTTCATCTGCAAACCCCACTTCAAAGCGCTTCATAAGTTCTTTTTGCATCATAATGGCATGCACGCCGGGAGTGACATGATGCAATGCGGCAATATATTCGCCGCAGTCACACAAATCTTTGCACACGGTTGAAGACATATGAATGACCTCACCGTTGGTTTGCATCAGCTCGTAACCGTACAGCTCATAGTTGCGGATTTTAAGCTGAAGCAAAATCCGATCGCGAAGTTCCTCTTCTATATGTTGGTCGTACTCATTGCGAATACCGCGAATTACCGTATCTGCATTGTTTTGGATAACGGCATCGGCGACTTCTCCGTCAATGCGCACGACTTTCACAATCTGTGCATCGTTGCGAAGTCTGGAAACAATCTCTTTGCGAAATTGCACCGCTCCGCATCCCAGATTGACCAAGTCATCAATGCTTTGGCGAACCATTTGGGCTCTGACATCGGCGTCATAGCGGCAAATGTCCGGGCGATCGTTTTCTACGCCGATGATAACTCGGTCGTATTCGCGCAGGATACGCACAACAATGTTCAAGTGTCCTCGCGTAAACGGATCAAAAAGACCACTGTAAAAAGCCACCTGTTTTTTCATAATTAATTTGTAAAAAATTTTAATAATAAGAGTTGATTAAGGTTAAAAATAGGCACTTTTTTCTATTTAGTCAACAAATTTATGAACGCGCCAAAAATTTTATATTTAAATATTAAATATCAAAATATTAATAAATTTTCTTAAAGTTTAAGCTTAATTCAAAGAGTCGTTTCTTCCGCTTTCTTTTTCAAAACATAATTCAGTTTTTGCAGCGCTTGGAGATTCATTTGTTCGCGGCTCAAACCCGAAGGCACCACGACACTGGCTTCGATTTTGGTTTCCGGCTCAATGGCCGTTACTTTAACATAAGCACCTTGTCTGATGTATTCAAACAAAATTTCGGACATTATTCTTTGAGAAACTTATTGTTTTTGGGGAAGCCAAACGGCGCCAGCTTGCCTACCTGCCCACGGTGGCCAAGCCAGGTCAGAAGCTCTGTTTCCGTCTTGGTGCCGCCGGCGCGGGTATATACAAAACCGTCTGCCGCATTGAATATCTGAACATCCGATAGTCGGCCTTCCTTGTATTTTTGCAGCAAAACGCCGCGGCCGCGCGCCATCGTCGGGATTTCTTCCGTCTTAAATATCAGGAGCTTGCGATTGTCACCGACGACTGCCGTCATATCGCCGTCAAGCGGCTTGCAAAAAGCCAATTTCTCGTCCTCGGCCACATTCATAATTTTGCGGCCATTGCGGGTTTGGGCGATGATATGATTCTCGTCCACGGCAAAACCCCGCCCCTGATCGGAAGCTATCAGATAACGTTTCTGAGGATTGAAAACAAACATTTCGACAATGTTGTCGTTATTGCCCAAATCTATCATCAGCCGCAGCGGCTGGCCGAAACCGCGGCCGCTTGGTATCTCAGAGGCGGCAATATTGAAGAACTTGCCGGACGTGTCCAACAACACAAGCTTATCGGTGGTTTGGGCGTGCAGCGCCATCAACAACGAGTCATCGTCCTTAAATTTGAACTCTTCGTTCAAGTCATTGTGACCTTTGGTGCAGCGTATCCAGCCTTTTTGCGACAAGATAACGGTAATGGGCTCTTTTTCGACCAAAGCTTCAATGCTGATTTCGACATCATCGGCCGCCTCTGCAAATTCGGTGCGACGTCGGCCGAGCGCCGTCTTTTTGCCAAACTTGTCACGTACCTGACGTACTTCTTCGGCCACTTTTTGCCAACGCAGGCTTTCATCGGCCAAAAGCCGCTCCAACCCTTCTTTTTCCGCCGACAGCTCATCAAATTCGGCGCGGATTTCGCTTTCTTCCAACTTGCGCAGACTGCGCAGTTTCATATTTAAAATCGCCTCGGCCTGAGTATCGGTAAGCGCGAATTTTTTCATCATCAGCGGTTTGGGCTCATCGTCTTCGCGAATAATCTTAATCAGTTCGTCCAGATTAAGATACGCTATCAGATAGCCTGACAATATCTCCAGCCGAGCCAAAATCTTTTGCAGCCGATATCCGGAACGGCGCTCCAGCACGCGCAGACGATGCCGCAGATATTCGCCCAAGACTTCTTTGATACTCATAACCCGCGGCACGCCGTCGGAGTCCAGCACATTCATGTTGAGCGGAAATTTGCTTTCCAGCTCGGTCTGGCGGAACAGAAGTTCCATCAGCATATTGGCATCGACATTGCGGTTTTTGGGTTCCAGCACGATACGAACGTCGTGCGCCGATTCGTCACGAACATCGGCCAAAAGCGGCACTTTTTTCTCCAGCAGGAGCTGAGCGATTTTTTCAATCAGCTTCGACTTGACGACCTGATACGGGATTTCGGTTATCACAATCTGATATTGCCCCATACCGAGGTCTTCTTTCTGCCATTTGGCGCGAATACGGAAGTTGCCGCGACCTTGTTTGTAGGCGTCTAAAATGGTGGCAAACTTATCGACAATGATGCCGCCGGTCGGAAAGTCGGGACCTCGCAGTTTACGCACCAGCGGTTCAATCTCGATATCGGGTTTCTCAATCAGCAGCAGCAACGCATCACAGATTTCGGACAAATTGTGCGGCGGAATATTGGTCGCCATGCCCACAGCAATGCCCGAAGCGCCGTTACACAACAGATTCGGCACTGCCGCCGGCATAACCACGGGTTCAGATTCTTCGCCGTCGTAGGTATCGCGAAAATCGACCGCGTCATCGTTGAGGCCTTCCATCAGAGCCATGGCAAACTCGGTCAGACGCGCCTCGGTATAACGCATGGCCGCCGGACCGTCGCCATCGATATTGCCAAAGTTGCCCTGCCCGTCCACCAGCGGATAGCGCACCGAAAAATCCTGCGCCAGACGCGCCATTGCCTGATAAACCGCGCTGTCGCCGTGAGGATGATATTTACCGATGACATCGCCGACCACGCGGGCGCATTTTTTGAAACCGGACTTAGGGTCAAGATGAAGCTGGCGCATGGCAAACAGCAGGCGGCGATGCACCGGTTTGAGGCCGTCGCGGACATCGGGCAGCGAGCGGGAAACGATGGTGGACATCGCGTAGGACAAATAGCGGGAGCTCAGCTCCTCGGCCATGGCGACAGTTTTGATTCTTTCTTGCGGTTCGGCCATAATCTTCAATTCTCGGCAGTCAATTTAAGGTTTTGTCCCAAACTAACACGGCATTGCGGAAATTTCAAGCCGTGAGCGGCAAAAAAGTTTTTGTTGAGGAAAAACTCCGTCATTTGCAGCAAATCTGACACTTCGCGCGAGGTCGGACGATAGTTTCGAGTGCGGATAAACTGCGGATAGCCAAACAGCTTTTGGCGATATGGCGCGCCGGCATCGGCGCAGACGGCGCGGCCGGATTTGGGTGACACATAGGCCAGATTTTCAGTGCGGCCGGTGACGGCGCAGGTGTTCAGGTCGAGGCCGATTCCCAAGAAATCAAGAAGATAAAATTCGAAGTAAGAATAATATGCAAGCCAATTATCTTCATTTATATGTTTAAAAAAATCATCGGCTTTGTCATAAAAACTTTCCAGATTTTGCAGCTCCGGCATACAGGCGTTGCACAAAGCGCAAAATGACGACAAAACCCGCAATTTGGCCTCGGAATTGATAAACCCGACCACCGTCGGCGCTACAAGCTCGGTTTTGAATACCGGCATATTCTCGTCAACCCGCGCCCAAACTTCAAGACGCACCTGATTGCCCAGCTGAAAAGCCGCCAGATTCTTTTTGGACAGGCAGTTTTTGGCATAGCCGACAACTTTGCCGTGCGTGCGCGTCAACACGGTGAGAATCAAAGATCTTTCACCGTGTTTGCGCAAATTAATGATGTATCCTTCGTCGCTGAAATTCATATCGACAGCCTAGCGCCAATCGGCCGTCGCGTCAAGTGTCCATTCCCTTTTTGCCCTAAAAAGCCACCCGCAGACCGAGATTGTAGACCACGTTGTCATTATGTCCGACAAACTGCCGAACTTCGCCATAGACGCTGAAACGACCGACCGTATAATCGGACTGAACACTGAACAAGGCCGAATCTTTGTCGGTTTCGTATCCTCCTATGTTATATTTGCCGTTCATGCCGGACATTTTGGCGCGGCGGCGGTCATAGACGTTGTCGTTGAGTTCATGATAATACATGGCGCCGGCGCGGAGTTTGAGTTTGCCGCTTTCGCCCAAATCCGAACGATGTTCGACAAATGCGCCGAGACCGGCTTCAACCGAAACATCGGTGTCGGCATCAACTTCAACACCTTGTTTTTCGGTGATTTTGCCCTGATGAACAACATTCAGGTTGAGTTCTGCCGTCGGTTCTATCCGAATGCTGCCGACCGGATATTTAAGCCACAGGCGATTGGCGAGTCCACCATACCAGACATCAAAATCCGGTTCGAATTTACCCCAATCGGAATAACGCTTATAGCGCCCGCGGTCATAGCCGAGATAAGGCATCACAGCAGCGCCGGCCGCGCGGTTTTCAAACACATGCGGCTGATAAAGCTGAACTAAGACGTCGCGGCGGCTGCCGTCGCCGTCAAAATCGGCATAAGCATTATATACGCCGATGCCGAATCCATAGCGATGACCGTTGCCGACATCTTTGTCAAACAGCGTGCTGATGCCCGAGAGGCGGTCTTCGTAGCCGGGAAAGTTTTTGCGTGCTTCGTATTCGGCGTAATAGCCGTCAAACGTGGCGACACTGCGCTCGGGCTTGTTGGTTTCGGCCAGCGCCAGATTTTGCATGGTTTGATTAAAGTGCCGGATGCGCTGCTGATTCTGCCACGCCAGCAAGGGAATGAAATTGCGCCCGAACCAAGATTCGGCAGCAGCGTCCAAATCGGCTGCAGAGACATAGGTTTTGAGGCGATCATACAAATCTATGCGTTTATTTTGAACATAGTTTTGCTCCAAATAATTTGCCAAATCATTGTGTTGGAGGATTTCGTTAAAGTTGCGTCGCGCCATGACGATGTCGGCAAATCCGCCCGCTTTGCGGCTCAGCCGAGCGTCAAACATTGCCGAACCGGAATCAAGTTGCAAATCAATATCCTGCGACTCGACAACATCGGATTCGACATAATTGTCGGCATTTGAACCGGTGGTCAGATCTGCGCCGGCCTCCAAATTTCCGGAAACCGACTCAGCCTTAAAACGGCTGCCCTTGCCGGCCACCACATGGCCACTGCCGTCACCCATTTGACTAAAATTGAGGCTGCCGTCGCTCATAATGGTGCCTTTGTTGACCAAACGGGCGCCCTCGGTGAGTTCAAACGCGGCGAGGCTCGCACCCATTGCGCCATTACATCCCTTTGCATCATCTTCACACACCATCTTTTTGTCTTCGCTGCCGCCGGTTACCGTAATTGTACCCGTGTTTGTCAAGGTGGTCTTGGAACCGCGGCCTTTCATTCCTATGGCTTGATCTGAAGAACTGCTGCTCACCGTGATGGTTCCGCTGTTTTTCAAAACCACGGTTTCATCGTTTTCTCCATTTTCGCCGTCGCCGAACATGCCGACGACTTCTCCGGCGCCGCTGACGTTTATGTCGCCTTTGTTTTCGAATCCCGCATCACCGGTTTGAGTTGCATAGACGCCATACGCTTTCGTAGTTCCGGAGACTTCAATCTTAGCACCGGTTTCGTTTGTGCCTGTAGCTTGGCCGCTTAACGAAATTCCCACGGCATTGTCTCCGGAAACATTAATGGCGCCGTTATTGGTTATTTTCGGATCATTTCCCTCGCCGGAGCCAAGCTTCTCGATCACATTAATCCCGTATGCGTTCTTTCCTTTGGCTTCCAAGGTACTGTTTGTCTTGATATTAACGTCACCGGAAGCAACCTCTATGGCGCTTGAGTCTTTACTTTGACTGTCCTTGCCAACAGAAATTTTGCCCTGATAGTCCAGCTTCTGTCCCTCAAAAACGATACCGGCACCGCCGTTGGCGATGGTGATGTCGCCGGTGAAATCCGCTGTAAACGTCGAAGTTTTGCCTACATTTTCGGAAGGACGCACATATACGCCCGTGCCGCCATAGTCGGTGTCGATGGTGATGCTGCCATTTTGATTGTGGAGTTCACCAACCGATGACTCAATCTCGATGCCAATGGCGCCGAAGCGGCCGTCCGATGATGCCGAGCTGGCAGAATTCTTAAGTTTCCCATGAATGGTGATGTTGTTATAATTATCAACTTCTATCGTATCGTTTGCACTAGTCAAAGAATTAAACCTCACGCTGATTCCTCGGACACTGGGATACTTGAACGAAAGTCCCTCCCGACTATGATCAACGTCTGCGGTTATATTTATCGCCCCTTGATTTTTAATGGTGTATTTTGTGGCATTTGGAATTGTATACTTCATATGGTTGCCGGCAGATCCGTCAGAATTCACCAAAGATGTATTATCCCAATAAATGGCGCTGTTGCGGCGGGGATGATAGCCTTCATCGGCATCGGGATGATGCGGATTGGACGTATCTTCGCCACGCAGAGTCATTTCCCCTGTCATGGTGATATTGCCGGTGTTGTTAATATTGCCATGGCCTAAAAGGGTCATACCGTTGCCGTCGTTGCCGGTGATGGTGATATTGCCGCTGTTGGTCAACGTGCCGGAATTGTAGGTGCCGCTGCCGTTGCTTCCCGGTGTGGTGGCAAAAATGCCGGTGCCTTTCTTGCCGGTGATGCTGATTTCACCGCCGTTGGTGATATTTGGACCGGCGCGAACGTCGCCATCAAGACAATTTTGTTCACTTTCTTGGGAACAAGACATAATGCCAAAACCGCCATCACCGGTAAGAGTGATTCTGCCTTTGTTATCCACGTTATAGGATGAAGTGTATATACCGCCCCAAGTTCCCTTTTCCTGCGAACCGTCTTTGGTAAGAGGTTCAGTATTCTGGCCAGGCACGTTTTCTTTGACAAAAGCGCCGGAACATTGAATGCATGCACCACAGTCATTGTACTGAGTACAATGACGACCGGCCGGACACTCTATGCTCTGGGTATCCGGACACCCCGCAGCACAATGGTTGAGTTTGCAGGTGCTGTCACAACTGTCACAAACGCCGCATTCGTTGTAGTGTGTGCATTCTTGGCCACTTTTACAGGTCACTTCCACCGTATCCGGACACCCCGCAGCACAATGATCCACCGTACATTTTGCCTCGCATTTCTCACAACCGCCGCAACTGTTGGTTTGAGTACAAACTTCGTCTTCAAGACATTGGAGATTGACGAAACAGCCTGCACTACAAGGGTTTTCTGCGCAAGGATTCTTATGGTGACTTCCACCGTGAGGCCAAAGCGCCACTATGCCTCCGACAATAAGGCCGCCGACTACCAAATCTTGCATCAGGCCGGTATAATCGCTGGGAACATCGGCAGCATAGTAAGAGCCTGTTTCATAGACGGCGCCCGCGCGGACATAATCGGCATTAACAAAATTGTTGAAATAGGGAATCGACCACGAACAATCCGGCCGCGGATTGGCGCCGACCGCTCTAAACGTGTGATAGGCGCGAACATCGCGCCGCCGCACCGCAACGCACAAACCGGTGTCGCCGTTTTCGTTGACAGCGTTGATGTTGAGACCGCGGGCAATGGCCGCCGCCAAGCGCGGTTTGTCGCCGCGCGCAGCCATATTGTACATTTGCGAAAAATCGTAGGGCGACAGCCGGTGTGACCACGCATGTGCCGGCATTATCACATACACCGTCGTAAATGCCGCCAAAAGCAAAATTGCGATGCATCTTTGCAAATGATAAAACATTTGGCCACTCCAAGTAAACTACAGTTAATTGACCATAGTTTATTTTTTTATGGCAAACAAATAGTTATGCGTTTTTATCACCAGTTTTTAAATCAGTGTAAATGCCGCGCAAAAAAAATGCCCCGTTTCCGGGGCACTGTGGTTTTAGAAATTTTGAACCGCGGTTTGCTGCAACTTTGTTCGCTTGGTTATGGCGTCATATTCTTGCAAACTTGCCAAAACCGCCGGCATATCTTTGAGCGCTATGGTGTTAGGACCATCCGACAACGCTTTGTCGGGGTTTTCGTGCGTTTCCATAAACACCGCGGCCACGCCGACCGCCACCGCCGCGCGCGCCAACACCGGCGCAAACTCACGTTGACCGCCGGTTGATGCACCGTTGCCTCCGGGCTGCTGAACCGAATGCGTGGCATCAAATATCACCGGACATCCCGTGCTTTGCGCCATTTGCGGAAAACCGCGCATGTCAACCACCAACGTGTTATATCCGAAACTGCTGCCGCGCTCGGTGATGCAAACATTCTCATTGCCGCTGTCAATCACCTTTTTGACAATGTTCGGCACATCCCACGGCGCCAAAAACTGGCCTTTTTTGACATTAACAATCTTGCCGGTTTTGGCCGCCGCCACCACCAAGTCGGTCTGACGGCACAAAAACGCCGGAATCTGCAACATGTCGACATGCCGAGCTACTTCGGCGCATTGCCACGACTCGTGAACATCGGTCACAATCGGAATATTGTTATAGAGCTTCTTAATCTCGTCAAACGTGCGCATTCCTTCCTCAAGCCCGACACCGCGCGCGCCGTTGATGGACGTGCGATTGGCTTTGTCAAACGAAGCCTTGAACACATAGTTCATCCCCAGTTTGGCCGTCGTCTCGCGCATGGCGCCGCATATATCTATTGCATGCTGGCGGCTCTCTATCTGGCAAGGCCCGCACAGCAGACACAACGGCAGTTCATTGCCCATCTCAAAATCGGCAATCTTGATTCTCTTCTGCGGATAATATGCTTTAATATCATCCATATTTTCTCCTTTTTGTTTGTAAACATCCCTTTGTTTGAACGAATACATTTATTGCATAAATATAATGAAATATCGGTCGAGTCAAGTATTTGTATAATTTTTAAAATTTGTCAAAATATCTCTATTTTAACAGAGGCACTAATTAACGGCGATTCTGGTCCAGACAAACAAAACGTTGCCGTCGTTTTTTATGCCCGGAACATAGGCCGCCTGAATCGCCGCTCGCTTGTATTCCACCCCTGCAATCGGCAATGGCAACGGCAGCGGCACATATTTGTATTCATGGCGCTGAGTCAGCCCAAGCGTGTAGCCGACGCCCACCCGAAAATCAGGATTGCAGTCAACAAACCAGTTTTTGAGAAAAGCATATCCGAAAAACGTTTCGGCATAGCTGTTGGAATCCTTAAACGCCATTGCATACAGCCCGTGCCAGTTGCCGTCGGCGTCAAAACGCGACTTGCCAATGCCAAAGCCCCACGGATTTTCGTTGTATTTATCAATGTGCTTTTGGTCATATGCCAGACGATTATGCCATGCATAAAGCGGCACATAGGCATCGTATTCGTCTGAATTCCACGTTGCCGCAATGTCCTGCTGCACTTGGTCGACATACGCGTCAACATCAAAATCCGCCGCCTGCGCCGGCATGGCAAACGCGCTCAAAAAACACAATTTCCATAAAAACTTCGGCTTCATCAAATTCCTCTCTTGTTTCTCATATCCAAATTTTGCAGGCTTGGCAAGAGCTTTGCCCAACCAATTAACAGATGAATACCTATTGACAAACAAATTAAATTTTTGTATGGTGTTCCCACTTTATTATGATTATGTATGAATTTTGTTATGATCAGAAGCGGTTTGCTTTTTGGTAATTCCCGGTTTTTACACCTTACGTCGGAATTTCGCACCTAGCCAAAAACCAAATCATGTTTTCGAGTCAAAACAGCTTCTGATCTTTCTATAGGCCATCCGACAATCCTTTGTGTCTTTTCAGATCATCGTGAACGTTGTTTGGCCTTTTTTATTTCAATCCGTCATTTGATGACCGATTACTCATATAGCTTGCTTAAAGAACAGTCATCTGCTTGCGCAGGACTGCCAAACCTTGTAGGTTTGTTTGTTTTTCTTTTGTCATAGTATGAACTTTTGGAAACAAAAGGGGAAAGCACCTCTGTCGGGAGACACGGGTGCTTTTTTTTATTTTTTTGACAAAAAAACTTGCCAAATTTGTTTTTTTGTGTTTTAATATGTTTGTTATTTATTAAATACAATTTATTATGAACAAAAAACAAAATCTCAGCAACGGTATCGAAAAAATGATGCTGTATGCAAAACCAAGACACATTGATGTTATGGAAGACACTCTTGGTATTTATAACGTGGAAAAAAATGGCAAGAAAATGGTGCATGAAGCCGTCAGAGCCATAAACGCCGGAATCAAAGGCTGGATTATCAATATGGGTAATGACCACCGCCAGCGTAAATTTTATTCCGAAACCGAGGTCAATGTCTGGCCTTATAAAGGTCATCTGAAAGACATCAAAAAGATTGTCCGCAGCTGAGCCTTAAACCGCATATCGCAAGATATGCGGTTTTTTGCTTGTCTGGTCAGCGGCCGCTGGATCCGAATCCGCCGGCGCCGCGAGCGGTGGACAAGCGTTCAAATTCCTCTCGGGAACACAACTCAAACTCCGCCCGATACGGAAACGGCATTTCCACCTGCGCAATTCTGTCTCCCGGCGCAATCCTATAAATTTTGCCGCTCGACTCGGAATTTGTATTGAGCAGGCCGATAATCCACTCGCCGCGATAGTCGCTGTCAATGATGCCGGCAATCGTGATGATTCCGTGCTTTATGGCCAGTCCGCTGCGCGAATTGACCCGAAACCACAAAGGCGACTCGGCAGCGGCCTTTATGCCCGTGGGCACGCCGACATGCTCTCCGGGACGAATATCCAGCGGTTTGTCAATGGCGGCACAAATGTCAAAACACGCCGCCAACTCCGAACCATAGGTCAGATTAGCCGCATTTTCCACATAATGCGGAAGCTTGGTATACAAAACTTTGGTTTTGACGTAATCCATCAGACTGCCACCTTGGCTTTGAGAGTGTCGTGGCATTGATACCCGACCAGCTCAAAGTCCTCATATCTGAAGTCATTGATGTCTTTGACCGCCGGATTAACTTTCATCTGCGGCAGCGGATACGGCGTCCGTGAAAGTTGCTCGCGCACCTGCTCAAAATGATTGTGATAAATGTGCGTGTCGCCCAGCGTGTGAATAAACTCACCCGGTTTAAGGCCGCAAACCTGCGCAATCATCATCGTGAGCAGCGAATACGACGCAATGTTGAACGGCACGCCCAAAAACATATCACAGCTGCGTTGGTAGAGCATGCACGACAACTTGCCGTCAGCAACATAAAATTGAAACATCATGTGGCACGGAGGCAGTTTCATCTGCGGAATTTTGGCAACATTCCAAGCCGACACAATCAATCGGCGATCGTTCGGATTAGTCTTGAGTTTGGCAATCACGTCGGCCAACTGGTCAATGCCCTCGCCGTTCCAGTTGCGCCATTGGGAGCCGTATACCGGTCCCAAGTCGCCGTTTTCGTCCGCCCACTCGTTCCAAATGCGGACGCCGTTGTCTTGCAGATATTTGATATTGGTGTCGCCCTTGATAAACCACAAAAGCTCGTAAATAATGCTTTTCAGATGCACTTTTTTGGTGGTAACCAACGGAAAACCTTTGCTCAGGTCAAACCGCATCTGGCGGCCGAACACCGAGCGCGTGCCGACGCTGGTACGATCCATCTTGTCAACGCCGTTTTCCATGATGTCGCGCAACAAATCCAAATATTGCTGCATATCCTACTCCTTTTCTATAGCGGTAAAAACGTGCTTCAGAACCGACTGCTCCACAAAGTCGCCGGTTTTGACATATACTCTGGTGACAATGCCGTCTTGCTCATAGTCCGGCGAAACCTGCCGATAGCGGCGGTGCAAAACCTCTATGCACGAACTGATGTCTACCGGTGTCCCGACAAGACCGACCGGCAAATCAGGCTGATATTCGCAGTCAACAACAATATCGGGCAAAAGCAGCAAGTCGGTCGTCATAAACAGACGATAAACCGACGCTCCGCCGGAAATATAGATATCCTCGGCAAAATTCTTAAAAAAGTTGACGTCGTTCACGACAAAATGATTGGCGGAATCCGCAACCTCGTAGTCGGAGTCGAGCGTTAAGACATAAATCCTGCGGTCAGGCAGCGTGCGGTTGGGAAAAGTCTCGTATGTGGTTTGGCCGGCAACAACGTTTTGGCCGGCCGTCAGACGACGAAAACGCTTAAAATCCGAGCTGACATGCCACGGAATCCGTGGTCCGATGCCGATTATATTGTCGCCGCGATGGCGGCACCATACGGCTACCTTGGTCATTTTAGGCTCCTTTAGTATAGTCTGTTCTGATTATACGGCCGCGGCAATTTATTACAATAAAAATTATCAAGTTATCTTATGTCTTGAAAAATTTTATATTTTGCTTATAATCTATAGTGTCGGAGCAATCCGACTGTGACACCAGAGACGCTGTGAAATAGGTATTCTGGACCCGGGGGCAGTACCCGGCACCTCCACCAATCGAGAGTTTCAGGGGGTGAGACAGGTTTGACAGGGTATAGTAAAGACAGATTGTCGTGTTCGGCGAGACACCACCGTTATCGGTTCAACTTAAAACGAATGCTAACGATAATAACGTAGCACCGGTTGCATTGGCTGCTTAGTGTAGCCCGCAACAAATCAAATTCTTCGGACTTTGGTTAGTCTGAAGTGGAGTTGGGGACTTACTCAGCAACAGGAAAGTCCCGTTATTTTAGGTTTGATAAAAGGCAAATGCATGAAAACGCTTGAAATTAATTATGACAAACTGGTGGAGGCCTCACTGAAATACGTGGTTATCGGCGCCCTCAAAATTGTGGCCGAGGACGGCCTGCCCGGCGAACACCATTTTTATATCACTTTCAAGACCAATCATCCCGACGCTCGAATTTCGGCGCCGCTCTTAGACCAATATCCGGAAGAAATGACCATCGTTTTGCAGCATCAATTTGCCAACTTGATGGTCAGCCCGACTTATTTTGAAGTCGATTTAAGTTTTGGCGGCATCCCCCAAACGCTGCGGATTCCCTATGATGCCATTACCTATTTTGCCGATCCTTACGCCAAATTTGCCCTAAGTTTCAGCAACAGCCACAATATGCCGGCACGCGACGAATCCTTGACTGGCGAACCGGAAGTGCTCAAGAAGGCCTCCGGTGCGGCAACGGTTGTCTCCATTGACGAATACCGCAACAAAAATGCGTAAAATCTCGGTCATTATTGCCAATCGCCACTCTACCAGCATTTGTCTGGAAGATGAGTTTTATGACGAGCTCAAAAAACTTGCGGCGGCGCGGCAAATGAGTCTGAACGCCCTGATTACCGAAATTGACGCCCAACGTTCGCAAGCCAATCTCTCAAGCGCCATTCGGGTATATATTTTGCGCTGTTTGCAACAAAATCCTTAACCCTTTCGTCCGTTTGTCCTGCCGACACAAAAATCCCCGCCGACACGGCGGGGATTTTTGTGAACTATTCTTCGTCTTCATCCGGCGGCAGGCTGTCGTCATCCGCCTCGTCAAAGTCATCGTCGAAATCTTCATCCGCGCTGTCGGCGCCCTCAAGCAACAACGGCTCATCGCCCTCGCCGTTCTGCATGTCGAGCTTGCGGCGGCGACCGCGGCGTTTGCGCGACGGACCTCGTTTTTTGAGCTCGTCAAGCACATAGTGACCGGCAATCTTGTATAAATCGACCAAATGATTGTTATACATGTGGTCGGCGCCTTCAACCATGGCATAGTCAACCGAAACATTGCGCTGCGTATTGAGCCGTTTGACCAATGCGGTAACGCTGGCCGGCGATACAATCTCATCTTCACAGCCCTGGGTAATGAGCCCGGAAGCCGGACACGGCGCCAAAAACGAAAAATCTTTTTCGTCGGCGGGCGGCGAAACGGCAATAAAATTATCAATATCCGGCCGCCGCATTAAAAGTTGCAGGCCGATCCACGCTCCAAACGAATAACCGGCAATCCAGCATTGGCGTGCCTCAGGGTTGACCGATTGCAGCCAATCCAACGCCGCCGTGGCGTCGGCCAGCTCTCCGGGGCCGTCTTCAAAATTGCCCTGCGAACGCCCAACACTGCGGAAATTGAACCGTAAAACCGAAAATCCGAGATTTTGGAAACAGCTGAACAGCGTGTAGACAACTTTGTTGTTCATAGTGCCACCATACTGCGGATGCGGATGCAAAATCAGCGCCACCGGAGCCCCCGGCGTCTCGCTCTGATGATAGCGTCCTTCCAGACGGCCGGCGTGGCCGTTAAATAAAACTTCAGTCATAAACCTTTAACCTAAATTTAGAACTTTTGCGTATTATATCTATAAAAACTGTACAAATCATTAACAGATTGGGAATGTATCATAAAATGAATTCAAAATTCAAGATGATTCTTCAAGACATAGACGCGGTGATTGCCCGAGATCCGGCTACGCATTCGCGTTTTGAGGCGATTTTGTGCTCGGCCGGACTGCAGGCGATTATCGCGCATCGAGGCTGTCATTGGCTGTGGAACCGCAACTTCAGGCTTTTGGCACGCGTGTTGGCGCAAGCGGTGCGTTTTTTGACCGGAGTCGAAATCCATCCGGCGGCGCGAATCGGCAAAGGTTTCTTCATCGACCACGGTATGGGCGTGGTTATCGGAGAAACAACCGAAATCGGCAACAACGTCACGCTTTATCACGGCGTGACGTTGGGCGGCGTGGCCGCTTTTGACAAACACGGAAAAATCACCGCCAAACGCCATCCTACTCTCGGAGACAACGTGGTTGTCGGCGCCGGCGCACAAATTTTGGGACCGATCGTTATCGGCAACGACGCTAAAATCGGAGCCAATGCCGTGGTGCTGAAAGACGTGGCGGCCGGACAAACCGTCGTCGGCGTGCCGGCGCATAAAACCCAGCACCGTGCAGACGCATCGCGAAAGTTTGCCGCATACGGCGTTTGCGCTGCCGACAAAGACCCAATCGAGTGTCGTCTGGAGGCTCTGGAAACGGAACTGCGCGAACTCAAGAAAGCTTCTTCCCGCACAAAGAGCTGATATTTAACAATTTTGTAACTATTATTATGCTATTTTTTATGGTATGATAACGTTATAGGGGTCTTTGGCAGGAGGGTGTTATGAAAAAACAATTTGTTATGCTGAGTGCCGCGGCGGCGCTGCTGGTTTGTTCCACCGCACTGGCACAGCTTCCGGCGAATCCGTGGAACATTACGCCCAACGACGGTTATAAAGGTGACAAAGTCGCCAATACAAACGTGACCGAGGCTCCGCTTTACGGCACTGATATTCAACCGGTCGATCCTTGGGCGCGCGCCCGCGACAACAGCGGCATCAAGACCTGGCGCGGCAGCGGACAACACGGCAAGCTCAATTATATCGGCGAAGCCACGACTTTCGGCGAGGCTCAGGGACAAGAAATGATTGCCCCGGAAGTTAACCGCCACAATATGCTGGTAGCCACTCAACACCTGCGCGATTTGGGATATAAAATTCCGAAAAGCTATGATCAAAAAATCAAAGATATGCCGCAAGCTTATGCCCGGCAGCTGCATGATGCATACAACAGCCTCGGACATCAGAGCAACCCCTTTGATACAATGTTCTCCGGAATTTTGGACGTGGTAGAAGACAGCTCCGGACTGGATATGGGAAATATCTTGTTTAACAGTATAGATTTGCTTTCTACTGATTAGGACTTTAAACAATGCGCAAATTTGGTCTGATTTTGGCAACGGCGTTATTCCCTTTCGGCCTTCATGCCCAATTGTTGTCTTCCGCGACGGCACCCGCACCTCAAAAAACTGCGCCGGCCATTGCCGAAGCTCTGCCCCAAACGCTTGAACCCGCACCTGAAATTCCAGCTGCAAAAAACAAAGCCGATGACGAGGCCGCGCCAAAAATCGAATATCCGGTTTCCGAATTTACACCGCAGCAGATTATCGTCGCGCAAAAAAGCCTGAAACGAACCCTGCAGGACAAAGCCGTCCACATGGATGTGCGGGAACGCCGGCGGCTGATGAACGCGATTGAAACGATGCAAAAAATGCGTGTCCGTCAGCATAATCTGGACCTGCAAAAAGACGAAAATCCGGAAGTCTACACCCAGCCCAGCGTTAATCTGCATGACCGCAAAGATTTTCAAAAATATCTGAATGCCACTTTTACCGTTGACCCGCCGGAAGTCGTTTCGTCGGTCGAACCTGAGCAGGCAACAACTGCCGAGACGCCGCTGCAATGATCACCCTTCCCTGTGTTATTTTGGTTGAACCGCAACTGGCCGAAAATGTCGGTATGGCGGCACGCGCCATGATGAACTGCGGGCTTGCGGAACTGCGGCTGGTCAATCCGCGCGAAGATCATTTGTCGGCCAAAGCCGTTGCCGCTTCTTCCAACGCTGAAGAAATTTTATATCAGGCCAAAGTTTTTTCCTCTACCGAAGAAGCTGTCGGAGATCTCGGCTGGGTGGCGGCAACAACGGCGCGGCATCGTGATCAGACCAAAAGCGTCTTGAGCGCCGAAACCGCGGCTGCAGACGCCGCCCTCAAGATACAGTCCGGCATATCCTGCGGATTGATGTTCGGCCCCGAGCGCACCGGTCTGAACAACCGCGACATTTGTCTGGCAGACGCCATTATCAACATTCCGCTTAATCCCAAACATTGTTCGCTTAATTTGTCTCAGGCCGTGTTGCTGGTCGGATACGAATTTTACAAAACGCAGGCCGACATGGGCGGACGACAGTTTGTAACCAACAACACAACGCCGGCCGACAAATCTCTGGTGTTGAAATTTTGCGCTTATCTGGAAAATCTTCTTGACGACTGCGGCAATTTTCGCGTCGGCGAAAAACGTGAAAAAATGGTCATTAATCTGCGCAACATCTTCACCCGCAACCAACTGACCGAACAAGAAGTCAACACGCTTTACGGCGTGATTAATCATTTGATCAAACCTAAATCCTGACCTCCCTGTAAAACCGGCGACGGCACGACTATATCTTACGCAAAGGAGAAGAGATATGGGATATGCGTTGGCTTTGACCGCCGTGTTTTTTTGGAGTTTTAACCTGATTATCGCAAGTTATTTTGCAACTTCGCTCCAGCCTTTTGAGATTGCTTTCGGCCGCTGGTTTGTGGCGGCGTTTGTCCTGATTCCGCTGGCTTGGAACGGCCTCAAGCGCAACTACCGCCTGCTTTTGGAACACAGCTGGCTGATTGTGGCGCTGGCGCTCACCGGCATTGTGTGGGACAATACGCTGATTTATTATGCCGGACGCACCGCCTCGGCCGTCAATATGGGACTGCTGGACATTACCGGCCCGATATTTATGGTTTTGCTTTCCATGATTTTTTATAAGATGAAAATTGACTGGAAACAGATGCTCGGACTTTTGACCGCCGTTTTGGGCGTTATGGTGATTATTGTGCAGGGCGATTTCAGCCGGCTGGCACAAGTCAAGTTTGTGCGCGGCGATTGGCTGATGCTGGCCAATACTTTTTGTTTTGCCGTTTATTCGCTTCTGCAAGCCAGACGTCCGGAGCAAATCAGCCAAACGACTTTGCTGGCCGCCACGGTGATTGTGGGACTGATTATCATTTATCCGTTTATGATTACCACGGTCGGCATTGACGGCCTGCGCCGATTGCAATGGCAGGATTGGGCGGTTTTTGCCTATCTGGGAATTTTTAACTCGGTCATTTCATATTTGTCTTGGAATACGGCACTTAACAAAATCGGGAGTTTGAAAACCGGCGTTATTTATTATCTGCTGCCTTTGTTTGCCGGCGCCGAAGCCTATTTTATCTTACACGAAAAACTGTATGCCTCGCAGTTGGTCGGCGGAATTTTGATTATCGGCGGAATCGCGCTGGTCAGTTTCGCGCAAAAAAAACAAGCTCAATAGAGCTTGTTTTTTTATATCTGCATACCGGTTCGATCGGCGAAGGTCCGCAGCGGCGGAACAAAGCTTTTGCTGCGTTCGTAGGCCTGCTTGTGCTCCTGCAAATCGCGATCAAAATCTTTCATATTGCCTCCTATCTGCATGTATCGATAAAGCACGACGTCGACATAATGGCTGTCGGTTTCATAGGGCAAATTGCGTTTAATAACGTCAGCGGCTTTTGAGGCATTGAACTTGATGATAACATCTTGAAAAAAGACGTGTTTGGTATTGATATTGTCGCCATTTCCGCGCGCGTCAAACAGAGCGTTAAACAACTCGTCTTTGCCAACGTCAGGAGCCGAAATTCTCTCCAGAAATTCGCGCCCTTTCAAAACTTTTTCCTGCATCATAATAGCCTCCCTTTTAACAAGGTTTCTTATACTTTCAATATATCACAGCTCCGGCTTTAAAACAACTGTTTTTGTAACAAAACCGTAACATTTTTATCCGCTGTGAGCGGCAAAAATTCCGCGAATCCCGCGAAAAATTTTTTGATAGAGTGGCGGATAGGCAAAATTCTCGGCCGCTCCGGGTACGAAACAATAATATAGCACATTGCCGGAAGATCGAATTTCCAACGGTTTATGGTCAAGAACCAAGACCGAATTACGATGGCGGGGCAACTGCAGAAGCTTGAGACCGTCACAGCCTGAAAAAACCATTTCGCCGCCGCAACCTTCGCCGGCACTCACATATTCGACCTTGGAATCGCTAAAATCGGCATAACCGGCGTAAAAACTGCCGAATTTTACCTGTCGAATCCACTCTGCGCCCAACAAATTGAATTTGCCGCGGGCATAAGAGCCGATGTTCAACAATTGCACATTTGAGGGACCGCGCAAATCCAACACGCCGGCAAATTCGTTTCCGAGTTCAATCTTGCAGCACCTGCGGCTGCCGCCCAAAATGTTGACCGCGCCTTTACAATCTTTGCCGACTTTGAGCAAGCCGACATTTACGTTATCCATATAAATCTGGCCGCGGAAAGAATCGCCGACAACAACGTCGCGTCGTCCCCAATTGTCTGTCAACCGCAGGGCAGCATAGCTGTAGTAGCCAACCGCGATATTATGAAAACATGAGTTTTTGATGTGCAGATTGCCGCTGTAGACGTCGCCGATATTCAACGTAAAACAGCGCTTGCTGTCAAACACGGCCAAATCGCAGCGGCAATTATCGGCAATGGCCACGCTCTCGACCGTGCTGCGCGACAAATTGAGACTGCCGTTGAAACTTTTGCCGACGCGCACGGCCGCAATATGCTGATTGTCGCGCAAATCCACCTGGGCGCCGCAATTGACACCGATGATGAGTTTTTTGATTTCGGCGCGACTCAGATTTATAAGATTAATGCGGCAAAAGTCCGGCAAAACCAGCGTATGTCTCCTCAGCCCGCCGACATGCAGATACTCCAACTCCGAGGCATCGGCAATTTTTTTGCGCAGACGCCGGGGCGGCACAAACTCTTCCCGCCCGTCGGCATAGCGCAAAACCGACAGACCAAGAACCGCCGCCGTTTCGACATTAAGACCGAAACCGCGGGTTAAGACAAAACGGCGCAAAAGCTTATATTCTGCCGCGCTCAATTGATAGTCCCGATACGGCGCAATGGCCGTGATTTTGTTGCCGCAGCCGCTCAAAACAGCCAACAGCTGCCTGTCGGAATTGCGAAACATCAGGCTGCATTCCGCCGAATTAAGACGCGTCAGGCTATAGCCGCCACCGAGTTTGTAAAAAGTTTGTTGATTGATTTGTTCCGGCACGATACGTTTCCTCTGAATAGGGTTCAAAATTCAGAGTGTATGTAATCATTGCCAAAGTGATTTAAATATGCGAATGAACCACGGTTTTTAAAATTTCATCATTATCCAAAAATCTGACGGCGCGCTCAAAGCTGTGCGGTTCAGACAAAACGGTGTAGTAGTTGTCTTTGATTGACGGCGCCAATCGCAAGGCCTCTATAAACTCGCCGCGTTCAAACGGATTTTGCGCGACATAATCAAAAAAGCCGGTGCGGGAAAAGACCTCTCGAATACCGTCAGTCGAATTGTTTTCTTGCAACAGCGCGCACAAATACGAAGCAACGCCGACTTGCAGACCGTGCATCTTGGGATAACGCGAAACCGCGTCCAAAGCGTGTGAAATCAGATGTTCCGAACCGCTGGCCGGCCGCGAAGTTCCGGCTATCTCCATCGCTATGCCCGAAATTAAAAGCGAGTTGGTCAAACTGCGCTGAAACTCCGGCGAATGAATGTCAAAACTGTGTTTTATGAAAAGCAAATCCAGAGAATTATACGCCATCAGCGAGGCAAAATCATTGTATCTGTCCAAACCTTTCTGCGCCGCTTTTTTCCAATCCCACAAGGCGGTCACCTTGGACATCATATCCCCCAAACCTGAATAAATATAGGCTTCGGGACAATTTTTGATGATGTCCAAATCAATCACAACGCCGAACGGAACGCCTGATTTGACGCTTTTGCGCTTGCCGTCTACCAACAGTGAACAATTAGGACTGCAAAAACCGTCGTTGGAAGTGGAGGTCGGCATTGAAATAAACGGAATTTTGAGCAAGTGCGCACAATATTTGCCAAAGTCAAGCGCCCGCCCGCCGCCGATGCCGATAACGGCTTCCAGACCGGCCGGCAGATTAAATGCCACTTTGGTTATCTCTTCAATATCTATAACTCGCACATCCTGCCGATGCACCACATTGATATGATAGGCCGCAAGGCTCTGATTGAAAACCTCGCCATAAACGGCAGACAATCCCTCGCCCCAAAAAACGGCAACATTCATCAAATCCTTGTCAACCAGATATTTGCCCAGCTTGGCCAGTTTGCCCTCGCCGATTTTAAGCAGATACGGAATATTGATTTGTTTGTTCGGATACCAAAAAGCCATTTTATTGCTCCTCAAAAAATTTGATGATGTCGTCAAAAGACATAAGCGGACGAGCGGCAATTTTACGCTGTTGACACTCACGCAGCAAAAAATCTTTGGCGAACACCGCGTCGGCAAGTTCGGCCGCCGGCAAATCAACATGGCTGTCGCCGGCAAAAACCACCTTGAAGCCCTGCTGTTGCAGCAAGCGCACAACCCCGACTTTGGAAACGCCGACTTCGGCATCATAAAACGGACTGTCTTCCGGAGCCTTCAGTCTCAGCCCGCCGGTTTCCGAATAGTCCGCCATATTGGTGACCAAATTAATCCGATTTTTTGCAATTATGTCGCCAATCAGGCGGCAAATATAATAATCGCAGCCGGCCGACGCTATATAAACCGGAATCCGCGCGCGTCGGCAGTATGCGGCGGCACGGCCGAACGCCCTGTCGACGTTTATGGTGTCAATGAAGGCAAGCAGCTCTTTTTCCGGCACGCGAATCTTGGCAAATATACGACGCAAGGCTTCAAAATGCGTTATTCGGCCATGCTGATACATTTCCCACGGACGGATATCGTCCGGCGTCAGGTATTGTTTGATGACATACCAGAAAAAATCATTGTCGCTGATTGTGCCGTCAAAATCACTGACAAGCGCGCTTTTTTGCATTTTGGTCACCTCTTTTTCAGTTCAATATAAACAAACATGAGGCAAAACGCAACAGCGGAAAACGCTTATCCCACCGTTCTAAACCGCCCTTTTGGCAATCAATATAATGTTGGCGCCCAAGATAATCAGGCCGCCGACAATCAAGTTCCATGTCAGCGGATTGTGCAAAAAAATGACGTCAAGGGCAATTCCGACGACCGGCTCAAGGAGGAGTATCATCCCGATGATGCCTGCCGGAACATCTTTATTGCCGACAAAAACCAATACATTGGCCGGCAGATAAATCAACAAGCCGTAAATAAGAAACCAAAGCCATAAACGGCCGCCCAAATCAAAACTCAACCCGTCAAACGCTGCCAGCCGACGGGGAAACCAGTCATTGGCGGCCAAATACATCAAAGCCAGTGGCACTACCGTATAAAGGCAGGCGCACCAATAAGTAGACAACGGACTGATGCCGCGCTTGGAAAAATATTTGCTGACGATAATCCACACCGACTCGCCAACACCCGCCAACAATGCCAAAAACATTCCCAAAATTGAGAATTTTTCGGCCGCAAACGGATTGATGAGCAACAGCAGACCCAAGACCATAAATCCGACCAACCACCAGCTGAGAAGCGAAATTTGATGCTTAAAATAAAAACGTTCAATCAAAATTGTCCAAACCGGCTGCATGTATACCAAAAGCAACACAAGCGTTACCGAAACATGCAAAAACAGCGGTACATATTCGCCCACAGTCACCGCCAGTTCCGATAACATGAACAGCAGCGTAACGATGGTCGGAAATTTTATGAAGGTGGCGATATCCTTGCGAATGAACGGCAGACACACTATCGTGCCGAGCAGGCTTGGAAACAACATCAGCTCAAACGGCGTTGCCCCGTTCATCTCCAAAATTTTGGCGCCAAAAACAATGCCGCCGGACAAAATGCCGGCCAAAACCAAAGCCAAATAACCCATACGAGACTCCCCGCAAAATTAATCTTTGAATGTTTGAGCCTTGTGACGGGAAATATTCAGAACAGCCTCAAAATTATCGGAATCTTCCACTTTATTGCGACGAACAAAGCCGCATTTTTGACAGCGCTGCACCACAACATATTTGCCGTTTTTGAGCTCAATATCAACCGGTTCCATCAAACCGCCGCAGTCAGCCGCCCGATCGCCGGGGTTGATATCTATGTGTTTGGAATATAAGCAGCGCGGGCAATGATTTGTATAGCCGTTGCCCAAAACTTTTGCTCCGCAGTGTTCGCAGACAAAATCTTCTTCACGACGCTGAAAGCGTTTCATCTTGTGTCCTTATCCGCACTATTTTTTCGACTTCGGATAATATACCTTTCAACTTATTTGTAAAGCCCTTATCCAATCTTGCCCCAAAACGGCAAAAAAAACACTTGCAAAATAAATTAATTCGGCTAATTATAGGGGCTGTAAAACGGGACTTAGCTCAGCCTGGTAGAGCGCTTGCTTTGGGAGCAAGATGCCGTTGGTTCGAATCCAATAGTCCCGACCACATCAGTAATGGTCCCGTAGCTCAGCTGGATAGAGCAACAGCCTTCTAAGCTGTGGGTCAGAGGTTCGAATCCTCTCGGGATCGCCATTTTTGAACCCTGGATTTTCTGGGGTTTTATTTTGAGAAGAGGATATCATGACCATTGGGCATTTTAGTTTTGAGGAATTTATCAGCGCTTTTTTCGTTTTGTTCGCCATTATTGACATTCCCGGTTCGGTACCGATTATCCTCAATCTGCGCAAAAACGGCAAGCAAGTTTACGCCGGCAAGGCCGCCCTCCTCTCCTTTGTTATGTTTATCATCTTTTACTTTGTCGGCGAAGCGTTTTTGCGGCTGTTTCACGTTGATATCGCATCGTTTGCAATTGCCGGCTCGTTTATTATCTTTGTTATGGCACTGGAAATGATTCTGGACATTCAAATTTTTAAAGAGCAAGAAGGCTCGCCCAAAGACGCCACGTTTTTTCCGGTGGTATTTCCGCTGATTGCCGGTGCCGGAGCACTCACAACCCTCATCTCCATCCGCTCGCAATACGACACCTTCAATATTTTGAGCGCGGTGATTGCCAATATGATTGTGGTTTATACGGTGCTGAAGCTGACCAAAAAAATCTCGCGCATAACCAGTCTGGGCAGCCTTTATGTCATCCGCAAGTTTTTTGGCATTATTCTGCTGGCCATCTCGGTCAAACTGTTTGCCAGCAATTTGACTTATCTGATTGAGACTTTTATCTCAGAAGATCAATAAGCGGGTTGCCGCCTTCGTGAAGCAAATTGTGTTCTTTGAAACTGAACGCGTCGCTGCGGCTGACAATCAGATGATCCATCAGTCTGACACCCATGGTTTTGCAGGCCTCGCTCAGCTGAAGCGTCATTGTTTTGTCGGCGGCCGACGGACGAACATCGCCCGAAGGATGATTGTGCACCATAATCAGGGCGGCGGCATGATGCTGGATTGCCAATTTGATTACTTCCCGCGGATGAACCGCCACGCGATTGATTGTGCCGCGCTGCATAATTTCTTCGCCTAAAACCTGTAATCTGGCATCCAGATATATCAGGCGCATTTCCTCGACATCGCTGTAGCACATTGACGAACGGCAGTAATCAATCAGATCATCCAGCTTGGTAATAATCGGCGCGTCATCGCTGGCCAGGTGCTGCCACGAAGTTCTTTGAGCGGCCACATTGATGATTTTGAAAACGGTTACCGTGGCTTCCTTGACGCCGTCGAAGCTCATAAGCTCTTCTTTGTCGGCATTGATAACGTCGGCAAACGACCCAAAATGACCAATCAGTTTCTTGGCCAACGGTTTGACATCGCGGCGCGGAATAGCAATGGTAAGCACCAACTCCAATAACTCATAGTCCGGCATGTCGCGACCGCCACCGCGCAAAAATCGTTGTCTCAGCCGTTCACGATGTCCGAGGTAATCCGGTTGGTCGTTGGGTGTTATCATTGTCGTCCTAGTCCTGTCGCAATAATAGTTTGATTATAAATTATACGGCGGTTTGTCCAGCCCTTTGGGAGAATATGTAAAGACCTCGCAACCGTCTTTGGTGACGGCAAGCGAATGTTCAAACTGCGCCGACAAAGTTTTGTCTCGGGTTACGGCAGTCCAGCCGTTTTTGAGAATAATGCCGTCCGGCCGGCCGATATTGATCATCGGCTCTATTGTAAAGAACATGCCTTCTTCCAACAGTGCGCCGGTGCCTTTGCGGCCGCAGTGCATAACGTTGGGCTCGTCGTGGAACACCTGTCCCAGTCCGTGGCCGCAAAACATATCGACGACAGAATAATTGTATTTGTCGGCGTATTCTTCTATCACTGCGCCGATGTCGCCAAGGTGGGCGCCGGGACGCACGACCTCGATGCCGCGCATCAGACATTCGTAGGTAACGTCGCACAGGCGTTTGGCTTTTATTTTGGGCGTGCCGGCGTAATACATTCGGCTTGTGTCGCCGTACCAGCCGTCGACAATTACGGTGACATCGATATTGGCGATGTCGCCGTCGGCCAGCTTTTGCTCATTGCTCGGAATGCCGTGGCAGATGACGTGATTGACCGAGATGCAGGTGGTTTTGGGATAGCCGCGATAACCCAGACAAGCCGGCACCGCACCGTGATCGGTAATAAACTTATAGCAAAGATCGTCCAGTTCTCCGGTAGACACGCCCACCTGAACATACGGCGTAATGTAGTCCAGACATTCGGCCGCCAATTTTCCGGCCACGCGCATTTTGGCCAAGTCATCCTGATTATCGTGTATTACTATTCCGTCTTTACGCTTATACGACACTTCGAAAACCTCTCTAGTACAATATCGGAATCAAATGTGAAAGGGTTACACATTTTTTCTCAATATTGCAACCATAAGCTACAAATTTCAAGCCATTTTTTGCTTCATCATAAATTTTGGCGGCGGCCAGAGGCGCATAAGCCCAACTGAACTTCACATCCTGACAATCGGCGCGCGGCACAATCATAAAAACCGCCGTAGCATACCCTTGGGCGCGAAGCTGCCGCAGTTCTTCAAACAACGTCAACTCAAAAAAGTTGACCTCGGTGGGAAAAACGGCGCTGCCGCCCAATTTGCGATAAATGTTGGTCACATAGACACAACATTTGCCGCCGGCATCGTCCGTCAGCTCAAAATCACTGTGCAAAAGCGGCGAGCCGGCTTCTATCCGCCGACACGACACATAAGAGCCAAACTCCGGCAAATTACCGGCATTAAACGCCTCTTCAAACAAATCGTTGTTGCGGTTTGGACAACCGAAAACCATTGCGCCGCCGTCTTCCACAAAGACAACCTCAAACGGAATGCGGTTTGACTTTTGACGCAGGCGTTTTATCCAAACGCGTTTGCCGAGCGAACACATTTGCGAGACGTCTGAAGCCGGACAAAAAGCCACCGCCGGCGAATCGTCTGCAAGGCGCACATCCACTATCAGCTTGTTATACTTGCCGACAACTTTGGCTTCCAACAGATTATCCTTAAACTGCAACTTCGCTTCTCCCGTCTTTTTGAAGTATTTTATCCGGTTTTGCGCATTTGGCAAGATTAGATATTATTTTCGCAAAAAACGCTGGACAGGCAGGCAAAATTGCTATATGGATTGAGGTTAATGGTTTATGTGCAGTTAGGACAACAAAAAATGACCACTGGCGTTAAGGAAATTAGAAACACTTTTTTGAATTATTTTGCCAAAAACGGCCACAAGATTATTCCGTCGTCTTCTTTGGTGCCGAACAACGACCCGACTTTGATGTTTACCAATTCGGGAATGGTGCAATTTAAAAATATTTTTACCGGAAACGAAACGGCGCCCTACAAACGGGCAACCACGGCGCAAAAATCGGTGCGAGCCGGCGGCAAGCACAACGATTTGGACAGCGTCGGCTATGACGTGCGGCATCACACTTTTTTTGAGATGCTCGGCAACTTTTCCTTCGGCGACTATTTCAAAGACGAAGCCATTGCTTTTGCCTGGGAATTGGTAACCAAAGAGTTCGATATTCCGCGCGACAGGCTGGCCGTCACTTATTTTCATACCGATGAAGTTTCGCGTAATATCTGGCGCAAAGTCTCCGGCCTGCCCGATGAGCGGATTATCGGCATCAAAACCAAAGACAACTTCTGGCAGATGGGCGATACAGGCCCCTGCGGCTATTGCTCCGAAATTTTTTATGACCACGGCGAGCAGGTTTGGGGCGGTCTCCCCGGCACGCCCGAGGAAGACGGCGACCGCTGGATTGAAATTTGGAATTTGGTCTTCGACGAATTTGAAGATTTGCCCGACGGCTCACGTATTGATCTTAAGCAAAAATGCATTGATACCGGTATGGGACTGGAGCGCATCTCGGCCATTTTACAGGGCGTTCACTCCAATTATGACATCGATCTTTTTCAAAACCTGATTAAAGCGATTGCCGATATTGCGAATTCTGATCCCAAAGGGCCGCTGATGTCATCGCACAATGTCATTGCCGACCATCTGCGCTCTTCGGCGTTTTTGATTGCCGACGGAGTCCTGCCTTCCAATGAGGGACGCGGCTATGTTCTGCGCCGGATTATGCGGCGTGCCATGCGCCATATCCATCTGCTGGGCGTCAACGAACCGATGATGTATAAGCTTTTGCCGGCACTGCAAAAGGAAATGGGCGAGGCTTATCCGGAACTTTACAAAGCGGAAGCTCTGATTAAAGATACAATCCGGCTGGAAGAAGAGCGTTTTATCCGCACCATGGACAAGGGGCTGAAACTCTTGGACGAAGAGGCTGCCAACCTCAAAAACGGCGATACGTTCAACGGCGAAACCGCCTTCAGGCTCTATGACACCTATGGTTTTCCGCTCGATTTGACGCAAGACGCTCTCAAATCCAAAGGAATTGCGGTGGACACCGCGGCTTTTGACGCCGCCATGGCGCGGCAAAAAGCCGAAGCCCGCAAAAATTGGGCCGGCTCGGGCGACAGCGGAACCGAAAAAATATGGTTTGAACTGCAAGACAAACTCGGCGGAACCGAATTTTTGGGCTATACCACGCTCAAGGCCGATTGCCAAATCACCGCTTTGGTTCAAGATGGAAAAGTTGTCGACACCGTCAACAACGGCGAATTTTATCTGCTGGCCAATCAAACGCCCTTTTATGGCGAAATGGGCGGTCAGGTTGGCGACATCGGCAAAATCTGTGGCGACGGATTCGAGGCCGTGGTAATCGATACCAAAAAGAAACTTGACGGACTTTATGCCCATATCTGCCGTCTGGTTAAAGGTGTCATCAAAACCGGCTGCACGGCCTGCTTTGAGGTTAATGCCCAAAACCGGCACGCCATTGAGGGCAATCACACGGTAACGCACCTGCTGCACCGCGCGTTACAAGACAAATACGGCAAAACCGTTACCCAAAAGGGCTCTATGGTGGCCGCCGAACGCATGCGTTTTGACATCGCTTATCCCAAACAAATCAATGAAGACGAGCTGCGCGATTTGGAAACCGCCGTCAATCAGATGATTCGCGCCAACTATCCGGTCAATACCAAGCTGATGAGCCAAAGCGACGCTATTCAGTCCGGCGCGATGGCCTTGTTTGGAGAAAAATACGGCGATGAGGTGCGCGTGGTGTGCGTCGGCGACGGCGTATCATCCGAACTCTGCGGTGGCACGCATGTCAAACACACCGGCGACATCGGCTATTTTAACATCGTCAGCGAAAGCGCCGTGGCTGCCGGCGTGCGGCGTTTGGAATGCGTGACCGGAGCGGCCGCCGAAAAGTTTAATCAGTCGGTCGAAGATAAACTGCGTCATGTCGGACAATGCCTCAAAGCCGGTTTTAACGACATTGAAACCCGCGTTGCTCAGCTGTTGGAAGAGAAAAAACAGCTTGAGGCGCAAGTCTTTGAACTTAAGAAAAAACTGGTCAGCAACAAAGCTGCCGACAATCCGGACAGTTTTGAGACCGTCAACGGCATCCGCTTTGTGGCAAAAGTTTTGGAAAACATCAATGCCAAGGAACTCAAAGCCTTTGTTGATGAAATCAAGTCACAATATCCGACCAACACGATTGCCGCCCTGCTTACGGCCAACGACGGCAAAGCCTCGGTTGTCATCGGCGTAACCGATGACCTTAAAGGCAAATATCCGGCTGTCGATCTGATTAAGCATGTGGCGCCGTTTGTCGGTGCGCAAGGCGGCGGCGGACGTCCGGACATGGCTCAGACCGGCGGTCCCGATGCCACCCGTTTGGATGAAGCCGCGGAAGCTTTGCGTGCAGCCTTGAAGTAAATATCTTTTTTTGATTCTATGCCCGTCTTCCGCACGGGCATTTTTTTTGCGCTTATTCGTAACGCAGCGCGTTTATCGGATTCAGAAGCGAGGCTTTGTAGGCCGGATAAAAGCCAAAAAACAGGCCGACCAATCCGGCAAACGAAAACGGCAGCAAGACATAAAAGATTGAAACTTTGGCCGGCAATGTCGAAAAATGCGCCACCAGTTCCGCTCCGACCAAACCAATCACCACACCGGCCAAACCGCCGATGAGCGACAAGACCAAACTTTCTGTCAGAAACTGCCAGCGAATGTCCCACGATTTGGCGCCGATGGCCATACGGATGCCGATTTCGCGCGTACGCTCGGTCACCGACACCAGCATGATGTTCATAATGCCGATGCCGCCGACCAGAAGCGAGATAGAGGCTATTGAACCAAGCAAAATAGTCATAATCCGAGTGGAGTTTTCCATCATTTCCATCATTTGCGTCAGGTTCATTATGACAAAGTCATCTTCTTTGTTGAGCCCCAAATTATGCCGTTGGCGCAAGAGTTGCTTGATTTCGTCCTGCGCGGTATACGTGCTTTGCGAATCGACGGCCTGAAGCATGATAAACCGCACCTGATCGGGAAACATGGTTCCCATAACTTTTTTCTGCGCAGTGGAAATCGGAATAAAGACGGCATCGTCCTGATCCTGTCCCATGCCGCTTTGCCCACGGCCGACCAACACGCCGATGACCTGAAACGGCATGCCCTTGATGCGGATGGTTTTGCCCAACGGATCGACATCGCCGAACAGTTCGTTGACGACGGTCTTGCCCAAGATGGCGGTTTTGGCGGCGTTTTTGACGTCTGATTCGCTGAACAGGCGGCCGTATGCCAAGTCCCAATCTTTTATTTCAAACATCCGGTTGTCGGTTCCGGTGATGCCGGTAGACCAGTTGGCATTGCCATATACAATCTGGGCGGTTTCTTCCAAAATCGGAGCCGCTAATCTGATGGCGGATATTTTTTCCTGTATGGCATCACCGTCAGCGGCTTTCATGGTCGGCTGCGAACCGTGGCCGCCACGGGCGCCGCTGGAAGTCGCAACGCCGGAACGTACGATAATCAGATTGGAGCCCATGGTTTTCATCTCGTTTTGAATTGAAATTTGCGCGCCGTTGCCAATAGCCAGCATAACGATTACCGCGGCAACACCGATGATGATGCCGAGACTGGTCAGAATGGAGCGCATTTTGTTAGCTTTGATAGCGCGAACGGCAATGCTGAAAATGGTTTTGATGTCGATCATTTGTTTACCTTTGCGTCAGAATGGATTTCGCCATCGACGATTTTGATGACGCGGTCGGCAAAGCCGGCAATGTCTTCTTCATGTGTCACCAAAATAATGGTGCGTTTCAGTTCCTTATTGAGTTTGGTAAACAATTCCATAATTTCCACGCTCATTTTTGTATCAAGATTGCCGGTCGGTTCATCGGCAAAAATAATCGGCGCTTCGTTGACGATGGCGCGGGCAATGGCTACCCGCTGCTGTTGACCGCCGGAAAGCTGATTGGGCTGATGATGCATCCGCTCGCGCAAGCCGACCTGTGTCAGCGCCCGCTCGGCTCTTGCGGCGCGTTCGGGTTCCGAGACATTGGCATAAACCATCGGCAATTCGACATTTTCCAGTGCGGTGGTACGCGACAGCAGATTGAAGCCCTGAAAAACAAAGCCGATTTTTTGATTGCGAATTTCTGCCAACTCGTCCGGCGTCAGGTTTTCGACGGCTCTGCCGTCCAGGCGATATTGTCCGGACGTCGGTTTGTCAAGACAACCCAAAATGTTCATTAAGGTTGATTTTCCGGATCCCGAAGGCCCCATGATTGCCACAAATTCGCCATGCTCGATGGTCAGGCTGATGCCTTTGAGAATTTTTAATTCAAGTCCGTCCAACGGATAAGACTTGGTGATGTTTTTGAGCTCAATCAGCGGCATCAGCGCGGCATCCTCATTCTCATATTGGCCGACGCGGCGGCGGTATCAGATTTTTCAACAATCACTTCCGTGCCTTCCCGCAAGCCGTCGCCGCTTACTTCCGTAAAGTCATCGTCGCTGGCGCCGGTCGTAATGCTCAGACGCTCCGGCCGGCCGTTTTTCATTATCCACAGACCTTTGTCTTTATAGCGCTTGGTTTCCCCGTTTGCATCGGTGACAAAAAAACGCAACGCTTTGTTGGGAACCAACAGCACGTCTTTTTTCTGCGCGGTAATAATTTCCACATTAGCCGTCATGCCGGGCTTGAGCTTCAGGTCGCGATTGTCGATTTCGATAATCACCTCATAAGTCACAACATTAGACGTGGTAATCGGATTGTTGCGCACCTGAGTGACTATGCCGTAAAAAGTTTCATCGGGAAAGCTGTCGACGCTGAACTCAACCGTCTGTCCTTCTTGAACTTTGGCAATATCGGCCTCCACAACCGAAGCTTCAATCTGCATTTTGGTCAAATCTTCCGCCACATTAAACAAGGTCGGCGTCTGAAAACTGGCGGCTACGGTCTGCCCGACTTCGACTTCCTTGGAAACCACGATACCGTCCACCGGTGAGATGATTTTGGTGTAACGCAAATCTATCTGCGCTTGCTGCAAAGCTGCGGCGGCCTGCATGACCTGAGCCTGCTTGAGGGCTTTTTGCACCACTGCATTGTCATAATCGCGCTGGGCGGTTTCAAGTTCTTTGTCGGTGGAATATTTGGAGCTGTTGAGTTTTTTGATGCGGTCAAGATGTTTTTTGTAATAGACGATGTCGTTTTCCACCACGCTGACCTCGGCTTTGGCAATATCAAGCGCGGCCTGTCTCTGATCTACCGTTGCCTGAAACAAAGACGGGTCTATCTGAGCCAAAAGCTGATCTTTTTTGACCGGAGAATTGAAGTCGACAAATATCTCGGCGATGGTGCCCGACACCTGGGTGCCGATGTTGACGGTCGAAATCGGATTAATCACGCCGGAAGCGGTGATTTTCTGAACAATCTCCCCCGTTGTCAAATTATAGGTCTTATAAGAACTTTTGTCCGCGGACGGCTGCCACCAAAACCATCCGGCTGCCGCCGCGGCGGCCGCGACGACGACAATCTTTGCAATTTTGTTCATTCTATCCTCGCTATTTTTGCTCGAGATTTAACATCCACCCATTTAAACGCAGTTTAAGTCCAAAAAGTTTAATAAAGCCATAAAAATCTTGAAAAAGAATATTTTTGTGTTTATAATGGGCTTACTTGCTAATTTTTTATTGTATTATTTAAATAAATTTTTATGAAAATCAAACTTAATGCGAGTCAGAACTTGCAACTCAAAGGATGCAGTCTGGACGAACGTTTTCAACTGCTCCATATGTGGCGCAAACAAGGAGAAATTACGGAAGAAGCGTTTCAGTATCTGTCTAATCTGTGGATTAAGCGCGAGTCAAAACGAAATTCCAAGGCTCCCGGCAAACCTGCAGATGAAATCGACCGTAATCGTCCGCGCACGATAGTTGAAATAGAACTTCATCGTTTTATCAACATCCTGCGCAGTAAAATCAAGCTTTATGTCACTTACCGCAACATTGAAGCATCAAAGCTTGAACCTGAGACAATAAAGCGTTTCTGCAGCCTGGTCGAAAACAATTGTTACGCTTATCCGAAAACCGTCAACAATTTGTTGATTTTGGGATTGCGTTACCCTGACTCGTCCAAAGAACTAAACCATTTTTGTACCAAATGGATTGCCGAACATAAAATGCACAGCTACGAATTTTGGTACCAATTATGGCAAGATCCGGACTTCGTTCCGCTGGATGCCGTGCGTTTGATGCTTGATGGCAATCATCAGCTCAAACTAAAGTTTTCTGCATTGCTGATCAAGAATTTGATTCCTTTGATTGAAAACCAACGCGACAAAGAGCAAAAACGTCTGGAATGGTCCGAAAACCTCAGCGGAATTGAACGGGAAAAGCATGTCTCCCGCAAATCCGAGCGGTTGGAGGCTTTTAACGAATTACTAAGTGTGGTTCAAAAAGCCAGCGCTTATTAAAAGTTTAACTCCCGATTTTATCGGGAGTTTTTTTATTTTAGACAAAAACATCTTGCCTAATTGCGCGAATCGGTATATATTGGATAGCTGTAAAATAATTATTAATTCTTAATTTTTATAAACAATGGATAAAGAAATCAAAACTCTTTTGTCATCTGCGGCTCCGATTACCCGCAAATGGTTTTGGGAAAAAGTCAAAAACGATCCTCAGATTATGGACGAAACAATAGCCTTGTTTCAACGTTTGAATCGGACGGAGAAAAAAATCTATGCCGAATGGCATAAAAATTGTCTGGAAGAAATGCGACGTACCAAGCTGCATGTGAGCGTGGCGGATTTATACAACATTATTACCGATCCTGCCGTTTCGGTCAAAAAAGCGCTGACAATCAGCCGTCGCTATTATGTCCGACAAGACAAGTCCGATCGCAAAAAACAAATCGGCAAAATGATTTCGCTTTTGCAACGACTGGAAAAGCGCGAAAGCAGCTTTTATAAAGACGCTTTTCTCGCTTTGCACGATGCGGAGCATGAAGACACACTGACGGCCACGGCCGCCCGTTATGAAACTTTGAGCCGGCGGGACGAGGAAGACCTGCTTTATACCAAACAGAGCATAAAGCACGTCAACAATTTGTGGAAAATCGGTGCCAAACCCAGTGTTCACGAGCTTTATCAGGCTTTGGAACCGCGGTTTGCAAACGACTATGATTTGTTTCAAAAACAGATTAGCGTCGTTCTCAAAACTTTTGAATCGGGACATGACGTGCCGGCAGACATCAAAAACGTGTGCTTCGACTTTATCAGAGACAGCATTTCTTATGCCGGTTATGCACCAGCGCAGCTTATCGCTTATATTTTCCTTAACGATGAAATCAGCGAGAAAGCTTTTGCCCTGCTCTGCGGCCTGAAAGAGACCATCTATCAGCAAGGAATGTCTGTGTTGGTCAAATCCTCAGCCACTCGACTGGCTGCCCGCCTGAAGCTTGACGACAAGCCGCGGGTAGATTTGACAGAGTCGGATTTACGCATCTTAAAATTGGCAGAACTTTTTGCCTGAACTTTTAAACCCGCGTGCAGTCTCATGCTGTCGCGGGTTTTGTTTTGTCATACGCCTAAACCTTATGGCTAGTGTAAATCGCTAAACTGCTGATTAGGTTTATAGCAGCTGTATAAAAGCTGTGGTCTACTTTTTTTTAACCCGATTAGAGGAGAAACATTATGACTGAAGGCGTACGTTACCCTACATTTGCATTTATTACCGGCGGTGCCGGACAAGCTGATGACGGCATTCCGCCGCAACCGTTTGAGACCTTTTGTTATGACTCGGCTCTGATGCAGGCCAAAATCGAAAACTTTAACGTCGTGCCCTACACCTCGGTTTTGCCCAAAGAACTGTTTGGCAAAATTGTGCCCCTCAACGACAAAATCGCCAGCCAATTCAAACACGGTGCGGTTTTGGAAGTGATTATGGCCGGACACGGCGCCAGCCGCGACAAACATAAAGCTATTGCCACCGGACTGGGCATCTGCTGGGGCAAAGACAAAAACGGCGAGCTTATCGGCGGCTGGGCGGCAGAATATGTGGAATTTTTTGACACTCAGATTGATGATGACATTGCCAAAGGCCATGCCGAAATGTGGCTCAACAAATCGCTGAATCACGAGTTGTCTATCCGCGGCGTGGAAAAACATTCGGAGTTTCAGATGTGGCACAACTATGTGAACATCACGCAACAATTCGGATACAGCCTGACGGCTCTCGGCTTCCTGAACTTTGAACATGCCGAACCGGCGCAGGCCTAAACTGAGTTTTGCTTGTCCCCAGAACGGCTGATGCCAATCCGGGGACAAGCCGTCTTAATTTATCAGAGGAATAATATCAATGAAAATTACGCAAGTATCCAATAACTCTGCTCTGCAAGCCGAAACCAATTCAAACGGCCTCGGAGTTTTGGCTCTGGCGGCCATTGTCATCAGCTCGATGATCGGCGGCGGAATCTACAGTCTGCCGCAAAATATGGCAGCCGGCGCTTCAGCGGGCGCGGTTTTGCTGGCGTGGCTGATTACCGGCTTCGGCATCTTTTTTATTGCCCGCACGTTTTCTATTTTGTCGATGGCGCGCCCTGACCTCAAAACCGGCATCTATTCTTACAGCCGCGCCGGTTTTGGACCGTATGTCGGGTTTACGATCGGCTGGTCTTATTGGCTGTGTCAGGTATGCGGAAACGTCGGTTATGCCGTCATCACGATGGACGCCCTCAACTATTTCTTTCCGCCTTATTTTGCCGGCGGCAACAATCTGCTGTCCATTATCTTCGGCTCAATCATCATTTGGGGATTTAATTTTTTGGTTTTGCGCGGCGTACGTCAGGCCAGCGCCATTAATACCATTGGCACGATTGTTAAGATTGTGCCGCTGGTTTTGTTTATCCTCATTATGCTGTTTGCCTTCAGTTTTTCGAAATTTGATTTAGATTTCTGGGGTGAAGCGATGGCTACCCGCGCCAAACTGGGCGGTCTCGGCATGCAGATAAAAAGCACTATGCTGGTCACGCTGTGGGCTTTTATCGGCATCGAGGGAGCGGTGGTGATGTCTAACCGCGCACGCAGCGCCAATGATGTCGGTCGCGCGACCATTTTGGGTTTTCTGGGATGCTGGATTGTTTATGTGCTGCTCTCGCTGTTGCCGTTCGGCTATATGTCGCAGGCGCAGCTGGCGCTCATTCCCAACCCGTCTACTGCCGGCGTTTTGGAGCAATTTGTCGGCCGTTGGGGCGCCTGGCTGATGAACATCGGTTTGTTGGTTTCGGTTTTGACCAGCTGGCTGGCCTGGACAATGGTTACCGCCCAAATCCCGCAGGCCGCAGCCGAGGACGGAACTTTTCCGAAGGCTTTCACCAAAGAAAACGAAAACGGCTCGCCGTCGGTTTCGCTGATTGTGACCAGCATTGCCATGCAGTTGTTTTTGCTGTTGGTCTATTTTTCAAACAATGCTTGGAATACCATGCTCTCAATCACCAGCGTTATGGTCTTGCCGGCCTATTTTGCCTCTTGCGCTTATCTGTGGAAACTCTGCGAAGACGGCGAATATCCGAGCGGCATTTTGTTTAAGCGCTCGGGAGCGTTGATTACCGCAATTATCGGTTCCATCTATGCTCTGTGGCTGATATACGCCGCAGGTCTCAACTATCTGCTGATGGCCGTGGTGATTATTGCGCTCGGCATACCGGTCTATTTTTGGGCACGCAAACAGCATGCTCCCGAAGCCTGCGCCTTTGAGCACGGTGAAGGAATATTGGCCGGGGCGTTGGTTTTGATTGCCTTGTTCGCCATTTATGCCTTTGCCCGCGGAATTATCACGCTGTAAGTCTGCGGCATAAAAAAAGGCTCCGTTACGGAGCCTTTTTTTCGTGCATCGTTATTTGCTTACCATTGATTATGGTGAACTTTGTCCGGCGAATAACGGTTTTGAGGTTGCGGCGGAATCTGTGCCGGATAGCCGGCCACCACGATTGCCAGCGGCTTGATGTTGTCCGGCAGATTCAAAACCCTCTGAAACGCGGCCATACGATCGACATAAGGATAAACCGCGCACCAACAGCCGCCCAAACCTTTGCCGTGAAGCGCCAAAAGCAAATTCTGCGTGGCGGTGGCGCAATCCAAAACCCAAAATCCCTCATCGCATTGACTGTTGGTGTCACCGCAGACGACTATGCCGGCCGCCGCTTCGCGCAAAAAAGCAATATGCGGATGATTCTGCATAAGTTCTTCTTTGCGTTTGGCATCGTCGACCACCACAAATCTCCATGACTGTTTGTTGCATCCCGACGGAGCATACATGGCGATTTTTAAGACATCGGCCATGTCGGCATCCGAGATTTTTTTGTCGGGATCAAACTTGCGCACCGAGCGGCGTGTCAATAATCCGGCCTCTAAAAACATTCTTGTTCTCCTTGATATTTATTCAATACAACAATCCACCGCTTTGCGCACAAACGCTTTCATCTTGGACAAAGCGCTTGAGGGCTGAGCCGTCTCGGCCGGCGCCGAAACAGAGGTCTCAAGGCGCGACGAGATTTTTTTGATGTCGTCAATATTGTCTTCCACCCATTTGACGTCATCGACGCTGAGCATCTTCATGTTCAATCCCCAAAACAGGCAATAAAGCTCATAAGCCTGATTAAACAGTTTGTAAGCATCTTCCTTGTGCCCGAGCGACTGCTGCTTGGTTCCGACTTCCATCAGGCGCATGCTTGAAGCGAGCAAATGCTTGGAAATGCACCATACTTCTCCCTCGTATTCGGGAATAACCTTTTGCATCAGGTTTTTGCGCAGCTCGCGAACATCTTGTATCAAGTCATAAAACGACGTCTTGCCGGTTTTGGCTCCCGAAAACACCAAATGTTCCTCAATGCTGATGAGGTTCATGATGGCGATTGTCAAATCCTGATCCGACGACAAGTCTTTAGGATTGACTTTTTTGGTGGCGTCAATTCTCTCAACAAACTCTTTTACGCTTTCGGCTTTTTTCATTTATTTATCTCCTGAGAATTCATACAATCCGGAAGCGTCGAGCAAATCTGCCTGCGACGACCCGCCGGACAACGGATAGTAATTAAAATATACGCTTAGCAAAGCGAGCGCCGCAACCGGCAACACGACTTTTTCAAACGGAAAATGCGCATGGCCGCCGTTGTGGGCTTTCATCCACTGATAAAACTTGGACACATAGATAAACGTGAGAGCGCCCAAAACAGTTGAAAACAGCAGCGGATCCAGATAAAAAATGCCGATTATGCGCGGACTATAGGGCATGTGCGATATATACATAAAACCGATGGACCCAACCGAGACAGCCATCAGCAAAACGTTGCGCCCCCAGAAGTTCCAGCCTTTTTTCTCAAACCACAAAATCAGCCAATATCCGAGCAGAGCCAGCATTGCGCCGGCCCACACGCCGACCACGCTGTCGTCAACCCCGTAGCGGCGGGCAATCTCCAGCGAAGCGCCAACGGCCACCGTGCACACGGCACAGGCCGGATTGGCCAAAGCCTTGGCCGAAGCCAACAAACTTAACATAAATGCTATCAATATCTTCATTTTTTCTCTCAACTTTAATTATTTGTCGCGGTACTGACTAATGTAATACGGATATAAATTGAATGCAATTTTTTTCTTGTGTTTTCCATAACCGCATAATACAATCGGCCATTATGCAAAAATTCATTGACAAAGCCGTCAAAACACACCGTTTGGAACACTCCGAACTTTTGGCTCTGCTGACTGACGACAGTTGTGACGCGGCGGTTTGCGCGGCCGCAGACCAAGTGCGGCGGCAGTACGTCGGCAATGACGTTCATCTGCGAGGGCTTATCGAGTTTTCCAACATTTGCCGCAACAACTGCCTGTACTGCGGCATCCGCAAGGACAACGCCAAAGTCCGCCGCTATCGCCTGGAACCTGACGAATTGGTCGAGACGGCGCGCAAGGCCGCGGCCATCGGATTTAAGACAATCGTGATGCAGTCGGGCGAAGACATGTATTATACGGCAGCGCGCCTGTGTCCCGTCATTGAACAAATCAAAAAATTCGGCGTTGCGGTCACCTTGAGCATCGGCGAGCGCCCTTATGCAGACTACAAAGCCTTTCGCGAGGCCGGCGCCGACCGCTATCTGATGCGGATTGAGACCACCGACAAAGAACTATATCGGCGGCTTGACCCCGATATGGACTGGCAGCATCGGCTGGATTGCCTGTTGATGATTCGCGAACTCGGCTATGAGCTTGGCTCCGGCATTATGGTCGGACTGCCAAACCAAACGCCGGAGTCAATTGCCGACGACTTGTTGTTTTTGCAAAAACTTGATGTCGACATGGCCGGCATCGGGCCGTTTATTCCGCATCCGGACACCCCGCTCAAAGATGCCGGCGGCGGCACGCTGCCTTTGGCTCTCAAAACCATGGCGCTGATGCGTCTCTTGCTGCCCGACATTAATATTCCGGCAACCACCGCTATGGAAAGCCTGCACCCGCGGGGGCGGATTTTGGCTTTGCAGGCCGGTGCCAACGTGGTTATGCCCAATGTAACCGAGGGCGAATACCGTCGACTCTACGAGCTTTATCCGGGCAAAATCTGTGTCAATGACACGCCGGCGCATTGCCGCAGCTGCATAGGGCTCAAAATTGCCTCCATCGGCCGCGGAATCGCCGCCGACTGCGGTTTTCACAAAAAAGCCCCGCGTTCTTAGGCGGGGCTTGTGTTTTTTTAGAGTTGCAGCAATTCCCGAACTCGTGCCGCAAATTTCTCGCGCACATCCGATTTGGGCGTATAGCGCTCCTCAAACGGTGGCACGCTTTGCCAACCCAGTTCGTCAAACACCTGTTGAATTTGGTTGACAACCCCCGGACGCCAGCCGTAGGAACCGAATGCCAACGCCGTCTTGTTTTTGGGACCAAGGCCTTTCATATAGGTCAAAAATCCGGCGACTCTCGGAAAAAGCTGGTTATTGAGCGTCGGATTGCCGATTAGGACGTATTTGGCGTCCAAAAATGCCGGCATAATCTCCGAAACGTTTTCATTGGCCAAACAATGTTTGGAAACCGGAATTCCCGACTCCTGCAAAACGCCCATGGCCGTTTCGGCCAACGCTGCGGTGGCGCCCCACATCGAATCGTAGACGATGACCGCTTTGCCGGCATCCTGACCGGAAGCCCAGCGGGCATAGGCACCTAAAATGGCGCCGACTTCTGCCTGCCCCTGCCAGATAAGTCCGTGCGAAGGGGCTATCATCTCAATCTCAAGGCCCATATCGCCGGCCGTGTGCAACGCTTTTTCGGCCTGGGCGCCAAACGGATACAAAATATTGGCATAATAACTCTTGGCGTATTCCATCACCATGTCAAACGGCGCGTCTTTTACAAAAAAAGCATCGACCGCCAAATGCTGCCCGAATCCATCATTGGAAAGAAGCAGTTTTTCTTCCGGCACATAAGTCATCATCGAATCCGGCCAATGCAGCATCGGCGTGGTCATAAAGGCCAGCGTGCGTTTGCCGATGGAAACGGTGTCGCCTGTCTTGACCAGCTCAAACTGCCAACCGGTCGTATCGAAATGCGCCTCCAAGGCCTGTTTGCCGGCGGCGTTGGTCAGAATTTTGGCCTGCGGCGCCAATTTCATAATTTCGGGAATATTGCCGGAGTGGTCCATTTCGACATGGTTGACCACCACATAGCTGATTTGAGAAAAATCAACCACGCTTTTGACGCGTTCAATATGCTCTCGGCTCATATAGTGTTTGACACCGTCAACCAGCGTAATCTTTTCATCCAGCAGCACATAAGCGTTGTAAGTTGATCCCTTGGGTGTGGCATAACCGTGAAACTCACGCAAATTCCAGTCTTTGGCGCCGACCCAATAAATATCTTTTTTGATTTCGAGGGCTTTCATTCGTTTTCCTTTCCGCTAACAAATTTTTTCTCAAAAATAATATGCAATTGTCTCGTTGACAACTTTAAAATAATTTATTACCACTATTAATGATAACTTTAACCAAGGAGTTTGACTATGGAACTTAAGGGCTCTAAAACCGAAAAAAATCTCATGGAAGCTTTTGCCGGAGAATCTCAGGCACGCAACAAATATACTTATTATGCCTCCAAAGCCAAAAAGGAAGGCTACAACATCATTGCCGATAAATTTGAAGAAACCGCCAACAACGAAAAAGAGCACGCCAAAATCTGGTTTAAGCTCCTGCACGGCGGCGAAGTACCCTCAACCGTCGACAATCTCAAAGACGCCGCCGGCGGCGAGAGATTTGAATGGACGGAAATGTACGCCCGCATGGCCAAAGAAGCCCGCGACGAAGGGTTTGAAAAAATTGCCGTCCTGTTTGAGATGGTCGGCAAAATCGAAAAAGGACACGAAGAACGCTATCAGGCGCTGCTCAAGTCCTTGGTCGAAGGCAAAATTTTTAATCGTCCGACCAAGGTTATTTGGGAATGCGCCAACTGCGGTTGCCGCGTGGAATCGCCCATGGCACCTGAAAAATGTCCGGTTTGCGATCATCCTCAGGCTTATTTTTTTGAATTGCAGGAAAAGTTCTAAGCTTTCCGTTATTCCTGAAAAAACTCCGGATATTTTGCAGTATCCGGAGTTTTTTTTGAAAGAGAACACAAAAAGGCGGAATGCTGCCATCCCGCCTCAGACTTTATGAAACATAACTTGCTTTGGTCAGACTAGAAGCTGTATCTGGCACCAATATATAATTCGTGCGCTTTGCTTTCTAATTTAATTGCTTCTCCATATGTCCAATGTCCATAATCGACATATCGATAACCGGCATCTAATGTAACATTGTCATTTAAAGCATATCCGATACCGGCGCCAGCCTGCCAAGCAAAGTTATATTGAGATTCACTCCATTCGCCATCCCCTTTCAATGAAGCTTTAACCTTGGCAAAACCTAAACCTGCGCCAACATAAGGAGAAAATTTTGTATTGGTATCAATATCATAATATGCATTTAACATAGTTGATTGAGTCGCAACTTCTGTTTTTGTATCATAAGATGTATCTCTTGCCTTGGCATTTTTATTGTATTCCAACTCAGTACGGATTGCACCGCCTTGAACAGCAGAAGAAAGACCAACAGCGAGGCTGCCGCCCAAAACATTATCATCACCAGAGAATTCCCAGGAGCCGTCTTCATCTGTAAGTTTTAATTCGTTATCCATCATTGAATATCTCAATTTTGCCGATACATAAGGTTTTGTCTCAAAAGCGTTCGCATTCGCGGCAAACAAGCAAGCGGCAACACCCGCCAACAATAAAGCTTTATTCATGGTTCATTCCTTTA